>DLAF01000037.1:10983-94519 GCA_002492725.1 Lachnospiraceae bacterium UBA7054
GCCTGATACATACGGTTTCTGGCAGTTTTCGCGCTGCCGCCTGCAGAATCTCCCTCTACGATGAAAATCTCGCACTTGGCAGCATCCTTTGACTCGCAGTTTGCCAGTTTTCCGTTGGTGTCAAATGAAAATTTCTGTTTTGTTAAAAGGTTGGTCTTTGCCTTTTCCTCGGTTTTACGGATCTTTGCGGCCTTCTCTGCACAACCGATGATGCTCTTTAAGGTTTCCAGATTCCGATCGAAATAGCGCACGATTTCGTCGCCCGTCACCTTGCTGACCACCTTGGCCGCATCCTGATTATCGAGCTTCGTCTTCGTCTGCCCTTCAAAACGAGGGTCGGGGTGCTTGATGGAAATGACCGCCGTCATGCCGTTTCGCACATCCGCTCCGGTAAAGTTCACATCCTTTTCCTTTAAGATGTTAAGACCTCTGGCGTAGGTGTTGATCACGTTTGTGAACATGGTCTTAAAGCCCGTCAGGTGGGTGCCGCCTTCCGCATTGTAAATATTATTGCAAAATCCCAGCACATTTTCGTGAAACTCATTCACATACTGGAAGGCGCCCTCCACGGTGATTCCTTCCGCTTCGCCCTTAAAGTAGATGACGTCGCAGACCGCCTCACGGCTCTTGTTGATATCCTTGATGAAGCCGACAATGCCCTCCGGCTCATGGTACTCGATATGCTCAACTTCAGGTCCTCTCTTATCCTCGTAAATAATGGTAAGCTCGGGATTTAAGTAGGCAGTCTCATGGAGGCGGCTCTTAACCTCATCCTCCTTAAAGCGAGTCTTATCAAAAATAGTGTCGTCCGGCAGGAAATTGATGGTGGTGCCGGACTCTTTGGTCTTTCCCACTACGGGAAGCAGCCCGTCTTTTAATTCCAGCGTTGGAATGCCCCGCTCATAGTGATCTTCATAAATCTGTCCGCCGGTCTTTACCGTCACATGCAGGTAGGTAGACAGAGCATTTACCACTGAGGAGCCCACGCCATGGAGTCCGCCGCTGGTCTTGTAGGCATCATTGTCAAATTTACCGCCCGCGTGAAGCGTCGTAAATACCAGCCGCTCCGCACTGATGCCCTTTTCGTGCATCCCCACGGGAATGCCGCGTCCGTTGTCCGATACGGTGGCGGAACCGTCCGCTTCCAGCGTCACCCTGATGGTATCGCAAAAGCCCGCCAGATGCTCGTCCACCGCGTTGTCCATGATTTCGTAGATTAAATGGTTCAAGCCCTTGGTGGAGACGCTGCCTATGTACATGCCGGGACGTACCCGCACTGCCTCCAATCCCTCCAGAACGTGAATGCTGGAGGCATCATATGTGTTTGTTTCCGTTTTTGCCATTTAAGGTAACCTCGTTTTTAAATTTCTATTGGCTATCCTATGCAATACAGGATATATAACCAAGCCCTCCATGCGCATTTTTTGCACATTAACATGCGTAGTATACCATATATCTGGTATTTTTGCAAAGGCAAAATACTATATGCTGTAGAGAATCTCCCGTCCGTGTCAGCATCCGTGCAAACAGGAAAGCAATCTGTCACTCCCAGGACACCTCATACAGATACTCCCGCCCCCGCTTGCCGATTCGTGTCAGTAATCCGATTTCCCGTAAAACGGGCACAACCGATCCCGCCAGATCCCGATGGATTTTTGCCGCTGCCGCAAATTCTTTTACCGTAAAGACATCGTTTAACTCGCAGGGAATGATCTGCATAAAGTCTTCTGAGCGTTCGATCACAATCTCTTCCACGAGCGCAAGCGGCATCCTGTCATAGCGGGAGGAGCCTCGCTTTTTATTTTTGCTCCAACCGTTTAAAAGACGGTACTCATCCATGTCGATCAGTGGAAAGATGAGCGTCAGGTTGGGATTCTTTAAAAACGACCTGATACGGTATAATTCCGGAAAAGCGTGATAAATACTGCCCTTTATGGGAGATTTATGCCGTTCGGACAGTTCACCCGTGGTCTCATCCATCCACAATACCCATTTCATACGGGGAATCGGGTATACCACCGTTACCTGATACAGAGGCAGGAAAGCGGCGAGCTTCGGCCGTAAATTCTCAAAATGGCCGTTCTGAATCTCAATGATGCGGCCTTCCCTGTAAATATCCGCAATAAAGCCTTCTACAGGCACCTCATGATAATCCTCATTTGGTTCATAGTAAAGCTTCATTACCGCGTGAACCGTTTTTTCCTGCAAAGTGCCAAAACCGTGGGGATCATGCTGTTTTAATAATACTTTACATTTTGCACGTTCAAATGCGTTCTCATCCATAGCATTCAGTATACCAGATATAGTGTCATCGAACAAGTGTTTTCTCAAAATGGGTGAGAAAGCCGAAGAAATATTTACAAAGGAACTATTGTAATATATAATATAATAGATATTATATTGAATTCAGCCAGTTTTATTATCCATGAAAACAAGACATGAAACAGGAACCATTACAATGCGCACACTGACTCTTCGCCTGAAAAAAGGCATCAGACAATTGAAGGATGTGCTGACCGGAAGAACGCAGATCACAAACAAGCTGAAATTCTATCTGATGATTGGCTCTGTGATGTCCGTCCATGTGTTTTTACTCTGTATTTTTTATACGTTCCATGTATGGCCCATGTTTCTTTTCAATATTTGCAGCATTATCACCTACCTGACTTGTTTTAACCTGATCAACAGAGGCAGTAAATACTATCTTTCGGTTTATTTTATTACCTTTCTGGAAGTGATCCTGCACTCTTTTGCCGCCTGTCTGGTGCTCGGCTGGCAATATGGATTCGCGCAGTATATCATTGCCATCATCCCTGTCGGCTTCTATATTTGCTATATGCTGGATATTAACCGCAGGAAGATAAAGATTGCGATTTTGCTTGCTGTCATTTCCATGTTTGCTTTTTTTCTCTGTAAGATCCTATCTTTTTACAGAGAGCCGCTCATTGTTCTTGACAATATGATATTAGAACTGTCTTTGTATATTTTTAATGCCTGTTGTACCTTTATTTTCTTGATTTTGTTTACGCTTGTATTTGTATTTGAAATCAGGCTGTCGAGCAATCAGCTGCAGCATCAGAACGCTATCCTGGATAAGCTTGCCAGCACGGATCCTTTAACAGGATTATACAATCGCCGCAGCATGGATGTTTTTCTCTCTCAGGCGATAGAATCCGATACCGGATTTGCCCTCATTATGTGCGATATCGATGATTTCAAAAAAGTCAATGATACCTATGGACATGATTTCGGCGATGTGGTCTTAAAGGGAGTTGCAAAGATCACTACGGAACAGGTAAGGGAAAAAGGATATGTATGCCGCTGGGGCGGAGAAGAAATTTTGATTCTCTTAAACAACGCTTCGGAGGAAAGCTCTTATCGCATCGCGGAGAATATCCGCAGAAATGTGGCAAACAGCGTGTTCGATTTGAATGAAAAATGGATTCACTGTTCTCTTACCCTGGGGATTGCCCTTCACCAAAAACGGGAAGCGGTGGAGGAGACCATCACAAGAGCAGACTACAACCTCTACCGCGGAAAGCGAAGCGGAAAAAATGCCGTGGTGTTATAAAGTCCTCACGTTGCGGTCTCCATGAAGGATCCGCTCCCTGTCTGACGCGTTTATCTGTGTAAGTTTCCCGCTCTTATCATAGTAAGTCAATAGTGTGGAATTTTTAGCTACTGCTCTTTTGCCGCCGTCTGTGAGCAGGCTGATTACCTGATCCAAGTTTCCGGATCGGAGATGTCCTTTGATTTTTTCATCTCTTGCAGCCAGGTCCGCTTCGTAGCCCTGTTGTGTTTCCACCGGCTCTTTCTGAGACGTTTCCGACTTGATCTGCTCCGGAGAAATGCCCTTCATCGCATAATATTCTTCGGTATAGCGTTCTGCTTCTTCCGGTGTCACATCTTCGGAAAGAGGCGTTGCCGGAACATCATTCCAGACCCGGTAAAAAAAGTCCTTTACTGCGGCAATCAGATTCTGAACAACAGAAAAAAAGGAAGAACCGGAAGACTGCGTCTTAGCTTCTTCCTCTTTTTCCCAAGACTCCTGCGCATTCCTGCCGCCAGAAAGTTCCAGCCTGACACCGTCCTGCACTCTACTGCGCGCTCCGGGCTTTTCATGCAGTTTTTTGTCCTCGCCCTTTTCCTCTTTCCCGGCAGTGTATTCCTGCTCCTTTTGCCGATCCAGGCTGAATTTCTCCTGGCTCTCGGCATTCTTGGCAGGTTTTAATTGACTGCTATAGTCATAGGCGGGGTTATCGCCATCGCCGACACGATAGATCATAGCCTTTTCCCCTGTTATTTGGTGTTGATGTAATTAACCAGACCTTCCGCCGCGATGATCTTTTGCATGAACTCGGGAAATGCCTGCCCCTGATAGGTCGTCCCCTTCGTCACATCAGTGATCACGCCGGTGTCAAAGTTCACTTCCACCTCATCTCCTGCCTCAATTGCGCAGGCTGCCTCCGGACACTCCACGATAGGCAGACCGATATTGATGGCATTGCGGTAAAAGATCCTGGCAAACGTCTCAGCGATCACGCAGCTTACCCCCGCTGCTTTGATGGCAATGGGCGCGTGCTCTCTGGAAGAACCACAGCCGAAATTCTTGGTGGCTACGATGATATCGCCCTTTTTCACCTTTGTGATAAAGTCCTTGTCGATATCCTCCATGCAGTGCGTCGCAAGCTCTGCCGGATCGGAGGAATTTAAGTAACGGGCGGGGATGATCACGTCCGTATCTACATTGTCCCCGTATTTAAATACGTATCCCTTTGCTGCTTTCATGATTTTTGTTCCTTTCCGTTTCCTTCTTTTTTATTCTGATCTGCTTTCTTTTCACCCTTACTGCAGGCTCTTTTGAATTTTTCTGTCATTTTGCAAAGCATTTCCACTGCCATCTGATTTGCAATCAATCCCATGTGCTAATTCCTTTCTGTCCTAGTGCGCACTCAAAACCCTTTAGTCATCATAGTTTACAAGGACAGAAAATCTTCCCTGCCACCGCGCTGGCCGCAGCCACCGCCGGGCTTGCCAGATAGATTTCGGAACTCACGTGGCCCATGCGTCCCACAAAGTTTCGGTTGGTAGTGGAAACGCAGCGCTCGCCCTCCGCGAGAATCCCCATATAGCCGCCAAGACAGGGGCCGCAGGTGGGGGTGCTGACAATGGCACCGGCCTCGATAAAAGTCTTTAAGAGTCCTTCCTCCATCGCCTGCAAATAAATCTTCTGGGTTGCGGGGATTACGATACAGCGCATTCCCTTAGCCACATGCCTGCCCTGCAACACCTTTGCCGCAATGCGAAGGTCGTTAAGACGGCCGTTCGTGCAGGAGCCGATCACTACCTGGTCAATCTTGATATCCTCTTTGATCTCATCGATCGTCTTAGTATTTTCCGGCAGATGCGGGAAGGCAACGGTAGGCTTAAGTGCGCTCAGATCAATCGTATATTCCTCGTCGTATACGGCATCCGCATCCGCCTCATAAATCTTATATTCCCTTGTGCCGTGCTCTTTCATGTAGGCAATTGCAAGTTCGTCCACCGGGAAGATACCGTTCTTGCCGCCCGCTTCGATTGCCATATTTGCGATGGTAAAACGGTCATCCATGGTCAGATTTGCAATACCATCCCCTGTAAACTCCATGGATTTATAAAGAGCGCCATCCACACCGATCATGCCGATGATATGCAGGATCACATCCTTGCCGCTCACCCACTCGGAAGGCTTTCCGGTCAAATTGAATTTGATAGCCGAAGGCACTTTGAACCAGGCTTTACCCGTAGCCATGCCTGCCGCCATATCCGTGCTGCCCACGCCAGTGGAAAAAGCGCCCAGCGCACCGTAGGTACAGGTGTGGGAATCAGCGCCGATGATAACATCACCGGCCACGGTCAGTCCCTGCTCCGGCAAAAGGGCGTGCTCGATGCCCATCTGTCCCACTTCAAAATAGTTTGTAATCTCATTTTTCCTTGCAAATTCCCGCACACACTTACAGTGCTCTGCGGATTTGATATCCTTATTGGGTACAAAGTGATCCGGTACCAATGCGATCTTGTCTTTGTCAAACACACCGTTCACCTTCATTTTTTCCATTTCGTGAATGGCTACGGGACTTGTAATATCATTACCAAGCACCAGATCGAGATCGGCTTCGATGAGCTGGCCCGCCTCCACTTTATCAAGACCGGCATGTGCTGCCAGAATTTTCTGTGTCATTGTCATTCCCATATCTGCTTCCTCCTCGTGTTTTCTTAGCACTCATGTTCAGTTTATCACATTTCCGTACAGATGCAATCCCTTTTGAAACGCTTCCCATGCGGCATCTGCAATCCATATGCTTTCTTGCATTATAATTCTGCCAGTGATATAATTCAAATATATGTAATTTATGAAATACATAAATGCAACTAATATCGGAGGACTGATGTTGTGGACACTTTAGACAATCTTTCCAGATATAAAATCTTTCTCGCGGTAGCGGAATGCCAAAGCATTTCCAAGGCGGCGGCAAAATTGTATATCTCGCAGCCCGCAGTCAGCATAACCATCAAAAAACTGGAAGAAAACCTGAATACCACTCTTTTTATCAGAAAATCAAAAGGAGTTGCGCTGACGGAAAACGGGAGGAATTTATATGAGAGCACAAAGAAGGCTTTTCAGCTCCTTTCTGATACGGAAGAGCGTCTGAAGCATGGGCAGAGTACCGGATATCTACGGATTGCTGCCAGCAATGTGCTGTGCAAGCATTATCTCATGCCTTATCTTAAAGAATTTACGGAGCATTATCCCAACACAGACGTGTCGATCACCTGCACGTCCTCCTCGGCAGCCTGTTCCATGGTTGAACAGGGAAATATCGATCTTGCACTTGCGGCCAAGCCGGAAAATCCGGGAACAGCCGTCTATCATTCTCTCGGTGTGATAGAGTATATCTTTGTCTGCACTCCGGCATACCGGGATAAATTAAACTGTGATAATGATGCAATCTTTGAAAATGGCAACATCATGCTGCTTGACCGGGACAATGTCTCCCGCAGACATTTAAACAGTTATTACGCACAAAATAAAATTAACCCGCTGCATATCCTTGAAGTGAACGAAATGGATCTGCTGATTGAGTTCGCAAAAATGGGGATAGGGGTATCCTGTGTTGTAAAACAGTTTGTAGAACAGGAATTACAGGAAGGTTCCCTGATTGAAATAGCCTTATCCAAACCCATATCCCCCCGCGAAATCGGTTTTTTGTATCATCGCATCCGGCCAATGAATGAAAACATCTTAAAATTTATGGAACCAAAGGTAAAATAGTACCTACAGTCTTTTAAAGATCAGGAGTACCTTGAACAGATCCCCGTCGATCTCTATCTGCATCTGTCCCTCCTGTCCTTCCACGAAACTTCTGGCGATGGCAAGCCCGAGACCACTGCCTTCGCTGCTTCTTGCGCTGTCGCCACGGACAAAGCGCTCCGTCAGACTCTCTGCGGGAATGTTCAGTTCATAGCCGGAAATATTTTTCAGCTCAATGCGCACCTCATCTTCCACCTGCTCCACGCGCACATATACTCGAGTGTTCGGCATGGCATACTTGATAATATTCGTATATAAATTATCAAAAATCCGACATGTTTTTTCGCCGTCCAGAAAAACGAATACTTTATCCTCCGGAAATTGAAAACGGAAAGTCAGTCCGGCGACCTTCGCTCCGTCCTCGTATTCCAGCCATACTTGCCGCATGAGGCTGCAAATATCAACCCGTTCCCGTTCGAAAGTCACATTGCCGCTGCTTGCTTTACTCACCTCAAACAAATCTTCAATCAGCGTCTTTAATCGCAGGGATTTTCTTTTTAAGACGGCAAGATATTCCTCCCGCTGCTTCTCTGTCACGTCCTTTCCCTGCAGCAGCTCCGTGTAGGTGAGTATGGCGGTAAGCGGGGTTTTTAAATCATGGGAAACGTTGGTAATGAGCTCCGTGCGCATTCGCTGGCTCTTGACCTCTTCCTCCACTGCCCGCAAAAAGCCGTCCTGAAGCCTAGACAACTCTCCTTTCAGAGGTTCAAACTCCCCCCAGTCCCCCGCAATCTCTGTCTGTAGATTTCCTTCGAACACCGATTGCACCGCCGAAAGCAGAAAACCGTATTTCTTCTGCCACCTCGCCTTTTGCTGCCGCCGTTTTCCTCTCTTTATCACCACGCGCATTCTTCTGATACCCCGCACGGTCAGGCTGTGCTTTTTAAAATATCCTCTGATGCCGAGTTCATAGATCTGACCAAGAGGCGCTGCCAATGCAAGCCACAGACGAAAGGCGACCGTTAAGAGGATAAGATTTCCTGCCTGAACAAGAATGTTCGCCTTCGATAGAGAAAAAGCCGGAAAAAAGGAATGAATCGTATACGGCAAACTGTAATCCCATCTATTCGACATAGAAAGCAGGACAAAATGTACGGCCAATTCCCCAAACAGTACAAATGCAACGACAAGCAGAACCGCAGTCACCTCAAAATGCAGCGGCAAAAACTGCTTTTCATGCAGATGATACCCCTTCCACAGCGGTAAAAACAGGCTAATTGCAAACAACATAACTAATAGGAAGCGAAAACATTCTTGGATACCAATGCCTGAATAATTATCAATAAAACGATTTACCGAATGAAAAAGGCGTGAGGAAGCCTTTAATTCCGCAAACTGCGTTTCCGTCATGGCATAACAGACTGTACAGTTTTGCGGCAGATTTGCCACCCGCAGCTGCATCCGCCAAACCTCACCGTCGGCAAGATAAAAAACCGCATTTTCCCAGCCGATATTCCCATAAGCGGAGTAGGATAGCGATTCATACAGGCTTCGTTCCAAATAGCGGCTTCGCATCACAAGCGAAGCACCATCAACAATAGCATCCGCATCCTCCCCCCGTGCCCACACATGGGAAAGCCGCCCAATCTCATCAAATTCCATTTTGATATAATACGGGTAATAGTCTTCCGGAGACTGCGATTCCGCCTTCGTACCAAGAAGACTTAAAGAACGCTCGGTATTCGCCAGACTTTTACCGGAAACGCTGTCAATAATCTCGTAATCGACCCAAGAACCGATTGTATTCGCCATGTTGGTGTCCCAATCGTCAAGAAGCGCATCAAGGCGCTCGCCTGCATAAGAAAGCGGCGTTTCCCCGCCAAAATCATAATATTCTCCCTGATAGCCTTCTGCTTTGCTTGTCGATGCAGTCAGGTAAAGATCCTGTCCGGAGAGATTCTCCTTTCCTGTCACCGTCTTCTGTAGTCGGTGGTAGAGAACGAGGTTTGCCTGATAAATCTCGTGCAGGAACTCGTTGCCTGACAAAATATCCGGTTCATCTTCCTCCGCCCGCTCCTGAAAACCCGGATAAAGCAATAAAAAGATAAGGGCCGCCGCAAGACAAAGTGCCCATACGACCAGATTTCCGGCTGATAACCATCTACGACCTTCCCTGTTTTTCGATTTTGTATCCAACGCCCCACACCACCTTTAAATATTTGGGATCCCGGGGATTCAGTTCGATCTTCTCCCGGATCTTTCTGATATGCACCATAATCGTGTCCGTGTTGATAGCCTGTTCATTCCAGACCCGCTCATAAATCTCCTCCGCGGAAAAGACCCTGCCGGGGCTCTTGATCAAAAGCAGAAGGATCTTGAACTCTGTAGGCGTAAGCCGCACGGGACTGCCATCCAGATACACTTCCACCGTCTCTTCATGCACTTCCAGTCCACCGACCGAAAACACCTTAGCATCCTCCTCTTTTTTGCTCCCGGCGTCCTTCATCTCCAGATAACGGCTGTAGCGCCGCAAATGAGAATTCACTCTGGCCAGAAGCTCCATCGTGGTAAAGGGCTTGGTCACATAATCGTCGGCTCCCATATCAAGACCCATAATCTTGTCCACTTCCTCGGATTTTGCGGAGAGCATGATCACCGGAAATTCATAACCCTGCTCCCGCACCCGCATCATCATGGTAATCCCGTCCATTCTCGGCATCATTACATCTACAATGGCAAGATGAATGGTCTCCTTTTTGATGACGGCAAGACCTTCTACCCCGTCAGCCGCCTGAAAGACCGTGTAGCCCTGATTTTTCAGGTAGATTTCAATTCCCTCTCTGATATCCTTGTCATCTTCCACAATCAATATTTGATTCGTTGCTTTTTCCATGATGCAAACTCCTTATACTTTTCCACGGAGTAAGTCAGACAAGCATTTATTTATCTCTCATCTGTACTGCTCTATCATAACCTATATATCTAAACAGAAACCGCAGACAGTTCTTAATATTTTCTAAAGAAACCCTGTCTATCCCAAAATGCCGAAAAGAAGAAAGGCACCCCGGCCGGATGACCGGCGGAATGCCTTTGTTTTTTCTTATTTAGTCACTTGAAGAAGTTAGTTGTTGATCAGCTTGTCCTCACCGTTCCAGCTGTAGAGCTTTCTGATCTCCTCACCTACAACCTCTGAAGGATGCTCGGAAGCGAGCTTTCTCATCGCCTTGAAGTGTACCTGACCGCCTGCGGAAGACATATCGAGCAGGAAGTCCTTTGCAAACGTACCATCCTGAATATCGGAAAGGATCTTCTTCATCGCCTTCTTGGTATCCTCGGTGATGATCTTCGGACCGGTAATGTAATCGCCATACTCAGCGGTATTGGAGATGGAATATCTCATACCTGCAAAACCGGACTGGTAAATCAGATCCACGATCAGCTTCATCTCATGGATACACTCGAAGTATGCGTTTCTCGGATCGTATCCCGCCTCAACAAGCGTCTCAAAACCGGCCTGCATCAACGCGCAGACACCGCCGCAAAGGACTGCCTGCTCACCAAAAAGGTCTGTCTCGGTCTCCGTACGGAACGTGGTCTCCAAAACGCCCGCTCTTGCACCACCGATTGCCAGCGCATAAGCCAAAGCAATATCCTGTGCCTTGCCGGTAGCATCCTGATGTACGGCTACCAGACAAGGAACACCCTTGCCTGCCTGATACTCGCTTCTTACGGTATGACCGGGGCCCTTGGGCGCGATCATGGTCACGTCCACATCCTTGGGCGGTACGATACATCCGAAGTGAATGTTAAAACCGTGTGCGAACATCAGCATATTGCCGGGCTCTAAGTTGGGCTCGATGTCCTTTTTGTACATCGCTGCCTGCAGCTCGTCGTTGATAAGGATCATGATGATATCAGCCTTCTTAGCAGCCTCGGCAGCCGTGTAAACCTCAAATCCCTGTGCCTGCGCTTTAGCCCAGGACTTGGAACCTTCGTAGAGACCGATGATCACGTGACAGCCGGACTCTTTCGCATTGAGCGCGTGTGCATGTCCCTGGCTGCCGTAGCCGATGACAGCAATGGTCTTGCCGTCCAAAAGAGATAAGTTACAGTCCTCCTGATAGAAAATCTTTGCCATTTTACCTTTCCTCCGTTCGATGATTGAATAAAAGTGTATAAAGCCTTTATAATTTCGAGGGATTGCTCCCTTTCATTACCCTGTTTGTCATTTACTCATTAGTAAACAACATAACAAATTGTTAACTATAGATAAGTCACATTTGCTACACCGCGGGAGAGCCCCGCAATCCCCGTGCGCGCAAGCTCCAAGATTTCGTAGCCGTCTAACACCGCAATAAACGCGTCGATCTTGTCCTGATCGCCAATCAACTCAATGGTGATGCTGCCGGGTGATACATCCACGGGATCGGCACGATAAGCGTTTGCCACCGCAAAGACGTCAATACGATCTCTGGCGGATGTCACCCTGACTTTGACGAGCGCAAGTTCTCTGTACACGCTCTCATCGGGCTTTAACTCCTTGATATCCCGCACATCCACAAGCTTTGACACCTGTTTTTCGATCTGCTCTAAGATCTCGTCGTCTCCTGAAGTGGCGATGGTGATGCGGGTGTAGCGCGGATCCGCCGTCACGCCTGCGGTGATGCTGTCAATATTGTAACCCCGTCTGGAAAAGAGCCCTGCAATGCGGCTCAACACACCCGAAGTATTGTCCACCAACAACTGAAACACCTTTTTCTGCATACAAGCACCCTTCCTTCCCGGCTGTTTCCTATCCTCATTGCTGTGAAAGCCTGTCTGATATAAACATCGTCAATAATTTTAGCAACTTAAGGGCCAAAAGTCAACCTCAGACATATACTTTTCGGCTTAGATATGCTATGTTTTGTATATATTCGCTAGTATTTTGTACAGTCGTGAGGTGACAGAATGCCTGATAATGGAGAAATTTTCGAAAGAAGTATCAACGATTTTCAAAAATCCAGTCTCACATGAAAAAATCGACGCAGACATATAAAAAGGACGCGTCTGCCTGAACGCGCCCCTTTATATTATTAAAAATTCGCCTCATTTCTCCAACCGATATTCAATACTGACTGCAACATCATTTTGGGTAATGATATTCAACGAAGTCTCCCCTCTTGTATAGGCATAGACATTCTCTTCCATTTCATAATCCTCTCCATAAAGGGATATCATATCATCCACGGTATCCCCCAAGCGCAACCCCTCCGTCGTAGGCAGATTCGGATCCACAAAATAAACGGAATAAACGATCTCCTCCTCCCCTTCAACATGAGTCGTCAGTTCAAAGGCCTTAAACTGATATACGTTGTCATTTCCGCCAAAGGCACAACTTGGGACCTCAGCAACATCAGTATACTTTGGCAGTGTTTTCTTATCAATCGTTCCTCCCGGAATAAACGTCACGCCCTCGTATGCGAAGCTGAATACCCCCTCATCTTCTTTCAGATTCTCCTGCTGCGCCGCTACGGTTTCCTTATTATCTCCGTCAACGCTTTTTTCGGCACTTTTTTGTCCGTCAGCGCTCATATTGATATCCTGCGCCAGATTTCCGGTGGAAGCCGCTTCCTGACCGCAGGCCGTTAACGTCCAAGCAACTCCACACAAAAAAAGTATTTTACGAATCCCCTTCATCTTTTGTCACCTCATGCTTTCTGCAATGATTCTGTCATATTCCTGTAGTTTTTTATCATAGACGGCAGCAATGTTCGGATTCTGACGTTGATCCGAAAGCCCGTGTTCTTCCACCAAGATTTCCCCAAAATAACGGGACAGTTTATTTGCTCCCGACAAATTCAAGTGATAACCACCGTCATAGGTATCCGCTGCAAAGTCCAGCCCGATCTCGTCAGTCTGTTCGGCAAAGTTATAGTAAGAAAGCCCATGCTTCTTTGCATATTCCCTAATCTGCGCATCGTATTCCTCATACCAGTAGGGATAAAGGCTGGGTGCTTTGACAAGGATCAGTTTCGTTCCGTTTTCCTCGCACAGCACGCGGAGTTTATCCAAATATTCATAACAGATATCTCCAAACCGGTAATCTGCCAGAACTCTTTTTACCGGAAGCGCTCCTGCCGGTTCAACCTCCGTGTGAAGCTGAAATCCGTTGAACGTATTGTTCTTTACCTGAAAGAGGTAAGTGAAATCCTCCTGCGTCAATTGATCAAAGCGGGAATGATAGCGAAGAATAGGAAACACGTAAGAAAGAAACTGCTCTTCCTCCGTCATGGAAGCCAAAATAATCCCTGTCTTGCTGGCCGACCAGCGCATTTTGTCGATGGTCAGACGATTATAAGCCTCACTGACCGGTTCGGAGTAGCGCATTGCGTTTACGTTAAATACAAGCACGCGCGGTGTCTCCTGCCGAAAAGTTTCCTCTGCTATGTAATAGCTCATCCATACAAGCTGCTGGGGCGTCCCTCTGATGTAGGCCGTGATCCCATAATCCCGATACAGCTCCATCGGCGAATAATTTGCATATACCTCACAATCTCCAAGAAATATGACATCATGATTCCCTGCTTCACGATAGTACTCAGAAATAAAGCTGCCCTCCTCCAGTTCCGTCATGTATTTCGGCTGAAGAAGCTTGGATATCAACAGGAACGCTACGATAAAAGCAATCAGAACAACTCCTATGGACAGAATATTTCTTCTCTTTTTCATTCAATCCGCCTCATATATTAAAAGCTGCTATAAATAAATTCTGACGCTGAAAAACCAATCCCATATCTGCCAAAAGTAAGCACGGTAAGCGTCAGCAGACAAATCCCGCCAACCTTTGCCGCAGGAGGTATGATACAGAGTCTTGCCTTAACATCCTCTCTTTTCCAGTCATAGAAAAGAAGCAGCAAGCAGGCTGCGCCCAACACGATCCAGTCTCCCGCGGTAAGCCCCATGCCGCTGATCCCCGCAAGAAGGACGGGGTAATTAAAGACAGTAAACACTGAGGCTATTATCCGTAATACAACAACAGTATCCGGCCAAATGAAAAATGACCACAAAAAGCTGACAAGCAGAAATGTGACCACCCGATTCCAGGCCCTGTTCTTTGTTTTTAAGTTATCTCCATAGAAAACGAGCAGCCCGTGCAGCAATCCCCAAAGGAGATACCTTCCTCCATGCCAGATCCCGGAGACCAGAAACGTCACCATGGTATTGAAAAATTTATGTAATCTTCCCTTGCGGCTGCCACCCAGCGGAATATAGATATAATCCCGCAGCCAATTGCCAAGCGTCATATGCCAGCGGCGCCAAAATTCTGAGACAGACTCTGAAAAGTAAGGAATGTCAAAATTTTCACTCATTCTTAAGCCAAGCATCCGGGATACGCCGAGGACAATGTCGATTCCTCCGGAAAAATCAGCATAAAGCTGCACTGCATAAAAAAGCATTGCCGTAAGGGCATAGGCACCGTTATATCGTTCCGGGTCTGCGGAAACGGCCGACACAATCACATCAAGTCTTGCCGCAATCACCAGCTTTTGAAACAAGCCCCACAGGCTGCGGAGGGCGCCCTTCCAAAAGGAATCCACACTGATGCGCCTTTCATTCAACGCATCCTTCATCTTGGGGTATGGCTCAATCGGCCCGATGAACATATGGGGCAGCCAGGTGACAAACAGGGCAAACTTGAAAATATTTTTCTCCGGAGCATAATTATCCCGATACAAATCCACATGATACGCTATGATTTGAAGCGTAAAATAGGAAATACCGATTGGCGCGGCAGGCGATGGAAATGGCAGTAAATGCCGCAAGCGCAGCAAGAGAAGCAAAGATGCCTGTAAAATCACACTGACCCACATGACGAAACGGTATTTGGGAATCACCAGACCCGCCAGATAACTTAACAGGGTCATGGCTAGCAGATAAAGGACCGATATGCCATGCCCTGCATAAACCGCCAGTCCGACAAAGAAGATTATCATATTTACAATCATGGTATTATTCACACGCCGGCCATGCAGATCGGTCCCAGTTCCTTCCCTGTAATATGGAATATCTCTGCTCATCGGTCATCAGGCTGTACTTCGTGTGCCAGTTGCCCGGTGTTGCGTCGATATGCCTCCACACCCCGTTCAAATGAATGATCAGCCAGTAATGGGAGCGATTGGTCACCCAGATCAATTGGGTTTCATACCCCTTTTTCGTCAAAAGACTCTGCAGACAAAGGGCATGAACCAGACAATTTCCCGACTTATTGGTAAACCCATACCATACCGGATCCGATCCGCCGTCATTATGACTGTATTTAATGGTATTACGGACATAGTCTCTAATTGCTTCCGGATCATTGCCAAGTCCTGCCGCGATGGAATCCACCAGCGCGTCCGTATCCGCCTGATCATGCCCCACCACTACCGTCCGCCTGGATGTAGCTACGTTCCCATCCTTGTCTTTCGATGTATAAGTAACATAATAGGTTCCTGCGGTGGTAAGATCAACGCCACTGGCATCATAAGTCACTTCGCAGGCTCCATCCGCCCTATCGATTGCTCTGACGCCTGCAAGATAGTCGGGAATCGCATTTTTCGCTGTGCTTAAGGTCGTGAGTCCTTTGATGACCGGCGGTTTTTTATCCCGCACTACCGCTAATGTGGCTGTTGCAGTAGTGGTATTCCCGTTGCCATCCTTAGCTTCGATCGTTATGGACTGCTTGCCGAGAGTATTCACATCCGGCTCTGTCACCATCTGTACTTCTACCTCTCCTGAAATATCAGAACAAGACGCTACAAAATCGTCTACCGTTACCTTTTCTCCCTTATAAATGGAAATATCGGTTACCGACAGCTCCGGTGGTATGGTATCTACGATATGCACCTGACAGCTGTCTTCCTTCATAAGGCTGGTAACCGTATAATCCCCTACACCAGATTGATTGATGACATCAATATCGTACTGCCTGATTCGATTGCCGTCTAAATCCGCACAATAAAGGATGTCTTCCTTTTGCAGGGACGTTCCAAGTTCCAATGTATATTCACTTTTCAACCAGATGATAGAGAGGGTACACGAACCGGAAACAGCATTTCCGCAAGCATCTTCCACTATCACAGTAAAATTTTGGTCAGTATAATCCTGTGTAATCTCCACATCTTCCGCAAAATAAACAGTGACATCCGACAAATCAGAATAGGATGCCACAAAATCATAGGGATCCGGCGTATAATCAGGTGTCTTTTGTAAGCAGGGAATAAATTCCGCTTTCGGGGGCGTCGTGTCCTCTATGGTCAGCGTAACAGTTTCGTCCTTGCGTCCACTTCTCAGCGTCAAGGGAATGCTTCCCACCACACTGATATCTACCATGGAAAGATCAGTAACAATGCCAATATTTTTGGCATCTGCGAATTCTGTCATAAAGGCCTCAACACTGATACTTTCCGTACCCAGTTCAACGGTCAAATCATGGAATCTCGGCTGGCTGTCATACCAATGTGCGGCATATCCTGCGCATCCAATTAAAAGCGACACCGCTGCAATGGCACAATACCATACCCATCTACGGCTTTTCCTCAAATTAACGGCATTGAAAGTTTCCTGCTCCGTTTGCTTTTTTTCTTCGGGTTCTGCCTTCTTTTCAGTCTCCCAAAATTGCAGTTCCCAATCAAAACACTTACAATGTAATAAATCACCGTTTAAAAAATTTGCACAAGTTTCGCATTGCGGAATTGATAGGAATGGTTTGCCGTCATTTCTATTAGATTCCATGTCCATTCTCTTTTTCTCCTGCTGTATGTTAGAACCTTCAGGCCCCTTACTCTTCCGCTTCCAGACATTTCTGCAGTGCCAGCGTCCCCGTCCGCGCCAGCTCCACGACACTGATTCCCTTCATCATGCTGATCAGAAGTTTTACGCGCTCCGGCACGTCGCAGATCTGAATGATCATCATATTCTTTGACATATCCACGATATCCGCGCCCATGATCTGACAGGTTTCCATGATGTCGCGTCTGTTGTTTTTGTTGTATTTCACTTTCATTAACATCAGCTCACGGCTCACGCTGGCAGGCTCATCAAAGGTCTTGACTTTGATGACATCAATCTTTTTATTGAGCTGCTTTTCAATCTGCTCGATGGTGCGCTCGTCTCCGGAACTTACAATGGTCATGCGGGAAACCGTGGTATCTTCCGTCTCTCCCACCGCCAGAGAATCAATGTTAAAGCATCTTCTGGAAAACAGGCCGGCCACCTTACAGAGCACGCCCGATCTGTTTTCTACCAATACGGAATATATTTTTTTCATGCAAAAAACCTCCACATCGTGTTGCTATTTTACAAGATCCATCGGATCGATCAGGCATTCCAGAAGCACAGACTCATCCTTTTCCAGGAAACTGCGGATTGTTTCGTCCGCACCTGTCATGTTCTCAAGACGCATAAAGCGCAGATCATAGGCAGACGCCAGTTTTTCCAAGTCGGGACTCCCCGACAGATCGACCACGGAATAGTGATCCTTATAGGTGTAATGCTGGTATTCCCGCACCATACCCAGATAATTGTTTTTAAGGACAATGATCTTTACCGGCACGTGAAACTGCCGCATGGTGGCAAGCTCCATCATGGACATCTGGAAGGAGCCGTCGCCGCAGACTGCGACCACCTGACGCTTTTTGTCCGCCAGTTTCGCGCCCATGGCCGCCGGAATGGAATACCCCATAGTACCCATGCCGCCGCTTGTTAAAAAGCGTCCCTGTTTCACGATGTGATAACCGCAGGACCAGATCTGGTTCTGTCCCACATCCGCCACATAGACCGCATCCTCCTCCATGGCCTCGGAGAGTTTCGTGATAAAAGCTGCCGGATCCACATAGGAAGCATTGGGCCTGCGAATGGGCTGCATGGTCTCGCGATAATTGTCAAGCGTCTTCAACCACGCCGCCGTGTCGCAGGAAAACTCCTCCGTTTCCAGATCTTCAAAGATATGTCTCGCGTCCCCGACCAATGGAATGGCGGGGCCTACATTCTTTCCGATTTCCGCAGGATCCACGTCAATGTGCACGAGAACTTTATTCTCCGTAATCAGATCCGGCTGGTTCACCGCCCGATCCGCCACTCTCGCACCCACCATCAAAAGAAGGTCGGAATCGTTCATGGCACGATTTGCAAAAGGCTTTCCGTTATTGCCGACCATGCCATAATACAGAGGATCCTTTGTCGGCATGGCGCCGATCCCCATCATGGTAGATACCACGGGAATCTGATATTTCTTTGAAAAGGCTCTGAGTGCCCCTTCCGCCTGACTTAAGAGCACACCGCCGCCAGCACAGATCAATGGGCGTTTCGCACGGGAAAGCTCCTTTGCCACCTTTTTGATCTGTGCCATATTCCCTTTTACGGTAGGCTTGTAGGTGCGCATATTGACTTCTTCGGGATACTTAAATTTCGCGATGGGGGCATTCTGCACGTCGATGGGGACATCGATCAGCACCGGGCCCTTTCTCCCGGTATTTGCCAGATGAAAGGCCTCCTTGAAAATGCGCGGAATCTCCGCAGCATCCTTCACCAGATAGCTGTATTTCACAAAGGATTCCGCAGCTCCTGTGATGTCCGCCTCCTGAAAGACGTCTGAGCCCAGAAGCTCACTGTTTACCTGTCCCGTAATGCAAACGAGCGGTATGCTGTCCGCAAAAGCGGTGGCGATGCCCGTGATCAGATTGGTCGCACCGGGGCCGGAAGTCACCGCGCATACGCCGACCTTGCCGGAAACTCTGGCAAGACCGCTGGCCGCATGGGCTGCGTTCTGCTCCGTGCGGATCAAAATAGTCTGAATATCCGATTCCAAAATACTGTTGTAAAAGGGACAGATGGCTACGCCCGGATAACCGAACACATATTGCACATCCTCCGCTTCCAAACATTTTACGATTGCGTCTGCTCCTATCATATTCGATCCTTTCTTTTATCCTGACACTTTTTATTTGATCCCCAAAAGGCGTTTGGTCAGTTTCACTGCCTCAGCCGCATCCTCGGAATAACCGTCCGCACCGATCTCGTCTGCATATTCCTGTGTTATGACCGCACCGCCGACAATGATCTTTGCGTTTACCTGTTGTTGTTTTGCATACGCTATTACATGGCGCATCTGCTGCATGGTAGTGGTCATCAAAGCCGAGAGCGCAATCACCTGTGCGTTATGCTTTTTTGCCTCCGCAATGATGGTCTCTTTCGGCACATCCTTGCCAAGGTCGATCACATGGAAGCCATAATTTTTCAGCATCAGCGCCACGAGGTTCTTGCCGATGTCGTGGATATCGCCCTCCACCGTGGCAATCACCACCGTTGGCATCTCCTGATCGGTATTTGCCTGTAACAAAAGCGGTTCCATATACTCAATGCCAGTCTTCATGGCCTCCGCGCCGGCAATGAGCTGGGGCAGGAAATATTTGCCCTTATCAAAAAGCTCACCCACTTCATTGATGGCAGGCAGAAGCACCTCGTCAAGCAGCGCTTTTGCCCCGTTGCCTTCATCAAGCGCTTTCTGTGTGTCGGTCTTGATACCTTCCCGATTTCCTTTTAGGACATCCCGGTAGAGTTTGTCCCGAGAAGACAAGGCTTCCTGTTCTTTCACGGGAGCATTTAAGCGGATACCCGTCTCTTTTGGTGCGCTCTCTCCTGCCGCCTCCCGTTTCACCCGCACTGCATCCATCAATTCAATATATCGGACGTCTGCCGCTTCCTTATTGAGCAAAAGGTCGGAGGCAAAGGCGCAGCTCATCAGAAGCTCCTGAGAGGGATTGGCAATCGCCATGGTCAGGCCTTCCATGATTGCCATTGTAAGGAAAGCCGTATTGACAAAGCTTCTTTCCGGCAGACCGAAGGAAATATTGGACAGGCCGCAGATGGTAGCAAGCCCTTTTTCCTTACAGTAGCGGATTGTCTCAAGCGTTTCCAAAGCTGCCTTTTTATTGGCACCTACGGTAGCCACCAGACCGTCTACCACGATATCTTCTTTCGTAAAACCGAGCCCGTAAGCCTTTTTTTCTATCTTTTCAATGATTTCAATCTTTTCCGTCAAGTCTTTTGGCAATCCCGCATCCGACAACGGAAGCAGAATAAACATCGCGCCGTATTTCTTTACTATGGGAAGCAGTTTTTCAAGTTTCTCGCTCTCTCCAGAGACAGAATTGACCAGTGCTCTGCCGGGATAAATGCGAAGCGCCGCTTCCAGGACCTCCACATGGCTGGAATCAAGAGACAGAGGCAGGCTTGTGGCTGCGGTTACGGTCTCGATTGCCTTCTGCATCATGGCTTTTTCGTCAATGCCGCTCATACCCATGTTCACGTCAAGGATGGCCGCGCCGCAGGCTTCCTGCTCCTCCGCAAAGGAAGCAACCAGTTCCATGGAGCCCTCTTTGAGGGCTGCCTGTAACTTTTTCTTTCCGGTGGGATTAATACGCTCCCCCACCACCAGAAAAGGATCGTTAAGACCGAAAGCAACCGTCTTTCTTTCGCTGGTCAGATACCGCAGTTTCAGCTTTTCGCGGTGTAAAAGAGGGATACCGGCAACCGCATCCTTTGCGGCCCGAATGTAGTCAGGGTCAGTGCCGCAGCAGCCGCCGATGATGGAAGCGCCAGCCCTAATAAGATCACGCATACCGTTCCCAAAGGTTTCGGCATCCATATCGTAGACCGTATTTCCTTTCGCATCAAGTGCGGGAAGCCCGGCGTTTGGTTTTGCAATAATGGGTATCGAAGTCGCCTGCGCCATGGCGCGCACGGTCTCCACCATTTGATCAGGCCCCGTGGAACAGTTCGTTCCCACAGCCGCCACGCCCAGACTCTCAAGCACAACAGCTGCCGTGACCGCATCCGTGCCAAAAAGCGTCCTGCCGTCCGTTTCAAAGGTCAGTGTCGCCATCACAGCCAAATCACAGACCTCCCTGGCTGCGATCACCGCTGCTCTGGTTTCCTGCAGGCTCATCATGGTCTCTATCACCAGAAGATCCACTCCGGCATCTGCCAGATATCGGATCTGTTCCTTGTATACTTCGATCAATTCTTCAAAGGAAAGTTTTCCCATGGGAGCAAGCTGCTCTCCCGTCATGGTCAGGTCACCTGCCACATAAGCCCGGTCACCCACCGCTTCTTTCGAAAGCGCTACGAGCTCCCGGTTCATCTTTTCGATATCGCCCGCCAGTCCATACTCCGCAAGTTTGATGCGGTTGGCCGTAAAAGTCGGCGCATAAACAATATTGCTTCCCGCATCCACAAACTGCCTTTGCAGCTCGATCATGATATCCCGATGCTCCAAAATCCATTTTTCCGGGCAAACTCCCGCAGACATCCCTTTCTTTTGCAGATTCGAGCCTGTGGCTCCATCCAGAAAAAGCGGTTTCTCTTTGATGAGAGCTTGAAATTCCTGTCTGTTCATCGATTAAGGCTCCTCATAAAACACCGTATCGTCCGTGTCAAAGTTATCCTCTGTCTCTTCCCCGGTCTCCTGCCCGGACGCTCCGTCTTCACTGCCTGTGTCGTCTTCACTGTCCTCATCCTGTTTATTCAGGTAACCGCCGCCGAGGAGAGAATTTTCTTCAATATAGGTGACACCCTCCCCTTCGGGGATTTCCCCGTGCAGAATCGTAATGATATACTGAATACGGATGTTGGTGCGATTATAGTATTCTATCGCCGCCTGCGCAGTGGCGTCATCAAACTTCTCCCCTTCGCACGCCTTGTGAAAGAGGGAAACGGCCTGGTCCATATTTTCAGCCGCCTCATCGGCAAGGCTCTCCGCCGCGGAAAACTGTTCCGGCACCTCAAGCTGCGCCATCCATGCAATATCTTCCTTCAGCGCATCCAGATACCCAAGAAGTTCTACCATGGCAGTGTCTGAATCACGGTCAATGGCATTCATTTTTTCATTGTATTCAGCCGCCCGCGAAAAAAACGTATTCATGTCTTCCAGATATGCATCCAGCGTATCGTCTTCCCCACAAGCCGACAACACAAGAACAAGAAACAGGCAAATACCCCAAAATTTATATTTTATCAAAATATAGTCCTCCAAATATGGTTACAAATCCCCTCATTTAACCATAGTAATGAGTTCGAAGCGTTTCGTCAACCCTTAAAACATAAACTTGCACAGAAAAAAAGCCCACGGACTGCTCTCTGACAGTCCATGGGTTATCCAATTGCAATCTTTTGCTATCTTGCGCTTTACAGCTTGAAGAAAGAAACCTCTTCTTCCAAAATCTTCGCCATCTGCTTGAGCTCACCTGCCGCCTCCGCAAGCAGATTGATAGTTGCGTTGAGCTCCTCCATGGAAGCAGTAGTTTCCTCGGTAGAAGCTGCATTCTCCTGTGATACAGCAGACAGGTTTTGAATGACATCCACAACTTTTCCTCTTTCGCCGTCGCACTCGCCGGCCTGCTCGTTGATCAAATTGGATTCTTTTCTGGAATCTTCGATACCGCGGCTTACATCGCCAAACTTCTCTTTCGTCTGTATCAGTTTCTTTTGCTGTTCCAGAATGATTTCGTTTACCTCGTTCATGATCTGAACAGATGCCTCGGAATCCGCAGTCAACTGGTGAATAATATCCTCGATCGTCTTTGTGGACTGCGCAGAATCCTCAGACAGCTTGGAAATCTGTGTTGCCACCACGGCAAAACCGCGGCCGGCTTCACCCGCTCTGGCAGCTTCAATGCTTGCATTCAGTGCAAGCAGGCTTGTCTCGCTGGCAATGGATGCAATCAGGTTGACAGCATCCTGAATCCTGGTTACGGACTCGTTTGTGGTATGTACGGAAACTTCAATCTTTTTGATTGCTTCCGTGGTCTTATCATTGGATTCACTCAATTCATTGATAATACGGGAAGACTCTGTATCCGCAACGTGCATTTGACCGGAAAGGTCATCAAGTTCTTTGACACTCTCAACAATCTTTTCAATAATGGCCCCCATATTGGCTATCTGCCCCGTAGCGGACTCAATATCTTCCGCCATGGAGACGGCGCCCTTAGAGATATCTTCCACTGCTGTACTGATCTCGTCTGCGGTAGACGAAGTCTGGGATGCCATGCCCTCCAATGTATCGCCCTGCTGCATAAGGGTATCGGTATTCTTTTTGATACCGCCAATGATCGTCTTCAGCTCATCCAAGAGACGCTGTACGGCATGTCCCATTACGCCGATCTCATCGGTTCTCTTTAAGATTCTCTCGCTGACTTCCAAATTCAAATTGCCTTCCGCCAGAGAGGACAAGAGTCCCTCCGTTTGAATGATCACTTTTGCAATTGCACTCGCTATCTTAACGCAGACAATCAACGCTGCAATAAGAATAAGAACCGCAATGCCGAGAATCAGCAGAGAACTCTGGTTGATTCTCTTGTTTGCCTCGGTGGCAGGCTGTCCTGCAAAGACCATCCCAACACATTTACCGGAATCATCTTTAGCAGGCATATAAAATGCATAATAAGTCTCCCCGTTTATAACAACACTGTCCGTCTCGTAAGTCTTTCCCTCGTTTAATACAGTCTTGATCACGGCATCCGACGCCTTCGTGCCGAGAATCCTTTCTCCGGTGGACTTATCCCGCAGGGACGTAGCACGTCTGGTATCTCCGTAGAAAATGGTCACGTCTGCGGCGCTTCCTTCCACAAAGCTGTCGATGACATCCACATTCTCCGAAATACAGTAGTCGCCTTTGTAGAGTGTATCCCCCTCCATACGGTAGGCGCCGCTGTCCAGCGCATCGTATGCCGCAAATACACTCTGACAGAGATTTTCGAGACCTTCCATGGTGGCATCGTGCGTCATCTTTCTCATGGTGTTGATGGAATACACAGTCACAAACACCATCATGATAACCATAGGTACCGCGCACAGCAAAACAAGCTGTGTCATAACGCTTAGTTTTTTCTGTTTCTTCATTTTCCCTTCTCCTATCCATTCCTATCCGTTTTACCCCCCCCCCTAAAAAAATGAAGGGACAGTTTTGCATTAATTGTATCACAATATGCCAAAATGTGAAAGATAAAATAAGAAAAAATAAATTTTCTATGAATTATGGTCGTACCTGCCCATTCCCCGTAATCTGGTATTTGTAAGAAGTAAGCTCCTTAAGCCCCATCGGACCTCTGGCGTGGAGCTTCTGGGTACTGATGCCGATCTCCGCACCAAAACCGAATTCAAAACCGTCGGTAAACCGAGTGGAAGCATTTACATAGACGCAGGCGGCGTCCACCTCCTGCAAAAATTTCTCCGCGCGCTTCTTATCTTCTGTCAGAATGGCATCGGAGTGCCCGGTATTGTAGCGGTTAATGTGCGTGATAGCCTCCTCCAGAGAGGAAACGGTCTTTGCGGAGACAATCAGATCAAGATATTCTCTTCCGTAATCTTCCTCGGCTGCCGGAAGCGCTCCCGGTATTTTTTTCAGTACTGTCTCGTCACCCCGGATCTCCACCTGTTTTGCAAAAAGCGCCTCTCCTAACAGGGGCAGAAAGCTGTCTGCGATCTTCTCGTGGATCAACAATGACTCGCAGGCGTTGCAGACACCGATTCGCTGCGTCTTCGCATTGACGATAATAGGAATCGCCTTGTCAAAGTCTGCCGTCTCATCCACAAAGATATGGCAGTTGCCCGTGCCCGTCTCAATTACGGGTATGGTACTGTTCTCCACCACGGAACGAATCAGACCCGCACCGCCTCGGGGAATCAGCAGATCCACATGGGATTTCAACCGCATAAAAGCGGTAGTCACTGCCCTGTCATTATTTTCAATAAGTTGAAATGCGTTCTCGTCAATCCGTTGTACGGCGAGAGCCTCTCTGATCACCTCCGTAATCGCTTTGTTTGAATAAAACGCAGCAGTACCGCCCTTTAAGATTACGGCATTCCCCGTCTTAAAACCAAGTCCGAAGGCATCCACCGTCACATTGGGTCTCGCTTCGCAGATAATACCGATAACTCCCATGGGCACACGCACTTTTTCAATATGGAGCCCGTTCGGTCTGTCAAATGCCTCCATGAGCTCTCCTACAGGATCGGGCAGATCTGCGATCTGCCGCAATCCTTCCGCCATGGCTTCTATTCTTTGGGGCGTCAGTTTTAGGCGGTCTAACAGCCCTTGTGCCATTCCATCCTTCTGCGCGTTCTGGTAATCTTTATCATTCGCCGCAAGAAGTCTGTCCGTCGCTTTCACGAGCGCCTCTGCCGATGCGGCAAGCGCCTTGTTTTTCTCCTCCGTGGTAAGCCGCTGCAAACCGGACTTTGCTTCTTGCGCCTTTGTCCCGAGGGATTCCAAATATTCGTTGATTTCCGTCATTCCCGCTGTTTCCATGTATCTTTTCCTCCATAATCTCTGTTTCAGATTTTATGCGCAGATTTACAAACCTTACTCCCTTTTTCAACCGATGATCTCTGTCTCCGTGATAATCTGTTCGGGGCGGATATCGTGTGTCTCCCAGGGGATTTCATCAAAGATCTGACAGCTGTACGCGAGCGCAACCGTCATACATTTCATCCGCAGCTGTTTAGCCGCATCCGTATCCGCCTGCAAACATGCCTCCGCATTGACATGTTCACCGCCCTGTTGCAATCCCTCCAAATATCTGTCATAAAAACCGCCGCCGTACCCAATCCTGTGACAGGCTCTGTCAAAGGCCGCTCCCGGCAGACAAATCAGAGTGCATTGACTCATGCAGTCAGCACTCCATTCGGAAAACGACTGTCCGTTTGCCGGCTCCAAAATCCCCCGATAGCCTGTCGAGAGGTCATCCACAGAAAAAATGCGGTAAAATGCCATTTCCTTCCCCATGACCTTCGGTGCAAATACCGCCTTTTTATCCGTAAATGCCCGTTTCAGCAAATGAAAGGTATCCACTTCGCTGCGGAAACTGATATACGTCAGGATTGCGGCCGCATCTTGATAACAGGACAGGGTTGTGAGATTTTTTATGATCATTTCACTATAATCTCTGCGCTGTTTTGTCGTCAGACTGTCCCTCGCTGCCAGAGCCGCCTCACGAAATCGTTTCTTTTCCGCCGCCTGTTCATTTGCTGTTGCAGACTTCGCGCTTCCCTGTTTTTTCTCCGTTTGCACAGTTTCCCGTTTCACACGCTCATCCATGCCGCTTCTTCTCACTAAGTTTCGTAATGCTGCCGTCTTTCTCAACAATAGAAATATTGTCAAGCTGCCCTTTCAGATTCGCGCGCACATTGGCAACATATGCCTGCCGCAGCGCCGCCTGCTCTTCCTTTTCCCCGGGAGTCAGTCCTTCCGCCTGGGATTTATGGTATAATTCATTGATTCGCGCCGTCATTTGTTCTACGTTCATATGCCGGTTACCTTCTTTTCATCTTAATGTGCGTGCATCTGCTGCACATAGAGCGGCAGATCAAATTCCTCATCCTTATGCGCCAAAAACAGCGTTCCGATATTCTGCCCGCTTAAGATTCTATGAATCACCTTGATGTCTTTACTGTTGGCAATCACCATATCCACCCCGGTGTTGCTGGCAATCTTAGCCGCCTGCAGTTTGGTGGTCATACCGCCGGTGCCCACACTGCTTCCGGTGGACGCCTTGCCCATATTCATCAACTCATCCGTCAGTTCCTCCACCACTTCAATATACTTGACATTCGGGTTGGTTCGGGGATCGTCGGTGTAAAGGCCGTCGATATCCGACAGCAAAAGGAGCGCGTCCGCCTCCACCAAAGCGGCCACAATTGCCGAAAGGGTATCATTGTCACCGATTTCAATCTCGTAAGTCGCTATGGTATCGTTTTCATTCACGATCGGAATCACGCCCAGTTTAAACAGCTCCGCAAAGGTGTTTCGGGCGTTGTAGCGGTTTAAATTATCCACGATCGTGTTTTTCGTCATCAAAATCTGAGCCGCCACCTGATTGTACTCGGCAAAGATCTTCTGGTAAACCATCATCAGTCTGGCCTGTCCTACCGCGGCACACGCCTGCTTAACGGCAATGGGATTATCCTCCTCACGGTTTGGCAAAATGGCCTTCTCTCCCACGGCGATCGCGCCGGAGGTGACAAGCACCACATCCTTTCCCATGTTTCTTAAGTTACAAAGTTCACGCACCAGCACGTCCAGCTTTGTATAATCCAAATCACCCGTCTCCTTATGCTGTAAGGAGGAGGAACCGATCTTTACCACAATTCGTTTCTTATTTTCCAATAAAGCTTTTCTGTTTACCATTTTATATAATCCTCATATTTTTCCGCAGTTTATTTCCGCATTGCAAGCTCGAAAAACCTTCGAGCTTCCCCGCATTTATTTCTCGATTGCTCACTGCTCATTGCTTTCCACAGTTTACCACAGGATGATAAGTTGATGCAAGTTTCTCCGCAATCAGGATGCCGTCCATGGCTGCCGAGGTGATACCGCCCGCATAGCCAGCACCTTCTCCACAGGGATATAGCCCGCGGATGGCGGACTGCCCCGTCTCATCCCGCAGGATCCGCACCGGGGAGGAGGTACGGCTCTCAACGCCGGAAAGAAAAGCGTCCCCATCGTCAAACCCCGGCATGGTTTGACCAATTAAGTCAATCCCTTCCACAAGCGCCTGATTCAGCGTATCGGGGAGGATATCATGCACCGGTGCGAAGCACCAGGCTCCTTTGATGGCGGGTGCAAACGCAGGATAACGCTTTCGCAGGGAACCTTCCATCCCGCCTGCTGTCTGCGCACCCGACATCCATGCGTTTTCCGCGCCGCCTGTTTGCATTTCCGCTGCAGCACTGTCCTGCATCCTGGCGCGGATGGCCGTGCGAAACGCACCGTAACGCTCCACGGGTACTGCTCCCTTGCCGATCTCATATGCCTTTTCTTCAAGCATCCTCTGAAAAGCAATGCCCGCAAGAGGCCCTTCACCGCCGAAATCTTCCGGTGTCACGGTAACGATCATCGCGCTGTTGCTGTTTTTGCCGTCCCGACCGCTGTAACTCATGCCGTTTATCGCCGTCCTTCCCGGTTCTGAGGAGGCGTTCACCACATAGCCGCCCGGACACATACAAAAAGAATAGACGCCTCTGCCGGAACTTGTCTTTGCCGTCACTCTGTAAGGTGCGGCAGACAGAAAGGCAGCCTGTTCTCCATATTGCAGAAGGTCAATCATCTCTTTCGGGTGCTCCATGCGAAGTCCTACCGCAAAAGCCTTGGCCTCCATAGGCACCTGCTGGGATAGAAGCGTCTGAACGGTGTCTCTCGCACTGTGTCCGATAGCCAGCACCACCGCGCTGCCGGAAAGAGGCTGTCCGTTTGCCGTCACCCCCACAACGCATCCATCCTTAAGTAAAAGTGCCTCCGCCTGCGTCTCAAACCGGATTTCCCCGCCCATGGCAAGGATCCGCTTTCGCAGATTTTCCACCACTTTGACTAAAACATCCGTACCGATGTGGGGTTTGGCGTCATAGAGAATCGCTTCGGGTGCACCTGCCTCCACAAAAATACGCAAAACCTCGCGCTGCCTGCCGCAAAAATCCTTGACTGTAGTGGTCAATTTTCCGTCGGAAAAAGTTCCCGCGCCGCCTTCTCCAAACTGCACGTTGGAAGCAGGATCGAGAACCCCTTCCCGCCAGAAACGCTCTATATCGGCAAGCCGTTTATGTACCTCTTTTCCCCGTTCCAAAAGGATGGGCCGATAGCCTGCCTTTGCCAGCATATAACCGCAAAAAAGGCCTGCCGGCCCCATGCCGATAATGATGGGAGGCGCCGTAAGCTGTTTTTCACCGGGCTGCACAAACTGATAAGGCTTTTCTTTGACCGCCCGGATCTGCCCTTCCTTTCCCCGAAAGCGCTTCAAAAGCTGCGCCTCGTTTTCGACCTTCACATCCACGGTATATACATAATAAAGGTCGGGTTTTTTCCTGGCATCGATGGATCGTCTGACGATGGTAAGCGAAAGAACGGCCGACTGATCTGTGCGCAGAAGTTTTGCAGCCCGTTCGGCCAGCTGTCTTTGCACCTGCGTATCTGTCTCTTTTCCCGTAACGGGTATCTTGATCTGACTGATGCGTATCATGACCTCCTGCCTCCCCCTTCCTTCCGTATGCCAACGCTTTTCGATAGAGCCGCCGCTTCCCCTGCCGCCGCGCCGCTCGCGAAGGCCCATTGCAGATTATAGCCGCCACAGATCCCGTCCACGTCGAGGATTTCACCCGCAAAGTAAAGTCCCGGAATTTTCTTGCTCATCATATCTTCCGCCACCTCGCTACAGTCCACACCGCCCGCACACACCTGCGCCCTGTCAAAGCCGTTCGTATCCGTAATCTGTGTCTCAATGCCCAGATAAAGGCGGCACAGACGCTCAAAAGCCACAGCTTCCACTGCTTTTGCCCGCTCATTCTCCCGAATGCCCGCAAGTTTTAACAGGAGATGAGTTATCTTTTTGTTGACTATTCCAGTCAAGAATACCGCCATCTCATCCTCAGGCCTTTCCGCAAGTCTTTTTCGAAAATAATCCCTGCAGGTCTCCCTGTCAAAATCCGGCAGAAAAGAGACGCGGGCCGTCACGCGCTTTTTCTCCTGCAGGGCTCTCGCGGCATGGCGGCTTATCTGGAAGACCGGGATCCCGGAGAGTCCGTAATCCGTAAGCTGGAGTTCGCCCCGCTCAGAAGCCGTCTCCTCTTCCTCTACGAAAAGCGTCACCTTCGCATCACATCGCACTCCCGCCACCTGTTTGAAAAATGTTTCTTTGCATCGAAGCGCACATAAGGCAGGAACGGGTGTCACGATCAGATGCCCCAGCTGCTCTGCTAATGTAAAGCCGTTTCCGTCTGAGCCTGTCTCCGGCGCGGCACAGCCTCCGCAGGCAAGAATCACGGCATCGTAAGCTGTTTTATCGGGTGTGAGAAAAAATTTTCCGTTCTGTGGGCGGACTTCAGCGATCCGCTTTCCCGTATGTACCGTGATGCGCTGTCTGTCAAGTTCATATCGCAGAAGATCAAGCACACAAGAAGCCTGATCACTTGCAGGATACAGGTAACCCTCCCTGCTCTTGATGCGCATACCAATCGCTTCAAAAAAAGCGATTGTCCAGTCTGTTCCGAAACATTCCAGGATCTGTTTCGCTAATGCTTTGCCGCTGCCATGATAATACTGCGCCCCCATCCGCTCATTGGAAAAATTGCATCTGCCGTTTCCCGTAGAGAGAATCTTTTTCCCCACTCTGTCGTTTCCCTCGTAGAGTGTGACAAAGGCCCCGGCCTTAGCCGCACGGATAGCCGCCGTCATACCTGCCGGACCGCCGCCGATCACTGCAATCTTACTGCCCATCGTTTTCCTTTCTGCCGGTCGCCGCTGCCGGCATGATCCCTGTCGCTCTTCCGCCCTTCCTAGCTCGAATAAGACTCCAAAAAAAGATATAACTCCTCTTCACTGGCCACGGGCTTCCCTGCCATGATTTCCCGTTGCAGGGAATCGGGAAGGCGCTCGAGTAAAATATCTGTGTTCATATAGAGGGTCTGTCCGTCCTCCTCGCAGACAATGATAAAGTGATCCGCCACCTTCAGATAAAAATGCTTCGGTTCCTCTTCCCGGTAATATTTGCAGACAGCCACCCTGTCCTTCGAAAAAGCGGTGAGTTCCACTGTCTCAAATCCCTGCTCCAGCTCTGTCAAAGGCGGATTCTCGCAGTAAAAAGACATCTCTTCCAGCAATTCCTCACGGGTAAGGCCGATATATTTCACCGGCATCGTCTCCTGCGTCTGTGTCGCCGTTCCCTTCGTCAGGTTCACATTTTCCACCAGATAGAGCGTGTCCGCCGTCACCACCGGCTCCGGTGTGGCCGCTGCCTCAATGACCTGTCCCGCAGGATCCGCTTCCTCCGGTTCATCCGCCACGGAAAGCGGCTGCGCATCCTGTGGTCTTGCCCCGCTTACCCTGTTAGGGTTTGAGGCAGATGTTCCCGCACTCCTGATATGATAGCGGTTCGGATAAAAAAAATCTTCCGCCTTTAGCGCACCATAGCCGCCAAGTCCCAGCATGACGACAGACAGAGCCATAAAAAGACTGATACGTTTTACAAGCTTCATTCCGTTTTAGACCTCTCTTGTCGGATTTCCTGTAATCAGTATCAGCCGATTCCAAACTTTTATGCATCTAACTTATAAAACACCGATGTTTCTGCCAAGTAAAATGAAAAGAAAACCAAGTGGTATCTCATGCAGTTCCGCCTCCCCGATCACCCGCAGAAGCATGAGCAGGAAAATATAGAAAAACAGTCCTACCAACAGCGCAATCAAAATGGTAAGCGCATTCCCCGCCAAATCCGCAAGCGCCATGGCGATCAGATAGACTAAAATGCCGGATACTGCGGCCGCGGCAAAGGGAAATGCAAGTCCCGAAAACCAGTCCATCTTAAATTTGACATGTCTGTTTAAGAGGACATAGGCACAGACCATATAAACGCCAAAAAAGAGGATCAATGCGCAGAGCAGTCCATCCATCCCCATGTGCATCTTCCGCAGCAAAAACCAGGCCAAAAGCAGATGCACCACAAAGGCACCCGCCGAAGTCAAAAGCAGCTCCTTCACAAAATGAAGCTGGTATAAAAGCTGCCCGAACAGAAAGCAGAAGACAAACAGTACGATCAGCGCCGCACCCTTTTGCAGCCAGCCCGCAAGTACGGATACCTGAGCCGTCGCCTTTCCATAGCAGCAGGACGCAAACGGTTTTGCCAGAGCCGCCAGATAGATGGCTGTCGGAAAGGCCGCTATGGAAGCATTCCGAATCACCTTGCCGATCCGTTCCCGCATATTGCGGTATTCCTCACGCTCGTAGGCGCTGCCAATCTTTCCGATGTGGCCGTGTACGAACAGGCAGGCAAAGGCAGCTCCCATTCCCAAAAGGGGAACCAGCTTACCGTAATAGCAGCCCCACTGCGCCGTGCGTACTTCTCCCTGTTCGGTCACGTTCAGGCAGTAATTCAAAAAGCGCTGGTCAACCAGGATATAGAGATTGGAAATGACTGCGATCAGGGCAGGCGGAACCAGATTTGCAAGCAGCAGGCGCTGCAGTTCAAAGCGGGTCTCCGCCCGTCTGCTGTTATCCTGTCCCGGCCGTCCTTTCAGAACGCTTGCGTAGATGACATAGCAAAACAGAAGATGCAGTATGGCAACGATCTGTGAAAGCATCACACCCAGCATGGCACCGAGTGCGCCATAGGCATAGGCATGCGCCTCAAGGTGCTTTAAGGCCGCTACCTTCTCCCCGTAAGCGTAAAAAGCCCTGCCCGCAAACACCGCACCGATGATCATGAACAGCTTTTCGATGTATTGGGAATGTGCTACGATGACATTCATCCCATAGCCGTTAAAATATCCCCTGAAAACGCCCACAAACGATGCCAGAAAAATCGCCGGCGAAGCCGCAAGAAGCGCCATACGGCAAAGCGGTTCCAAAACCAGGATATCAGCAATCCATAAGGAGAGGAACAGGGTAATAAGCGCCATCAGACCGCCCAAGATCAAATTCATGAGAAAAGCAGTCCGAAAGGCCTTGCGCGCATTGCGGAAGCGCTCCCGCTTTACGCGGTAACGGATGATTCCCGAAACGGATCGTGACATCGCAAAGGAAACGACCAATGTAGTCAATATAAAAACCTCAAAGGCCGGCGCTAAAAGCCCAACCCCTGCATCTCCTATCACCCGAGAAAGCGGGATCCGCAGGAAGAACAGCATGATATAAGACACAAGTCCCGCCGAGAGGACAATCCTGTTTTTCAGATTTCCGACAATCCATTGTACACTCATATTTCATCCATTCTATAGTTAACAACATTAAACATTTCGTTTTCGGCCTTGTAGTAGCTTTCGTATATGGCTTCGACAAGAGACGGAAACAGAAATTTGTTATGTCGTTTACTATAATATACAGTACATTCTGCACATGCAGCATATTTGCAGTTTCTTCCCTCAGGGGCAGTCTCTTGTGATGCCGAGCTTTTGCAAAACAGCCTCCTGTTTTTCCTCCATCAGCCGTGCCTCCCCCGCTTCCATATGATCGTAACCGCATAAGTGATAGAGACTGTGTGCCAGAAGGAAAGAAAATTCCCGCAGTACGCTGTGCCCATACTCTTTCGCCTGCGCTTCCATCCGTTCAAGATTTAAAATGATATCTCCCAGAAGCAGTTCGCCGCTGTCAGGATCGAAACAGTCCGCATAAGTTGTCTCTACACCGGAAAAATCACCGGGTTTTTCAAAGTCCAGATTAGGAAAAGACAGCACATCCGTCTCCGCATCCGTGTTCCTGAAATTACGATTGTATTCTAAAATCCCCGCGCCGTCCGTCAAAAGAAGATTTACCGAAGCCTCATAGGGACAGCCTTCCACGGTAAGGACTGCCTCCATCACGTCGGACAAAATCTTCTCCGCCGAAAAGGGCAGGATTTTCTCTGTCTCATTTTCAACGTAAAAAGTCATAGTAGAGCTTCTCCTGAATGAATATCTTTTTCATCTGGTGGATCTGCGCCAAAGAAATCTCATTGCCCCAAAGCTCGTCCGTCTCAAATTTCTTTTGAAAGACCGTATCAATCAGCTTGGCATAATCCAGCTCCGCCTTGGGATCCTTGGCAAACAGATAGAGAATGGAGGAAACGATACAGTCCGCAAAAAGCACCACGACCGTCTCCTTGGAGACCATCTTTGCATCCGGATCCACATACTCCCGTAAAATCTGTTTTGTTTTGGGCGGGAAATGATACTTATCGCAGATTGAGGAGACATTCTCCCAGGTATTTTCACCCTTCAGCTTTCCAATCCTGTGATAATACCCACAGGCCTTTACCGCCGCGTCGTCCATCCCTAAATTCCTTGCAATCTTATCTCCCAGATAGGCTGTGTGGATCGCATGATAATACTCTTCCTTTGAGAGCTCCTTAAGCTGAACCAGCAAAGGACATTCCGGGTCGTTGATTTCCATATACCGGTCACGGTATCTGTGAATCACCGTAGAACTTACCAGTTTAAGGCAGACCAACAGCAGGATACAGCAGACCATCAAATTGATGGCCGGAATCATAAACTGGCCGATGGAAAGCTTATCCCTCGAGAAAAGAATCACATTTGCCGTCAAAGACAGGGTAAGGATCAGCAGAGAAATCATAATGGGAATCCCAACCTTAAAGTCCTCGTCCAGCGTGGAAAATATCAAAATGCCAGCCATGCCGCTGATAAAATACAGCCAAAAGACAGCATAATCACAGCCTGCAAAATTCACGGACAAAAGCAGCGCAAGACTTCCCGCCGCCAATCCCGTCATCGCGTTGCTGAACATGCCAAGCATCACAAAAAAAACCAGGAAAGGCCATCCCGTGACCGGCAGATACGGCAAAAAGACCGATGCTGTCAGACTGGCTAAATAAGTTAGTGCAAACCGTCCGTAACGCCCTTCATTACGATAGGTAAAAAAACCGCTGTCCTCGCCAAATGTGAAGGAGAAAATCACAATCCCCGTCCCTGCCAAAACCATAACGATGTTGCGGATCATCATCTCTGTCCGGCTCCGATACAGCATACTGCCCAGCCAGGCAATCACGCCGGCGGCCGGAAACATCAACATAAAGACGATAATTCTCCTGATCGTATTACTATTATTTTGATTGGTATTATTTTTTTCCACGTTCCTGTTTCCTGTTTCCTGTTTTTTGTCCACTGCGCCGTTTTTCTCTTTCCTCGTAGTCATCATATGCCTTTACGATTTTCTGTACCAGCGGGTGACGCACCACATCCCTGCTGTCCAGCGTGCAGAAAGCAATGTCGTCTATCTTCGCAAGCACCCGCGACGCCACGTCCAAACCGGATTTCATATCCGGTGCAAGATCCTTTTGAGAGGCGTCACCTGTGACCACCACTTTCGAGCCGAATCCGATCCTGGTAAGAAACATCTTCATCTGCGCAGATGTCGTATTCTGTGCCTCATCCAGAATAATGTATGCGTTATCGAGGGTGCGGCCGCGCATATAGGCAAGCGGCGCCACTTCAATCAGTCCTTTTTCCATGTTTCTGGCGAAGCTCTCCGCCCCCATAATCTGGTAGAGCGCATCATAGAGAGGCCGAAGATAAGGATCCACCTTGCTTTGCAGATCCCCTGGAAGAAAGCCCAGCTTCTCTCCTGCTTCAATCGCCGGCCGCGTGAGAATGATGCGGCTCACTTCGTTATTCTTAAAAGCGGTCACAGCCATAGCCATGGCCAGATAAGTCTTACCTGTCCCGGCCGGGCCGATGCCGAATACAATCATGTGGTCACGCATGGCATCTACATACTGTTTCTGTCCCAGTGTCTTTGGCTTGATCGGCTTGCCGTTTACCGTATGACAGATACAGTCACTGTCCATGGCCAGAAGCATGTCCTCTTTATGCTCTTTCCCAAGCTCTATCGCATATTCCACACTCTGTTCCTCCAAAACCGCGCCTCTTTTCGACAAGGCCAAAAGCTCCTGCACAATCCGCGCCGCACGCTCTGCGGCTTCATGCTCCCCGGAGATACGGACCGCGCCGTCCCGATCGACAATCGCCACCTGAAGCTGCTTCTCAATCTTTTTGATATGAGAGTCAAATTCTCCAAACAGATTCCGCATATGCTCTACAGGCACATCTATATTGACGGTAAATGCTTCCATGCCACGCCTTTCCAAATGACGGCAGTCTATTCTGCCGTCTGCTCAGATGCGTCCTCCTGCGGTGTCTGTACAATGCGGGACGGACGCCTTTTTACGGCAGCCTCCTCAAGCTGCAATCCGGCAGTTAAGACCCATTTTTCCTCATTCTTTTTTATTGTAACATTTTTTTTCGCAATTTGAACCCCCTTTTCTTCTAAAGTTTCGATAATTTTATCCCATCGCGCCTGCAGCAGCACTTTCATCTCATCATCCGTATGTTTTTTGATAGCAATCTCATACTCCTGTACCGTCCTTTTCCCATAGTATAAGGGCAGATAAAGGTGATCCAGGAGTTTGACCTGACTTTTCTCCTCGCTGATATCATAGTAGTCATACGGGATTCCCGGAAAGCGGAAAGTCAGCGCCTTCTCCCCGACTCCAAAGACGGGGATCCCTATGGTTTCTCCCGTATAAATTTTTTCCTCATAGGCAACCGCTTCTTCCAGAGTAATATTTTTTCCATAACGCAGGATAATATCGGCATCTGCCTCCACAAACTGATATTTGCGGACGGTGGTATCCTCGTTATAAACAGGGATTGCACCGCTCACCAGCACATCACCGGCTTTCACGCTCTGTCCCTGCGCCACTAGCGGAACCCCCTTTCTGGTGATAATATAAGTCACTACACCGTCCCGCGTTGCCGTAAGATCCATTCCCTGACTGCTCTCTTTTTGCTCTTCGGCCTCATAGACAGGCATATCGTTCTCCTTGATGCGTATGAGCAGAGTGGTTCCTTTAAGCTGGGCCGACGTCCATGTGATCAGATCATAGTCCTCCCGCAGTGCCTGTTCCAACGATTCAATCTGTAAGTCGCTCTTTTTCATAGCGGTATGGATTCCCCGCTCCTCCAGATAATCGAGCAGCACATCCTCCGTCAGGGACAAATTGCCCTCGATTCTGATATCCCAGATAAAACGGGAAGTCAGACACCAGAACAGGATACAGCAGACAAGCCCTGCTACAAAGATCTTTCTGGCTAACATTTTTGACATAAAAAAAGGTACCCCGTACCGATGCAGGACCTTCACCCGTGTACCCGTTTTTTTTAAGAGCGGCTTCAGGGCAAAAAACCCCTCTATGCTGATATGCATGGTATGATAATCTCCGTGATCCTCAATTTCCCACACCAGAATATCGTGGTTGCCGCAGAGGTTTAAGAGACGTTCCACGGAATAGCCCCACACTTTTATGGTCACATAGCCTCTGATATACTGGATCCAATGAAGCATAAAATCCCCTCTGCACGCTCTAAAGATAGCGGAGCGCATCAATCCTTCCGCTGATTTTCATGTCTTCATTGGTGTAGTAGTCGATGGAGAGATTCTTTCCCTCAAAACAGATCCTTGCATTTTTCCCCTGCAGGACGATGGACTCTGTCGTATATTCCAGGATCCCCTTATAATTTTCCACAAGGGCTTCCCGATTTCCCGTGACGGTAACAATGGCAGCCCCAAGCATGGTGTCCTTTGGGAGCTTTAGGGATTCCACGATCAGTTCCTTTGACCGTATAAAAGGGCGTTTCGCTTCTCTTCTCATAGTAAACGATATGCAGGCAGGCCGCTATTTATGATAGGGTTCCCTCTGGATAATACGGAAGGCCCTGTAGATCTGCTCCAACAAAACAACCCGCATCAACTGGTGCGGGAAGGTCATTTTCGAAAAACTGACCGCAAGGTCAGCACGCTTCTTGATAGAGTTATGTAAACCAAGCGAACCGCCGATTACGAAGACAATGTGACTTTGCCCGCACAGTCCCAGATCCGCAATCTTTTGTGCGAACGCTTCCGAAGTATAGCTTTGGCCCTCGATTTCCAGTGTGATGACATAAGCGCCCTCGGGCAGCAGTCTTTCGAGCCGCCCTCCCTCTTTTTTGAGGATATTCTCCCTTTCCGTATCGGAGATCCTGTCAGGCGTACGCTCATCGTCCACTTCCCTAATCTCCAGGCTGCAATAGCGGGAAAGGCGTTTTTGATATTCCAAAAGCGCCTCCCGATAGAAACTCTCTTTTATTTTACCGACTGTGAGTACCGTTATCTTCATACAATTCCTGATAGTAATCGTCCACAAAAGCTTCCACAAAAGCTTCGTCCAGATTCATAAACTTATCCACGATCATTGCTTTTATTTTTTCCGTGCGCCGATAATACTTTTCCTCGGCGGAAAGCGCATCTATAGCCTCATCTTCCGAGACAAGCAGACTGTCAATGGCGGCGGCAGAAAGGTTCTCCGTACACCATCTGACAATCTCTGTCTTTAAGGAAGATTCCGATTTTGCCTTAACCATAAAACGCCTGGAATCCCGCAGAGAGACAAAGCCAAATACAAGAAAAAGGAGGAACATGGCGCCCATCACGCCGCAGACCAGATAACGGCTGATTCCGCCGCCTCGATAAAGAGGAATCACATCGCAAAAGACCAGTATATCCGCGATAAAACCAATTCCTCCGACTCCTAAAAGCGTGTAGGCAGACGAACGGTTGTCCTCCGCTTTTGCTGCGCTGCTTTGATAACCGGGCATATGCACACCCTCCTTTATCTGACGTATGATCTCACGCTTTTATTGTATCTTCATTACACCTAAATTGCAACTATTTTAGCAGCTCCCGAATCCCTTGTTTCCGATTCTCCGACTTGTCAATGTCAAGGCACCAGTCATGGTCGTCCTTATTGCGCCAGACTGCACACTCTCCAATGGCGCTTATATCCCGCCACAGGGTAAATATCCCGTTTTTGGCAATGCCATCCCATTCTCTGACCGTACCGGTATCATCCACGGTATTGGCAAATAATTCTCCGTCATAGAGACCGTTTGTAAAATTTCCGACTACATTTTGCAGTATCTGCTTTTTTGAATCACCAATTTGGGAAATATCCACTTCATAATGCTCTGCGCCCTCACCGTTTGGCAGGTCGTCTTCCCACTCGCCGGCATAACTGTGAGACACATAGACTCCCATGGCATTCTGCTTATTCTTCTGGCCGATATAGAAGCGAAACCATGTGCCCTTGCCGCTCTTTTTTCCATGGCTCCACTCCCCAAAGTAATAGCTGTTTCGCTCATAGATTGCAAGCCCTGTGCCGTGAGGGGCGCCGTCGCTGTCTACATCTCCCTGATAATAGTATTCTCCGGTGCCTAAAAGCCCTCTGGAAAGCTTTACATAGCGTTTTAAGTGCGCAAGATCCCAGATAGCGTCCTGGTTGTTGGCTTCAAAGTGCGGATAGGCCTCCTTTAAGATAAACTCCTTGGTGTAGGCCTCATCACTCTCATCCTCGATATCCACCACCGTCGCCTTCAGCTCCTCCGTTTCGGAAACCGGTTCCTCCTCTTCCACAGCAGCTTCTGCGACAGGTTCCTTTGTGAGGGCCGTCTGTACGGAATCCTCCTTTTCGGAAACAGCTCCTTCTTTTTCCTTGGATGAAATATCTCCGTCCTGAATCGTCTGCTGCTCCAATTCCTGCTGCATCTTCGCGTAATCCGTTATGGTCTGCTGAAGATCCTTATTTGCCGCATCCTCCTTTTTGCCGCGCAAAAAAACAGCTCCCAATAGAATCAGAATGCAGACGAGAAGAACCGCTATGATCCCCAGAAGGAACTTTGTCGTGACAGCGCTCTGCAAAAAGGAGCCATCCCCTCCCTTGCCATCGCTCTGTTCCTTTTCATTATCCATTTCCTTTTCAAACTCATCTAACTTCATGGAATCCACATACCTTTCTCTTACTTTCTGCCATTATATCAGGCATTTGTGAAGATTGTACGCATTCTTTATTAAGAATTTCTTATTAAAATCGGTTTAAATGAAAACTGCCCGCCGATTCTCGACAGGCAGAATTTTTTATTTTTCGGTAAGATATCGGTCAATCCCCTTTGCTGCCGCTTTACCGGCGCCCATGGCCAGAATCACGGTAGCCGCGCCCGTCACCGCGTCGCCGCCGGCAAAGACGCCCTCCTTTGTGGTCGCGCCGAAATCCTCCTCGGCCACGATACACTTATATTTATTGACCTCCAGTCCTTTTGTGGTGGAAGAGATCAACGGATTCGGGGAAGTACCAAGCGACATGATCACAGTGTCCACTTCCATCGTAAATTCAGATCCTTCAATCACGACCGGACGACGTCTGCCGGAAGCATCCGGCTCGCCCAATTCCATGCGCACACACTTAATGCCCGATACCCAGCCGTTTTCGTCCGCCAGAATCTCCGTAGGATTGGTCAAAAGGTCAAAGATGATCCCTTCCTCCTTTGCGTGATGTACTTCCTCCACACGGGCGGGAAGCTCCTCCTCACTCCTGCGGTAGACGATGTGTACTTCCGCTCCCAGACGAAGTGCCGTTCTCGCCGCATCCATAGCCACGTTTCCGCCGCCGACCACAGCCACTTTCTTTCCACGCATGATCGGTGTATTGGAGTTTTCGTCAAAGGCCTTCATCAGGTTGCTTCTGGTCAGATATTCGTTCGCGGAAAAGACACCGAGTGCCTGCTCCCCGGGAATACCCATAAATTTCGGAAGCCCTGCGCCTGAGCCGATGAACACGGCATCAAATCCTTCCTCCTCCATCAATTCATCTATGGTGACGGATTTGCCAATCACCACGTTGGTCTCAATCTTGACGCCGAGACTTTTTACATTCTCAATCTCTTTGGCAACAACTGCTTCTTTAGGCAGACGAAACTCGGGGATGCCATAGACGAGCACACCGCCCGGCTCATGCAGAGCCTCGAAAATTGTCACTTCGTAACCCATCTTCGCCAAATCGCCTGCGCAGGTCAGTCCTGCGGGGCCGGAACCGATAACGGCTACCTTCTTTCCTTTTTTCTCCTTCGCGCCTTCGGGCTTTATGTCGTTCTCTCTGGCCCAATCCGCAACAAAACGCTCCAGCTTACCGATAGAAATCGGTTCACCCTTGATACCGCGGATACACTTGCCCTCACACTGGCTCTCCTGCGGGCAGACACGGCCGCAGACTGCAGGGAGCGCAGATGACTCGCTGATGACCTGATAGGCCGCTGCGATATCTCCTTCCTTCACCTTCTCAATAAAACCGGGAATATTGATTGCCACGGGACAGCCCTTGATACACTGCGCATTCTTGCAGTTGATGCAGCGGGTTGCCTCACACATGGCTTCTTCTTTATCATAACCGAGACAAACCTCTTCGAAGTTTGCCGCGCGCCGTTTCGCGTCCTGTTCTCTGACGGGAACTTTTTTCAATACATCTGTCGTCATAGTTACCTTTATCCTCCTCTTATGATGCGCAGTTGCCGCAGCCGCCGTGGTGGGTATCGCCCTCCTTGGCCCTTAAGAAGTCCCTGCCCTCTTTTGTCTTATACATCTGCTGGCGCTTCATGGCCTGATCAAAATCTACCTTATGGCCGTCAAACTCCGGTCCGTCCACGCAGGCAAACTTCACCTCACCATCCACCGTCAGGCGACAGGCACCGCACATCCCCGTGCCGTCTACCATGATGGGATTCATGCTGACGACAGTGGGCAGATCATATTTTTTGGTCGTCAGACAGACAAATTTCATCATGATCATCGGACCGATGGCAACGCAGAGATCATACTGCTTTCCTTCGCTCTCGATCAAATCCTCGATCACCTTCGTCACCATGCCGCTCCTGCCGTAGGAGCCGTCGTCGGTGGTCACATAGAGATTGCCTGCCACCGCCCCCATCTCCTTCTCCATGATGAGCAGATCCTTCGTCTTTGCACCCACGATCACGTCCGCAGCGATTCCCTGCTCATGCAGCCATTTTACCTGCGGATAAACCGGCGCCGTGCCAAGTCCCCCCGCCACAAAAAGGATCCGTTTCTTTTTCAGGGCTTCCTTCTCCTCGTGGATCAACTCGGAAGGGCAGCCCAATGGCCCCACAAAATCATGAAAGGCATCGCCCGTCTTTAAATGGCGCATCAGCTCCGTAGCTGCACCCACCACCTGAAAAACGATGGTAACAGTGCCTTTTTCCCTGTCATAATCACAGATGGTCAAAGGGATCCGCTCGCCGGCCTCATCCATCCTGACAATCACGAACTGACCGGGTTCACAGGCCTTTGCCACCCGTTTTGCCTCCACATCCATGAGATAAATATTCTCTGCAAGTTTTTCTGCTTTGGTAATCCTATACATCTTACTCCTCCTCTCGAACTATTCCATAATAGCGAAAGTTCCCTGCTTTTGCAAGTACAAATATATTCCACGGTTTTCCTTCCATACTTTCGCACATAGCTACAATGCCGCAGATCAGATTGGATTCGCAACGAATGCCCCCGCCTCGTCATAGCCAAGCTGTGCTGTCTCTCCGGTGTATGCCTGCACCAGAAATACTTTATCCGTACGGCTGGGCATCCCGGCCCCGTCGTCGTAATACTCATTGATGGTATAATAATCCTGATCTTCCCCTATCCTGACAACGGAGCTGAACTGATAGCTCAGGTTCCCACTCTGGCGAGGGTTTTTGCCGCTTGCATCCTCGAGATACCCGGTCTCCACCAATCGATTGACCAGATTGGTCACAGCAGTCGACGGAAGGATGGCCCCCCGCAGTCTCAAAGTAAAGGTTCGGGTCGTCACTTCACTGGAAATTCCTTCTTCACTGATATTGACAAACTTAAACAGCGTTTTTCCAAGCGGCATGGGTATCGGTCCCGTATAAGGAACACTGTCTGCCGTCGGTTCAGACTCATCTGTCGTGTAGAATGTCTTACATCCCGGAACCGGCTCCACGGCGATCATTGTTGCCTCTGTGTATTCACCACTGTAAAGCTCCACTTCCGGGGCGTTTGGCACAGTAAGATTGATCACATAAGTCTTGGTAACGACACCGCTCTCTATGCCGTAGTCATTGACAAAAAAGGCGCTGATCGTGTATTCTCCGGTCTCCAGAAAGAGAGGGGCTGTATAGACCTGACTGTTCCGATCAGGCTTTGAACCGTCCATCGTATAATAGATGGTGCCGGCCGTGTTGGAGCTCAGTTTCAGAGGGATCACCTCTGCGTAATTTCCCTCCACATAACTGAATTCCGGTTCCATTGCCAGATAGCTCTGAAAACGGTTCACCACACGCTCATTGTCACAGCTCTTTAATAGCTCATTGATTTGTGCATATTCTTCCTGATTGGCATAGATGGTAACAATCTTGCCATAGGCCTCCTCCACGTCTTCCGCGGAGTAAGGAACGCTTTGTCCGTTATCAACGATTCGCATAAGGGCTGAAAGCGCATAGGCATCCATCTGCTGCAAATAGTAATAATCCGCCTCCAGGAAGAGAATCTCCGCCACCTCAGGATGATCCTTATGCGCGGTCTCCAGACAGGCAATGGCCTGCTGATAAGAGCCCTTGTCCGCATAAGCCCGCGCCCTGCTGATCTGATAATCCACTGTATGAACATGGTAGGCGTAAAGAGCATAAGATACCAGGGCAACCACAAAAAGGATTACAAGACCCAAAATGATCTGCGGTCTCCAGCTCTTTATTGCTGCGAACGCCGCTTTCTCTTCCGAAATTTCCTCCATCGGATCCGTATCTTCCCGCGTCTTTTCTTTTTTCGTCTCTTCTCCCTGTATGGAGGCCAGAGCAGAGAGGGTTTCCGTTATGCTGTTTTCCATTTCCGATTCAATTTCCGGTTCGAAATCCGGAACGATCTGTATCTCTTCCCCACAATGATCACAGAGAAGGTGTCCGTCCGGCATTTCCTGTCCGCAATGAGGGCACTTCATAGGCCGCTCCTCTCTAAATGACCGCTTCCGGTCTTACGTAAGTTCCAAAGAACGAACGCAATTATACATAAGCATGGCAATGGTCATGGGACCGACGCCGCCCGGGACAGGCGTGATTGCACTGCTTACAGGCGCCACATCCTCAAAATCCACATCGCCGCAGAGCTTACCCGTCTCGTTACGATGGATTCCCACATCGATCACCACTGCCCCCTCTTTCACATACGCTCTCGTGATCATTTTCGGTTTCCCGACTGCCACGACCAGGATATCGGCGCGTTTCGTCACTTCCTCCAGATTCTTTGTTCGGGAATGCGCTACCGTCACCGTACCGTTCTCTCTGAGCAGGAGGATCGCCATGGGCTTTCCGACAATATTGCTCCTGCCGATCACCACGCACTCCTTCCCCGCAATCTCTACCCCCGAACGCTTCAAAAGCTCTATAACGCCTGCCGGCGTACAGGAGACAAAGCCCGGCTGGCCGATACAGAGTGCACCCACGCTCTGCGGATGAAACCCATCCACATCCTTCTTCGGATCAATGGCACGGATCACCGCATCCTCATCGATATGCCGAGGCAGCGGGAGCTGTACCAGGATACCGTTTACCGCATCCTTCTGATTCAAATCCGCAATCAGGTCCAAAAGTGCCTCCTGCGTTGTTTCTTCCGGCAGTTCATAGGCAAGGGATTCGATTCCCACATAAGCGCAGGCCTTCTTTTTATTACCCACGTAAACGCTGGAAGCAGGGTCGGCTCCCACCTGGATCACAGCCAGGCACACGTTCTTTCCCTCTGCCTTTAAGGCCGCGACCTTTTCTTTCACCTCATCCTTTATCTGCGCCGAAATGGCTTTTCCGTCAATAATCTGCGGCATTTTCCCACATCCTTTCTTTTTCATATCCCAAATTTATGCGGAGAATGCCGCATTTTGGCATTTCTCCTATGTGAGACTTAAAACTTCTTCGCGAAACAGCCTCTGTTGTGAGCGATTAGAAGTTCTTCTCACATTAGAATAGTCCCACAATCCTGCCCTCATCGTCCACATCGATCCGATAGGCCGCCGGATTCTTCGGAAGCCCCGGCATAGTCATCACATCGCCTGTCAGCACCACCACAAAGCCTGCACCCGCAGAGACATAAGCCTCCCGCACATGCATCTCAAACCCCACGGGCCGCCCCAAAAGCTTGGGATCATCTGACAGGGAATACTGCGTCTTTGCGATACAGACGGGCAGTTTCCCAAAGCCCTCTCTGGTCAGTCTCTCAATCTGTCTCTTTGCAGCCGCCGTGTAGGTCACGCTGCCGGCGCCGTAAATCTCCGACGCCACGGTCTGAATCTTTTCCGTCAAAGAAAGATCGTCCTCATAAAGCGGTGCAAAATAGCTTTCCTTTTTCTCCAGCGTATCAAGGACTTTTTCTGCCAGCGCGATGCCGCCTTCTCCGCCCTTCTCCCAAACTTCGGAGAGCGCAAAGGCGCATTCTCTGTCTTCACAGAAATGTCTCACATAGTCGATCTCCTCCGGGGTATCCGAATCGAACGCATTGAGTGCTACCACAATCGGCACCCCGTACTTGTGAATATTCTCGATATGCTTTTCCAGATTTACGATTCCCGCCTGTAATGCCTTTAAGTCCTTGCGCGAAAGCTCTTCCTTTGCCACACCGCCGTTGTATTTTAAGGCTCTTACGGTAGCGACCAGCACCACTGCCTCCGGCTTTAAGTCCGCCATACGGCACTTGATGTCAAAAAATTTCTCAGCCCCCAAATCGGCGCCGAATCCTGCTTCCGTGATCACATAATCCGCCATTTTAAGCGCCGTCCGCGTAGCCATCACGGAATTACAGCCGTGGGCGATATTTGCAAAAGGTCCGCCGTGCACCAGCGCCGGCGTATGCTCCAGCGTCTGGATCAGATTCGGCTTCATGGCATCTTTTAAGAGAGCCGCCATCGCGCCCACTGCCTGTAAGTCACCTGCCGTCACCGGTTCACCGCTGTCGTTGTAAGCTACGATGATGCGGGCAAGCCGCTCCTTCAAATCCCGGAAATCAGAAGCCAGACAGAGGATTGCCATGATCTCCGACGCTACCGTGATCACAAAATGATCCTCCCGTACCATGCCGTCCGTCTTGCCGCCAAGTCCCACCACAATATTGCGAAGCACCCTGTCATTCATATCGAGGCAGCGTTTCCAGATAATCTGTCTGGTATCAATGCGCAAAAGATTTCCCTGCTGGATATGATTATCCAAAAGAGCTGCCAGCAGATTGTTGGCAGAGGTGATTGCATGAAAATCTCCCGTAAAGTGAAGATTTAAGTCCTCCATCGGCACAACCTGCGAATAACCGCCGCCCGCCGCGCCGCCCTTAATGCCAAAGCAGGGGCCAAGCGACGGCTCCCGCAATGCGATCACTGCCTTCTTCCCAAGTTTTGCAAACGCCTGCCCCAGACCGACCGTGATGGTCGTCTTTCCCTCTCCGGCCGGAGTTGGATTGATGGCCGTCACCAAAATCAGCCGACCCTGCGGATTTTTTTTGATCCTGTCTATGTACTCCTCGGACAGCTTCGCTTTATATTTTCCGTAAACCTCCAAATCATCTGCCCCGATACCGATTGTTTCCGCTATCTGTGTAATGGGAAGAAGCTCAGCCGCCTGCGCAATTTCAATATCAGTTTTCATAATCTCCTCCAAGCATTTGTTCAAATTCTGACGCGCTCATCAAAATCTTTCTGGGCTTGGTGCCCTCCTCCTCGCCGACAACGCCTGCCTCCGCAAGCTGATCCATAATGCGGGCCGCCCGGTTAAAGCCGATTTTGAACATGCGTTGCAGCATACCGATGGAAGCCTTGTCCTTTTCGATAATGAATCGCCCGGCCTCCGCAAAATACTCGTCATACCCGTCGCCGCCTTCCACGGAAACACCGCCGCCCGCCGCAGATACCTCAACAGAAAGATTGTTGATCTGCTCTTCCACCTCATCGCTGCCTGTGCTTTCAGGCACATAATTCTTTAAAAATTCCACAACCCTGGAGACCTCGTCGTCCGAGACAAAAGGTCCCTGAATGCGGGAGGGTTTGGGGTAGCCCTGCGGATAAAAGAGCATGTCTCCCTTCCCCAAAAGTTTTTCCGCACCCACCATATCCAGAATCGTGCGGGAATCCACACCGCTTGAGACCGCAAAGGCCACGCGGCTTGGCATATTCGCCTTGATCAGGCCCGTGATCACATCTACGGAAGGCCTCTGGGTTGCAATGATCAGATGGATACCGCAGGCCCTGGCAAGCTGCGCCAGACGGCAGATAGACTCCTCCACCTCTCCCGGTGATACCATCATCAAATCCGCCAGCTCATCCACGATAATGAGAATCTGGGGAAGCTTATCTGGTGCATTGGGATCTCCCGACGCTTTCATGCTTTCCGCCTTTTTGTTATAACCTTTCAGATCGCGCACGTTGAGATCGGCAAATTTCTTATATCGTTCCGTCATCTCGGCTACCCCCCAGTGCAGGGCCGCAGCCGCCTTCTTCGGGTCTGTCACCACAGGCAAAAGCAGATGTGGAATACCGTTATAGACACTAAGCTCCACGACCTTCGGATCGATCATAATGATCTTCACATCGTCCGGATGCGCCTTAAACAAAATACCCATAATGATCGTGTTGATACAGACGGACTTTCCCGATCCTGTCGCGCCCGCAATCAATAGATGCGGCATCTTTGCGATATCAGCAAGCACAATCTTACCGCCGATATCCTTTCCCACCGTAAAGACCAGATTGGCTTGAAACTGCTTAAACTCCGAAGACTCTACGAGATCACGGAACGGCACCACCGTATTTTCCTTGTTCGGCACCTCGATGCCGACAGCTGCCTTCCCCGGAATGGGCGCTTCGATACGAATATCCGTAGCTGCCAGATTCAGCTTGATATCGTCGGTAAGTCCCACAATCTTACTGACTTTTACACCCTGCTCCGGCTGCAGCTCATAACGGGTCACGGACGGCCCTCTGCTGTACTGCGTAACGGTTACCTTCACGCCGAAATCGGAAAGGATCTGTTCCAGGCGGTGCGCCGTCTCCTCAAGTTCCCTGTCGGAATCTTTCCCTTTTTTCCCCCTTCCGGCATCCAAAAGATCCGTCCCCGGAAAGCGATAGGTATCTCTTCCGCCCTTTGTTCTTGCGCTCACGCCGCTTTTTTCCTCCGGCTGCGGCTTTCTTACCGCAACAGCCCGCTGCCGTCCGGAAGACGGCTTCATCTGATTGCCCGTCATGGGCTGCCAGGAATCCATGGGACGCTCCGGCAAAATCTCCGCCTCGTCTTCTACAATAATCTCATTTCTCTCATCCGCTTCCGGTTCTATGTAATGGTGAGACGAACGTCTTGGCAAACTGTCTGACACCGCCTCCTCCATCTCGTCATCCGCATCTTCGTCATTCAGGATGATCTCATGGATATCATCCCGTATTTTTTCTTCTTTTGCCCTTTCCTCCTCCCGTCCGAGTGCAGTATCCAACATCACGCCGGAGACTTTTTTATCCATGCGCAGAAGCTTTTCGTTCTCCTGTTCTTCCTCCCTGGCCCGCCGCTCTTTTTCGCTCTCCTCGCGCTTTAACGCCTGCTCCCTGCGGCGTTCATCCGCCCGCTGTCTGCGCCAGGCGGCGTCCTCTCTGGATCGCTCGTAGACCCGTTTACCGCCCGCCGCCATACCGCCGATCAGAGATTTCTCTGTAACGATGACCAGACAGACAACGCCCAGCACCAAAACTAAGAGCACGGTACCGACCGTATCAAGAAATTTACAGGAAAGATAAGCAAGTGACCCCGAAAGTACACCACCGCCCTGTTTGCCCTCGCTGCAGCGGCGGTAGATCTCCGCAATCTGATAAGTTTCTGCCTCAGCGGGGTTTGCACTAAAAAATTCAAAAATAATGCCCAGCAGCACCAAAAATACGGCTCCTGCAATCAGCTTCCTGGTGGCAATATGATTCCCCATATTTGAGACAGCAAATGCTATCATCAAAAAAATAAGGAGGGGCGCAACATAAGCCAACAGACCAAACAGACCAAACATCACACTGCTGATGGCATTCCCAACCGTCCCGATCACGCCGAAATTACAAAGAAAGAGGATGATGGCAACGGCCGCCAGCACAAAAAGCAGAATCTCATTGCGGATTGCCATATCCATGGGCGGATCCGGCTGCCTTTTCCTGGTGTTTGCCCGGCTGTCTGCGGTTCTGCTCCGGTTAGTACTCGTATTCTTTTTTCTCGCAGACGACCCTTTCGTACCCTGACCCGCCATGACTGCCTCCTACCCGTGTCCAAAAGATATCTATTCCAGTATAGCATCTTCCTATGGGGTTGTCATCCTTTATTTTGTGCCTTCCTTTTGCTTATCTACCATATCATGCAGTTTCCCAATGGCGTCCCTGATACCGCCCACCTCACAGATGATACCCTCATCCACGGCCTCCCGTCCCACTAACACGGTGCCGACATCCTTAGTGAGCATTCCGGTCTCCATCATCAGTTCTTCAAGCCTTGGTTTCGGAATCCTGCAATGACTGCAGACAAAGCCCGTGATGCGGTTCTGTATCTGCTTGAAATAATCGAAGGTCTGCTGGACCCCGATTACCATGCCGCTTAAGCGTACCGGATGAATCACCATGGTGCCTGTCGGCACAATGTAGGAGTAATCCGTACTCACCGCAATCGGTACGCCGATGGAATGACTTCCGCCCAGCACTAAAGAGACTGTTGGTTTGCTTAAAGAAGCAATCATCTCCGCAATGGCAAGCCCCGCCTCCACATCACCGCCCATGGTGTTTAACAGGATCAGTACCCCGTCTACCTCGCTGCTGTCCTCGATTGCCGCAAGCTGCGGCAGGATGTGCTCATATTTTGTGGTCTTTGCGTTGCTGTTCAGGTTATCGTGACCCTCCACCTCGCCGATGATGGTGAGCAGATGGATCTTGTGATGCTCCCTGTTCTCATCTAACGTCATCTGGCCTATCTTTTCGACACGTTCATCCTTCTGCTTTTCATTCTCCCGCTTTTTTTCCTTCTCGTTCTCATCCTTGTTTCGTTCTCCTTTATTCTTACTGTCCTTTTGATTTCCCATAACAAGCCATACCTCCGTCACAACATAAGGAAAAGAACCCTGATATGGGTTCCTTCCTAAATATTTTTCTATATTCTAGTATCGCTGTTTTGGAAAAAACTATGCAGTTTTACACTGTAAAATCATCCCCATCCGCAGGTTCCAAATCAAAGTGCATCATTTCAGGCGCAACAGTATAGTCGTAATCCATTTCTTTTTTGACATGCTTCTTCGGCAGAGGCAGCGGATTTTCAAGAAAGCGCGGTTTTTGTGGCAAAGCATCTGTCACAGGCTCCGCTGACGCGGAAACAGATTCCGACGCAGGAATACGTCCGGCCGCTGCTATCGTCTCCGACAACGGAACGGACCCGGCCGCTGCTATCGTCTCCGACACCGGAACGTGCCCGGCTGCCGCATTGATCTGTTCAATCTTTGCCTGCATCACTTCAGCCGCCCCGCCAAACAGACAGTTTTTGATACCGAAAACCGCCGTCATGCTCCAAAAAATGAGCGCCAGGCCGGAGAGCTTTACCGTCCAGAATTCCCAAATAAGAAACGGCGTAAAGAGAATGCAGAAAAACAGCCAGGGCGTATAATCCTGCTCCCTACCGTTTCTGAAAAATTCAAACACCAAAAAAGCGGACGGCAAAAACAAAAAGCAGCAAAATGGGACGTTCCCGTACAATTCGCCCAAGCGAATCACCGGACCGCCTGTCTGTAAATAAGGGTAAGCCCAGACATACAGGCTTTTTCCCAAAGAGATACCGCTTACGGCAGCATCTGCACCGATCAAGAGAAAAAATGCCGCAGCACAAGAAAAGGCTGCCACGAAAAGACGCAGAATGTCTTTTCCACGGCCGTCCGCCTGTAAATTTTCTCTCTTTCCCACAAAAAGTACCGCCAAAAAGAAGAGAATTGTCACTGCAGACAGCTCAAAAAAGGCCAGAATACCAATCACGACACCCGGAAGCGCCGCCATAAATATCTGCTTCCACAAAGGGCTGTCCGTCAGTACCGCCCTGACATAAAGCACCGCGATTAACAAACCGAACAGATACAGAAAAAGAAAAAGACATTCCGGATCAATCACTGCGATTCTTTCCAAATACACGGGAGAAAACGCCAGGAAAAGAATCGTCAGACAGGCAGCAAACCGACCGGCAGCCGCCTTCATAATAAAGTATCCCAAAAGCATGGTCAAAAGCTGCAGCACAATCTGTAAAAGCATGGCTGCCCCTGCACTGTTTCCCAAGAAAGAAAATACTCCGGAAAGCATAAGCACATAAAGATAACTGACCCCATGCGCGATTGGTTCAACACTCTCTCCCGCCCGCACAAAGGCTTTTTCCATATAGCTTCCGGTCAGTGTATCCCCCGATGTCAGAAGCGCCTGCGCATAGCGAAACATACCGAGCCTTGCCAGAAAACCGAATACAAAGGCTACCGATACACAGAGTGCCTCTATCATCTGCCTGCTGTGGAGTGAGAGGCTTTGCCTTCTCCTGATTGCCAGAGCACCCTGTCTGAGTGCCAAATAGATACACACCAGCAACGGAAAAACAAGTAAAACACCCAGTTTTGCGGGTGCCGCCTTCACATAAACACTGTAGACGGAATAGCCGGCGAAAGCCAACAGTATGATGCAAAGGCCGGTGTAAAGAAACCAGATCGCATAACTGAACAGGGTTTTCCGATAGGTCATAATTTTATCCTTTTCTATGCGTTCTATACGGCTGAAATTGCCTGCGCAAGATCCGCAATAATATCGTCAATATGTTCAATGCCCACGGAGAGTCTGATGAGATCAGGCGCGACACCCGCCTCTTTTAACTGTTCGTCGTTCATCTGTCTGTGGGTATGGCTCGCAGGATGCAAAACGCTCGTGCGGGCATCCGCCACATGGGTTACGATCGCGGCAAGCTGCAGATGATCCATCATCTTTGCAGCTGCCTCCCTGCCGCCCTTTAAGCCAAAGGAAATCACCCCGCAGGTACCTTTTGGCATATATTTTTTTGCCAGCGCAAAATACTTGTTTCCGGGCAGTCCGGGATAATTTACCCAGGCCACCTTCTCGTTTGCCTCCAGATATTCCGCACACTTTAGGGCATTATAACAATGCCTTTCCATCCGCAGGGGGAGTGTTTCCAGTCCTACATTCAAAAGAAAGGCGTTCTGCGGCGACTGAATGGACCCCAGATCCCGCATCAGCTGGCTGGTTGCCTTTGTGATATAGGCTGCCTTGCCGAACTTTTCCGTGTACACAATGCCGTGGTAAGACTCATCCGGCGTACACAACCCCGGGAACTTGTCCGGGTAAGCCGTCCAGTCAAAATTGCCGGAATCAACAATACACCCGCCTACGGCCATGGCATGTCCGTCCATGTATTTTGTGGTAGAATGTGTCACGATATCCGCTCCCCACAAAAAAGGATTGCAGTTTATGGGCGTGGCAAAGGTATTGTCCACGATCAGCGGCACCTGGTGCGCGTGCGCCAATCCGGCAAATTTTTCGATATCAAGAACCACCAACGCAGGGTTTGCGATGGTTTCCGCAAACACACACTTCGTATTTTCCCGAAACGCCTTGTTAAGCTCCTCCTCGGAAGCATCGGGATCCACCACGGTGCATTCAATGCCCATCTTCTTCATGGTACAGGTGAGCAGATTAAAGCTGCCGCCGTAGACGGTGGAGCTCATCACTACATGGTCTCCGGCCTCACAGATATTGAAAACGGCATAGTGGTTTGCCGCCTGTCCGGAGGAGGTAAGCATGGCCGCCACACCGCCCTCCAGTTCACAGATTTTTGCCGCCACACAGTCATTCGTCGGGTTCTGCAGTCTGGAATAAAAGTATCCGCTCTCCTCCAGGTCAAAGAGTCTTCCCATCTGCTCGGAATTCTCGTACTTAAACGTTGTGCTCTGATAAATCGGAAGTACACGCGGTTCCCCGTTCTTCGGCTTCCATCCCGACTGGATGCAAATTGTTTCCTTCTTCATCATTTCTCTCCTTTATTCGTCCCAGTTGTGGTAAACCGCCTGCACGTCGTCGTCATCTTCCAGAAGATCGAGCGTCCTCTGCAGATTCTTGATTGCTCCCTCGTCGGTAAGCTCCACCCAAGTCTGGGGAATCATGGTCACTTCGGAGGAAATCGGTGTAATCCCCGCCGCTTTTAAGGCCTCATCCACCTCGCTCCACTGATCCGGATCCGTGTAAATCTCATAGCTGTCCTCTTCCTCAGAGAAGTCCTCCGCCCCCGCATCCAATGCAGTCATCATCAGATCATCTGCCTCCATCTCGCATTCTTCCTTATCGACGATAATGAGGCCTTTTTTATCAAACATGAAGGATACACAGCCCTGGGTGCCGATGCTGCCGTTGCCTTTGGTAAAGGCGCTTCTAACATTAGCGGCTGTGCGGTTAATATTATCCGTCAAAGCATCAACAATAATAGCAACACCGTTCGGGCCATACCCCTCGTAGGTGACATACTTATAATCTACGTTGCCGCCCTCGCCCGCCGCCTTCTTGATCCCGCGTTCGATAGTATCGTTTGGCATATTGTTGGCTTTTGCCTTGGCAATGACCTGTGCCAGCTTAAAGTTATTTGCGGGATCGGGGCCGCCATCCTTCACCGCCACGGCAATCTCTCTGCCGATGATGGTAAATATCTTGCCCTTGGCCGCATCGTTTTTCTCCTTTTTATGCTTGATGTTTGCAAATTTTGAATGTCCTGACATGTCCTCTCATCCTTTCTTCTGTTCTATCCTCTTTTTATGGTTACTTTTCCGGTTTTACGGGGTATTTTCTTTTTACCATTTCCTTTTTATATTCTATGTTTCCCCGGTGTCTGCCTTTTTTCCGTTCTCTTTGATTTCCGCAGTTTCTTTCTGTGCTTCCGGCTCTTTTTCCCGCATCGCCGACACGCTCTGGATCATGCGATCCTTCACCTCCAGGATGCGGAACGTATAGCCTCCGTATGAAAACTCAAAATCTTCTCCTTCTTCAGGGATATGCTCCAGTCTGGAGATTACAAAGCCGTTAACCGTATCAAAAGGCTCATCCTCAAAGGATATCTGAAGCTTTTCTTCCAGTTCTTCCAAAGGCATCATGCCCTCGATCACATAGTGATCCGTCCCGCTCTCTCTGATGTAGGTTGCCTCTTCATCATACTCATCCTGAATGTTACCGACGATCTCTTCGAGGATATCCTCCAGCGCAACCAGTCCCGCTGTCTGTCCATACTCATCAATCACGATCACCATCTGGATTTTTTCCTTTTGCATGACCTGAAAAAGATCGTTGATCTTTCGATTTTCCGTAATAAAGAGAGGTTCCCGCAAAAGTCCTTTGATCTTGCCGATGGGGCGGGTACGCATCTTTTCATTCATCTGCATCCGCATCACATCCTTTAAATGCAGAATACCGATGATATGGTCTATCGTTTCATCATAAACAGGAAAACGGCTGTTGTGCGCGTCCACAATAAAAGCCGCCGCCTCCTGCAGTGTCATGGTGCAGTCCATGGCAATCAGATTATTGCGGTTGATCATGATATCCCGTGCTTCCTTGTCGCCGTACTCGAAGATATTTGTGATCATCTCCGCCTCGTTCGCATGCAGAATGCCCTGCTCATGTCCGACACTCACCATGGAAAGTATCTCTTCTTCTGTCACGTCTTCCTTATCGTCCGCATTCCGCACGCCGAGCAGATACAAAAGTCCCCGCGAAGTCGCGGCGATCAGACTGCTGAACGGGGATACAATCCGCACATAGTAGTAAAAAGGATTAATAAGTGCATAAATCCAGCGTTCCGGGTACTTCGCTGCCGCTTTTTTCGGAACCATGACGCCGATGGTCATAATTATGTACAGGAGAAAAATCGTCACAATGACCGGCACTGTCAGTACGATCGCTTTCAGCTGCATACGTGACAGCGGACCGATATAGGTACTCGCCTGATTTGATACCAAAAAGGAAACATACCCGCTCAACCGATAGAGAATAAAGGCTCCCAACAAAAGATTGATCGTCACAACGCCAAGCTGCGTCGCCGTTGCATAGGCTGCGTGATGCTCCATCATATAGGAAAGTCTGGCCTGTTTCTTATTCTGCTTTTCGCTCTCCTCCCGAGGTTCCTCCCCGCCCGTATTATTTTCCTCTTTTTCTATGCTCCTGTGATTCTGCATGGCAGTGCTGAAACCGTAAAAAATCATCTCAAGCGCCAACATGACAATAAACCACAGGATGCCGTTACTGCCCGAACCTCCGTCGTCCATATTTTCTGTTTTCTCCTTTTTGCCGTTAGTGTCGTATCAGCAGAGACTCTAAATGCTGATACCCGAATATCATAACAAGGATTATCCTCTGTGTCAAATCCGCCGTTTCATCCTATGTAGTCAGCTCCAGGCTAATCATAAGTCCTCTGTTCACCGCTCGCATAATATCGGGATCCAAATGGCACACCCTGTCCCGCAGACGCTGCTTGTCGATGGTTCGAAGCTGCTCCAGCAGAATCACGGAATCCTTCACCATATCATATCTGCCCGCGCTCAGTTCAATGTGGGTCGGGAGCTTCGCCTTATTCATCTTTGACGTAATAGCCGCACAGATCACGGTCGGACTGTGACGGTTCCCCACATCGTTCTGTATAATGAGCACGGGACGCACACCGCCCTGCTCCGAGCCAACGACCGGACGAAGATCCGCATAATAGATATCTCCTCTTCTCATTTCCAAACACTTCCTTTGCCATTTACTAAGCCTTCGCCGCCTGGCGGCCGTGCTTTGTTCTGGCAATAGTATTACCAGCCTTTTTCGGTCGTATACACCCTTCCATCCTTATAATAGATTCGAGGGATCCGTTTTCCCAGGTCACAGGCAAGCTCATAGTTGAACCGCCCTGAGAGCGCCCCCAGCTCCTCCATGGTAAGCTCCTTTTCCCCGTCTTTCCCGATCAGGGTCACCTCATCGCCCTCTTTTGCCTCCGGGATATCCGTCACATCCACCATGAACTGATCCATACAGACCCTGCCGAGAATGGGTGCCCGCCTGCCGCGGATGAGGACATGTCCCTTTCCCGAAAGACTTCTTGGATACCCGTCTCCATACCCCACCGGTATGGTGGCGATCCGCGTCCGTTTCTCTGTCACAAAGGTTCCGCCGTAACTGACCGGCGTCCCGGCTTCCACTTCCTTCACATAGACCAAATGGCTTTTTAAGGCAAGCGCAGGGCGCAGTGTTAAGATCTCCTTTGGCACCTCCTCAGAGGGCGACAGTCCGTATAGTGTAATTCCCGCCCGCACCAGGGACAGATTTGCCTCCGGCAGCTCCAGGATCCCTGCGCTGTTGGAACAGTGCTTGACAGGAATGACTATTCCGGTCAATTCCTCTGCCTTTTCCACAAAGGAACAAAATACGGAAAGCTGTGTTCTCGCAGATGTCTTATCCTTCTCATCGGCTCTGGCAAAGTGTGTGAAAATCCCCTCGATCTCAATCCCCGGTAGACGACAGGCTTTTTGTAAAAAAGACAGCCCCTCTTCATCCGGCCGGATTCCCACACGGCTCATGCCCGTGTCCACCTTGATATGCACTTTTGCTTTTTTGCCAAGTCTTTTGGCACAGGCGCTTAATTCTTCCAGCGTATCCTCCCGAAATACCGCCGGTCTGATCTCCTGCGCGATCAACGCTTCATAGGAGTAGGGAAATGTATACCCCAAAATCAAGATTGGTTTCTGCAGTCCGCCCTGCCGCAGTGCAAGCGCTTCCTCCGCTGTCGCAACGGCATAGCCAAAGACATAGGGAAGTTTTTCAAGCTCCCTGCCGATCTGGATGGCGCCGTGTCCGTAGCCGTCCGTCTTGATCACGCCCATCATCATTGTTTCCGGCGCAATATGACTGTGCATCCGCTCCATATTATAGAGAATCGCGGACAAATCGACCGCCGCATACACTCTCTGATACCGTTTAAGCATCCTGCCTTTTCTCCCTTACTTCATCATATTCATCAATCGCTGTTCTGATAAAAAAGATGGCAAAGACGCCAAAATCTTATGACTCCGGCGTCTCTTCGCTACTATTTTCACGCTCTGCTTCCTTTTCCGGATCATATTCCATATCGAAAAGCTCAATCACCTCTGCACCAAAAATATCGTGCATATAGGAATACAACCTGGCGATCACGGCCTCTTTCTCCTTCTTTCGTACCACCTTTTTCTTTAGTTCCCGGCGGATATTGCCGATCCATTCGTCAATCTCCGCAAGCTCATCCGTGCTCTGCTTTAGCTTGCGGTAACAGATATCCATGGTAATGAGCATGAGCTGGTTATTGAGCTGATTGATCTGTCTGGGAAGCTCCACCATCTCCTCCTCGTAAGCATCCATCTTTTCGTTGCATTCCTCGATCAGACGCTTTCTTTCGGACATCTCCTTATCCTGTTTCTTGGAAGGATTCTCCCCCATCGCATCCGCAAGGAGAACCACATCATCCATCAGTTTTTTCTTGATTTTTTTTAACTCTTTGCTCTCCGAGGTAAGCTTCGCCTGCCTTTTCAATAAATCATTCAAATTTTTTTCAAGGCCCTGCAACTCCGGGGTAAACTCGGACCGGGTAAAAAGTCTGTGCCATTTGTTGTCCAGCGTCAGAATCGGGATCTTTTTCCCCACGAGCGCCGGCTTAAATTTATCGTCCGCCCTGGCCATGCCGCCACCTCTCTTTATCGTTTCCCATATATTTTTCAATCTGTCTAACTGTATTCAGTTTACCCCCTTGCGAAATTCTTGTCAATGAATTGACAGGGACGTCTTTGGTCTGTAAACTGTATGAGAGAATGCAATAACTTGTACTGACACGGAGGAAATCATGATCTTATCGGTAACTAATATTCACAAAGCCTTTCAGGAGGTTCCCATCCTGAAAAATGTATCCTTTCATATCGAAGATCACGACAAAGCCGCAATCGTAGGCATCAACGGCGCCGGCAAGACGACCCTTTTAAAAATCATCATGGGAGAACTACCCGCGGACGAGGGACTTGTGACCTTTTCAAAGGATAAGACCGTCGGCTATCTCTCCCAGCACGAAGCCGTCCTTGGCGAAAACACGATCTATCAGGAGCTTTTGTCCGTAAAGCAGGAAATTCTCACCATGGAACAACAGATGCACACCATGGAGCTACAGATGAAAAGCGCGCAGGGAGAACGCCTGGAAAAACTGATGGAAAACTATGCTTTACTGACACACAGATATGAACAGGAAAACGGCTACGCCTATAAAAGTGAACTGACAGGCGTCCTAAAGGGGCTTGGCTTTACACCAGACGAGTTTGGCAAATCCGTCTCCACCCTCTCCGGCGGCCAAAAGACCCGCGTGGCACTCGGAAAGCTGCTGCTGCTAAAACCGGACCTTATCATTCTGGATGAGCCGACAAACCATCTGGATCTTGGTTCTATTACATGGCTGGAAACGTATCTTTTGAATTATCGGGGCGCTGTCATCATTGTTTCGCACGACCGTTTTTTCCTTGACCGCATCGCTAACAAAGTCATCGAAATCGACAACACCAAGGCAAGCGTTTTTTCCGGCAACTACACTGCCTACGCCGCTGCAAAAGAGATTCAGCGCACGGCTGCCCTTAACGCCTACCTCAAACAACAGCAGGAAATCAAACACCAGGAGGCCGTAATTGAAAAACTAAAGTCCTTTAACCGGGAAAAGTCCATTAAGCGCGCGGAAAGCAGGGAAAAGATGCTTGATAAGATCGAGGTGATTGAAAAACCCGTCGAGGTGCGCACCGATATGCACCTTACCCTCACCCCCAGAAGGGAGAGCGGCAGCGATGTGCTGCAGGCGGAAGGCTTATCAAAAGCGTTTGGTCCGCTCACCCTCTTTACCAATCTCTCTTTTTCCCTGAAAAAAGGAGAACATGTGGCCATCATCGGCGATAACGGCACGGGAAAGACCACGATCCTAAAGATCATCAATGAACTGATTCCCGCAGATACCGGTACCATCCGTCTCGGTACCAATGTACAGATTGGCTACTATGACCAGGAGCACCATGTCCTCCACCCGGAAAAGACCTTATTTGAAGAGATTTCAGACGATTATCCGTCGCTGACAAATACAGAGATCAGAAACACGCTGGCTGCTTTTCTCTTTACCGGAGACGACGTCTTTCAGCCTATCAAAACCTTGAGCGGCGGTGAGCGCGGCAGAGTCTCCCTTGCTAAACTCATGCTCTCCGAGGCCAACTTCCTGATCCTGGATGAGCCGACTAACCACCTGGATATCCAGTCCAAAGAAATCCTGGAGGATGCGCTAAACGCCTACACCGGGACGGTACTCTACGTCTCCCACGACCGTTACTTCATCAACAGGACCGCACACCGCATCCTCGATCTGAATCGCTGTGTACTGACAAACTATCTCGGAAACTATGATTATTATTTAGAAAAAAAGGAGGAGCAGCTTTCGAAGATCGACGCAGCACCTGCAGATTCGCATTTTGGAAATTCCGACACCACGCAGGACTTAAAAAACGCTGCCTCCGGTAATTCTGACGCCAAGCAGGACTGGAAAGCGAAAAAGGAGGAACAGGCCGCGAAACGCAAACGAGAAAACGAGTTAAAAAAATGCGAAGAGCAAATAGAAACGCTGGAGTCACGCAATACGGAAATCGACGCGCTCATGGCATCCCCCGAAGTCTGCACGGATGTGGCAAAACTGCAGGAATTGAATCTTGAAAAAGAAGGAAATGAGGAAGAGCTTGCGGCGTTATATGAAAAATGGGAGACGCTTTTATAGCGTCTCCAAGGTTTTCCTGATTTCTTTGATAAATGACTCGCAGTCCAGTACGGTTACATTCGGTATCGAGGTGATTAACGACAGGCCCTTGGTCATCTTCCCCTCCTCTATCGTCTGGATTGAAGCCTTTTCCAGCTTGTCTGCAAATTGCACCAACTCAGGGATATCATCCAATTCACCGCGCTTTCTGAGAGCGCCTGTCCATGCGAAAATGGTCGCCACAGAATTGGTGGTAGTCTTCTCCCCTTTTAAGTACTGATAATAATGTCTCTGTACGGTTCCGTGTGCCGCCTCATACTCATAGGCTCCGCTTGGTGATACCAGCACGGAAGTCATCATGGCCAAATCGCCGAACGCGGAAGAAACCATATCACTCATCACATCGCCGTCGTAGTTTTTACATGCCCAGATAAAGCCGCCTTTTGCCCTCATAACACGAGCCACCGCATCGTCGATCAGGGTATAGAAATATTCGATTCCCGCCGCCTCAAACTTCTCCTTATATTCCGCATCATAAAGCTCCTGAAAAATATCTTTAAACGTATGGTCGTACTTTTTGGAGATCGTATCCTTTGTGGCAAACCAAAGATCCTGCTTTGTGTCCAGCGCATAATTAAAACATGTTTTAGCAAAATTCATAATGGATTCGTCCGTATTATGTATTCCCTGTAAGATGCCGGGACCCGTAAATTCATGAATCGTCTCTCTGATCTCGGTACCGTCCGCACCGGTGAATACCAATTCCGCCTTCCCGGCCCCAGGCACTTTGATCTCGGTATTTTTGTAAACGTCACCGTAAGCGTGTCTTGCTAACGTAATGGGTTTTTCCCAATTTTTCACATAAGGCTCAATTCCTTTCACAATAATGGGCGCACGAAACACCGTGCCGTCAAGAGCTGCCCTTATTGTACCATTGGGACTTTTCCACATTTCTTTCAGATTGTACTCCGTCATTCTCGCCGCATTGGGCGTGATTGTCGCGCATTTAACCGCAACCCCGTATTTCTTCGTAGCTTCCGCAGAATCTATGGTCACCTGATCATCCGTTGCGTTGCGGTGCGTAAGCCCCAGATCATAATACTCTGTCTTAAGATCGATATACGGCAATAACAGCTCGTCCTTTACCATTCTCCAGATAATTCTTGTCATCTCGTCCCCGTCCATCTCCACAAGAGGGGTCGTCATTTTGATTTTTTCCATGTGATATTGTCCTTTCCTATCAGGCGCGGAGCGCCGTTTTTTAATCCTGCATATTTTCGTTTATTTGCTGCCGGTATCTGCTTGTGTACCTTCTTCCGTAGTTTCCCCGTATATTTCCTTCAGCCCGTTTTTCACCATATTGTCGTAAGCATTGATCATATGCCGATTGGCAAGCTTCTCCGCAAGTTCGGCATCCCCCGCCTTGATGGCCTCCATGATCTGTCTGTGTTCGTCGTTGCTGGCCCGTCCCCTGGTGTTCGTGGCCAAAGTTTTCTGCCTGACGCGCAGCACATAGCGGTGAAAGTCCCGCAGTGTATGCTCCAGCAGCTTGGAATCGCATGCCTCATAGAGAATATCATGAAAACGGTTGTCCAGCTCAGCCATCTGGTCGAGATGCCCCTTCTGTGCATGAAAGTCCGCCAGATAAATGTTTTCCTCCATCTCCTCAAGCTGTTCCTTTGTGATCTTGTCCGTAGCGAGACGGGCACAAAGCCCCTCCAAAAGAGAACGGATCATATAGATATCCTTCACGTCCTTCGCCGTGATCCCCGTCACATAAGCGCCTTTGTTGGGAATGATCTGAATCAGTCCCTCCAGCTCAAGCTGCCTGAAAGCCTCTCTGACCGGCGTACGGCTCACTCCCAGTTCTTCACCGATGGCGACTTCCTTTAACTCCTCGTGTTCCTTATACTTTCCGCTTAAGATATCTTCCCGCAGCTTCTGAAACACCCTGCCCCGCAGGGAATACTTATCATTCGCATCGTACTTATTATCATAGTTTGTCATGTGATACCCTCGATTCCGTGTGACCTTTCGTGCGCATCCCGCTCAGGGATACTTTGACATCACCTCGTATAATTGTATACAACCTTGCCATTTCTGTCAATATAGAGCGAACAACTTTTCTATATTCAGCATCCCCCAGCCCTGCTTATTTTCCTCCTCCCCCAAATCCTTCGCAGCAAGAAGCATTCGGCGCTTTAACTGCATGCTGCTGCAATACGGATATTTCTGCAAAAATAAGGCCGCCGCACCCGAGACGATGGGCGTTGCCATGGAAGTACCGCTCTTTCTCACATAGGCGTCACGATAGTGCCCGCCTCGATCCTTCTGCAAGCGCAGATTGCAGGATATGATATCCGTACCCGGCGCAACGATATCCGGTTTGCGATCAATCTGTCCCGCACGCCCGCGCCCTGAATAATACTCGCATAAATCTTTTCTGTTGCCGAAAAAACCGCCCTCATGGCAGCCAACCGTGATGACCTGCGAACTCTCACCCAGTGGTGACAGACTTCCTTCCGCCGGTCCTTTGTTTCCGGCGGCGCAGACCACCACGACACCTTCCTCACAAACCCGCTCCAAAAGTCCCTTTAGCTCCTCCATTCTCTCACGTCCGCCGCTGTCTCCAATACCGACGGAAATATTGAGCACGCGGATCTGATAACGCAGTCGGTTTTCCAAAACCCACAAAAGTCCATAATACATACTTTCAATGCTGCCTTCCCCCTTCTCGTCAAGTACTTTTCCCACACAGAGCCTGCAGGTCGGCGCAATCCCGGAATACCGTCTCTTTGACAACAGACCGCTTCCGCCAAGGCACCCCGCCACATGTGTCCCGTGACCACTGTCATCATAAAGCGCCTGTCTGTTGTTTACAAAATCCCGAAACGCAACGATCCGCCCGTCAAAATCGGGATGATTCCCAATCCCCGTATCCAGGACGGCCGCGCAGATTTCTTCCGTGGCCACACCGTACTGTATCCTCTCACTGCATCCAAGCTGTCTCTTCACCCTGTCCATGGTACATAAAAAACTCCCGGCTTTCGATATATACTATGCCGGGAGTCATTTTATGCGATATTTTTACAAAATTTTACATCCTTCTAATCAGCGTTTTTGCCTGCGTGTCTTCACAAGCCGCCTTTTCAGCCTCGTTAAGCTGTTCTTCTGATAGAAAAACACCGCCAATGCCGCAAAAAACAGTCCGGCTCCCAAGAAATATTTCGGATGAATACTGTAATCTCCCGTATCCGGAGAATTATCCTTTTTGCCGAGGGAAAGGAATACTGCCTGCCCCTCCTTCACATCCGCCACCGCCGGCCCGGAGCCGTAATGATAGATCCCATAAGCTGAGAAATGCGCCGCCGTAAAGGCAATGGCGTCCTGCCCGTCCATGGAGATAACGCGGCTGTCAACCTCCTCTAATTGACCATCTGGGTCAAGGCATACCACATGCAGATTATCCGTCAATACTCCCTGCGGAAGCGGCATACTGATCTCTACCCTCTGCTTTCCAAGGCCCGTAATTGGTACATTCGTCGCCTGATCCGTCATCGTAATCTCGTAACCATGGAGGGAATGCGGCAGCTTTCCTCCGTAGATCGACTGATAGACCTCACTGATCTTTGTTTTGGCTTCCTCGCTGTCCTCAACCTCGATACGGTAACTTCCTTCGCTGCCCTCCATGACCGCCGTAAGAACACCGTCTTTGGGAATCGAGTAACTGTTATTCACTACCTCAATCCCCGATGCAGACGCTTGTGGGCGCTCTGCGTCTGTCAGAGTCTGTGCCCCCGGTTCCGCCTCTTCCAGCGTATAGGTACTGCCGCCGATTTTCACCGTCTCACCGGCAGCAGGCGCTTCTTTCGTCTTTTTCAGGATCGTAAGGATACCATCCTCCTCTTGCGAGATTGCGTCCTGTGTTTCCTCCGCGTTCCCGGACGCAGCCTGTTTCGCTGATCCGGTCTGCTCTGTGTCCGAAGCCTCCGCAGTCTCTCCTGTCTGCTCCGTCGCTTCGCTCGCTCCCTCATTCGTGGAAGACGACGCTGCATCCTCTCCCATGCCTTCGTCCGCACCGTTTGCAGCATCCACCGTTTCGCTTCCCTTCTTCTTACAGATTGCACCCGTAAAAGTGCCGCCCGCCGAAGTCAAACAGGTATCCGTCAGATCCGTCACCCCCGCAGGGATCACGGCAACGCGGGTTCCCGTAAAGACAGGCCCTCTATAATCATCACGATAGAGCTTCGTCGCTGCACTCTCATAGGAGCGGACGGGAAGCGTGTCTCCTGCAAAATAAACAACACCGTTTTTCGTATTTTCATAATCAAAAGCTCTGAGACCGATTGCTTCCACATTGGGGCCAATGTATACCGAAGAAACGGGACAACCCGCAAATGCTCTGTCACAGATTTTGATAAGGCCCTCGCCGCCCTCAATACGCTCCAGCTTTTCGCAGTCTTCAAAAGCACCCTCGCCAATCTCCTGCACACTGTCCGGAATGTGTACCGACGTAATCTTAGAAAGCCCGCGGAATGCTTCCGGACCGATTGTTTTTACCGACTCGGGGATTGACACTTCACTGCCCCTTCCCCGGTAAGCTAAGAGAATACCGTCTCCAACGATCAAAAACTCGCCTGCTTCGCCGGCATTTGCCTTCCAGCCGGAAAGCCACGGCGTCTTATCAAAAGCAGAAACACCGATTTTTTTCACGCTGCTCGGAATGACTACGTCAGCCAATTCGTCGCAGTGATAAAATGCCGCATAGCCAATCTCCTCCACGCCGTCAGGAATCCGTACTGAGGTAAGCGACGCTCTGGCGTAAGCGAATTCTCCAATTCTGCGAATTCCCGCAGGAATGTCACAGGAAGCCATATCCTCATCATAGTAGGCCTGCGCTGCTATCGTCTCTCCGTTCACCACCGTATATTTCGGGAAAGAACCGCCCTTCGCATCCTCCGAACCCGCAAGCCCGGGAATCGTATCCAGATCCGGCTCCTCCACTACAGGCTCTCCGCCCAGAATCTCTCCGGTGCCTCCCACGTTCACGGTTGCCTTTGCATTGTCCACCAGCACGTAGACTTCCTGCCCAATGACACGGGACTTTGCCTTCACGCGGGAATCATCCTCCTCCGCTTCCATGGCGTTCATATGGGAGACCTCATGATAGTAGTCCACGGGCCCCAAAATCACGCCTTCTTCCTCTCCTGCCTCCTCCTCGCTCTCTCTGCCCGGAATCGGCGCCTCCTCATACTCGGATACATCGATATCGTCAAGCACAAGTGTCTCCGCAAAGCGCTTCGCATAGGAACCGGCCTCGGCATTGATCGTAAGCTTCGTACAGCCGTCAAAAGCCGTAGAATGGATCTTGCTCACAGAAATCGGAATCGTAATATCCCGTAGTCTGACACAGTCCTCAAACGCCTTCATGTCAATACTCTTTACGGAATAGGGAATCGAAATCGATTTTAAGTTCTTGCAGTTAGAAAACGCATACCCCGTAATCTCCGGCACATTGCTGCTGATGATCACATCCTGCAGATTGTAATCCCCCCAGAAGGCATAGGGACGAATCTTATTTACCGAAGAAGGCATACTGTAGGAACTGCCCGGCCGGCCGGCCAGCACCTGATAAAGCACATCCCAGCCCTTTTTATTGTAGATTGCGCCGTCATCGCAGACAAAGTCCGGATTACTGCTGTCGAAATCCACAGAAGCAAGACTGTAATCACCTGCAAATGCACCGTTTCCAAGGCTTTTCAGACCTTTGCCGATAGAAACATCCCGCAGGGAAGGACAGCCGGAAAAGGCCGCATTCTCAATGATCTCCACAGAATCGGGAATCGTAACACTCTGCAGATTCTGACATTCGGAAAAAGCCCTCGCACCAATGACTTCCACTTCCCCGCCTACCGTAATGTGGCGCACAGAATCATTGCCCGCAAAGGCTTCCGCTTCAATTTTTTTTACCTGATTGGAAACAGACACGTCCTCAGCCGTGCCATTGTACTTTACAAGTGTAGTTCCATCCATCTGAAACTCAGGTGCGGCGGAGGGTTCCTCCGCCTCTACACCTGATACAGGAATCTGTGTCACGACGATTGCTGTCACAAGCAGCAACGTGCCGATCGATTTTCTGATTATTTTCCCCATAGGACTCCCCCTCTGGGATCATAAGTCCCTTACGCCTTGACTTTTACCTTTTTGTCCCGTTTTAAGAACAGGATCATGGACAGGCAGGCCAAACCGAGCGATAAGAACCACTTCGGATGGATCGGGTCCCCGGTCTTTGGCGTCACATCGAGCATACCCTCCACCAGATTGCCCGTGTCCACATAAATCGTGTAAGGCGAGAAGTGGGTTGCCCGGAAACGGATACACGGTACACCGTTAATTGTGGTAAAGCTCTCATTCAGGCTCTCTAACTGATCTCCGTTTATGACTGCGCCAGCCATATTGTTTCCGCCGTAAGCCACCAGTGAATCAGGAATCGGGATCGTGATATCCACGGAAAGTCCCGTCGTATCCGTGATCTTCGTGGTACCGGTGGAATCATAGAGACTGATATCCATCGCATAGTACAGGATATTATCAAGCGTGCCGTACTTATTTGTGAGCGCTGCCGCCACTGCACGGGTTGCTTCGTCAGTTTCCGAAATCTTTACAATAAAGTTATCTGTTGATCCGTTGGTAGTCGCCGTCGCCAAATCTCTGTTGGAGATGCCGGGTTTCTGGATATCCACCCTGGTATTGCCGTTTCCGGTCGTGTCTGCTGTGGTATTTCCCGTACCGGTCGTACCCGCAGGCGCCGTCGTGTTATCCGCCACGTAGTTTGCCTTCACCGTCACGTTATTGGAAGGCATCGTAAAGGTGGTAGCCGACATGCTCACACTTGCTAACGTCACACCGTTTGATTCCGTCGTCCACTTGTCAAAGCGCATACCCGCTGCCGGAATGCTTGCCTGAATAATGACCGTCGCACCCGGCGTATAAGTGCCGGATCCCGATCCGTTCTCAACAAACACCGTGTACTGCCCTGCCCCGGAGGTACCGGAAGTCGCACTCGTGGAACTCGTGCTGGTAGAGCTCGTGCTGGAGGAACTTGAACCGCTGCTTGAGGAATTACTGCTGGTATTACCGCTATTACCGCTGGTATTCCCGGAATTACCGCTGGTCGTATTGTTGCTGGTGTTTGTGGACGGCCTGCTGGTATTCGTCGAACCGCCGCTCGTAGGACTTGCCTCGTAGAGCGCGATAATATTAGGCATATTCCTGTCAATTACCGTATTGATCGTCCAGTTATTGCTGAAAGGCGTTTTACTATTTACTCTATAGCCTGCATGCTGTGGATGCACCGGTGCTTCCAGACCGAGATCCGCAAAACTCATGCCCGCGTCAATCTCATATTTGCCGATTGATGCGCCGTTTATGCCATCAAAAAACTCAACGAGATACTTGCCATCCGTCGTTGCGCCGCCGTTTGACTCATACTGCGCAACAAAAGTGGTCAGATCTTCCTCAATCTCACTCTTCAGATCGATCTGTGCATTCTTGGAGTTATATCCACGCCAGTCTCCCTTGAACGTAAAGCCCGGCCTGTGATCCTCCTCATAAAGTGCCTTTGCCTCATCCGGCTCACGCGCATAAAGCTTTTCTCCGCTCTTCTTTTCAAGCTCCTGTGTCTTACCGACCTGTGAACCGTCATAGTCAAAGAATTTCACACGGTACGCACCAAGTTCCCTGAACTCGATCGGCGGATGATAACGATCCGCATAGCGCTTCGCTGCAGAGTCCAGATAGGAACGGATGATCACACCCTCCTTCGGTGAGAAGGCGTTATCGGCAATATCCACCTCGCGTCCTCTGATCGTCACATCCAGCGTCTTCTTTTCGCCCGCGACCCCTTCAAACGCGTTCTCCTTAATCTTGTTGACAGAGACGGGAAGCACAACATCTGCAAGACTGGTACAGTCTTTAAAGCAGCCTTCCGGAATTTCCTTTAGGTTATCCACATCGGTAAAGTCCGCCAGCAGAAGGAATTCACAGCCCTCAAAGGCACTCTTGCCGATCTCGCTCACATCCTTTAACAATGAGATTGCTCCCGCGGTAACATTCTTTTCCTCAAGACCCAGATCGCCAGTATTCGGGCGTCCTTTATTCATCAGACACTCGATGATCTTATAGGTTCCGGGATTCTCCTCCGATTTTCCAAAGAGGATTCCCTTCTCCACCGGAAAGTTTTCGTTACCGATCAGCTCGGTCATCTCTCTGCAGCCCCTAAAAGGCAGTACCCCGATGGAAGACACCTTGCCAAGCGACACGCTCTTTAACTGCTCGCAGTTATCAAAGGCATAATCCGGAAGCTTTTCTACGCTTCGAAGTTCCACTCTCTTGATGACATCGTTACCTCTGGGATCTCTTTCCCTGTCATCCTTCTTTGTCGCACCGTTCTCATCCCGATAATCCACAAATCTGCCGCTGAACAGGCCCGGCACCGAATTTCCCGTCTCGCTGGTATCGCGAAGATAAGTCGGCCCATATCCGCCCTGTCCGAGATACTTATCATAATTTAACGCATTGTTCGGATCAATCTTACTGTCCGCATAGCTGCGCACATCGATGGATGTAATGCCCTCAGGTACGATAATCGTCTCCGTACCGTCGATAAAGCGCTTCGCATATCCCACCTTCTGATAATCGTTGAGCCCGATTCCGGAGGGATTGGCCAGTTCGGTCTGATAGTTTGTCATGAAATTATAAGGCTTTTTCTCAAAATAAGGCTTCAGCCATTCTTGGGTACTGATCGTTGCCGCCTGTACAACCATGGGCTCAAAGAAGAAATCGTACAAACTCTCTCCGATCCCGGCCGTCGTCTGCGTACTTGTCGTCTCCGAAGCAGCGGGCAGCCAGTTCATCCAGTTATATCCACCCTTCTCATCCACTTCACAGAAACGCTCGTTGATCCAAGGGCCGTAGCGTTCCTCAAACAGCTCCTTCGTCAGCGCTACCTCTCCCTGATTCGGCAGGGTTACTGTATCACGATTATTGAAAGCTGCCTCCAACAGAAGAGCATACTCTTTCCTGACATCACCAACTGTCTTCTGCAGGCTGTCGATCCGCTGGTTATCGTAATCATAAATGGTATAGTAATATTTTTCCTGATCCTTGCAGTAATCCTTTAACTCCATGTCATCAAGGACGCCCGCCTCTGTCAGGTCACTGAGCTTAGGAATGTCAAGCAGAACCGCATCGCCGTTTGTCCGATCCACCATCACCGTCAGATGGGTACCCTCCGCCTGGCTGTCCCAGCGGCTCTTGTAACATACATTTACAAGACGGGGCGGCGTACTTCCTTCCGTGGAATTCAGCACGTGGTTCGGATTCATCGCATACTCAAAGGGCGCATATCCCTTTACGATATCCCCATGGAACGTAAGTTCTCCGCCACCGGTCTGGAAGGCGGTATCCGCCATCTGGAAAGCCTGTGCACCGTATCCGGCCTTCGGGGTATTAAAGAAGACGTCAAACAGGATCGGGCAGTCTGCAAATGCGCGCTCTCCAATCTTCGCAACGGAATTGCCGATACGAACCTTACTTAATTTTTCCAATCCCGCAAACGCGCCGTCAGCAATCTCCGTGATGGAATCATCCTGGATGGTAATGCTGCTGATCGATTTGCGCAGTCTTTCATCATCGAAACATCCCTCGCCGATGCTGCGGACTACATAATTTCCCACCTTCTTGGGGATCACAATATCCACACTGCCCTTGCCTTCCACCAGCACACAGGACTTCAGGGTGCCGTCAGCGCTGACTTCGTAGCGGTATACGCTGCCGTCCCCGCTCTTCATGGCAACCTCATAGCAATCCACGCCGCCCTTGGTATAGACATAAGGCACGCCGGACTCCCCGCTGACCCTCGTGTAAGCATTCCAGGTGCTCTCCCTCGGCCGCGCGATATCCCCGTTAAACGTCTCGGGTCCGCGCACAAAGAAAGTCTCATCCGTCACATGGGCGAAAAGATCCGGTTTAAAACTTGCCCCGCCGCAGGAATCCGGGAAGATGACATTGTGCAGACCAATACAGTTATAGAAGGTCGTGGAAGGCACCTGCCCCTGATAGTTCACAGGCATGGTCACTTCGGTAAGCTTTTCTCGGTTACCAAGCACATACTCGCCGATCTTACTGTCCTTTACGCCTCCGTTTGGTCCGGTAATACTCTCCGGGAAAGTGAATTTCGTCAGCTTAGAGTCGCCGCCCATCGTAGCCAGCGCAAAGCAACCCTTTCCGAGAGACTTGATATTAGATCCGGTAAATTTTAAGCCGGTATCCGACAAAGCCGGATCATTATAAAAAGCAAAATCCCTGAGTTCGCAGCCGCTTGTGCCGCCCTCACCGCCAAGTCCCTTGACGGCGCTCAAATCAACGTTCTCCAACGATGCACAGTTTGCAAATGCTCCATATCCAATGATCTGCATCGTATCCGGGAAAGTAATACTGCTTAAGGAACTGCATCCGTAAAACGCCTCCGCACCAATACTGGAGATACCGGACGTCGTGCCGAGCGTCACATTGGTAAGTCTGGTACAGCCGCGAAAAGCCCTGTTCCCAACGGCCGCATTTTTGCCCAGTGTGATACTGACGATACCGGAACCCTCAAAGGCCTGGTCGCCGACCTTTGTGATGGTATCCGGCAGAACGATTTCATCGATATCCGCCACACCGGCGAAGGCACGCTGCCCGACAGCCGCCAAAATTGCCTCTGTCGGCTCCTTTTGTGCCAAGAAACCGTGTGCGTCCGTCACATAGCCGTCAGCCAAAGAAGCGCTTGCCGATTGACTCTGCGCGACCCACACAGGTTCGCTTTTTTCATTTCCGCTTTTATCCAGTCGATTATCCGTGACATTTACCAACGTAAACGGAATCCCCGTGGCTTTTAACACATTGTTGTGTTCACAGTAAAAGCGAAGTCTGTCATCGCCTTCCAGTTTGCTCGGAGAAGCTTCTAACGGCGTGACGCTTTTTGTCGGATCGGCCTCCCAATCAGCAATCTCTTTTAATACCTGCGCATAGAGATCCTTATAATACGATTCCAAAAATTTCTTTTCATCTTGATTTAATGTTAAGTAGCTATACTGATCAACAGTAATGATACGTTTCGGATAAAGTCTATTTGTCTCCCCCAGATTATCCATCGGATTATTTACCTTATCCGTATACTGCGCGGGATTCGTAAAATATGTTGTCAGCTGATCGTCCGTCACGGTCTGATACTCCGTGAGCAGCAACTCGCCGACCTCCACCTTCTTTTGTTTCAGGTCACGGTTATACTTACAAATCGTCGCATTCTTGCCCGGATGATAGAGAAATTCCCACTCCAGATACAGCATACCGTCCCGCTCAACCGATGTTACGGTCGATTTCAGTTCCGGGCTGTCACCACTGAGCGCATCCTTTAATTCCCGCGGCAGACCGCTTCCCGGCTGTATGTCATATTCCCAACAATCTTTCTCACCGGCGCCATGTGTAATGTTATGCTCCCCGCCCAATTTCAGCATTTCATCCGACGGAATCTCCTTCGGATATTCGAGAGCCGCCTGCAGATTTGCCGACCCGCCCGAAGAGCCGTCCTCCGCCAGGTTTTCCGGCACGGGTATCGCCGCCACCACGATGGCTGTGATCATCAGAACCGCCGCCAGACTACGCCTGACGGTTCTCTTTAATCTCCTCTTCGGCTTTTTCGCTGCTGTTTTCTTCGCCATGGTACTTTCTCTCCTCATTTCCTTACACGGTTTTGTCTCCCCGCTAAAAAACGGAACCGCTTTCCTGTCATTCCCAAATCCGCTTTGCCACCACTACAAATCTGCCGTCCTGCTCGGAACTGTCACAGGTGGAGAGCGTTAAAAGCTCATCCCCAAAGGCAGCCGTTACCCCTGTATCATAGAGAGACAATGCCGCCATCTCCTTCATATTGGAATCAAATTCCTTTTCCGACGAAGCGTCAAGAAACTGATAATATTTAAATACCACTTCGTCCTCGTTAAAAATCCGGGAACGAAATACATACATGACCTGATAAAGGCCTTTTTCATAAATCGTATCAAAACGGATGAGGGAATGCTTATCGCAGTATTCCTTTTTGCTGTAGCTGTTCAGATTGCCGAACATCTTTCCGGACTTCATATGATGCCCGTAAATGATCAGATTGGTATTCCTATGTACCACATCACAGGCAGCATCCATAAAAATACTTCCGTTTTTATCGTATTCCTGATTAAAATTGTGATCCAGATAGTATTCGTTATTTGCCGTCTGCATCACCGGGTAGTCGATTACTGTGTCATCGATCTTGATCCAGCCGATCAGCCTCTTATTCTTCTGATAGAGGGTTTCATACTCCGGGAGCACACTGAGTTCCTTCTCAGCCTCTTCCTCGGTATAATGAATCTTAAAAGCATCCGGATTGTTCCAGCTCCCTCCTGACAGACTGCTGCTTCCTTTGAGCAGGGCCAGATTTTCATAATCCATCTGCGTCCGCTGTGCAAAATAGGAATAGACCCCAAAATAGCCAAAGCATCCCACCGCAATCACAGCACAGAAAACAACCGTCAGCTTACGGCGTTTTTCTCTCTTTTTCACCTCAGTAAGGATCGCCTTTTGCATCTCCTTGTCATAGGCTTCCAATGACAGGCTCTCCTTCGTCTTTTTGGAGATTCTCTTTTCCGTTTTCTTTGCGGCGGATGCCTTTTCCTGCTTTTTCAGCGCCTTTTTCCGCGCTTTTTTTCCTGCGGGAAGTCTGCTGTCTTTCGTATATCCCTGACTCTTATATTTTTTTGCCAGTTCATATAAACTGTCGTCAAAATCGTTACCGATCACACTCTCAAAACGGTACTCACCCGCGGCAACTGCCTCGGAAAGGGCAATCACATCCCCGGGCTGTTCCAAATCGACTCTTGCCTTGATCTCCTCGATCCGCTGCAAATCCCGTTTTGCCGCCTGATAATCAGACGCCGTTCGGAAACGTCTTCCCGCCAATTCATAGCCAGACATATGGGAATCGCTCCTTTAATTTTACTCTTTTTTATAAATTATGCAAGTTTTTTTTAGAACGTCAGGTTAATCAGCCCCCGCTTGCGTATCTTAAAATTCGCGGTCTTGGTACCGCCGTAACTGCCCACTCCCCGGATGGTCACCTTAGCGGTTCCCTGATTGACATTGTTCTCATAACCTACGATCTCAAAATCACTGTTCCCTAAAGTCACGCCGTTTACCGTTACATGAATCTGGTCTTTCCCGGGTTTTCTCTTTCTCCCGGTGTACTCCTGTTCATCCACTTTCACCTTTGCCTTGGAGATATCTGCCTGTACGATCCTGTAAACACCGTGGGCCGTGCCGATATAATTCTTCGGATCAGTCACCCGCACTTCCACCCGCAGATTCGTCCCTCTGGGAATGATATCCGTGGGAAGCACCTGTTCGCCCTGGTTTGGTCCGTCCGCATACGTATAATACATTTCCTTATCGTAATCCGTCCCTGCCGTGAGCGCCTTCCCATTCACGTCGATTACTTTTACGCTCGTGCGATAGCTGTTGGCTTTGTTCCGATACGTCTTATCCGCAGCGACCACCTGAAGATTCTCGATATTCTGTCTCGCAACTGCAAACTGTTTTACAATGCTGCCCTTAAAGCTGCCCTTGCCCTTGATGGTCACACTGGCAATTTTTCCCGCCGCCTTATGATTGGTATAGGAAAGCGTATAGTCTTTTCCCTCCTGCAGTTTGTAATTGCCGCTGTAGACCTCAGGTTTTGGCTTACAACCGCCCTTTTCATAAGGATATTCAGCTGCCAGTACGACATTCGTGACTTTACTCAGATCGCCGGGCTGGATCTTGTAAGTTTTCTTTGCCGTCCCGCTAAAGCGTCCCATGCCGGTAAGAATCAGACTTGCTGTCCCCGCCTTATCATTGTTGGCATAGCTTACCTTATAGTCTACGCCCTCTTTTAACTCTTCTGACTGGTACACCGCCTTATAAGAAACCGGTTTGATCGGCGCTCCGTTATAGACGGGCGTCGCAGGATCAAAGGTCATGGTAAAGCCCGCCTCGCTGATCTTCGCCATCGCCTTGATCTTAAAGTCAATACGTTTTGTTCCTTTATAACCGCCGCGGCCCGTAATGATTACGGATGCCGTCCCGACTTCTTCATTGTTCCTATACTGCAAAGTATAGTTTGCGCCTTCCCGAAGAACCGTCTTTTTATATTTTACCACCACAGGAGGCGTGATTGCCTTCCCCGTACACTTCTGATCCGGGATCTTTGACACCGTTAACTTGGATACTGCCACGCCGCCTTCAAAGATCTCATAGGTCATCTTCTTCGTTCCCGTGAAGTTACCGATACCGGTCACCGTCACTTCATACGTTTTGGGTAATTTGTACTCTCTGTCCGAAACGGTATAGTCTTTCCCCTTTGTCAGCTTCTTTCCCTTCCAGATCAGAGACGGATTGGGCTTCTGCTCCTTTTTATTGTACTTAACCGCTGCATACTCCTCCATCACCACAGTGTCATCCTCGATGCTCTGCGGTGTTATGGTGAAGGATACGCTCGTCTGGCCGCTGTAATTTCCCTTGCCTTTTACAATGATACTGGGAGCGTTTGCCGCTCCTTTCACGCCCGCCTTGACATTGTTCTTGTAGGTGATCGTGTAATCCTTCTTTTCCTGTAACAGGGTCGTGTGATCGTAAACGTGAATCACAGGCTTGATTGCGGAGCCTGTATACGGGAAGTTGTCTTTCCTTCCCTGATCATCCGGCTGAACCGCCACCCACAGACCGTTTGGAACCTTCCCGTCCGCCGGGCGATCCTCATCAGTCACATGATCCGGTTCCGGATCGTCTGAATCTTCCGGTATATCAGGCTCATTCCTGACCAGTTTAACGGTACATTCGCTGCAATTGCTGTCCGTATAGCCTTCCTTGACAGCGATTGCATAGATGGTCGTCGTCATGGCTTCCATCTCCAGAGGACTCTTATAGCGGTGTTCCTCATCCTGCGGAATCTTTCTCTCCGCATCCGGTCTGCGGTCCAGCATATAGTAGATCACAGCCTCTTCCGTTGCACTCTCGATCACGATCTTGGAACCATACGGCACTTCCACTGCCGTATTTCCGATCTTTTCTCCTCCAAGAACCGAAAATTTCGGTGCCTCCACCTGCTTTCCGCTGGTCGCCTTCTCCCGCACATGCACCCTGGCGCTGACATCCAGCGGAATATCTTCTCCGGAAACCGTACCTTTTACATAGGCAGGAAGCTTCACCGTGCCGTACACAACAAATTCCTGTGCCGTCTCCAGGTTCGGATTATAATTTGCGGCGCTTACATTCCACTCGATTTCTGCATCCGCCTTTGCCTCTATCTGCGATTTGATCCCTTTTACGGTGATCTCCGTGGTCTTTGCAAGCGGCAGCTCCGATAACGGCGTTCCGTTCGGTACATTCCAAATATCAACGGCTTCTCCGCTCAAAGGAGCAACACTCACCAGCTGCGCCTCGCTGAATTCCTTCATCGTCACCGGAATGTGATTGGGATATTCAATCCTCTGCGTCCCATAATCGTAAGATACGACCAGTATTTTGGTGCCCGCCTTCTCCATATCCTCAGGCGCATAGGGTCTTAAGGAAGTGCCATCCTCCGCAACGATCTGCAGGCGATACTGCCCCGCTGTCAATTCGATCTCCTCCTCTGCAAGCGCAGGCTTTTCATAAGGGTAAAATTTGACGGTAAGCGCCTCTTTTATTTTATCTTCCGTAATCGGCAGCATATCCGGCTCATAGCTGAAATCTTCCGGAGATTCCACAAAAAGGCGCGGTCTTCTGACAAAAATCTCTATTTCCTTTTTACATGCGGAATCAGAGCCGCTCGCCTGCGCCGTCACGGTACAGGTACCGGTCTGATCCGCCGTCATGGTACATACAGAATTTTCATCCACTGACACACTGGCAACACTGGTGCTGCTCGACCATCTGACTTTCGGATTCCCGCCCGTCACTTCCGGCTTAAAGGTGACCGACTGCCCCTGTCTTATGTAGATTCTCTCAGGATCATCGCCAAGCCCCGAATCTGCGTCCGTTTTTATGGTAAGACCTGTTACCGGATTTGCACTGTCCGGAGTTACTTTGACCCTACAGGTCCTGCTGATACCGCCCGCCGCAGTAGCCGTGATCGTACACTCCCCTATCATATGAGCCTCAATGGTCACTGTAGACGTTAACTTCTCATTGGGAGCCGTTCCCGTCTTTGTGGCAGTCGTCCTGCCGCCCGTCGCATTCAAATCTTTGATTGTCGCGATTTCCGGATTGCTGACGCTCCAGTCAATGTATCTGTTCTCTGCTTCCAGCGGTTTGATCTCCGCCGTCAGGGTTCCTTCCCGCTGTTCCGTGATTGTCAGAACCGTATCCGACAATCCCACACTGTCTACCGGCGCAACATACTCATTCACCGTAACAGGAAAGGATGCTTTTAGGTTATTCGTTCCTACCTGAAAGGTGATATCACAGCTGCCCGGTTTCATCCCTTTAATCTTAAACTGCGCGGTTCCCTTATTGTCGATTACCGCTTTTGCCGCCGTGACCGGCGTAGTACTCCCGGCCGCACCGGCAGTCACAAACTCAGCAACCGTGCCGTCATCTATGGTGGCAGTCACCTCTGTATCCGTGGTCGCCGTAGGCTCGACACGCACTTCCACGATCCCCGTCTGATTTGCGCCCCCGTCTTCCAGGATCAGTTCCTTAGTCAGCACCGTAAGGGAACTTGCCGGTATATTGGGCTTTTTAATGGTCACGGTAAAAGTAGCAACTTTTGTTGTGTCAACAGTCGAAGTCGCAGTAATAGTTACATCCTTCGTTGTCATCGCCGCCGGCAGAGGATAGCGGCACCGTACCTGACCTTTCTCATCCACAGTCACGCATTCATCCTCTGTACCATCGCCATTATAATCCCACTTATTGCCGCCCGTAACCGCCCAGGTCACCCCCGTCTGTGTAGTATATGCAGGTTCGTAGAGCACATGGAGCGTCATCGTCTGATTTTGATACATGGAAACCTTAGCAGTCTCCGGCTTTAGGCCTGTAATCTTAATCGGCGCAGCCTCGACTTCTACCGTGCGCACGGCAAAGGCCTTTCTGTTACTTTGATCCATGGAAACTGCCCTAATCTCAGTAACTCCGCCGCTTACCGGGGTTACCGTAAGATCATATTTCTTTGTAGTGGCATTATATTGAGAAGTAACGGTTGCTACTTTCTCATTGGTGGAAGAAACTCTGATTCCTCTCTCGTCCGCATCCTCCGGATTGACGGATACCGTCAACGTTCCGGTGCTCCCTCCTTCCGTCAGTTTCAAGGTTTCTTCCGGACTGATCGTTACTGTCTCCACCGGGATTGGATTGACCGTCACCTCACAAGTCGCACGAAAACCCTTTTCTGTTTCCGCTGTGATAAAAACGGGGCCTCCTTTTTTTACCCCCAAAACCAATCCTGTCGTACTGACAGTCGCAATATCCTCATTGCTGGATTTAAAAGTCACGTTTTTCCCCTCATTTGCATCCGCCGGTTCGAGGGTATATTCCAACTGTGCCGTATCATTACGCATCAGCGTCAGTTTATCAAGCTTCAATTTAATCCCCGTCACGGGCTTGGGCACCGGCTGCGGGTCATCCGCCTGCGGATCAACAGCCTGCTGGTCATCTTTCTGCGAATCTTCCGCTTCTGCAGACTGCGCTGCCTTTTCCTGCGCATCATCATTCCGCGGTTCTGTGTCATCCGCCAAATCGGCAGACGGCATGATACTGTCCGCCCGAGAATTGTTCTCCCCATCCGACAGATTGTCTGTCTGTATCTCCATAGATACCGCGTTCTCGTCGGGATTTGCTGCCTCTTGTGCAAAAGAGATGTTCTGTGGTACACCGGTGAACACCAGAAGTCCCGCCAGAAGCCCCGCGCCTATGCGATACAGTCTATTTTTCTTCATGCCTTTCATCCCTCTTTCTTTTTCTCCGATTTATCTGCCGTCCCTGTAAAAGAGCACAGAAATACCGCAATATAATGATAGCTTATAACAGTTTATCACAACTTGCCGATTTTTACAAGATGGCTCCCGGAAAAAGAGAGCCCCGCATCCGATGCGGCAGCCCTCTATGCGATCCCTTTCAGCACTTCCCCGACGTGACTTTGCAGGAAATTATCCTGTCCTGCAGACAGCCCCTGTTCCTGCATAATCTGTACCAGAACATTACAGACGGCCTCAATGATGAGGATTCTGTCCGCCTCCGAATCCGTCTGCCACAAAAGCGCTGCCATATCCCCGATTTCTCCTCCCACGGCCAATTCCCGCAGTCCACGATGCATCCACTTATAAAAAGGCGCGTAAGTGCGGTTTAGCAGATAGACCATGTGCATACTCTCTCGTACAAACTCACCCAAAGCAAGTTCCGCCGCAACGCGCTCACCGCGCCGCATCGCACGGGCAAAGTTGTACTGTCCCGCCTGTGCGGCCTTTGCCAGCGCATCGGCAAGCTTTCGCCGCCACACACGCTCCGGATAATAGCAAAGGAGCCCATTCCGAAATGCGCTGAACGCTCCGCATCTGTCCTCAAAAACGCTGCCGCTTGTGGCCGTCGCCAGCGCCTCTTCGGGAATCATCAACCATTCCGCTTCTGTCATCGGCAGGGTATCCCGGCCCAGGATCTCCCGGTAAAAATCTTCCAGACACAGCGCCCCCACGCGCCCTTTCCCCTGCTCCTGCTCGATCCTTGCTCCATATCCCATAAATTCCTTTGGCAACGCGTCATAAGCGGCCTGAACGCTCTTCCCATAGCGCGCATAAATCTCCCCGGGAAGCCAAATGCAAAAAGAGGGGCCATAATCGTGGTCCCTTGAAATCTCATCGTCAAATCCCAGACATTCGGAGCCATATCCGACAAGCCCCGCCGCCGTCTGATCCGCAATCTCGGGAAACTGTTTTTCAATCATCGGTCTGCCATAGGCCTCGTAATATTTTTTTGCCAATTCCAATCCTTTCACAGCTTTCACCGCTCCATTCCTTTTCCCTGCAGCGTCTGTTATCGTTTCCTATGCTTTTCCCTGCAGGCGTCCAATCACTTCCCACGCTCTGTCCGCATAGCGCCTCTGCCCCGCTTCGTCACCCATGGCCCCGCACACCGCGGCACAGTTCTCACAGAGTATGCCATAGCTCATATTTTCCCCGTAATGCCGCTTTACATCCTCAAGCGCACGCTCATAGTAGGACAGGGCATTCTCATATTCGCCGTCCCGAAAGTAAGCCTCTCCCATGCCTGCCAGCGCACCGCTGTAATGCTCATTTAGCGCATCGGCGTCCTTCTCAAAAAGCGCGATGGCCCGTGCCAGGCAGCTCTTAGCTTCGTCATTCTCAGAGAGTTTAAAGTAAACCAGTGCAAGGTTCGTGAGGGTGGTCGCCGTCTGTGCCTCGCCGCCCTCCTGCTTTTCTATGATGGCAAGCGCCTTTTTGGCACACTCCACCGCCTCCCTGTCCTCTCCCGCCTTTTCCAGCATAATGCTCATGTTATTGTAAAGCCCCGCCCACCTGTAATCGTCCGCAGGCAGGATTCGCTCGTAAATCTGCATGGCCTGTCGATAGAGACGCAGAGCCTGTGAAAGATCTCCGCCCGCGCTGTAAGCGGTAGCCGCGTTTAACAGCGTGGTAGCAAAGTGTTCGCTGTCTTCCAGCTTTAACTCCTCCATCAAAAGGAGTACATCCTCCGCAGCCGTATAGGCCTTTTCAAAGGCGGAAACACTGCGGTAAAAACCGATCATTTCATTGCAGATGGAGATATAAGCTGCATAGTCCTCTTCCTCCTTAGCCGTCTGCAGGGAAGCGGTCAGATAAGCATCCACCCCTGCCGTATCGTTCTTTTCAAAATAGGAATCCAATTCTGCAAAAAAGCGGTTGATGTCCATAAACTGCTGCTCCTTAATATCTGCCATTAAAAATCTGGGTGATTGGTGAATCTTCCGTCAGGATCACCGTCTTATTCTCTCCCACCACACTTTCTTTCAGCGCATCCAGCGCACGTACAAAGGAGTAAAAGTCGGTCTTTTCCGGATCGGAGTAAGCTCCCGAGAGAATGCGCATATATTCGGCCTCTCCCTCCGCAATGGTCGCCTCCGCCTTCGCCTGCGCGTCGGAAAGCATGATGGAAACCTCCTTATCGGTCGTGTTTTCTATCATCTTTGCCTCAGATTTTCCCTCCGCCGTATACTGCGCTGCGATATTGCCGCGCTCCGAGATCATACGGTTGTAGACCGCCTGCTTGTTATCGTCGGGAAGATCAAGCTTCTTAACTTCCACCGCCGCAAGTTCAATACCGTACTGATCCTCCACATGGTTGATCTGTCCCATGACCGCCTCTGTCAGTGACGTAATCTTTACCACTTCCTCACGGCCCTCCGAAAGATCCAGATTATTTCCCTGAAGCTCCGTTCCGGACTCATCCACGGTGATGGTCATTTTTCCGTCGCGGCTCCTGATTACCTCGTCCTGCTTCATGTTGGAGATGGTATTCTTCGTAGCATTGTAGACGATAGCGTCAATGCGGCTCTCCGCATTCGGCACCGAGCAGCTTAAAGTCTGGGCAAATTTCAGAGGATCCGTCACCCGCCAGAGCACATAGCTGTCCACGATCATCGTCTTTTTGTCCGAAGTGATCACGTCCGAAGGCGGCAGATCATAAAGCAGAAGCTCCTTGGGAACGGTATCCACCGATTCGATGAACGGAATTTTAAAAGTGAGGCCGGGAACCGACACTACTCTGTCCACACGCCCAAACTGTCTGATCAGCTTAAACTGATTCTGTTTGGTCACCACCATTGAATTTGCCAGAAGCAAAATGGCTGCGACCGCAAGAAGCCCCAAGAAAACACCGAATTTTCCACCTTTTTTCTTTTCCTTATTGTTCCTTTTCTTCGTACCATCAGAACGAAAGCGCTCGAACGTCTGTGTATTTTGATTCTGTGTAAAATTTATATTGTCCGCCATATCATTTCCTCCGCATCTGCGTATATTGCTAAGTTTTTTTAATCAACACGCTCTTCATCCGTCGTCGTTCCGATACCCGCTGTTTCCTCCGCATCCTGCACGGATGAAGTTTGGTCTGTAACAAAGCTGTCAAGCGGCAGCATGGTGGTGGTCTTTCCGCCCTCGCCCTCAATAACGACCTTGACATCCGGCAGAACATCCTCTATCGCCTCATAAAACATACGTTTCCTCGTTACTTCCGGATATTTCGCATATTCCTGATACATGGAGTTAAAACGTGCTGCCTGTCCGTTCGCCTCGTTGATACGTTCCTGCTTCTTCGCTTCCGCGTCCTGCAGGATCTTATCCGATTCCGCCTCCGCGTTTGGAATCTGTTCATTGCGGTATTTATTGGCGTTATTTAAGGCTGTCTCCTTGCCCTGTTTGGCCGTTTCCACCTCCTTGAAGGCATTCTGTACCTCCGCAGTCGGCGGTTCCGCATCCTGAATCGTGATGTTGACCAACTGGATACCGATATCGTAAGCGTCGAGTTTATCCAGGATCATCTGCTTGATATTGGACTGGATCTCATTTTTTCCCGTGGTCAGCACGCTGTCCACGCTGTAGGAACCAATCGTCGTGCGAATGCAGTTCTGAGCAATGTTTTTCAAGACCAGAGTCGGATTCTGTGATGCGTAGAGAGCCTTGACCGGATCTGTCACTCGGTATTCCACATAGAAATCTACATTGATGAAATTGTAATCGGAGGTAATCATCATCGTATCTTCCCCACTATCCACGCTCTCTCCCTCATCATTCTGCCGATAGCCGATGGGGAACCCCTGAATGGTGGTATTAACCTTCGTCACCGACTGAATAAAGGGAATCTTAAAATGAAGCCCCGGCGTGGCGACAGCCTTGGGCGAGCCAAAGGTACAGACCACTGCCTGCTCCTCCTCCTGGATCGAATAGTAAGAGCCGCTGATCAGCACCAGCAAAAGGATAACGACGATAACAATCTTTACCGCCGCAGCGCCCTTTCCTTTGGGAATGTTTACTGTAGGTCTGCTTTTTCCAAACATAATTTTTCCTTTCGTGACAGAGTTCTTGTTTTTCTTATGGCAATGGTATATAATCTTCGCAGTTACCATCGGGTATATTATATCACAATACTGTATTCTATCTATTAAATTTTCCTAAATTTACAGAGAAAAAATACTGCAAACCTATGAAATGGCAGGGAAGACAACAGGAGGATATTATGAGAATCATCTTTATCAGGCACGGCGATCCCAATTATGAAAATGACTGTCTCACGGAAAAAGGCGAACGGGAGGCCAAGCTTCTTGCCGGGCGGGTAGCAAAGTGGAAAAACATCACGCAGTTTTACTGTTCTCCTCTGGGTCGGGCAAAACAGACCGCGTCCTACTCCCTTGCCGCCGTCGGCAGGGAGGCAATCACTTATGAATGGATGAAGGAATTTATGTACAAAATCGAAGATCCCACAACGGGACGCCAGGGCGTACCCTGGGACTTTATGCCGGAATACTGGACAGGCATTCCTGAAATGTATGACAAAGAAAGCTGGCGTAAGACGGACATCTACCGTTCCAACCCCGAGTTGATTCCCGCTTACGACGAAGTCTGCGACGGGCTTGATGCCATTCTCTCCTCCTACGGCTATGAACGGGAGAACAACTATTACAAAAATAACAATCCCGTCACAGCGGACGGGATTGCGAAACAGGATACGATCGTTATTTTCTGCCATCTGGGTGTCACCTGCGTGATGATGAGCCATCTACTCGGCTTTTCGCCGGCGCTCCTCTTTCATGACTTTTATCTGGCACCCACTTCTGTGACCGTGTTAGCCACAGAGGAGCGTCGTGGCAGCATCGCCCACTTCCGCGCACAGGTGATCGGTGACACGAACCATCTGCTGCAGGGAGGCGAGCCGATTTCCGCCGCAGGTTACTTTACGGATGTCTTTCAGGGATGACGCTTACTGCCATCCCTGTCCGCCCATCGGCATGGGCGGCGCCGAATTCAGTTTCCTTCCAGGCAACTTCACTATCGCAAAGGCCATAAATGCTGTCGTAACAGCCACTCTGAACCAGAAAGGGATTGCAAAATCTACAAACGGCAGCAGACTGATGACTGTCGCGATTACAAAGAACAGTACTTTCGAATATACCGCAATCCGAAAAAGCTCCCCCGTCTCTATATGTTTGCTCGCAATGGCGGCAACGGCCATCCCGATCAGCATATAGATTGCCGCGCACAGGAAGTACCACAAAACCCTTCCCACAAAGAAGAATACATATGCAATCGCCACAACAACCAGTATGAACGGCACAAACTTGGTAACGATCCATGATCTGCTGATTGCCAGACTTCCCAGATCTTTGAAATCAAGCTGCTGATACTCCGTATTCTGCATGATGGACAGCCTATCCCGGCCAATCAGCATAATGTTTTGATAGCCTTCCGCTGCCAGATCCGCCGCATCCTCATAGGAAAATCCGTCAATATCTTCCGTCATGTAAATGAATACCCCGCCTTCATCAAACACGAAGTCCTCATCCAGATACAGCCTTCCGCTTTTGACCTCAAAATCGGGCAAGGCGTCTGCCACCTCTTCCATATCAACAGACGATAATTCAAGCGCCAGAGAGATAAACGAGAATGCAGTGGCAATCAGCACCAAAAGCGTCACGAAGCCGATCATACTTCCTACCTTTACCTTTGTCAACGCGCTGTACTTGGTCGGTACAAAAGCGAGGAGAAACTGTTTCAAAATATTGGGCGCTTTCTCCGGTTCTAAGCTGCCGCCGTAATTTGCGCCGCCCATATATGTATTTCCCTGTTGATAGGGATTCCCTTGCTGTTGATATGTATTGCCCTGTTGATACGGATTCCC
>DLAF01000037.1:94884-96180 GCA_002492725.1 Lachnospiraceae bacterium UBA7054
ATTGCCCTGTTGATACGGATTCCCTTGCTGATACGAGTTTCCCTGTTGCTCATTTTGATTGAATTGATTATCCATCTTTTCCTCCGTTATTTTTCAAATGATTGCCGAACCGTCAAATAAATATCTATGCTCTATCTATCAGCGGACACGCTCCGGGAAGCCCACCTTCTTCTGTACCTTACGCAATGTCTTTGTCGCAAAATAATCTGCCTTCTCTGCGTTTTCTTTAATTACCTTGTCGATATAATCCTTGTTTTTGCCCAGTTCTTCGTATCTGTCCTGAAGGGGTTTCAATACCCCCACCACAGCTTCTCCCACAGCCATCTTGAAATCACCGTAGCCCTTGCCGTCAAACTCTCTCTCTGTCTCATCCGGCGTCTTTCCCGTGCAGACACAGTAAATGTCGATCAAATTTTTGATGCCCGGCTGCTCGTCTCGATAACGGACACAGGCTTCCGAATCCGTCACCGCCCGCTTAAACTTGCGGATGATGGTATCGGGATCATCCATCAGATAAATGCTGGCATTGGGATTCTCGTCGGACTTTGACATTTTCTTTTCCGGGTTCTGCAGACTCTTGATGCTGGCCCCCGTCTTGCCGACATAAGGTTCCGGAATCGTAAATACATCCCCGTAAATGGAGTTAAAACGCTGGGCAATATCACGGGTGATCTCCAGATGCTGCAGCTGATCTTTTCCGACAGGCACCACGTCCGCCTGATAAAGCAGGATATCCGCCGCCATCAGCACCGGATAGGTAAAGAGTCCGGCGTTGATATTGTCCGCGTGTTTCGCTGCCTTATCCTTAAATTGGGTCATGCGGTTCAACTCTCCCATGTAAGTGAAGCAGTTTAGGATCCAGGACAGCTCTGCATGCCCCGACACATGAGACTGATAGTAGAGACAGTTCTTTTCGGGATCAATCCCCGCCGCGATATAAAGCGTGAGCAGATTTCTCGCCCTCCTGCGCAGTTCCGCGGGATCCTGCCTGATCGTGATGGAATGAAGATCCACTACAGAATAAAAGCACTGGTACTCGTCGCAGAGCGTCACCCAGTTTTTCAAAGCGCCCAGATAGTTCCCCAGCGTCAGATTCCCCGTCGCCTGCATGCCACTGAATAATACCTTGTTTCCGTCTAACATAATACGTTTCTTTCCTCTCTCGTCACCTTTCATTGAACAGCTCTTATACATAATGACGCTCTTTATCCAATATAGCACTGACATCCTCTTCCGTCAAGAAAGCCATCCTGCGGCCAAAAAAAGAATCGCCGATCGAGTAGGAGGAAATTTCTC
>DLAF01000063.1 GCA_002492725.1 Lachnospiraceae bacterium UBA7054
TCCTTGACAAAGGGTATAGTTTAAGGAAACCAGGATGAAAAAACTTTTGACTCCCAAGGGCAGCTACGGCTACCTGCAAAACCGAAAAAATTATACTGTGCTCAGAACGCTTATCTTTTTTGCAATCAGTGCGGGACTCTACGGGATCGGTTACGTGACTACGGGCAGCAACAAAAATCTGCTGACGATCGTTGCCGTTCTGGGATGTCTGCCCGCCTGCAAGAGCCTTGTCAATTGCATTCTCTTTTTCAGAGCAAAGGGATGCAGCGAAGAATTACGGAACGCCCTGTGCGCCTATGATGAGAAACTGACCGTCTTTTACGACTTATACTTTACCTCCTATCAGAAGAATTTTTCCATCAGTCACATGGCTCTAAAGGGCAGTATCCTCTGCGGTATCACGGAAGATTCGGCCTGCGACGGGAATGAGGCACAAAAGCACCTGGAAAAGATGCTTTTGCAGGAGGGAATCAAGAATGTGACGGTTCATATCTATTCTCAGGAGGATGGGTATATTGACCGACTGAGTCGGTTAGCGAAAATGGAAGTGGAAGATCATCGGCAGAAAGAGGAGATCATCGGACTGCTGTATTCCGTTTCCATCTGAATGCCAATTGCAGCGAATCAAGCGGGATGACATTGCCATGTATCAGACAATCATTACTGATAGAGAGGCCGGACAGCGCCTGGATAAATACCTTCACCGGATCCTGCCAAACGCGGGCAGCGGCTTTCTCTACAAGATGCTTCGAAAAAAGAATATTACCTTAAACGATAAGAAAGCGAACGGCAGTGAAAAAATCTTCGTGGGAGACTGCGTAAAGATGTTTTTTGCGCAGGAAACGCTTGACAAATTTATGGACGGAACCATACAAAATGGCGGCGATCTGCTAAAGGATGGCGTGATGACGGCGGGAAACGAGGCGGCAGCATATAGGTCGGCCTATGAGAAACTTTCAGGTATTTCCGTGCTCTACGAAAACGACCACATCCTGATAGCAGACAAACCGGCGGGTATCCTTTCTCAGAAGGCGGAAAAATCTGACCTTTCTCTCAATGAGTGGCTGATCGGATATCTTTTGCAAAGCGGTTTTGTGACGGCAGACGATCTGCGGCTTTTCAGGCCCTCCGTCTGCAATCGTCTGGATCGCAATACCAGCGGTATCGTGCTCTGTGCCAAGTCTTTACAGGGCGCGCAGCTTTTGGGGGAACTGTTAAAAAAACGGACGCTCCACAAATATTATCTGACCTATGTAAAAGGGCAGATCACGCAGGCGCAGTCGATTGAGGGCATCCTACAAAAAGACGGGCGGACGAATCGGGTGACAGTGCGTTCCCTGGTGGAAACACAAAAGGAAAGCGTTAAGGAGCCAACTTCTCATGCGCAGGGCTCTTACATTAAAACTGCATACATACCCTTAAGATGTGAGCAAGATAAGACGCTCCTGGAGGTGGAGTTATTTACCGGGAAACCGCACCAAATCAGAGCGCATCTGGCAAGTATCGGCCATCCGCTCCTTGGGGACTACAAATACGGCGACAAGGCATGGAATGAGAAATATCGTCAGACATACGGTGTGCAATCGCAGCTGTTACACGCCTATAAAGTGATATTTCCACAGCTTGCGCTGCCGTTTGCAGACTTGAGCGAGCGCAGTTTTGTCTGCGTCCTGCCGGAAATTTTTGAAATCGTAAAGGAATGACAATATGGCTACCTGGAACTCCCGCGGACTTCGCGGCTCCACCCTGGAGGATCTGATCAACCGCACAAATGAAAAATATCTGGAAAACGGTCTTGCCCTGATCCAGAAGATACCGACGCCCATCACCCCGATCAACATTGACAAAGACAGCCGGCACATCACACTGGCCTATTTTGATCAGAAGAGTACGGTGGACTATATCGGCGCGGTACAGGGGATTCCCGTTTGTTTTGATGCCAAGGAATGTGCCGTCGATACTTTTTCTTTACAGAATATCCATGAACATCAGGTGAATTTTATGGGACAGTTTGAAAAGCAGAAGGGTGTTGCCTTTTTTCTGATCTACTATTCCCACAAGGACCTTTTTTATTACCTGCCCTATGAAATGCTGCGCTATTTCTGGGATCGGGCAAAGGAAGGCGGACGTAAGAGTTTCCGTTTTGACGAACTGAATCCCGCATATGTGCTGCCAAAGAAGCACGGTATTTTGGTGCCTTATCTGGATATGATCCAAAAGGATCTGGAGGATCGGGTGGAATAGCTGCAGAAAAAGTTATGGATTGACAAATGCAGCAAAGCATCGTATAGTGTAAGAAGTTTAACTTAGTAGCGAATTAGCGAATTATCGCTTTAAAGCAATAAAGTACATAGCGAAACCAAATCCAAAATAACGAGACAATGACAGGAAAGAGGAGACTATGAGTAAGAAATTAGTACATACACCTGAGGGGGTGCGCGATATCTACGGCGAAGAAAAAGCAAAAAAAACGGTGGTGGAGCGTCTTTTGCAGGAAAAGATACACAGCTTCGGCTACCGCGATATTCAGACCCCCACCTTCGAATTTTTTGACGTGTTTTCCAAGGAAGTGGGCACAACGCCCTCCAAAGAGCTCTATAAGTTCTTCGACAAGGAGGGAAACACACTGGTGCTGCGGCCGGACTTTACGCCCTCCATCGCCCGCTGTGCGGCGAAGTATTTTATGGACGAGGATGTGCCGATCCGTCTTTGCTACCAGGGGAATACCTTCACCAATACCTCGAATCTGCAGGGAAAGTTAAAAGAAGTGACGCAAATGGGAGCGGAGCTGATTGGGGATGATTCCGTGCAGGCAGATGCAGAACTGATTGCCATGACGATTGAATCGCTCTACCATGCGGGCCTTTCCGATTTTCAGATCAGTGTCGGCAATCTGGAATACTTTAAAGGCATCTGTGCGGAAGCGGGACTGGACGAGGAGACGGAACTGGAACTGCGGGACTATATCTCCGGGAAGAATTATTTTGGCGCGGAGGAACTGCTTGCGCGCATCGGCGTAGGAAAAAAGGATAAGGAGCTGCTTCTGAAAGTGAGCGACCTGTTCGGTACGGTCTCCATTTTGGAGGACGCCAAAAAAGCAGTTTCCAATAAGCGTTCCCGACACGCCATCGAACGGCTTGAAAAAGTATATCGGACGCTCTGTGATTACGGCGTGGAGAAATATGTTTCCTTTGACCTTGGGATGCTTAGCAAGTATAATTACTATACGGGTATCATTTTCAAGGGCTATACCTACGGAATCGGAGACGCGATCGTAAAGGGCGGGCGCTATGACAATCTGCTTGGACGATTCGGTAAGGAAGCGGCCGCTGTCGGCTTTGTGATCGTGGTGGATGATCTCCTGGCCGCCATGGGACGTCAAAATGTAATGATTTCCGGGATAGAGGAACCGGTAAAACTGTATTATACGGAAGAAGATTTTCCCGAAAAACTGATGGAGGCGAAAGGAATGCGGTCTTCCGGAAAGAGAGTGGAACTTCTTCCACAGACATCAATTTAAGAGGAAGAGAGAGTGTGCCGGAAAAATGAGTGAAGAAAGATATCTGACATTCGCCCTGGGAAAGGGGCGCTTAGCCAATAAAACAATGGAACTATTGGAGAAAATAGGCATCACCTGCGAGGAAATGAAAGATAAGGATTCCCGCAAGCTGATCTTTGTAAACGAAGAGCAGAAACTGAAATTTTTCCTGTCCAAAGGTCCCGATGTGCCGACCTATGTGGAGTACGGCGCGGCGGATATCGGCGTCGTCGGCAAGGATACGATCATGGAGGAGAACAGACGCGTCTATGAGGTGCTCGACCTTGGTTACGGCAAATGCCGGATGTGCGTCTGCGGCCCGGGGAGCGCAAAGGAACTCTTGCAGCATCATGAAATGATCCGCGTGGCCAGCAAGTACCCAAACATTGCCAAAGATTATTTTTACAACAAAAAACACCAGACGGTGGACATCATCAAATTAAACGGTTCTGTGGAGCTTGGGCCGATCGTAGAACTGGCGGATGTGATCGTGGATATCGTGGAGACGGGTTCTACCCTGAAGGAAAACGGGCTGGAAGTTTTGGAGGAAATCTGCCCGCTGTCCGCAAGGATGATCGTCAATCAGGTCAGTATGCAGATGGAACCGGAACGGATTAAACGGCTGATAAATGAGCTGAGAGCGCATTTGTGACATCGTTTCAGTGAGGAGCAAAAGTTATGGCAGACAAGACAGAACTAAAAATAAAAAACAGAGAGGCAGGAAATAAAATGAAAGAATGGAAGGGTATTATCATTGCGCTGATTGCGGGGGCATGCGCCATCGCCTGTGTCACGATTTTTTCAAACAACATTGTCAGTTACAAGAAGACCTCGGGCAGCGAGGGACTGTCCGCCACCGGCTCCGCCAACTGTGATTTTGAGGCGGATCTGATCGTCTGGCGGGGAAGCTTTTCCGGGGAAGGTCTGACCACGCAGGATGCTTACCGCTCCATTAAAAAGGACGCTGAGCTTGTGAAAAAGTATCTGGTGGACAGTGGTGTGAAGGAGGAGGAGATGGTATTCAGTTCCGTTACCATCAACACCCGCTGGGAGTCTGAGTACAACGAAAACGGCGACAGGATCAGAGATTATATTGCCGGCTATGATCTTTATCAGAATGTGTCCATCACCTCCACGGACATTGACAAGATCGAGGGCATTTCCCGTGACATTTCCGGCCTGATCGAGTCTGGGGTACAGTTTGCCTCGGAGGAACCGGAATACTACTACACCAAACTGGATGAGTTAAAGCTTGATCTGATTTCGGCAGCCACCGAGAACGCAAAAAACAGGATCGATCTGATGGCGCAGGGGACCGGCTCAACGATCGGACAGCTGAAAAGCGCCAATCTGGGCGTTTTCCAGATCACAGCACAAAACAGCAATACCGAATACAGTTACGGCGGTTACTTTGATACCAGTTCCAGAAAAAAGACGGCGTCCATCACAGTACGCTTGAATTACAGTATTGCAGATTGACGCCCCGGCATTTCTTTTCCAAAAACAAGGAAACAGACGATACGGCACAAAGCGAAGAATTTTTGCAAAATAGAGAAGGAATAACGAAATGAAAACAATACGTTTGACAGCTGAGACCAGAAAGGACATTCTGGACAATCTTTTGAAACGCAGTCCCAACAATTACGCTCAGTATGAAAAAGTGGTGGCGGATATCATCGCGAACATTCGGGAAAAAGGCGATGCGGCGCTTTTTGACTACACAAGTCAATTTGATAAATGGAATGTAAACGCGGATAATTTGCGTGTTACAGAGGCGGAGATTGAAGAGGCCTGTGCCCGGATCGATAAGCCGTTTCTTACGGCGATGGAACGCTCCGCCGCAAACATTGAAGCCTTTCACAGAAAGCAGCTTCGTAACAGCTGGATCGACACCAGGCCGGACGGTTCGCTGCTTGGTCAACGGATTCTGCCGCTCGCCATCACAGGCGTTTATGTGCCCGGCGGTAAGGCGGCATATCCCAGCAGCCTTTTGATGAATGTCATTCCCGCAAGAGTAGCCGGCGTAGAGAAGATCATTATGACCACGCCTGCGGGAGCAGATGGCAAAGTTCCTGCCGCCACACTTGCTGCGGCTAAGATTGCAGGCGTTGATGAAATCTATAAAGTGGGCGGTGCACAGGCGATCGCCGCTATGGCCTTTGGCACGGAGAGCATCCCCAAAGTCGATAAGATCACCGGCCCCGGCAATATCTTTGTGGCCCTCGCCAAAAAGGCCTGTTTCGGCTATGTCAGTATCGACTCCATTGCGGGGCCGAGTGAAATTCTGGTAATTGCCGACGAGACCGCCAATCCCCGTTATGTGGCGGCGGATCTTCTGTCTCAGGCGGAGCACGACGAGCTGGCAAGCGCCATCCTCATTACCACCGACAAGGCCTTGGAAACCGCGGTTCAGGCAGAGATCGACGGCTTTTTACAGAAGCTGTCCCGCGCGGATATCATCCGCAAATCGCTGGATAACTACGGTTACATTCTGCTGGCGGACAGCCTTGAGGATGCGGTTGAGACGGCAAATGCCATCGCCTCCGAACATTTGGAGATTCTAACGAAAGACCCTTATCAGGTCATGACAAAGATTAAAAACGCGGGCGCCATCTTCCTGGGCGAATACTCTTCGGAGCCGCTGGGAGACTATTATGCCGGACCAAACCACATTCTGCCCACAAACGGCACGGCAAAGTTCTTCTCACCCCTAAACGTGGACGATTTTATGAAAAAAACAAGCCTGATTTCCTACTCCAGGGAAGCGCTTGAAAAGGCGCATGAAGATATCGAAATCTTTGCTGAGCGGGAGGGGCTTAGTGCACACGCAAACTCAATCCGCGTACGATTTCAATAAAGGAGAGCATCATCATGGATAGAACGGCACATATTACCCGAAAGACGAAGGAGACGGATATCGACCTGACCCTGCATATCGACGGTGTGGGAAAAAGTGAGATCAAAACTGGGATTGGCTTCTTTGACCACATGCTGACAGGATTTTCCAAACACGGTTTTTTTGACTTGACGCTTTCGGTTCAAGGCGATTTAAACGTAGATGGCCACCACACGGTGGAAGATACCGGTATCGTGCTTGGCTGCGCCATCAAAGAGGCTCTTGGCGACAAGGAGGGCATTAAGCGCTACGGTTCCTTTATCCTTCCCATGGACGATGCTCTGTGCCTGTGCGCCATCGATCTGTGCGGAAGACCTTATTTTTCAGGCGACTGCACGTTCCCAGTGGAGCGGGTGGGAGAGCTGGAAACGGAACTTGTGCGGGAGTTTTTCTATGCGGTAAGCTACAGCGCCGGCATGAATCTGCACTTAAAAATGCTAAACGGCGGGAATGCCCATCATATGATCGAAGCCATGTTCAAAGCCTTTGGCAAGGCGCTTGATACGGCAACAGCCTTTGATCCCCGCATAAAGGGTGTCCTGAGCACCAAGGGCGCACTGTAACAAATCGAGCGCTGACGCGTTCGATTTAACCAAAGAAAGGACAGCATTTCAGTATGGCATACAAGAAATTTATTCCCTGCATTTATCTTTATAAGGGAAACGCCGTGAAAAGTTTCACGGACAGCACCATTTTAAATACGAATCCGGCGGCACTGGCAAAATATTACAGCGATAACAATGCCGATGAACTGATCGTATATGATATGTCAGAGGGAGATACCGCCCATGAGGAGGCTCTTGACATCATCAAAGATATCTGCAGCGAAGCGGAGATTCCCGTGATTGGCGCCGGCAATGTGAAACGCATGGAGGATATTAAAAAACTCCTCTATGCCGGATGCAAAAAGGCGGCACTAAACTATACCAAGCCGGGTAATATTGAGATTACGGAAGAAGTCTCCAAAAAATTCGGCAAGGACAAGATTGTTGCCTGTGTGACGGAGGTTGCGGCCATCACCGAACACGAGGCATTGATTGAGGAATATGTGGACGAAATCATATTGGTCAGGGAAACCTGCCTGAAGGAAGCAATCGCCGTTTCGCGTTTTCCCATGATTGCCTCCGTCCCGGAGGTATCTCTGGATAAGATTTTGGAAATTCTGTCAAAAGACAATATCTGCGGCATTTCCGGTTACGCCATCAACGAAAACGCCAAGGAGCTTCTTCCCATCAAGTCGCTGTGCCAAAATAACGGCATCCCTGTCAATACCTTTGAGGCGGCGTTTCCGTGGGAAGACTTTAAGTTAAATTCCGACGGTCATGTGACTGTGGTGGTGCAGGACTACAAGACAGACGAGGTACTGATGGTGGCTTACATGAACGAGGAAGCTTATCGGATGACCCTGCAGACCGGGAAAATGACCTACTACAGCAGAAGCAGGGATGAACTGTGGGTCAAAGGAGAAACCAGCGGCCATTATCAATATGTGAAATCCCTGACTGCGGACTGCGATAAGGATACCATTCTGGCAAAGGTTTCCCAGGTAGGCGCAGCCTGCCACACCGGCTCCCATTCCTGTTTTTTTAATAAGATCATGGAAAAGGAATACGAGGAAACTAACCCCTTAAAGGTCTTCGAGCAGGTTTTTGCCGTGATTCAGGATCGGAAGATCCACCCGAAGGACGGTTCCTATACCAACTATCTCTTTGATAAAGGCATTGACAAAATCCTGAAAAAGCTGGGAGAGGAGGCAACAGAGATCGTGATTGCCGCCAAAAATCCCAACACAAACGAGATTAAATACGAAATTTCAGATTTTTTGTATCATATGATGGTGCTTATGGTGGAGAAGGACGTCACCTGGGAGGAGATTACCGCAGAGCTTGCCAGACGATAACTCCATATCAGACAAAATGCCGGCAAAATCATTGTTGTTGGCCACAGGAACGCTGCCCTCGGGGGCGCGTTCTTTTTTTGCGTAATTTGGCATAAAGTGTAGGGAGAAACTTGGACGCACAGGATGGGGAGAAGGACACAAAAATGACAGAAAGGAAAGTAACACCGGAAAAACGAGTGGAACTGGCCAGATATATCAGGGAAGAAAATATGGGGAACCGCGTGAAACTGCGCCAGCGGGAACATATCCTTTACGGGCGCGACCTTGCTATGCCGGTTGACGAGAAAGGAATGTTTTCCGAATCAACCCTAGTGGGCAGCGCGCAGGGGGAAGAGCTTCAAGGTGGAAGCTCCATGGGGAGCTTTAAATATCGTATGACGCTTGCCGTGCTCTTGTTTGTTGGATTTTTGCTCTGCGATACGGGCCAGAAAAATATCTTATCCTACAGTACCAATGATGTGTATGAGATGATACGTGCTGACAGTCTGCATTTGTATGACGGCGGAGAAAATGCCGTTATCGAGGAGCTTGAGGAATTGTTTCCCTGAATCCCACCCGCTTTGACTTTATGAGATAAGTCCGTTATACTTACTGTAAAAGTCTTAACCTGAAATTCGGACAGCGCTGTCAGATGTAAGACTGGAAAAGGTAAGGTATTGCGTTTATGAAAAAACCTGCTCTGCGGGATGAAATCTTAATGCGGGTGGAAAAACCCGCCCGCTATATCGGAAACGAGGTAAACGCCATTGTAAAGGACAAGGAAAAGATTGCCCTGCGTTTTGCCATGTGTTTTCCCGACGTCTACGAGATTGGCATGTCTCACCTCGGTATTCAGATTTTATATAGTATGTTAAACGAATGGGAGGACGTGTGGTGCGAGCGCGTCTATTCACCGTGGCCGGATCTGGATCAGATCATGCGAAAAGAGTCCATTCCCCTGTTTGGCTTAGAATCCCAGGAACCGGTAAAGGATATGGATTTTCTCGGTATCACCATCCAGTATGAAATGTGTTATACCAATATTCTGCAGATACTCGATCTTTCACAGATTCCGCTGCTTGCAAAGGATCGCGGGGAAGATATGCCCATCGTGATCGGCGGTGGTCCCTGCGTCTACAATCCGGAACCAATTGCGGATTTCTTTGACCTGTTCTATATCGGTGAGGGGGAGACGCAGTACCGCCCGCTATTTGACTGGTATCTGGAAAACAGAAAAAACGGCGGCACGAGAGAGGATTTTTTGCACGGCGCGGCGAAAATTCCGGGAATTTATGTGCCGCAGTTTTATGAAGAAATCTACAACGAAGACGGCACGATAGCCGGACGGCGAAAGAAATACGAAGATATTCCCGATCAGATCCTCAAAGAGATCGTGGCGGATGTGACAGAGGCTTATTATCCGCTAAAACCGGTGGTTCCCTTTATCAAGGTGACGCAGGATCGGGTAGTGCTGGAGATTCAACGCGGCTGCATCCGCGGCTGCCGCTTCTGTCAGGCAGGCCAGATCTACCGCCCCGTGCGGGAGCGGGACGCGGACAAGCTGAAGGAATATGCGGTAAAAATGTTAAAGAATACGGGACACGAGGAGATTTCCTTAAGTTCCCTAAGTTCCAGCGACTATTCCAAGTTGGACGAGCTTCTCACTTTTTTGATTGAGGAGTGCGGGCGCAAACACGTCAACATTTCGCTGCCATCTCTGCGAATCGACGCTTTTTCACTGGATGTGATGAGTAAGGTACAGGATGTAAAAAAGAGCAGCCTGACATTTGCACCAGAGGCGGGCAGTCAGAGACTGCGGGATGTCATCAACAAGGGATTGACCGAAGAAGTCATTTTAAAAGGTGCCTCGCTTGCCTTCGAGGGCGGCTGGACCAAAGTAAAACTCTATTTTATGCTGGGCCTGCCCACGGAGACGGAGGAAGATATTCTCGGCATCGGTGACCTCTCTAATAAAATCGCCGCCGCCTTTTTTGAGACAGTGCCGAAAGACAAGCGGGTAAACGGTAAGGTGCAGATCACGACCAGCACTTCCTTCTTTATTCCAAAGCCTTTTACGCCCTTTCAGTGGGCGCCTATGTGCACCAAAGAAGAATTTCTGAACAAGGCCCGTCTGACCAAACAGGGTATTATGAGTCAGTTAAACCAAAAGAGCATCAAATATAACTGGCATGAGGCGGATGTGAGTGTCTTAGAGGGCGTGCTTGCCAGAGGCGACCGCAGGGTGGCCCGGGCGATTCTGAAAGCCTATGAAAAGGGCTGTATGTTCGATTCCTGGAGTGAATTTTTCCGCAATGATCTGTGGCTTGACAGTTTTGCGGAATGCGGGCTGGATATTGACTTTTATACCACCAGAGAACGGGCGGACGATGAGATTTTCCCTTGGGATTTTATCGACTGCGGCGTGACAAAGCAATTCTTACTGCGGGAGTGGAAGAAGGCGCAGAATCAAACCGTTAGTCCCAACTGTAAGACACAGTGTCAGGGCTGCGGTGCGAACCGATTCGGGGTTGGAATCTGCTTTTCAAACAGAACATAAAATTTCAAAATGTACATTGACGAAAGAATACATTTGTATTATAATTGTATTCGCGGATGGAGGTATTTCATTGGCTGAAAAAAAACTTATTATTCATTCGCAGAAATATACAGGCGAATCAAAAGTGATATCCATGAGACTTCCCATGGATATGCTGACGGAGATTGATCGTGTCGCTAAGGAAACAGGAAGGACACGTAATGAGATCATGCAGCTGAGTCTGGAATTTGCATTGGAAAACATGACCATCAAATCATAAAATAGGCGTGATTTCCTGCATCGCAATGGAATTGGAGTCAAGTATGAAACAGAAACAGACCCAAAAAGGACTGGTCAGTATCATCAAATATGATGATGATAACGAAACCCTTGTATGGAAGCATCCGATTGAAGATTTTAAGCTCGGAACACAGTTGATTGTTCACGAAAGCCAGGAAGCCGTTTTTTTTAAGGACGGACGCGCGCTTGATGTATTCGGAGCGGGACGTCATACTCTTGAAACGCAAAAACTGCCGCTTCTGGATCAGTTTTTCCGCCTTCCCTCAGATACGGACAAAACCTTTCATTCTGAAGTCTATTTTATCAATCTGGCAACGCAGATGGGAATCAAGTGGGGAACGGATTCCAGAATCCGCCTGCTGGATCCCCATTCCGGCCTTCCGCTTGAGATCGGCGCATGTGGAGAATTTAATATCCGTGTCTGCAATGCGAGAAAACTCCTGCTGAAGGTGGTGGGTACTTCCTCCGGTTTCGGACAAAACAGCCTCTTTGGCGAAGATGGCGAAAAGGGATACTTCCGCTCCATCGTGATTACGCAGGTCAAAACCAGCCTTGCCGATACGATTAAAAAAGAAAATATTCATATTTTGGAGATTGATTCCGAACTTCTTCGTCTCTCCGACCTTTTGCAGCAGAAGATCAACAGTGTGCTGGAGGTATACGGGCTGGAGATTACCGATTTCTTTATTAACCGCATCCTCACACCGGAGGATGACCCGAATTACCGCCGCCTGAAAGACCAATACGCCCAGCAATATCTTCTTGTCAGGCAGGAGGAAATCCGACGCAGAGAGGCAGAAGCGGCTGCAGAACGCAAAGCCGTGGAAGCGCAGACGGAGGCCAGGCTGAAGATCATCGAGGCGCAGGGTAATGCGGAAGCCCTGAAACTGCAGGCTGCGGCGGAAGCTGCTGAAATGCAGATGAAGGGTTATACATACCAGCAGGAAACCGCCCGTCTGGTCGGCATGGAGGCCATGAAAAACGGACTCGGCAGCGGAGAGGGCAGTGCCTCTTTGCTTGGCGGCGTTGCCGGACTCGGCGTAGGCTTAGGCGCGATGAGCGGCGTCATGAATATGACAAAAGACGCCCTTTCGCCCATGATGGAACAGAGCGCACAGATGGGACAGTCAATGAAGGGCGTCCTGCATACGTCCTGGGACTGCATCTGCGGACAGCTTGGAAACACTGGTAACTTCTGTAGTAACTGCGGTAAAAAGAGAGAGGATCAGCAGAATGAGTAAGCGGGTAATCAAAGGATATGTTCTGATAGTTCTTGTATGGCTTCTCTACATCACGCTTACGGTTTCTCTTCCCAAAACCATCATCTTTTGGATTGTCGCCGGGTTTTCCGTACCGCTGCTTTTGGCGCAGATTTTTACACTGCATACAATAGACCGTACGGACGCCCTGATGAAAGACCGGACACTTGATTATCCGAAACTTCGGATCAGTGTGTACTATTCCGGTGTACAGTTTGCCGCCGGCCTGCTTCTGATGATCTTTGCCGCATGGATTCCCGTATGGGCAGCCGCTGCGATAGAAACAGTAATCTTTTTGCTCGCTGTCGTTTCCTTTTATGCCGTAGAAACGGCCTGTGCGGAAGTAATCCGCCAAAAAGAGCAGATGCAGGACATTATGACAAATATGCAGGATTTCCAGGAAAAGATAAACCGCCTGATTCTACACTGTAATCAGGAACCGATTCAAAACAGGCTGCGTAAATTGGCGGATGAAATACACTACTGCAACCCGGTATCAACAGATGGCTCACTGGAAATCGAGAATGAAACGGCATCTCTGCTCACAGAAATGGAGGACTGTGCCCTTGCGGGTGATGCGGATACCTTCTTTGTTCTCTGTGACCGAGTCACAGATCTTTTGCGGGAAAGAGACCGAATCTGTAAAGACAAAAGATGAGGAGGGGCAAAAATGTCTGTTCTGACGTGTAAAATGTGCGGCGGCGATCTGGAGTTATCGGAGGGCATGACCACTGCCAGATGTCCCTATTGCGGAACCAGTCAGACAATTCCGCGTCTTGACAGTGAACAGAGGATTCGGCTTTATGAACGTGCCAATCATTTTCGCCGCCGTAACGATTATGATATGGCCATGGCATTGTATGAACAGCTTCTGCATGAGGATCAGACAGACAGCGAAGCCTATTGGTCCCTCGTTTTGTGCCGCTATGGAATCAAATATGTGGAAGATCCGGCGTCGCACAGGCGGATTCCTACCGTCAATCGGACACAGTATACATCCATTCTGGCGGATGAGGATTACAAAGAGGCCCTCCGCTATGCGGATGCCATGCAGGCAAAGCTTTACGAACAGGAAGCGGCACAGATCGACGCCATCCAAAAAGGGATTCTGCAGGTATCGCAGAATGAGTCGCCCTATGATATTTTCCTTTGTTACAAAGAAACCGACGAGAACGGTCAGCGCACCAGAGACAGCGTGCTTGCCGATGAAGTATATTACCATCTGACGAAAGAAGGCTACCGGGTATTTTTTTCAAGGATTACCCTGCAGGACAAGCTGGGGGAATCGTATGAACCCTACATATTTGCGGGTCTTCATTCTGCCAAAATTATGATCGTCATCGGAACGGATCCCCAAAACCTTCAGTCTGCATGGGTGAAAAACGAGTGGAGTCGGTATTTGGCGTTAATCCAAAAAGGAGAAGCAAAAGTCCTGATTCCAGCCTATCGGGATATGGATCCCTATGACCTTCCGAAAGAATTTTCTCATTTACAGGCGCTCAATATGGCGCAGCTTGGATTTATGCAGGATCTGCTGCACGGCGTTGGAAAAATCATCGGAAGCGCCGCAAATACAACCATTCCTGCTGGAAACGTTCCCGCGTCAAACAGGGCGGCGCCTCCGCCGCCTCTGGCAGAGGCCGAAAGAATTGCCTATCAGCCGGCGGATCCGGTCAGGGAACGCAAAACAGGATGGGAACCTTACGGGTGGAAGCGGGGCGTCGTCTGCGGAATTGCGCTTGTCGTTTTTATCACATTATTCAACGCTAAAGGACTTTATAAGCGTATCAAAATGAATCAGGAAGAAAAAGCGGCGCAAACGTCACAGGCGGAAACGACCAAATCAACGTCCCCTTCCGCCGAATTGATTGCCGATTCGGATGATTCGGATAAAATGCAGGCAGGAGAGGAACCTGTATTCGAGGGCATTCTGGCTGAATTTCTCTCCCGTGTGTATAAGGTTCCGGCAAAGGAAGTCACCAAGAGCCAGCTTGCTAAAATACAGCAGCTTACGATCGATCGCGAATATGATCTCTGGCATATCGGCTACAGCTATGAAGCACCAGGACCGCCTGTTTTTCCTGTTACGGAGGATGGAGAGTTGTTTACGTTCGGGTCTGAAGGTCTGACATGGGTTGATTTTTCCTCGGACAGTGCGCTCACCCTGGACGGACTTTCGATGTTCACCGGATTACAGAAACTGGATGTGTGCAGTGTTCTTACCGCCGAAGACATAACGGGGCTGCCGCTTGTAAGCGTCAATGCCTACTTTGACAATCCTGCACAGGCTGCGTCCGTGCTCGAACATCCCGAGGCCATTAAAGAGCTGGGCTTTCATGCCGGTGCGGAAAATCTGGAGGGAATTCATCAATTTGAGAAGCTGGAAACCCTGTATCTGGATTCTTCGGAACTCAAAGATATAGACACTTTAGTCAATTTACAGCACTTGAAACATCTGACTATTTGCGCTGATGAAACACTGACGGATTTTGCCGTGATCGGAAAACTCTCCGAACTGGAAACGCTGAGATTGGATACCGGCGGCCTGAAAACCATTGACTTTATTAGTCAATTATCACATCTAAGGCAGCTGGAAATAACGAACTGCCCAATCCGGGCCTTGTATGGATTGGAAAACTGCATAGCGCTGGAAACACTCTCCGTTACGAACTGCATGGAATTAAAACACTTAAGTACGCTAGAAGCGCTGACCGGTTTGCGGGAACTTGCCTTGGCTGTGCCCTACAACTGTCCGGCGCCGAATTTGAGCAGGCTGACCTCGTTGCAGAAGCTGTATCTGCTTTATGCTGATGACTGTTCCTTTATCGAAAATCTGACAGAGCTCACGGAACTCCGCCTGGAAGGCTGCACGCTGCCGGAGACATTTGACGCATCAAAACTTACCTCTTTGAAAACGCTGTCCTTTACCTGCCAGAGCTACTTCATGGAACTTTCCGCGATAGAAAAGCTACAGTCGCTTGAACGGCTTGAACTGCAGGGAACTGAAACCTATGAAGATCTGTCGAAAATTTTTAATATGCCGAATCTGCGGGAATTAAACTTAAGCGACATCCAGTGCGAGATTGATTTTGATGCGGTGTCACAAAATCCTACGCTGGAGATTCTTTGCATGAATCACGTTACGTTGTATAAAAATGTAGAGATAAACGGTAGCGATGGTTTTTATACAATAGACTATGACGATGTCGCGTTGGAAGACCATCTGGATTTTTTCAGCCGGTTTCCATCACTGAAAGAACTATTTCTGCGTGAAAACGGATTGACAGATCTTTCCTTTGCGGAACAGATACCCACATTGGAAGTTCTGGATATTTCCAACAATTACATTACCAGACTTTCTCCCCTGACCGGACTTCCCTCTCTGAGAAAAGTGATCTGTGGGGATAATCCGCTGGAAAGCACGGAAGGACTCGGGGATAACGTGATAATCATTAATCAGTCACAAACAGACGAAACCAGTTACTAAGATCAGAAAGGATGAGACAATGAGAAAACAAATGGTATTTGAACAAATGACGGAAGAACAGAAAAGGCTGGTCGATATTTCAGACGAGGAGCTGCTGAAAAAGCGTAAAAGGACAAACGAAAGCGGCGCATTATGGCTCCTCAGTGTCTTTTGCATTATCGCAGCCGTTGTAAACCAGACCATTCTTGGCGTCATGTATGAAAGCGGCCCCACATTACAGCTTCTTGTCACGATCGGTATTCTGGTATTATGCGTGGTAAGTTGTATCTTTGCCGTTATCATTATCCGCAAACCGGCGACTTCCTGGTTGGAAGATATCAGCGCAAACGGAGAAGACGGTTTTTATACACCTGAGGATATTTACGATTATTACAAAGAAGTTCGTGAATACCGGGATAATCTGATCTTTCTGTTTGACTCAAAAAAAATTACGGAGTCAAACAAGTATAACGCAGGCGTATTTACCAAAAACTGGATGAAAATTCACGCGAATCAGAATCATGTCAAATTGAAAGATATTGTTGCGGCATGGCATAATGAAAGCCCGGACGGCACGGAACTGGTCGGTTTCTTCCTTCTTCGGATTGACGGGCTGCTGGTGCGTACAATCTGTACGGAAGATTTCTCAGCAAAGCTGCTTACTGAGATTGAAAAAAGGAATCCGCTCACCTTTTTGACGCCGTATTTTGTGTATGACGAAAAGCGGTATAATGTTTTTACCGACCCGCAGCAGGTGATCAGTCTTTATCAGAAAAATCTTGACAACTATCAAGCGCAGAAAAAATGATTGACTTTTTCTATGCCGCATATATTATTAAAGGGAACATCAATGTTCCCTTTTTTGTAATGGAGAAATAATTTATAAAGAGGTAATCCATGAAAATCAGAATCAAATTCGCCAAATACGGCGCCATGAAATTTATCGGGCATCTGGATATAATGCGTTTTTTCCAAAAGGCCGTCAGAAGGGCCGACATCGACGTGAAATACTCGGAAGGCTTCAGTCCCCACCAGATTATGTCCTTTGCCGCACCCCTTGGCGTAGGAATTGAGAGCTGTGGAGAGTATCTGGATCTGGAGGTGCTGTCTATGGCTTCCGCAGAGGATATGAAAGAAGCGCTGAACCGGGTCATGGTGGAGGGTGTGGAGGTGCTTTCCGCGAGCATCCTGCCGGAGCAGGCAAAAAACGCCATGGCAAGCGTTGCCGCGGCATCTTATCAGATTCATTTGAAGGAAGGGGAATTTGGCATCCCTGACCTTTCGGCAGCCGCCGCATCTTTTTTTGTGCAAGAGCAGATTCCCTATACCAAAGAAACGAAAAAGAGTGTCATGAAAATGGATTTAAAGCAGGGTATTTATGAGATTTGTGCAGGCGAAACGCAGGTGCTTACGGAAATTATGTCGGCTGCGGCAGCGATGAGTATCCCCGATTCGACAGGGGAGTGCATGACCGTTCCCTGTATCCGTATGACGGTGGATGCTTCCAGCGGCGGAAATATCAAGCCTACAGTGGTCTTTGAAAAATTCTGTGCCTTTGCGGGCTGTGAGATACCGCCATCTGCCATTCAGATAACGAGGCTGGAAACTTACACCAATCTTGCAAAAGAAGGAGAGGCAAGACACCTTGTGCCGCTTGCTGAATGCTCCTCGAAAACATCCGAAAATTAAATTGCCGAAAAAAATATAAAATTTTTCTTGACCTTCCCCCTTATGGAAGCCTTATTCTGTCAGTAACAGAGGAAAGCGCACACAAACCGCTGGACAAAAAGAGACAAGAAAAGGAGCATTGAAACCGCATGAAGATCAATGAAGTAGAACGATCGGTTGGCATCTCCAAAAAGAACATCCGCTTTTATGAACAGCAGGGACTCTTACACCCGAAGCGCAACAGTGAAAACGGCTACCGGGAATACGATGAAACGGACGTGGAATGCTTAAAGAAGATCAAGCTCTTACGCAAGCTCTCCCTGCCAATCGAGGAGATCAGACGGATTCAAAGCGGTGATCTGCTCCTTGCGGATGCCCTGCAAAGGCAGCTCATTGTGCTGGAACGGGAACAGACGAATCTCGCGGAGACCGCAGGGTTGTGCCGACTGATCCTGGTAGAGGAGATTCCCTATCAGACGCTTTCCCCTGACCAATATTTGGAAAGGATGGTGGAAATGGAGGAAAAGGGAACAAAATTTAAAAACGTATCAAGCGATACCATCAGAAAAAAGCGCGGTTCGATCCTCGCGGCTGTCGTCTTTATTCTGATCATGATAGCGCTGATCGGCATGTTTATCTGGGGCTACACGCAGGATCCACTCCCGAATCTGGTGTTTGTCTTGTTCCTGCTGGTGCCCATCACAGCCGTATTGGCTGTAATCATCGCGCTTTTGCAGCGCATCAAAGAATTAGAAGGAGGAGAAGAAGATGTTGCTCGTAAATACTGATTACATTTCAGGAAAGAAACTGGAAACGCTTGGAATCGTCAAGGGAAGTATCGTGCAGACGAAGAATTTTGGCAAAGATTTTATGGCAGGAATCAAGACGCTGGTGGGCGGAGAGGTGAAAGAATACACCGATATGCTCAATCAGGCAAGACAGATCGCCGTGAAACGCATGGTGGACGAGGCGGAAGCGATGGGCGCCGACGCCATTGTCAATATCCGCTACGCGTCTTCCTCCCTTATGCAAAGCGCCGCCGAGGTGATCGCCTATGGCACTGCGGTGAAGTATATGATATAATGAACGCAAAGAAAAAAAATTTGCGAGTCTGTCATGAACAACGGAAAAATTATTATCACCACGCTAAAGAACCGCACCTTTGCCCTGCTTTATAGAGACAACCGTATCCTGTCCGTGCAAGTGCTTAAGACGGAAGAACATGCGGTTGGCAGTATCTATGTGGGCAAAGTACAGAGCATATCTGAAAATATCGGAGCCGCCTTCGTGGACATCGGAGGCGGCTGTCTCACATTTCTGCCGCTGGCAGAAGCGAAATCTGCCAAGATTACGAATCGAAAAGCGGACGGGAAACTCAAGGCAGGAGATGAACTCGTCGTTCAGATTGTGAAAGAAGCTATGAAGTCCAAACTTGCGGGGGTGAGTACAAAGCTTACCCTTACGGGAAGGTATGTGGTGGTGGGAGAGTATACACAAAAAGAGCCTGTTGTCAAGATGGTACCACCAAAGGATACCGGTCAAAAGACGATGCCAAAATCCGACGATGCGAGACAGCCCGGCGCGATACATGTCTCGGCAAAACTCGACGAACAGGCGAAAGAGCGTTTTCGAAACCTGAAGTCTCTACAGCAGATTGCGGCAGATTACAGCCTGATTGTGCGCACCAACGCTGCCTCCCTGGGAGACGATACCCCGCTGATTGCAGAAGCGACGGAACTTTCGGAAACGCTCGCCCATATTTTACAGATTGTGGACAAGCGCACCTGTTACAGCTGCTTATACCGTTCTCATCCTGACTGGGCAGCCTTTGTGGAAAATGCTTACCGAACGGAATACGATGAAGTGGTCACGGATCTTGCCGATGTATACCGTGGCTTGCAGGAGATATGCGGCAGGATATCTGTTCCTGTTCGCTTCTATGATGATCCGCTTTTACCCCTCTACAAGCTTTATGCTTTGGAGACACGGCTTCAGGAACTTACCGATAAAAAAGTATGGTTGAAATCGGGCGGTTATCTGGTCATCGAACCGACGGAGGCTCTCGTCTCCATCGACGTAAATACGGGAAAGTTTGAGACGGGAAAGGAGCCGGAGGAAACCTACTACCGCATTAACACGGAAGCAGCCGAGGCCATCGCCTGGCAGCTGCGGGCAAGAAACCTTTCCGGCATCATATTGGTAGATTTTATTAATCTAAAAAACAAGGAGCACGAAACAGCCCTCCTGGAGCAAATGCGAAACCTGGTAAAAACAGACCCCGTCCATGCAAGAGTCGTAGATATGACAGCTCTGGGCCTGATGGAAATCACCCGCAAGAAGATAGACCAAAGTCTCGCACAGCAGCTTGCAAGATAACCCAAAATCCGTCATAATATAATAAATGTATGAAAAGAATCAGGTAAAACGTCTGCAGAAAGGGAACAAAAGAAATGCCAATGAAACTGCTTCACATGGAAAAAGTAAAAGACGGCAAATATCTGAAAAATTATGAACTGACCTACTTAAACAAGGCAGGTCGTGAAAAAAAATATGAAATCGTCAGCCGCAGCGAGATTCCTTCGCCGGAGGCAATCGGAGAGCGGGTGAGCGGTGTCTCCATCGTTGCTTTCCACGAAGACAGGATGCTGCTTTTGCGGGAATTTCGCATGGGAGTAAACCGCTTTGTCTACAATCTCTGCGCAGGGATGATCAACGAAGGGGAATCCCTGGAAGAGTGTATTCAGCGGGAACTTTACGAAGAAACCGGTCTTGGTGTGAAAAAGATCCGTACAATTCTGCCGCCGTCCTTTGCTGCGGTAGCCTTTTCCGACGTGAAGACACAGATCGCCTTTGTAGATGCGGAAGGGGCGTTTGAAGACCACACTTCCGAAAACGAACAGATTACTGCGGATTTTTATACAAAGGAGGAAGTAAGAGAGCTTTTGGAAACGGAAGAATTCAGCTCACGCGCACAAATAGCCGCCTACTTTTTTGCAGTAAACCCAGAAAGGAATCCTTGATTTATAATGAAGACATGGAAGCGTAATTTACTCTCACTTATTGGAATCTTCCTGTTGATCCTTTTGGATCAATTTACAAAACATCTCGCCATCCTGCATTTGAAGGGGCAGGCGCCATATATCCTTTTAGACCGAATCCTTGAGTTTTCCTATCTGGAAAACACAGGTGCGGCTTTCAGCTCTTTTTCCGGTAGGCAGACCTTTCTCATTATATTGACTGCAATGGTCATTATCGTGCTTGCCTGGCGGTTTTTTACCCTTCCTGTGAGCAGAAGGTTTCTCTGGATGCGAATTTGTCTGCTCTTTATCTTAAGCGGGGCCTTCGGCAATCTGATTGACCGCCTGACCAGGCGCTATGTGGTAGATTTTATCTACTTTGTCCCGATCAATTTTCCGAAGTTTAATGTAGCGGACATCTATATCACGGTGGGAGTGACTGTCCTTGCCGTGCTCATGCTGTTTTATTACAATGAAGAGGAATGTGGGACAATAATCTCAGTTGACAACCTTCGTCGAAAATGATAAATTCTTGATAAATAATTCGAAAGAAAAATTTAAATTACGAGGTCTGCAGAAAATCATGAGCAAGAAAAGAACAGCCGCTGAAGTCTATATTTCAACCGTATTTAAGTGGGGCCTGATCATTATGGTATGTGCCTGCATGTGCGCCACCGTTATGTTCAACACGGAAAAAATGTTCGGCCTGTATCCCACTGTGCCATGGATTGCCACGATTATTCTGGGCATCATGGATACCGGTTTCTTTGTTACCGCGATTATGATCGTCAAATCTTCTTTCGATGAAGACGGTTTTTTGAAAGAAGGCCGATTGCTGGTTGGAAAAATATTTTCAGGAATCGTTGTGGTAGTACAGTGGAATTATCTTTTGTATATGCTTCCCACAAGGACTTTTTGGGGCTTCCTGTTCTTTTTCCTGATCCTGATTGCATTCTTTCTTGATATAAAACTGCTGCTTGTCAGCGGTCTGGCCTGTTCTGTCTCCCTGTTTATCGGTTGGGGGATCCGGGGCACGAATCTTCTGCCCGTCAAAGATGAGTTATTTCTTTCGGACATCATCATGTGTCTTGTTGCAATCGTTTTGTCTTTAGCAGGCCTGCTTATTTTTGTTTTCTTAGTCGCGCATTTTCTGGTCAATGCCAAAAAAGATGAGCTGGAACAGAACAATGAGCACGTTGAAAATATTCTTTCTTCCGTGCGGGAACTGTCTGAACAGTTATCCGCAGCCGGCACGACACTCTCTCAGGTTTCCGAAAATGAGAGTGCTTCTGCGGAAGAACTGGCTTCAACAAGCGAACAGCTGGTAATCAACAGCAATCGGCTCAGCGCCAAGACAGATGAAAGCATGACCAATCTCGGTGAGCTGCGTGAGTGGGAAGGAATCGTTGCCTCCAATATGGACAAGGTTGAGGCGGTTTCTAAGGAGCTGCTTGATAAGTCCGCGGAAAACGAAAACTTGCTCAATAATCTGCATGCAATCAACGGTGAGGTTTCCGAATCCATCAAAGCGACAACCGACCGTGCACTGCATCTTTCGGAAGCGGTAAAAGAAATCGGTATCACCTTAAACCTGATCAGCGATATTTCCAGTTCTACCAATCTGCTGGCTTTAAACGCTTCCATTGAGGCCGCCAGGGCAGGAGAGGCCGGAAAAGGCTTTGCTGTTGTGGCAACAGAAGTCGGTAAGCTGGCAAACAGCACACAGGAATCCTTAAAAGTCGTGCAGTCCGTAATTGAGCGGGTACAGCAGAACGTAGAGGAGATTACCGCGCAGATAGATGAAAATACTGCTAAACTCGATAAGCAGAGCGAATATTATGAGAATGTTTTTTCGGGAATACAGGATATGACAACACTTTTGAATACATCCGTCGAGTCAATCCGCACGATGGGTGAGGCGCAGGGCAGACAATCCGGAGTGATCAGACAGACGATTGCCATCAATCAGGACATTGCAGAAAGCATCAAAAACGAAAATGAACAGTTTGTCTCAATCAATGCAATGGCTGAAAGCAGTGCAAACGACACATCAGAGGTAGCAGTACAGGCTGGCGCGATCAACAACATGGTCGATAAAATGACAGAATTGTTAAACTTAGAATAGTTTTGGTGTTGACAAACACTGGAAAGTTCGTTACAATGTTTGAGTATGCCGCATAGCGAGGTCAAAGTATGTCCCTGGGACATCACCGAAGCTAGCGAGTAAATGGGCGAAAGTCCATGAATAGGAGGTGTGCAGGTATGTACGCAATCATTGCAACTGGCGGAAAACAGTATAAGGTATCCGAGGGCGATGAGATTCGGGTGGAAAAGCTCGATGTCGAAGTCGGTTCCACTGTTACGTTCGATCAGGTGATCGCTGTCAGCGATAAGGAGCTCAAGGTTGCAGGCGACGTTGCAGGCGCTACCGTGACAGGAACCGTTACGGGCCAGGGCAAAGACCGTAAGGTCATCGTCTACAAGTATAAGAGAAAGACCGGCTATCATAAGAAAAACGGTCACAGACAGCCTTATACGCAGATCAAGATTGATAAAATCAAGGCGTAATGACAAAGGTTACCATTCATAAAAATAAGTCAGGAGACTATCTGGGATTTCTCTGTGAAGGTCATTCGGGCTATGCAAAGCGCGGTGAAGACATTGTCTGCGCTGCCATATCGGTTCTGGTGATCAATACGATCAATTCGCTGGAGGAGCTTACAAAAGAGCCCATGCAGATTGAGACGGATGAGGCGGCGGGAAAAATCCGCTGTACTTTTGAGAAACATCCCTTACGGGAAACTTCCCGTGTTCTGATGGATTCCCTGACGCTGGGACTGCAAAGGATTCAGGAGCAGTACGGCAACAGGCATTGCAAATTGACAGTTGAGGAGGTGTAAACCATGTTAAATATGAACCTTCAATTTTTCGCACATAAGAAGGGTGTCGGCTCCACCAAAAACGGCAGAGATTCCGAGGCCAAAAGATTAGGTGCAAAGAGAGCTGACGGACAGTTCGTCAAGGCAGGAAACATCCTGTACAAGCAGCGCGGAACAAAGATCCATCCCGGTATTAATGTTGGCAGGGGCGGAGACGATACGCTGTATGCACTGGTGGACGGTGTGCTTCGTTTTGAGAGAAAAGGCAGAGACAAAAAGCAGGCTTCCGTTTATCCTGTAGAGAAGTAAGAACCGCAAGGCTAAGCTCCGAACATCCTGATGTTTGGAGCTTTTCTTATCTTCCCTGCTCATTATGATGGAGAGAGATTATGTTTGCAGATCGCGCAAAAATTTTTGTTAAAAGCGGCAAGGGCGGTAACGGCCACGTCTCCTTCCGCCGGGAAAAATATGTGCCGAACGGCGGCCCTGACGGCGGAGATGGCGGCAAAGGCGGAGATGTCTACTTTGAGGTGGATGAGGGGTTAAACACCCTTACGGATTTTCGTCATACCCGCAAATACAGCGCCGGAAACGGCGAGGAAGGCGGCAAGAAAAACTGTGCCGGAAAGGCCGGGGAGGATATTACTATCAAAGTGCCGGAAGGAACCGTGATCAGAGAGGCCGAGAGCGGCAAGGTCATCACGGATATGTCGGGGGCAAACCGCCGCTTCCTGCTCCTAAAAGGCGGGCGGGGTGGCAACGGTAATCAGCACTACGCCACCAGTACCATGCAGGCTCCCAAGTATGCCCAGCCGGGCCAGCCCGCTCAGGAACTTGAGCTTCTCCTGGAACTTAAGGTGATTGCGGACGTGGGACTTGTTGGCTTTCCCAATGTCGGAAAATCTACTTTTCTGGCAAAAGTGACGAACGCCCGGCCAAAGATTGCAAACTATCATTTTACCACATTGAATCCAAATCTCGGCGTAGTGGATTTAGAAGACGCAAAGGGCTTTGTAATTGCCGATATTCCCGGCCTCATCGAAGGTGCGGCGCAGGGCATCGGTCTGGGGCATGAATTTCTGCGCCATATTGAGCGCACCAGATTGATCGTTCACATCGTGGATGCTGCATCCACCGAGGGACGTGATCCCATTGAGGATATTCATGCCATCAATAAGGAACTGGCTGCCTACGACGAAAAGCTTGCAAGCCGCCCGCAGATTATTGCTGCCAATAAAATTGACATGATCTATGAGAAAGATGAGGATCCCGTCGAAAAAATCAGAGCGGCGTTCGAGTCGGAAGGCGTTCCTGTCTATGGCATTTCCGCTCTCAGCGGAAAAGGGGTGAGAGACCTTCTCTACGCTGTAAGTAATCGCTTGGCGGAGATTGGCGAGGAGCCGCTTACCTTTGAACAGGAATTTTTCCCGGAGTTTCACTTTGATATGGAGAACGACCCTTTTACCGTAGTGTACGACGAGGAAGCAAATGAGTATGTGGTGGAAGGACCGCGTATCGAGAAAATGCTCTCCTACACGAATTTAGAGTCCGAGAAGGGCTTTCAATTCTTTCAGGATTTTTTGAAAAAGCAGGGAATTTTAACACAGCTTGAAGCGCTTGGCATCGAGGAGGGCAGTACCGTCAGGATGTACGGACTTTCATTTAATTACTATAAGTAATCAAGGAGATTTTAATGATGGAAATAACGAGCAAACAGAGGGCTTACTTGAAAAGTCTGGCAAACGGCATCGACCCCATCTTTCAGGTGGGAAAGGCCAGTTTAACGCCGGAATTTACGGCTTCTATAAATGACGCCTTTAATACCAGAGAACTTTTGAAAATCGCGGTCTTAAAAAACTGTGCGGATGACCCCAAAGAGCTTGCGCAGATGATTGCAGAGCGTACCCATTCCAATGTGGTACAGGTGATTGGCAAAAAGATCATTCTCTATAAACCGGACAAAAAAGATCCTAAGATTGTCCTTCCCGTAGCGAAGGCTCATAAGGAGGCCTAATGAGGCGAATCGGCATCATGGGAGGCACTTTCAATCCCATTCACAACGCTCATCTATCTATCGCTGAAAAAGCGAGAGAGCAATTTGCTCTGGAAAAAGTGCTGTTTATGCCAAGCGGTGTGCCTTATATGAAGGATCAGCGGGAAATTCTTTCTTTCGATAGCCGCTGCGAAATGACGGCACTCGCCATTGCGGATAATCCTTATTTTGAGTTATCCACTCTGGAAGCTGCTGATGCGGAACAGGGAAAAAACACCTACACTTATGAAACGCTGCAAAAACTACGGCGTTCTGACCCGGAAGCAGAATATTATTTCCTTCTGGGAGCGGACAGCCTGTATGCGATTGAGCACTGGAAAAATCCGTCGCTGATCTTTGAAAATTGTACGCTGCTTGCGGCGTTACGAGAACAGGATTATTGCCTGAGTAATCTGTCGGATCAGGTGCGATATCTGCGTGAAAAATATAACGCGGTTGTTGAGATTTTGGAATTTGCCGGCATGGATGTATCTTCCACGCAGATTCGGAAGATGGTACAACGCAGAGAATCCATTCGCGGGCTGGTACCGGAGGCGGTGGAGGCGTATATCCTGAAAAAGCATTATTATGAAAGAAAGGAAACCTTTCAATGAGTCAGAGTCATTATCAATCAGAACTGGAAAAGATTCGCCGCGCGATGGAAAAAGAATTGTCTGCCGGCCGTTATATCCATACCTTAGGGGTGTCTTACACCGCCGCCTCCTTGGCTATGGCCCACGGCGAAGCCATGGAAAAGGCCATGACAGCCGGTATTTTACATGACTGCGCCAAATCCATGCACGGGTCGGAACTGGTAGCTATCTGCGAGAAGGCTCATCTCAATGTGACGGCTGTAGAGCGCAGCAATCCGACAGCACTTTTACATGCAAAAGCCGGAGCATACCTGGCAGAACATAAATATGGCGTGACCGATGAGGATATACTAAATGCAATCCGTTATCACACCACCGGTCGGCCTGATATGAGTCGGCTGGAAAAAATCATATATATCGCCGATTATATTGAGCCGGGCAGAAAACAGCTTGCAGAGCTTGAGATGATCCGTCGGATCGCTTTTCAGGATCTGGACTGGACCATGGAAAAAATACTGGCAAACACACTGGCTTATCTACGCACCACAGATGGACAGGTGGATGATATGACAACCAAAACATATCAATTCTATAAAAGGCAGTAAAATATCGCAATGACAAAACTGCTGCATCTCAATACGACGAAAAAGAAAGGTAAGGTTATTGTTATGGACACAAAACAAACCGCATTGGTTGCCGTAAATGCACTGGAGGACAAGAAAGCGGAAGATGTCCGCATCATAGATATCAGTGAGATTTCGACGATTGCTGATTATTTCATTATTGCACACGGTACCAATAAGAGCCAGATACAGGCGATGGCCGACAATGTATCGGAAATTCTCGGGAAAGCAGGCGTCACCATGCGTCAGATAGAAGGCTATCAAAACGCAAACTGGGTTCTGATGGATTTTCAGGACGTTATCATTCATATTTTCGATCAGGAGAACCGCTTGTTTTATGATTTAGAGCGAATCTGGCGGGACGGTGTCCCCATTGAAAAGAGCGCGCTTTCCGAAACGGTATAAACAGCAGCAAAAAAGCCCCTGCACAAAAGGGAAAGGCTTCGGAGTATCCACTCCCGAAGCCTTTTCTTGATCCGCTATGCTCTGCCTGATTCCGTCGCGTTTCCGGTATACATATAGAACGTAATGATATACAGTCCGGCAATACCTACCAGAGCGTAAATGATTCTGGAGAACCACGACATGTTACCAAACACAAATGCGACAAGGTCAAAGCTGAAAAGTCCGATCAACCCCCAGTTGAGAGCACCGATGATGGCAATCGTCAGGGCAAGACAGTCTAATGCTTTGTTTCTCATGTTTTCTTCCCCCTTCATAAGACATCAATCCTTCTTCGCAAACAAGAACTACGATTAGATTTCCGGATCATAGTCGTCAGTCAAACCGGCAATTATGATCACTAGCTAGTATGCGCGAAGCGATGTATCCTATGCTGGAAAATTTTAATGCTTGTAAAGTCTAAAAACACCAAATACCTTACCCAGGATCTGGCAGTCATTTACGATAATAGGATCCATATCATCATTCTCCGGCTGCAGACGAACATGACCATTTTCTTTATAAAAAGTCTTTACGGTTGCGGAATCGTCAATCAACGCCACTACAGTATCGCCGTTATCCGCCGTCTGGCAGCATTTGACAAAAATCTGATCGCCGCTGTAAATGCCGACGTTTATCATGGAATCTCCCTTTACCCGCAATACAAAAGATTCGCCGCTTGGCACCATGTCAGCCGGTACGGGAAAGTAGCTCTCGATATTCTGCTCTGCAAGAATGGGTGCCCCGGCGGCCACCTGACCGATCACGGGCAGAGAAACCATCTCTGTACGAACCATTTGAAAATTGTCATCACAAATCTCAATGGCACGGGGTTTCGTGGGATCACGCCTGATGTAACCGTTTTTTTCCAACGTCTCTAAGTGTGAGTGGACAGATGAAGTCGATTTTAAGTTGACAGCCTCGCAAATTTCGCGAACGGCAGGCGGATAGCCTCTTTTTAATATCTCATCTTTAATATAATCCAGAATCTGCTGTTGCTTTACGGTAATTTTTCCCTGCGCCATAGTAAAATCCTTATCCTTTCCCTTACAAAATTTACTTTTTACACTGATCTTGGTCAGTGATCCGACATACTGCAATTTTTTGCATATTAACTAGTATGCGTATAGTATATCACAGGCTACCCTAAAAAGCAAACATATATTCTGAATATTTGTTCGATTTTTTCCAAAACAGGTATTGACTTTCGAAAGCACGTTCGATATAATATGCTCATAAAGAACATGCGTTCGCAACATTTGTTCTGTTTTCTTATTGAATTGAAGGAGAGGAGTTGGACAGAATATGGCACAGCAATACAGAACCGCACAGGATATCAGAAGCGAGAGACGTATCCGTAATAATCGCATTCGCAGAATACGGGAGATCAGGAAAAATTTCCTATTATTAATTATGACACTTTGTCTGGTCATCACTACCTCCATTGCCTTCAGCTCTTTCCGTTCCGATGCAAAAAGCAATCCGGCAAAGGAAACCTACCGCTACTATAAGAGCATTACTGTGTCACAACACGATACGCTCTGGTCGATTGCGGATACTTATATGGATGAGATGCACTATGACTCCAAACAGGATTATATTAACGATGTTATGCACATCAATAACCTGAAAAATGACGCGATTTACGCTGACGCGCACCTGATCGTGCCATATTATGCAGAAGCGGTCACAACGCCGTAAGACGGAGGAGCAGACCAAAAGCTTACCGGCTGTTATTTTGAGACAGTAGACGCCGGGAACGATTTGACGAAACAGGCAGACAGGGTGTATCATAAGAAAAAATTTTATTCTGAATATGTTTTTGCCAACGGTAGGAATCAATTGTTATGAAAATTGACCGCATGATCGGCATTTTGTCGATCCTATTACAAAAGGAAAAGGTTACCGCACCCTATCTTGCGGAGAAATTCGAGGTTTCACGCCGCACTATTAATCGCGATATCGAAGCGCTTTGCATGGCAGGGATTCCACTGGTGACGGAACCTGGGCACGGCGGCGGTATCTCCATTATGGAAGGTTATCATATAGAACACGCTCTGTTCACATCTGCGGACATGCAGGCAATCCTCGCAGGACTACGGGGCCTTGACAGTGTGAGTGGAACGAACCGTTATCAGCAGTTAATGGAAAAGTTATCAGCAGGAACCTCAAACCTCTTAACTGCAGACACCCATATTCTGATTGATCTTTCTTCCTGGTATAAATCCGCCCTGTCCCCGAAAATAGAACTCCTGCACGGCGCAATCCTTACAGGAAACAAAGTTTCTTTTACTTATTTTTCTCCCAAAGGCGAATCTGTAAGGACAGTAGAACCTTATTATCTGGTATTTCAATGGGCTGGCTGGTATCTCTGGGGATGGTGCAGTGAGAGAGAGGACTTTCGTCTGTTTAAACTGATGCGTATGACTAAACTGTGTCTGCAGGAACCCTTTCAAAAAAGATCCGTCTTGCCGCCTGATCTTAGCGCTGACCGAGTCTTTCCTCCAACGTATCAGGTCAAGGCTAAGATCCATCCTTCCTTTCAATGGCGGTTGGTGGAGGAATTTGGTCCCGAATGCTTTCAAGTACTGCCTGACGGGATGCTGCTTTTTTCCGCAGACTTTTCCGACCGAAACAATGTTGTTGGGTGGATTGCTTCTTTTGGCGGCGGTGCACAGCTTCTGGAGCCTGCAGAATTGAGGGAGGATGTGTTGCGCTTTGCGGAAGATATTCGCCGTAACTATATGACTGATTCCGAAACATGACATACAGATGTCGTGTTTGTTCTGCTATGATGTTAGGGAAACAGAGCGCTAGAGAGGAGAATTACAAAATGGCATTCGATTATAAGAAAGAATACAAGGAATTTTATCTGCCCAAAAGCAAACCGTCACTTGTCACCGTTCCGCCCATGAACTTTATCGCGGTGCGCGGGAAGGGCAATCCGAACGAGGAGGGCGGCGCGTATAAACAGTCCATCGGTCTGCTTTACGGCATCGCTTTTACCATCAAGATGAGCAAGATGGGAGACCACCGGATCGAAGGCTATTTTGACTTTGTCGTGCCGCCTCTGGAGGGTTTATGGTGGCAGGAAGGCACAGTCGGCATCGATTATGCCAGAAAAGAGGATTTTGAGTGGATCTCCATGATCCGCCTGCCTGATTTCGTGACCAAAGCGGAATTTGACTGGGCGATTGCGGAAGCGTCTGCAAAGAAAAAGTCGGATTTTTCAAAGGTAGAATTTTTGCCCTATGACGAAGGTCTGTGTGTACAGTGTATGCACATCGGCCCCTATGACGATGAACCTGCCACCATCGAAATGATGGATGATTTTGCCAAAGAACAGGGCTATATCACCGATCTGGAAGGAGCGCGCCGCCACCATGAGATCTACTTAAGCGATGTCAGAAAATGTAATCCGAAAAACTTAAAGACAGTGATACGTCATCCCGTGAAACAGGAGGCTTAACAAGCCTTTCCCGTGTAGGGCTGTCAGCGGAAAGCGGGAGTGAGAGAGCAGCAGTGAGAGTGGCAGAATCTCAGCCCTTCTCCTCCAGTGTTTCGATATTTTTTTCACATTCCTCAATCTGCACAGATAAGGACTTTAGGTTACATTTTCTTACCAAAAACTTTGCCGCTGTATTTTCGGAGTTGATAAAGTACCGCCAAATGCTCTTGACGGAAATGACAATTAATAGGATACCAAACAGCAGAGAAAACCTATATAGAATATAACATCCTGCCGGCAACAGCGGAATACATAGCAACGCGCTTCTTTTGAGTTCGTGAAACCTCCGTTCTAATATGTCCAGCCGCATTTGTTCCGCCCGCAGTTCGTAATCGCTATCGTATCGCTGTTTCGTATTATGTTGTTTCCCATCATAACAATCGCCGGATTTTTGAGGAACAGGTCTTTCATTCTCTGATTCTTCCATCACCACATTTTTGATACCGCCGGCGCCAAAGAACCGTATCGCCGCAACCACCAGCAAAAGAATCCCGATATATATCCTGTCTTTTATTTTTCCGAAATCTTTCTCTACAATCACAAAGGAAGTGATAAGGCTCTCCATCCGAAAGCCATCCATCGATTCATACCATGCCAGATTGATATCGATTGGCGGCTCGATGATTTTTCCTTCAAAAGAGACGGCTTCGCCGTGCCCTTCTTCAAAAGCTTCCAATTGATTGAGCAAAGATTTACTGTGTGCCATAATACACAGGTAGGATTCTTTCCCGACGGGAATGGTATAGACATCATATGACTTACCCACAAGGTTCAAATACCCCTGACTCATGCCGGAAAACTTATTGCTGCCATACATACGCTTCCCGATATAAGTATCTATATTACCGGTTACATAGGCTCCCTCCTTGAGATCGCGCTCCTGCATGGTATTTAAATCCAGCGCATTGTGATATTGATAAGCTGCGTGAAGACCTTTCCCTAAAAAAATCATGCCAACTATGAATAAGATAGCCGTCAATATTTCTTTTTTTGTTATAAATATATGATATTTCATTGTCCACCCTTTTTACAATATTAACCATAGGATTTATTTTTCATTTACATGATAGTGCTTACTCTGGTAAGAGTAGCAGTTATAGGAATAAATAAAAGATTCTTCCAACTATGAAACAAATACACATTTATTTCATAGTTGAATTCAACTTTCCCGCAGTTTTACCGCCTTAGCCGCCTTCCTGCGGTTCTGGTCCTTAATTGCAGCATAATGCTTTCTGGTGGTTCCTACATCGGAGTGACCAAGAACGTCCGCCACCAGATAAATATCCTCCGTTTCCTGATAAAGGCTGGTGCCAAAGGTGGACCGCAGCTTATGCGGCGTGATTTTTTTCTGGGGAACAAAGGCTTTCGCATACTTGCTCACCAAATCTTCCACGGCATGCACGCTGATTCTTTTTTTCTGTAAGGAGAAAAACAGCGCGTTTTCTTCTCCGGCGAGGGCTAGCGGCGCAATCTGTGCACGCGGCCCCTCTATGTAATCCAAAAGGGCTTTCTCAACTTCTTCGCCAAAATATAACACAGCCTCGTTTCCGCCCTTGCGGATGACGCGGATGCTGTTTTCGCGGAAATTCACGTCATTTAAATCAAGGCCCACGCATTCCGACACGCGGATGCCGGTGCCCAAAAACAGGGTTACTATAGCAATATCCCGCACCTTAGTCTTCAAAAAGAAATCTTTTTTCTTTCCCGACAAACTGTTTTCATAAGTTTCCAGGCTGTCTAAGAAAATTGCTACCTCGTCAGGTTCCAGATGAATGATGGCTTTCTCATGGAGCTTCGGCATGTCCACCTGCATAGCCACATTTCTGGTAAGCAGCTCCTTTTTGTAAAAATAATCTAGAAAACTGCGCAGGGAGGACATTTTACGGGCAATACTGCTTGCGCCATTTTTCTGTCCGGTTCCTTCCGTCACATAATATTTTAAATATTCCTGGTATTCCTCGATATCAATCGCAGTCAAACGGTCGATATCCGCAAGGCTGATATCCCGCATATTCTTTTGGGCAAGCGCAGGATTTTGCTCCATCAAAAACCGCAGAAAGACCTGCAGATCATAGGCATAAGAAATGCGTGTCTTTGCGCTTGTTTTTGCCTCTACCGCCCGAAAGTAATCCCTCGCATAAGGCGGCAGCTCCGCAAGCATATTCCGCAGCTGTATCGTGTAGCCCGTTGCAATCTGTTCATGATATGTATGATTTTTACCGGCCATTTCAGTTTCCTCATTTTTGTATCGTTTCGCTGTTTTTTACAGCCAAATTATACCTGCTTCACAGTTATTGATGTATGTTATGGTTTTCCGCCTTTTCCCAACCATCCATCCCGCTGCCTAAAATCGCGGTAAACATCCGTTCTTTTACGCCCGGCGCTTCCAGGTTGATTTGCTGTACCAGATTTTTTACGGTTTCCCGTTTGGTATGCCCGTCTGCAGGACAGAGACTTTTCACCACGGGCACATTATTTTTGCGCACGAAACCAATCACGTCCGCTTCATTCATATACAGTAGCGGCCGAATGACTGTTATCTGCGTGCGATCCAGATATGTCACGGGTCGAAAGGTATGAAAACGTCCCTCATAAATTAACGACATCATCATCGTTTCCACTACGTCGTCCTTATGGTGCGCGTAGGCCACCTTATTGCAGCCCATGGCTTTCATGGCGTCGTTTAAGGCACCCTTGCGCATTTTTGCGCACAGCGAACAGGGATTCGTCTCTTTCCTGTCCTCAAAAACAATCTTTGCGATATCTGTTTTTATGATCCGATATTCCACGTCAAGTGTTTGACACAGCGCTTCGATCGCGGAAAGATCGAGGTTTCCAAAACCCAAGTCCACCGTCACCGCACACAGGTCAAACGGAATGGGGTAAAACCGCCGCAGCCCCTGCAGGGCATAGAGCAGGGTCAGGCTGTCCTTTCCGCCGGAAATGCCCACTGCGATGTGATCATTTGGTTCAATCATATGATAGTCATCCACGGCCTTCCTCACAAGGCTGTATACCTGCTGTAATCTCATGCCGTTTGCTTCTTTCTGCAATTTCTGAAAGCTCTGCTTATTGCCCTATATTCTTCTTTCGTGTCAATTCCATTTTAGGGTATTGTTTCTCCCCTGTCAAATTGCTATAATTATTTTAAGATATCTCTTATAAAAATCTGATCTCGTATCGAAAGGATGATGTTTCAGATGAAGTTTAAATTTGATAAAAAATACTTATATTGGGGGCTTACGGCATTCCTTGCGCTTGCGGGAGCGATCCTCTTCTACTATCTTCTCTTCCATCGCGCAAATTTTATGGGCGGACTTAAGATGATTGTTACCATTGCCATGCCAATCATTGACGGTTTTGTGCTTGCCTACCTTTTCACCCCGATTCTGAATAAGATTGAGAAAAGCATTATAAAGCCGCTCTGTAAAAAAGCGGGCATTGCCGTGACAGGCAAAAACAAAGGCCGTATCCGCGCAGTCTGCATCTTTGCTACGCTCCTGGTAGTCCTTTTTGTCTGCTACGAACTGTTTGCTCTCATCCTCCCCGAGGTCATTCGCAGCATACAGAGCATTATCTATATGTTTCCTGTTTATTTGAATAATCTTTCGGATTGGGCACTTCTCCTGTTAAAGGACAATCCCGATTTGGAGGCTACGGTCGCAACTTATTTTGATCAGTATTCCATCAAGCTGATGGAATATGCAAATACGCATTTTCTGCCACAAATCAATGATGTGCTAAGGGATGCGCTGAGCATCGTTTCCTCCAGTGTGATCAGCGTATTTAAGGCGCTCTGGAACCTTGTCATCGGCCTGATTATTTCCGTCTATCTGCTGGGGAGCAAGGAAAAATTTGCAGGGCAGGCCAAAAAAATCGTCTATGCCGTCTTTGACAGACAGACAGGCAACGAGATGGTAACGAACTTTCGTTTTATCCACAGCACATTTATCGGCTTTATCGGCGGCAAGATCGTGGATTCCATTATCATTGGTATCCTCTGCTTTGTCTGTACCACAATCATCGGCACACCGTATGCTATTTTGGTCAGTGTGATCGTTGGCGTAACCAATGTCATCCCTTTCTTTGGTCCTTGGATCGGCGGTATCCCCAGCGCCCTTTTGGTGCTTATGGTGGATCCCAAGCAGGCACTCTATTTTGGTATTTTGGTCCTCCTGATCCAGCAGTTTGACGGCAATATTCTCGGACCCAAGATTCTGGGCGATTCCACGGGGCTTTCCAGCTTCTGGGTCATCTTTGCGATTACCATATTCGGCGGCCTCTTCGGCGTACTTGGCATGGTGGTAGGGGTACCCATCTTTGCGGTATTCTATGCCGGCGTCAAAGCCATGGTAAACCGCTCTCTGCAAAAAAAGAATCTTCCGACAGATCTGACTCCCTACATGACAGTGGGGCAGATTGAGGAATCCATGGCCTTTACCGAATATGTGCCGCCGGTCAGGAAGAAAAACAAAAACAAGCCGCAATCAACATCTTGTCAAACGAAGGAATCGGGCCGTAACAATTCATCAAATCCTGTGGATAAAAATGTCCCGACCGACACAACAAAATAAATCCCAGAACATAAAAGGGAGTGGATGAATTCCACTCCCTTATTCTGTCAGGTGCATCCTTTTGTCAACGATTCTCAAAATCCTCCACAAACTGTGTGATCAATTTCGCCGTGCCGTCAATTCCAAGCACGCTGCTGTTGATGGAAATATCGTAGCTGTCAGAGCGTCCCCATTTCTTGGAAGAATAATAATTATAATAGCTCTGACGCTGCTTATCCTTTTTGTTCATAAGATCCAATGCTTTTTGCTCTGTAGTAACGTCCTCGAAACGCTCCATGATTCGTTTTACCTTGCAAGCCTGATCTCCGTGAATAAAGATGTTCAGACAGTTTTGATAATCGTGCAGTGCATAATCCGCGCATCGACCTACGATTACGCAGGGCCCTTCCCCGGCAATCTTCTTGATCGTATCAAACTGCGCCAGAAACACCTTATGACTGATGGGCATATCCACAAAGGAGGAGGAATTGTATCCAAAGGAATAGGTATCCATCACCAGGTTGTAGAGGAAGGAGTTCGTCGGCCTCTCGTCGTGATTCTGGATCATTTCCTCACAAAAGCCGCTCTCTTTTGCCGCCCTTGTCAACAAATCCTTATCATAAAAAGGAATCCCAAAGTGTTCTGCGACCTTTTTTCCAATTTCGCGTCCCCCGGAACCAAATTGACGTCCGATTGTAATGATTGTATTCATAAAAACAGCCCCTTTCTGCCATCTACTTTTTGTTACTTTTATTATATATAATATGCACAAATTATGCAAGCAAAATCGTAATTTTACTGTTATATATGTGCAAAAAAAAGAGCTGCACAATTTTCTGCACAGCTCTCTTTTTCCTTCATTTCGATTCCTATCAAATGATCTTATGCCGCTTTCTTCTTGCCTGTCAGGATCTGAATACCCTCGATTACAAGGATCACAGCCAAAACGATCAGCAGTACCGCTAAAACTGCCTGTGCATAAGGACCCCAATCCGCACCGCCTGCGGTGATGATGCCAACCTGATTCTTTACGGTCACACACAGGGAGCAGATGGTCACTACGATCATAAACGCCATGGGCGCGAGGAACATCTTGTTGTTCTTGCCCGCATTCTTTAACCAGGTAGCAACCGCTAAAAGTCCGATGCCCGCAAGGAGCTGGTTCGCAGCGCCGAACAGCCCCCAGATCTTGGAGTAGCCCGTCATACCGAGTGCAATGCCGAGAATAACAGTGATGATGGTCGCAACATAAGGATTTACCAGCGTCTTCTTCCAACCTTCCTTGATATCATCCACGGTCTGTCCGGGCTCAAGGAAGAACTCCTGGAACATGAAGCGGGCCAGACGGGTCGCCGTATCCAGAGAGGTTAAGCAGAATGCCGAGTAGGTAAGTACAAGCAGCGTGTTTAATACTTTCACAACGCCCTCGGAAGCAATGCCCACATACATCTGAGAGATACCGCCGGCAAAGATTGCCGTTGCGCCTGCAGTGATGCCGTTCTTATACGCAAAGTTGATTGCGCAGACCGTGATCACTGCCAGCACACACTCAAGAAGCATACCGCCGTAAGCAATGGGTTTTGCGTCCGTCTCCTTATCCAGCTGCTTGGAAGTGGTTCCTGAGGATACCAGCGAATGGAAGCCGGAGATTGCACCACAGGCAACCGTAGTAAAGAGCACTGGGAATAAGAACTGTGTGCCATTGCCATTGTCCACAGCAAAACCGTTGAAGGCTGCAAGACCGTCGGCGCCGCCCATGCCCGCATGAGAAACGATGACGCCTACCAGTGCAACCGCAAGCATTGCATAAAGCAGGAAAGAACTCAGATAGTCACGGGGCTGCAACAGAATCCAAACCGGCGTTACCGATGCGACCGCGATATACACACCCACAATGATCATCCAAGTCTTGGTGGTCAGATAAATTGGATGGAAATTCATACCGATTGCCATGCAGATTGCAATTGCGGCCACACCAAGGATAGTGGAAACTGCCATGGATGCGTTGCGGCGGTATACCATGAAACCGAACATGATAGCGATTACGATAAACAGCAGGGATACCATAGCGACAGATGCATTTGTCGCAGAGGCTGCTTTATCAATTGCACCCGCATCATCCACCACCGCACCAAAGGTGCTTGCCACGATGGATGCGAATGCCGCAACCACCAAAAGCAGGGTCAGATACGCAAATGTCGTAAACAACATTTTGGATTTTTTACCCATATTGGTGGAAATAATCTCACCAATGGACTGTCCTTTATGACGAATGGATGCAAACAGCGCACCAAAATCGTGAACGCCGCCAAAGAAGATACCACCGACCAAAATCCAAAGGACAACAGGAACCCAGCCAAACATTGCCGCGCCGATCGGGCCGGTAATCGGTCCTGCTCCCGCGATCGATGAGAAGTGATGGCCCATCAGTACAGGCGCTTTTGCCGGCACATAGTCCACTCCGTCTTCCATCTCATGGGCGGGCGTTGCCTGCTTGCTGTCGCCTACGCCCCATTGCTTGCACAGCCACCCGCCATAGAATATGTAACCCAGGACGAGCACTGCAATACAGATGATTAACAGTAACAATGAATTCATACCAATACTCCCTCCTTCTTATTTTTAGGAAATAAAACTTTTTTCAAAATTTTCGCCGTCGTGCGGCCTGCATGGTTGTTTACGATGCGGCCGTTATCCCCGATGACCGCAGCTGCGTGAAAATCCATCCAGCCGTGCAGCGAAAAATGAAAACTTTTGTAAATGCGACACTTTTTTAAGGCTTTTACCGCCTCCTCATCGCAGGTGTCACAGACGATGATGGGAGTAATGTAAGAATACATATGTCCCGGACCGATGTTAAGCCGACTCATGCCATCCTCAAAGGCCTTTTCTTTGCACTGTCTAAACACATCCAAAGACAGATGCGGCACGTCGAAGAGATAAATAAATTCTTCGCTGTCCGCCGCCCAGAGCGATACTTTTTTGGATACCATATACTTTTCGGCATGCTCATAATATTCACAAAGAGCCCGCAAAGGCTCTCTGGAGGTCCCGTAATCCGTGATGTCGTAGTAAGCCGTATAGCTCTTCAATAAAATATCTATGATTTTCTCTCTTGAATCTTTCATATTCCCTCAAATCATAACAAAATTCCCATACTATATATAGTATCATTTTATCTCTTTCTTTACAAGATATTTCTTTTTCCCCGGATAATCCGCTTCTTTTCATACCACTCAGAGAATCTCCAATAGCTTTGTGAAATAAGGCGGCAAAGGAGCTTCCACCTCCACATACGCCCCATTTTCCGGATGGCAAAAGCCAAGTTTATGCGCATGCAGCGTCTGCCCCTCCAAGTGAAACGGCGACTTTCTCACCCCATAAACCTCATCTCCTAAAAGCGGATGTCCAATAGATGTCATATGTACTCTGATCTGATGGGTGCGGCCGGTCTCCAGCCGGCATTCAATATATGTGTACTCTCTGAATCTTGTCAGTACCCGATAGTGGGTGACAGCATCCTTCCCATTCTTGCAATCGACTGCCATCCGCTTTCTGTTACGCTCATCCCTGCCGATTGGCGCGTTTATTACGCCTTCCTCCGTCTCCAAAACGCCATGTACAATGGCCCTGTAAGTGCGGGTCAAAGAATGCTCCTTGAGCTGGGCTGCGATTGCCCTGTGCGCCCGATCGTTTTTACAGACAATCAGCGAACCGGTGGTATCCCTGTCAATACGGTGAACGATACCGGGCCGCAGAACGCCGTTGATACCGGAAAGCTGTCCCTTACAATGCCAAAGCACCGCATTCACCAGCGTGCCACTCAAATGTCCCGGTGCAGGATGCACCACCATACCTTTGGGCTTATCCACCACCAGCACATCCTCATCTTCATAGAGGACGGCAAGCGGGATATTCTCCGCTTCAATTGCCGGTTCCGCCGCCTCCGGAATCAAAAAAGAAATCTCATCGTCCACCCGCAGGCGATATCCGGCTTTTGCAGGCTTTTCATTGACGGACACCTGTCCATCTTTGATGCACTTTTGAATATAGGAACGGGAAAGGCCGGAAATCGCCGTGGTCAGCCATATATCAAGCCGTTCCTCATCCTCTCCCACCCCAATCTGGTAGCTGAATCGTTCCATCTGATATCTCCCTTATTTTAGTTCCCGGTAACGTTTCTGTTTAAAACTGATAAAGCTTAGATCGTTTTCCCGATAAACAAAAAGGAGTAGGAAAATTAAGATAACCGCCGAAACCGTCGCATAAATATCTGCCACATTAAAGATTGGGAAATTAATCCGCACAAAGTAAATAAAGTCCACCACATAATCGTAGCGCACGCGGTCAATCATATTGCCGATGCAGCCCGCAACAATAAGACTGAGCAAGAAGTGCAGAATCGTGTATTTTTTCTGGTCAGGCACCTTTAAGAGAACATAGGCCGCAACACCGATGATCACGCATGCCACAAAAAGAAAAAACACCTTCTGATTGGGAAGCATGCCAAAGGCAGCACCCTGATTTTCCAGATAATTCAATTCTAAAATGCCGTTGATCAAATTATAGGCCGGCTTATCTTTCAAAAAAATAACCGCCTGCCTTTTGGTATACTGATCAAAAAAAATGAGTGCTGCAATCATGAGCAGATCCAGCAGCAAAAAAAACTTTTTCTTCAGGCTCATTGCTTTGCATCCTCATCGGAAAACAGGATCTCCCCCACTGCCGCAAGGATTTCCTCATCCGTAACGCTCCTGTCAACCACGGCCTTGCCAACTTTTTTCAAAAGCACAAATTTGATCTGCCCGGCGTCCATCTTTTTGTCCGACTTGGTCAATGTAAGGATTTCCTCCGGATCAATCTCCTCTATGCTGATTGGCAGATTGAAGGGCACGAACATATCTCTTACTTCGTAATACTCTTCCATGGAAAGATTCCCACGCTTCCACGAAATGAAAGCCGCCGCCACCATGCCAAGAGAGATACACTCCCCGTGCATCAGGGAAAAATGCTTTGCCTTTTCAATCGCGTGGCCTATCGTATGACCAAAGTTTAGGAGCGCGCGGTCTCCCTTTTCCGTAGGGTCCTTTTCCACCACCAGCTTCTTAATCCCGCTGCTTTTCTCCACCATCTCCAGAAGTACCGCCATATCCCGATCATGAATCTCATACATATGATCAAGCAGCCACTCATAAAACAGGGCATCCTTGATCAGGCCATGCTTCATTACCTCAGCAAAGCCCGCATAAAACTGCCTGTCATCCAATTCCTTCAGCGTTTTGACATTCATATAAACCAGCTTCGGCATGTAAAATGCCCCCACCATGTTCTTGTATCCGTCAAAATCAACGCCAGTCTTACCGCCGATGCTGCTGTCCGACTGTGCGATCAGGGTAGTGGGAATCTGCACAAAATCTATTCCACGCAGATAAGTAGCAGCCGCAAAGCCCGTGATATCACCCACCACGCCGCCACCGAGGGCTATCAGCATATCCTTTCTGTCAAACTTCTCCTCGATCAAATGTCTGTATATCTCCCGCACCGTATCAAGCGTCTTGTTTTCTTCCCCTGCAGGAAATGCGTGTACAATCACTTTTTTGCAGTGTCCCGTAAGCTTTGATACCACCGCATCCGCAAAAAGCCGCTCCGTATTAGTGTCGCAGATCACGGCAAGTTTCCTCTCCTCAACGTCAAAGACCGCAAGTTCATCTGTCAGAAGTTCAAAATCTTCCGTAAACACAATATCGTAACAAGGTTTCTTCTCATAGTTGATCGTCATTCGAGTCGCCATTTTGTTCCTCCTCAAGAAAAATCGAGTGCGACAGGCACCCGATTCTTTTCCCTTTTCTGCTGCAAGCGCGGTTTTTTTAGAAGCCGTTGTCAATCGGCACATCAAAGGAGCCCGACAGGATATCCTGAAAATCTCCGGAAATATCCACGCTTGCAGGTGTGATGATGAAGATATAATGCGATATCTTTTGCAGATTACCGGAAATTGCAAAACAGGAACCGGAGGTAAAGTCGATGATCCGCTGTGCGATATCCACATCAAGCCCTTCCAGGTTTAAAACCACCGTCCTGTTTGCCAAAAGCGTCTCCGTAATTTCTCTGGCGTCCTCTACGGTAGTAGGCTTGATCACACAGACCTCCATGCCGCCGCCCATCTTTTTGGTCTGGCGAAGAGGAGTTACCTTTGGAGTGAGTTTTCTGACCTTTTCCTCTTCCGCTCCGTCACCCTCCTTTGATGCCGGCTTTCTGGCAGGCATCGGTTCCTCATCATAGAAATCGTCGTCGTAGTAACCGTCGTCCTCTTCTTCACTCAGTTTCATGGCACTGATAAACTTGTCCATAACACCCATCTGAAAAATCCTCCATCTGATCTTAGAATTTCCTATTGCCTAAGCAAACTTATGTATACTAAATATTCCCGTAATTTCTTTCTCCAAAGATGCCGGTTCCAACTCTGATGTAGGTCGCGCCCTCTGTTATCGCGACTTCGTAGTCTCCGGTCATGCCCATCGAAAGTTCCTCCATAAAAACATTATCAATGTTTTTATGTATTATGTCAACATATATTTTATTTAATTTTTCGAAATATTGTCTATTTTCTTCCGCATCCTCTACATATGGCGCTATTGTCATCAGGCCTTTAACCCGAATATGCGGCATTTTTGCGATCTCTTCTATAAGCGCAGGCGTTTCTTCGGCGGTCACGCCATACTTGCTCTCCTCCTCCGCTACATTGACCTCTATCAGGATATTTACCGTCTTTTCAAGCTTTGCCGCCTCCTTTTCAATCTCCTGCGCAAGCCGCAGGGAATCGACACTGTGAATCAAAAAGACCTTATCCACAAGATACTTTACTTTATTGCGCTGAAGGTGTCCGATCATATGCCAGCGGATGTCCTTTGGCATGGCTTCGTATTTCTCCACAAGCTCCTGCACCTTATTCTCCCCAAAATCCCGACAACCGTAAGTATATGCCTCTTGTAACGCGGGCAGGGGCTTCGTCTTGCTTACCGCGATCAGCCGCACTTCCCCCGCATCCCGACCGCATTTTTCGCAAGCCGCTTCCATATGTTTCTTAACTGTCTCAATATTCTTTCTAATTTCCGACATTTTTATATTCCTCACACGAATCTTTATCAATACAGTTAATTGCGAAACTCATCACAACGTAGTGCTAAATTGTACAAACAGAATAACCATTATGCTGTTTGGACAATCTCAATAACCATCAATGAGTTTCGCGCACAACTATTCATATATGAACTCATTATCATTCACAGTCTGCGCATCCAGCACAATATAATCGTACACATTCAGCCCGTAAGCCGTATTGGACTTAACCACGGAATACTCCTCATTCTGATACAAAACGCTGATCTGCTTGAAATCAGCATATCCTTTATTGATATTATAGACCCCCTCCAGTGTGCCCGTCTTTCCGATCGCATACTTTTCGCCCGTCTCCGGCATGACAATGTAGTTATTCCGCCTGAGCACAGTATTATCCAGATAATATTCCGTCTCCGTCTCCTCATAGATTTCCGTCTCCACAAACTGCGTGGTAGCCGTGCCTTCGTCGGTATAGGTCTCAAGCAGTACGCCGTCCCCTCCGTTTGCACCGCCCCTTGTCACATAGGCCTTCGGCACAATAAAAAACTCTTTCTTCACAATGGCGGAGTTCGGAATCTTTAAGCCCTTTTCTTCCTCCAACAAAAGCTCTATATCAATGAACCGCTCCGTACAAAAGGTGATCATGGAATTGGTAAAAGTCAGCGCTACAAAGGTATCTCCCGTCTCGTTCGTGTAAATGCTGACTTGTCCCCATGCCGTATACTGGTTTTTTAAAAACCGCACCTCCACATATTCCTTTTCCAAAAGCTCATCCGCCAGGGCTTTCTCCACAGGAATGACGATGGACCAATCCTCTGATGTCGAAAGCTTGTAAACCGGATCGCCGGCGGCAACCAGAGCATTGTTTACCAAATATTTTCGCTCGTAGGCCTCCTCGTCAAAATACTCCGCCGTCATATCTTCCAGCGTAAGTTTCTCATAACCGTCCGTGGAATAGAGCACGATCCCGCTCTTTCCTGCATAGCGGTAATTGATGAGCGCTGTGTTCGAAGCATCATTTAGAGCATCGGCACTTTCAAGAATATTGTAATTTGCCAGTTTAACCGCCATGCTCTCCATATTGTGACGAAAACTGTATACCTCATCAAAGCGTTTTCTGTCAAAACCGTGCATAAAGGCGGTGATATCCGTCTTTAGCGCGGTGAGATCGCTGTCTGAAAGAGAGTTTTCTCCGTTTGCCCCTGCTTTGATGTAATCGGCAAGCCGTCCTGTCTCATCCACGGTATAAATCAAATCACCCACCGCCGTGCGTTCGCCTTCTCTGGCAAAATAGTTGACGTATCCCGCATCCTGACCGGTAACGACCTCCTCCTGCCTGAGCGCAATCCCGCGATAGATGCTGTTGGAAGTCAGAGACCCTTCCTGCACACTATAACGCACTATGTGATCCGTCCTGAAGTACATGAATACACAGATTACCACATAGACCAGGATCACAAAAAAAACCATCATGCCGATGTTTAGGTTGAGAGGTCTCCTGTATTTTCTGATATTATTTCGATTTTCCGCCACGGTACGCTCCTATATCTCTATCAATCATAAAAATTAGTCAGATATATGAATAAAACCCCGGAATGTTTCTTCCGAGGTTTTATGGAATTATCTATATGGATTCTATTATGTACGCATTAGAGGGATATAATGACATTTTTGCGGATGCTCTCCGGCAGTTCGCTCTCATCGCGGGATAAGCTGATCACAAAATCTACGTGAAACTTTTCGCTGATCTTTTCAATCTTCGCGACGATCTGTTCCAGCTCGTCCTCCTTCATGCAGGCAATCTTTAAAAAGCTGTCAAAATACATCTTCTGCAAATCGTGATCCTGAGAGATGATACCGCAGATAAATCCGATAAACTCATCGCTGTCCGTCACCAGATATTCCGGCACGTCAATGAGTCTGATCTTGTTGTTTAACTCAAACATATGTTTTGTACTCTTGTCAAGATACACAACATTCCCCTGTGCATCTTTGATCTCCGTATTCACTTTATCTAATAAATGCTTGGTTTTGCCCTTTCCCTCTTTGCCTACAATGAACTGAACCATGTCGATACCCTCCTAGTGTAAAAATATTGGAATTTCCTTTTTCAATTATACAGGAAAACTCTGAAAAAAACAACTCCCTTATTTGATGATCCCGAGCAAACCGCCCATATCCTCATAGAGTCCTTCCCTGGATTCGTCCTTCAGAATCACCGAAATGTAAGGTGTTCCGTTACTGCTTCTGGAAAGCAGGAGCAGGCAGTGTCCCGCTGCGTTGGTCGTCCCCGTCTTTCCGCCAACCACCGTCACATTAGCGGGTGCCTCATAAGTCCCCCGCAAAAAGAGATTCGATGTCTCCATCTCCAGAGATTTTTCCGTACCGTCCGCAGCAGTATACACGGTGCTGTAAGTTGTCATCTGTATGATCTGACTGAAAAGCTCATACTTCAGGGCTTCCTGAAAGATCAGATAGAGGTCATAGGCCGTTACATAATGCCCCTCCTCCGTCAGACCGTTCGGATTCATAAAATTACAGTTGGTGGCGCCGATTTCCTTCGCTTCCTGATTCATCAGCTCCACAAAGGCTTCCACGGATCCGGATATCCCTTCCGCAATCAGGATCGCCGCATCGTTTGCCGAATAGAGAAGCAGAATATGCATCGCCTGATCAAGCGTCATTTTATCACCGGGCTTTAAACCGCAAAGTACCGCACCTGGTTCTGTAATCAACACATTTTCCGAAGCCGTGTAAATATCGTCCGGAGAACCGTGTTTAAGCGCCACAAGCGCCGTCATCACCTTGGTAAGGCTTGCCGGATGCAATTGATTATTCACATTCTTTGCATAGAGCGTTTCCAGATTTTTTGTGTCAAAAAGGGCTGCCGCCGCCACATGGGATAAATCCACGCCCTCTGCAGTCACTTCCCCGGGCACCACGCACAAATCCTTGGCGAAGGGCTCCAGAGTCTCCCTGTTTGCAATATTGATAAGCTGATAACTGCTGACGCTTCCCTGCTGTTCATAAGGCATATCATACTTTGCACCCCCGCAGCCCGTGAGCACAAGTGCCATTGCAGCCAGGAAAGCACATAATCGCCCATATTTATTTGTACATTTCACGCCACTCAAGGTCTCCTCTGTCAAGTGATTTAATCAAAAGCTCTGCGGACGCTAAGTTCGTGGCCAAAGGAATATTATGTCTGTCACATAGCATGACCACATTGTTGACATCCGGCTCATGGGATTTGGGATACAAGGGATCCCGTAAAAAGATAACAAGATCGATTTGGTTGTGCTCGATCTGCGCCCCGATTTGCTGCGCACCCCCCAGATGTCCGGCCAGATACTTATGGATCGTTAAATTCGTTACTTCCTCAATCAGGCGTCCTGTTGTTCCCGTTGCATAGAGCTCATTTTTGCTCAATATTCCTCTGTAGGCAATGCAGAAATTCTGCATCAGTTTTTTCTTTGCATCATGTGCGATCAACGCAATATTCATTTGCTAACACCCCTGTCATTTTTGCATTGCAGCCGTATGTTCAGCACGAACCCGATTCCGATATAGAGACTGACAACCGAAGTCAGCCCGTAACTGACAAAAGGCAGCGGTATACCCGTATTAGGACTTGCACCGGTAGCCACCGCGATGTTCAGCATACCCTGAAAGCCAATCAGCGCCGCTATCCCCGCCGCGATAATCGTGCCTGCCAGATCTTTTGCCTTCCTAGCTACCATAATACATTCAAATGAGATTAAAATCAATAACACAATTACCACACAGCCCCCGACAAATCCAAATTCTTCGCCGATAACCGCATAAATAAAGTCCGTCTCCACCTCCGCAATAAAATTTCCGTTTTTTACGGAACTGATTTCGTTGGTATTGTAACCCTTGCCGTAAAGCATCCCGGAACCAATCGCCATGATGGAATTGGTCTGCTGATACGCCTCCGTATCGGAATACTCGTCCGGATAGAGCCACGCCAGAATACGTCTCTGCTGGAAATCGTTTATGATCTCCTGCTCCGGCTGCAAAATCAGCGTAAGAGCGATGATAAAGGCCGGTACCGCCACGGAAATCGCCAGAATCACATATTTCCAGCTTACGCCGCCCACAAACATCACTACGCAGAAAAGAATCACCACCATGATACTGGTGGACAGATCAGGCTGTTTCAGGATCAGAATGATTGAGGGAACAAACAGAAGAACACAACTCCCAACTATCTTAAACGTCCCCATCTCCTCTTTATGTTTCATGATAAACTGTGCAAAGAATAAAATCAACAGGATCTTAGCCGTCTCCGAAGGCTGAAACTGGATACCAAAGAGATTCAGCCACCGCTGGGCGCCGGCCACCTCTACACCGGCAATCCTTACCAGCCACAAAAGAACCAGATTTGCCGCATACATGATCCAATAAAATTTAAGGATCACCGTATAATCAAACAGGGACAGTACCATCATCAGAAAAAAGCCAAAAACGGCTCCTGCGAGCTGCCTGGACTGTAGGGATTCCTTGGCGCTGCCGATGGCGAGAACGCCCACCGCCGTGAGCGCCACCACCAAAATGATCAATTTGAAATCATAGTCCCTGATATGATAATGTTTTAGCATTCCTTAACCTCTTAAGATTATGTATTTTACATAATTTTATCTCTTACTGTTTTAAATCCAGAATCGGTATGTTCGCATAGAGCGTCGGATTCTTGATCCCATGCCCTTTGCCGTTTGTCTGTGTGATTTGGATTTCCATACTCTTTGCGTCGATCTTCATGTATTTTGATATTACCTTGGCAATATCATTCTTAATCATTTCCATCATTTCCTGCGAACAGTTGACCCGATCGGAAATAAGCAGTATCTTAAGCCTGTCTTTGGCAATTTGTCTGGAGCTTCTCCGTTTTAACAGATTCTTAAACACACTGATCCCCCCTAACCTTTATGGAAAATACCCGATACTCTGGCCCAAAATGAGACACCCTTCTCAAAATCCATGAAGGGTACCTCCTCTCCCAGCACCCGGTAACAGATATTCTGGTACGCCTTTCCCGCCAGCGTATTGCTTCCCACAAGCGGCTCTCCCTGATTTGTGGCAATCACCACATTTTCATCGTCAGGCACCCTTCCGATCAGCGGTAAAGACAGGATATCCACCACGTCTTCCGAAGACATCATATCCCCCCGCCTGATCATATCCTGTCTGATTCGGTTGATGATCAGATCCATCCTATGTATCTCATTGGCTTCTAACAGACCGATGATCCTGTCTGCATCCCGGATAGCCGAGACTTCCGGTGTTGTTACCACCAGCGCCCTGTCCGCGCCGGCGATGGCATTCTGAAAGCCCTGTTCAATCCCTGCCGGGCAGTCCAAAATGATATAGTCAAACTGATCCCGCAGATGGCTGATCATGCGCACCATCTGAGAAGGATTTACCGCGCTCTTATCCTTTGTCTGCGCTGATGGCAGCAGAAACAGAGTCGGATAACGCTTGTCCCGAATGATTGCCTGTTTGATACGGCAATTTCCCTCCACCACATCCACCAGATTGTATACGATCCTGTTCTCAAGTCCCATCACCACATCGAGGTTTCGAAGACCGATATCCGTATCGATCAGGATCACCTTCTTACCCATAGCTGCCAGACCTGTTCCAACGTTTGCTGAGGTGGTGGTCTTTCCCACCCCGCCTTTCCCTGACGTGACGACAATCACTTCACTCATCGCAATGCCTCCAATCATGAATTGTTATCGTCCGCTGAAAGGAGAAAATTCCTCGGAATTATCTCCACGAGCATTGCTTACGCAAGCTCGGATTTACACAGGTAAATCATTCAGTAATTCTTTGGTAATCGGCTCTATGATCACTCTGGCGTCTTTTACATAAGCAATCTTTGGCAGAATCTTTGGCTTGATCGACCATTTGCTTTGTTTTTCTGACGTTTTATATTTAAAATCGCCGATTTTTAATTTTTCCGGCGACATTTCAAGCGCTACCACAAAATGACCTTCTTCACCGTTCCCTCCGGCATAGGCCTGACCGAAGAGACCGCCGAGCACAACGATATCCTTGCTCGAAATGACACAGGCTCCCGGATAGACATCCCCCAGCACGATGATGCTGTTTTCCGTCTCCAGGATCTGTCCATCCTTTAAGGTCCCTTTATAAAACTGCCCTGCATTCTCCATCGACTCCTGATGAAAAGACATCTTTTGCAGCGCACGCACAAAGGTCTTATCGGTCTCCGGATCCTTGCCCATAACGCAGACAATATTCAGTCTGGAATTTGCAGATATCGTGTCAATGATCTGGCGTTCTTCCAACTCGGAAAGCTCTCGTCCTTCAAAGGAAAGTACCATGCTGGCATCCTTAAAAAAATTGGAGGACTCCCGAAATTTCATGGCAATCTCCTCGATCAGCTGCGAAAAGGCGATCTCACTGTCCAAAAAGATGGAAAGGCCGTTTGGAAAACTCTTGATAATCACTGCATTTTTCATATCTCTACCTCGATTCTTATACCGTATGCATCAGTCTGCATTGATTGCGCCGCCCTCAAGGGTGCCCGCCGTGCCGGTGATGATCTCACTTTCGTCTTTCAGGCCGTAATAATATTCGTATACATCCTTGGCAATCTGGGCCGCATAATCGGAAGTGTAGCCATTTGCCACACGAACCGTCACCGAAATCTCCGGTTCTTCATAGGGTGCGTAACTGATAAAGAGCGCATGGTTGGGACGGTTTCTGCTCTCCTGCGCAGTACCGGTCTTTCCGGCCACATTCACATCCAGATCGGCAAAATATGCTTTATTCTCCACCACCTGACGCATTCCCGCATGAATGGCATTCCAGTATGCCGGATCCATGTCAATCCGGTTTCTGACCGAAGCCGCGTTATCCCGGATCAGTTCGCCGTTTTGATCTTCCACCTTGTCCACTAAAGTTAAATTATAGCATGTCCCGCTGTTGGCAACGGTTGTAACGTATCGCGCAAGTCCTGCCGTGGTGTAGTTATTGGTGCCGTGGCCGATGGCGGAACGGACTGCATCCAGGTCAGATACCCCCGGTGCATACTCCTCAATCTCAATTCCGGAAGTTTCCGAAAGACCATACATATCCGCATATTTTGCCAGTTTTTTCAACCCAACGCTGTCATTGTAGGTATCTCCCACAGTCCCCAGGCGGTAACCAACTTCATAAAAATATGCGTTACAGGAATATCGGATACCTCCCGTCACATTTAAGGAACCATGGGCCCCCGGATAAATATGGCACCTTGCCGGTGGAGATATCTTATCAAAGATACCGGCACAGGTAATGGTATCCGTCAGGGTAATGACCCCCTCCAGAAGCCCGGCCGTGGCGGACACCGGCTTAAAGGTAGATCCGGGCGCCGTCCGCTGCTGTGTCGCATAGTTTAACATGGGACTCGACAGGTCATTTCTCAGTCTTGCAAAATAGGCCGCGTCCACACCGTTTGCCATCCTGTTATTATCATAACTCGGATAAGAGGAAATGGCCCGCACATCCCCCGTATTCACATCCGTGACGACTATGGAACCGGAATATGGGTCAAGGGCCAGCTGCGAGGGCGTCAAGTCAAGCTGCTCTATGCGGTTACGCATAAAAGCATAAGGTGTAAGCGCCCCCGATCGAAACTGCGAAATCTCTTCCTCCGAAGGATCTACGAGGTTTTGTTCCAGCAAAAGCTCGCAGATCTGCCGTCCCGTAACCTCGTCGTTTAAGATCATATAGCGATAGATCTTCTTATCAAAATCCACATCCTTATCAAGCACATCGAAAGTATACTCCAGGATTTTGTTATAAATCTCCACGGAATCGGAATATCGGGAATCAATATTGAGCTTGGCCACATTGATCCAGTTCTGTGCGATCGCATAGTTTAAAAACTCGTTTAAGCTGATCACTTCGTCCTTGGTCCAGGCAATGTAAGTAGCGTCATTCTTGTCCACTACATCTTTCATCAATATGTCCCTGTCGTAAAGGGTGGAAACAAAATAACTTTCGTAGACCTGATATTCCTCCGTCAGTGCATCGTAGGGATTACAGGAAGTCAAAAGTTCGTCTTCCAATGTAGCAAAAACCCGCTCTTTCTTGTCCAGGTAAGCCGCCCGCACTGCCATTTCCGTCTCCCCCGCATATTCAGAGGTAAAATGAGAGGTATCAATCACATTGTTATTGATACAGGCATAATACACGTCATAGATCGGAATGGGAATGTCTCCGCCGCTGCCGCCCTCCGGTGGTGTATACTCCCTGATATTTTGTATCTTGGCAAGCAGTATACTGGCCAGCTTGGATTCCAAAATATGATAGCACGCTTTTTGCAGTTCCGTATCGATCGTCAGCGTGATGTCGTTTCCGGCAGACGGTTCCACCAGGTCGCTTGTCTCTACTACCTTTCCCATATTGTCCACATACACGGTCTCAGAGCCCTTCTTACCCTGCAATTCCATTTCCATGGAAGCCTCTATGCCGGACTTACCCACCGTATCATTCAAATCATAATCAGGATCCTGCTCCTGCAGTGTCTTTAATTCTTCCTGATCCACCCGGCCTGTATAGCCGATGATCTGGGCAAAATAGATACTTTCATTGTACTTGCGTACCGTCCCCTCCGCAATGGATACACCGTCCAGAGTGTCCTCATTTTCCATGATGACAGCCACCGTCTCCGGAGAAACGTTCTCCGCCACCGTTGTGGCAATGTAACGCTGATAACTGTTTGCACTCATAGCGTAGCGGATAGTGAGAACCTTCAGGACTTCTTCCCTGGTAAAGCCCAGCCCCTCCACAAAACTGTCGGAATCCTTATCATCCGTGTAATCGCCGATTCCATAGCGGGCAGTGCTGCAAAGATAAGCAATCACATCATCCGGGGTTGCGCTCTTTTCCCTCTCCTTCATGTCATCTATGGAAGCATATCCGTAAACATCCGCCAAAAAGCGCAGAAGCTGTGTCCCTTCCACATTGTAACAGTATTCGCCATTTTTATCCAATTCGATATGGAAACCGCCGATTACCTGATCGCCATTCTCCTCAATCATGGCGATCAACCGGCGGATCGTATCGTTTAGCATGGCATTTTTACGCCGCCCCGACTCATACACATCCTCAATGGTAACCGCGTAGGCCAGTTCATTGTAGGCTAAAAGATTCCCGTTACGGTCAAGGATGTTGCCTCTCGTAGCCGGCAGCGTCCTTTTCTTTGTGATCTTGAGCTGAAAATTGTTGTAAAACTCCTCTCCCCTTACAATCTGCAGATTGAAGATCGTAGAGATCAAAAAGCCGCCCATGCCAAGAATCACAAGCATCAACACAATCAGCCGTGATGTGACCATATTAAAAAAATTTTCTTTTAAACGCTCTAACAGCTCCTCAAACAAACTTTTTTCCGCTCCTCAGTTCATTTCGCTCAAGCCCTGTATTGATCCAGAGAATAAGCGGGTATAAAAGCAGGGTGACTGCAATGGTGTACACAATCTCAGGCAGGATCACGTGCAGGACATAATATGTAAATTCAAAGCGTCCGCGCAGCAAAAACAAAATAACGTAACACCCGATACCATACAAAAAATCACTGCACAGAATCAAAGCTACAGGCAGCTTGATATCCTGGGGATAAAAGATAGCCGCAAACTTTCCGTTCATATAGCCAATATACATATACAATAACGCATAAAATCCAATGACATTGGCAAAGAAGATATCCACCAAAAGTCCACAGAAAAAGCCGATCAAAAGCCCGGTCTTTTCTCCCCTCATAAAGCCGAAGGACGCAGTCAGGACAATCAGCAGATTCGGCACGACCCCGCCAAATGAAAGTGCTCGAAATACCGTGCACTGCAGCAAAAAACATAAAAAAATCAATAATGCGGTAATAATAGCACGTTTCATAATACACTCTCCCATGCAGAGAATGCTGATTTACAGCACTTCTCGTACTGTTACTCCGGAATGGTCTGCTTCAACTGCATAATCACCAGAACTTCCTCCAGATGTTCAAAGTCAACGGCAGGCGTGATACAACCTGATTTGGTCAGATTGTTGGCATCCGGTGCAATGCTGTTGATATAGCCGATCAGGATACCCGGCAGATACTTATCACTGATATCGGAAGTGACCACTTTGTCCCCCTCCACAACCACATCGTCACTGTCCACAAGCTGGCTGAATTCGATGACCCCGGAGGCATAAAGTTTCAGATTCCCTGAAACGACCATGCGGTCAGCACTGGAAAGTACCATTGCGCTCACATTGGAGTCGTCCGAGATGATAGCCTTCACTTTTGCCCAATTGGGACCCACATCGACCACCCGTCCCACAAGTCCGCTTCCCGCCATCACATTCATATCGACGGCAATCCCGTCCATAGCGCCCTTATTGATCACAAAGGCGTGAAACCAGTTGCCGGAATCTCTGGCGATAATGCGTGCGCCCGTCTTCTCGTACTCATCATACTGCGCGTCCAGGTTGTAGAGTTCCCGCAGATTTGTAAGCTCATAGCGGTCCTGCTGCAGTCTGGTGTTCTCAATGGTGAGCTCATCCACCTGCTTTTCCAGTTCCTCATTTCTGGCGATCAGTTCCCTGATCTGTACAAGTTCCTCGGAGCGGCCTGCCAGCCAGCTTCCAACCACGCTGATCCCTTCTTCGAAAGGGACTACGATATAACCCGCGGCAGCGGACAAAGGACCACTGAAAATCTTAGTATTGAAGGTCAAAAGCACCAGGGCCGTACAGAGGATCGTTAAAATAAAAAGGAGATATTTACCGGGTAACGTAAATTTTTCTCCTTTTTTTCTGACAATTGGACTCATTTACTCATTCCTTCTATGGCGTAAGCCACCGATTTATAATTATCGTCCTTGATGATTCTGGCAAGACCCAGCGCTACACTGGTTACCGGGTTTTCAGAAACATTCACCTGAAGGCCCGTACCCTTGCTCATCAGTTGTGCAAACTTGCTTACCTGGGAAGCGCCTCCCGTCAGATAAATTCCGTGGCGGTAGATATCCGCCGCAAGTTCCGGCGGCGTGCGTTCTAAAATCACCTTGATATTGTCTATGATGGCATTAAAGTGTTCCACAAGACATTCATCCACAAGAGCAGTGGGAATCTCCCGTTCCACAGGAAGCCCTGTCACGATATCCCGCCCGTAGACAAGTGCCCCTTCGCGTTCTCGTTCCAGCTCAAGCAGAGAGGTTTTTACGACCTCCGCCGTCTTGCCGCCTATGATAAGGCTGTACTCTCTTCTGATAGCAGCCTTGATGGCCTCATCAAATTTTCTTCCGCCCACCTTGATCAGACGGCTCAAGACGATACCACCCAACGAAAGAATGGATATTTCCGTGGTGTCGAATCCGACATTGACTACAATAACGCCCTGTGAAGTTTTGACATCGATCCCGAGTCCCAGCCCATCCGCAACTGCCTTATCTACCATCATAACTCTTTTGGCCTTGACGTTTGACTCCTTGATCAGATCCTTGAAGGCGCGCTTCTCCACCTCCGTCACATCCCAGGGGACGGCAATATAGTAATCGGCAGGGCGGATGTTATTCCGCATCATGCCATTCAGGAAATATTTCACCAACGTCTCCATATTTTGAATATCCGCGATCACACCGTTGCTTAACGGATAGGTAATGCTGATATTGCCCGGCGCCTTCTCATACATCTCGAATGCCGCGTCGCCATACGCAAACAGCGTCCTTTTGTTCTCAATCGCGATCATATTCTTTTCCACAAAAACATCATCGTCCGCGCGGTTGTAGATTTTAATGTTACTGGTGCCCAGGTCGATTCCAAATGCATTGTTTGCCAAGGTAAGTTTACCCCTTTCTCTCTTTTACTGCCCCTTTACATCTTCACAATATGACATGTTTGTCAGTAATTTGCTCTCCCGAAAGCTGAAATAACAGTTGTCACCCAGGATAATGTGGTCCAGAAGCGGGATATCTGCTATCGCGCCCACCCGCCCGATCCGCTCAGTGATCTCAATATCACTTCCGCTGGGCACAGGATCCCCGCCCGGATGATTGTGCAGCAGCATGATATTTGCCGCGCCGCCGCGAAAGGCGTGTGCATAGACCTCTCTGGGTGACAAAAGGGAGGCGTTCACCGTGCCTTTAGAGAGGACTTCCTCCCCTGTCAAATGCAGTGCCGAATCCAAAAGCAGCAGTCTGATATGCTCCACGTTCTCATGTCGAAACTGTTCCATATAATAATCCGCCACCGTATACGGCTCCCGAAAAGACAACCCGCTCTTTGCTTTTGCCCTCGCCATCCGCCTTGCGCATTCGGCGACAGCTTTGAGCTGAACCGCCTTTACGCTGCCGATGCCCTCGATCCGCCGAAGCTCTTTTTCCGGAATATGATACAGTCCGAGAAGACCGTTCCCATAGCGGGCCGTCGCCGCAAGTACCCGTTCCCCGAGGGCCTTTGCGCACACCCCTTTTGTCCCCGTCCGCAGCAAAACAGCCAAAAGTTCCGCGTCCGTTAAATTTTCAGCTCCCATAGCAGCAAATCTCTCATAAGGGAGATCCTGCAGCCTGTAATACTCATTGTTCTCACACTTGCCTGATTTCATGCAGTCTCTTTCCCGACAGCTTCTCTCCAAAAGCGTGGGCGGATGTCCGCCGTAAAACCACTAGATCAGACGGTATATGATGATCGCCAGCGCGATCCCGATAATGCCTGCTATCGTGAGCCTGATTGACAGGCCGAAAGTGACGCTCAAGATGCCCAAATCCAAAACCAGCGGCTGTGTCAGACCAAAAGACTGCCCATAATTTAACCAGGTGGAGGGGAAGAGGCTTCCGATAAAGCCGCCAATCACGATTCCTGCCATGATCAGCAGGACGCAGACCCAATTATTCTTATGCATAAAAAGTACGATCTCCTTTCTCCAAGGCTCATTTTAACACAATCGGATTTTGATGTACATAAAAAAAGGATTTTTTTCCAATTTTAAAGATGACATATCCCGCGATCTATCAGATTTTGTAAGCTTTTCAGGATACCAAGCTTCGCGTGCGGGAAGGTGAGCCCTCCCTGAAAGTACACCGCATAGGGCGGCGCGATGGGCCCGTCCGCCGAAAGTTCAATGGAGGAGCCGGATATGAAAGCGCCGGCCGCCATGATGACTTTGGAGTCGTATCCCGGCATATCCCAAGGCTCCGGCTTTACAAAGCTGTCCACGGGCGCTGCCGCCTGAATCCCCTCACAGAAGGCACAGACCCCCTCCGGCGAGCCGAAGGTCACAGCCTGAATGATATCATGACGGCTCTCCTTTCCGTCCGGCACAACGGCAAATCCCAGCCTTTCATAAAGATTCGCCGCAAAGATGGCGCCTTTTAAGGCACAAGCTGTCACCGTTGGCGCCAGGAAAAGTCCCTGATAGAAAGCGGGAAGGATACCAAGCGAAGCGCCCACCTCCTTAGCCAGCCCCGGGGAGGTCAGCCTGCAGGCCGCATTCTCCACACATTCGCTTTTCCCTGCAATATAGCCGCCGATCGGGGCAAGCCCGCCACCGGGATTCTTGATCAGAGAACCGACAACCATGTCCGCTCCCACATCGGAAGGCTCCGTCGTTTCCACAAACTCCCCGTAGCAGTTGTCCACCATCACCATGACATCCGGCTTGAGCTGCTTTACAAAGGAAATCAGTTCGCCGATCCGTGTTACGGACAGAGTCGGTCTGGTCTGATAGCCTTTAGAGCGCTGGATCGTGACAAGCCTGGTTTTTTCATTGACAGCCGCGCGAATACCTTCATAATCAAACCCGCCGTCCGGCAACAGATCTACCTGTCTGTAGGTGATGCCATACTCCGCAAGAGAGCCTCTGGAGGGGCGGATACCGATGACCTCCTCCAGCGTGTCATAGGGCTTACCCACAGGGGAGAATAGCTCGTCCCCGGGCCGCAGATTACTCATCAGAGCAAGTGCCAGCGCATGCGTGCCGCAGGTGATTTGGGGACGCACCAACGCATCTTCCGTCCGAAAAACATCGGCGTACACCTTTTCCAGCGTATCCCGCCCCAGATCATTGTAGCCGTAGCCCGTGGTGCCCAGCAGACAGGCCTCACTGACGCCAGCTGTCTGCATGGCATGGATCACTTTCATCTGGTTATACTCCGCCGTTTGATCGATCTGCACAAAACGCGGTGCGAGGGAGGTAAGGATTTCCTCCCCATAACGATAAACCGCTTCTGAAATACCAAATTGCTCATATTGTTTGGATAATTCCATCATTTTCTTAATTCCCTTCTTCTCCCTGCCGCCTCTGCAAGTCAATGCAGGCAATGGTATATTGCCAATTTTTCCAGTAAATATCAGGCAAAAACGCCCTCACAATATTATTTCAAAAATACGGTATCCGCCAAATTATTTCCCGAATTCACCTGTTTTGTCCGTATTTTTGCAAAAATAACGATATTTATTGTAAATAACACGGCCTATTAAATCGCAATTTCGACAACCCCATTCTCTGTTTTTATCAAAAGTGCCGTATTTATCCTGTTTTCTCATTCCTTACAAGATGATCGTTTTATCGCGCAGGATTTCCTGCATCTGATCCAACACATTTTGACCACATTGGTCAAAATTGCCTTTTTCCATCCAGATCACGTCTTTTTCCCGCCGAAACCAGGTCAGCTGCCTTTTGGCAAAGTGCCTGGTATCGCGCTTAATCAGATAAATGGCCTCCTCCAAAGTAAGCTCCCCCTCCAGATATCGCAGGATCTCTTTATAGCCGAGTCCCTGCATGGAAACCATATCCTTCGTACAGCCCATCCCTTTCAACTGCCGTACCTCCTCCACAAGCCCTGCCGCCATCATCTGATCCACCCGGATATCAATCCTTTTGTATATCTCCTCTCGGCGGTCATTTAGGACAAAGTAGGCAAAGCGATAGGGCGAGATATTCTGCCTCTGGATTTCATTGTGTTCGGAGATCCGCTGTCCTGTCTTTTCATAAAATTCCAGCGCACGGATCACCCGCTTCACATTGTGGGCGTGAATGCTCTTGCAGGCGTCAGGATCCACGGCTTTAAGCTTCTCATATAAAATTTCCGGCCCCTCTCTCCGGGCAAGCCCTTCAAGCTCGCTTCGCAGGGAGGCATCCTCATCGTTTTCGGTAAAATCGATATCGTAGAGAACCGCCTGAATGTAAAAACCGGTGCCGCCCACAAGAATGGGAATGCAACCGCGTTCGTAAATCTCCTTCATCGCCTCTTTCGCAAGCTTTTGAAAGACCACTACGTTAAAAGCCTCCGTCGGTTCCAGCACATCAATCAAATGATGCGGTACGCCTGCCATCTCCTCCGTCTTAATCTTTGCGGAGCCAATGTCCATATGGCGGTATACCTGCATGGAATCTGCGGAGATAATCTCACCGTTTATGGCCTTCGCCAGAGCGATGGATAGGGCGGTCTTGCCCACGGCTGTCGGACCTGTTAAAATCACCAGTGGCCGATCTGCTTCCTGCTTTGTCAATTCCATCTGTTATGAATCCTCATATTGCAAGCAATTATGACTCTTGAAACACATTACATCACACAATTCTTTTAAACTTTCTCTCCATTTCCTGCTTTGACATGGAGATCATAGTGGGTCTGCCGTGCGGACAGTTATAGGGATTCTCCAGCGTTAAAAGCTCATCTAACAGGCTTTCCATCTCCGCCTGGCTGATGCGCATGTTGCCTTTTACCGCAGCCTTGCAGGCCATGGTAGCAATACGGATACGGATGCTCTCAGGGGTACCCGAGACCGCCTCGTCCGCAAGCTCGTCAAGCACTTCACAGAAAAATTCTCCCTCCCCATAACCATACAGATCCATGGGTACGCCGCGAATGGCATAGTCGCTTCCGCCAAACTCCTCCACCACAAACCCTAACGCCGCAAAGTCCTCCCTGTGCGCTGCCAGACACTCCTTCTCTCTATTATTCAGGTTCAGAATCGTGGGTGGATTCAGTGTCTGGGACAGAACATTCTTTTCCCGAAATTGCTTCATGAGCCGTTCATACTTCACTTTCTCATGGGCAGCATGCTGATCCACGATCAAAAGCTTATTCTCGTAAACGATGAGCCAGTAGGTCTCAAAAATTTGTCCGATGATTTCAAACTGCGGTCTTGTTTCTCTGGAGAGGATACGGCTGTCAAAAAGATTCAGCTGCTCATTTCTCTCTTTCTGAGACGACTCCATGGCATTTCTCTGTGTATTGGAGGACTCGCCATATACAGGTTTGTCCTGACGCAGTAAAATACCCTGCAAAACAGCTTCCTGTTCGGGCGCCTTATGTTCCGGGAATCCCGTCTTGTTTCCATAACTCTCCGTCTCTCTTCGCCGATTCTCCGCCAGCCGCCGCTCCTCAAAAGGCTCTGGCACACTCGCCCGCTCCTTTGTCTGCGCCTTGTCCTCTTCCCCCTTCTTATTTTCGTCCCGCCCGTCCGAAAGCGTGACTTCCGGGATCATTTCCCGCCCATGGAGCGCTTCATACACAGCCTCTTTTACCGCCTCGTGAAAAGCCGGCCCATCGGCAATACGTACTTCCAGTTTAGCGGGATGGACGTTTACGTCTATCTTTTCCGTGTCGATTTGAAAGTGCAGGATGCAGAAGGGAAATTTGTGCTGCATCAGATACTCTCGATAGCCCTCTTCCACCGCCTTGCTGATGAGGGCGCTGCGGATATAGCGTCCGTTCATGTAAAATATCTCAAAAGAGCGGTTTGCACGGTTGATTGCCGGCTTCCCTAAAAGCCCCGTGATCCGCATACCATCCCGTTCGCAGGAAAAGTCAAGCAGCTCTCCCGAGATTTCTTTCCCGTAAATGCGATAGACAATCTCCCTCAGGTCTCCGCTCCCTGTCGTGTAAAATTTTGTCTGGCCGTTAAGTAAGAATTTGAAAGAAATTTCCGGGTTTGACATAGCCAGATGTTCCATCAGCTCGGCGACATAGGAGCCTTCCGTTCTTGGCATCTTTAGGAATTTCTTTCGCGGCGGCGTGTTGAAAAAGAGGTTGCGCACGATTAGCGTGGTGCCCGTCGGCGCGCCGATCTCCTCCCGTTCCTTCTCCACGCCGCCTTCTATCACATAACGGATTCCCGTCAGTTCCTCCGGGGTCTTCGTAATCAGCTCCACTTGGGCGACTGCCGCGATACTGGCCAGCGCCTCACCGCGAAAGCCCAAACTGACCAAACTGGTCAAATCATCTGCAGAGGATATCTTGCTGGTAGCATGACGCAGAAAGGCATTCTCCACCTGCGATTTCTCGATGCCTCCGCCGTTGTCCGTAACCCGGATCAGCGTGGTGCCGCCCTCCTTAATCTCCACCGTGACTGCCGAAGCGCCCGCGTCGATGGCATTCTCCACCAGCTCCTTAACCACGCTGGCGGGGCGCTCCACCACCTCGCCGGCGGCGATTTTGTCTATCGTTTGGTTGTCTAAGATGTTTATTTTAGCCACTTGATTTTCCTCGCATTACCAGCGGTTTTTCAGTTTATTCTGCAGCCGATACAGCGTATTGAGCGCATCCACGGGCGTTAAATTGCTCACGTCAATCTCCTTTAGCTCCCGCACCACGTCCTCGTCCGTCACGGTGTCAAACAGAGAAATCTGCTCCAAGTCCACCTCGTCATAATGAACAGGCTTTTTCCGCTCGCCTCTGGCATGATCCACCTCGATGTTCTGCACCCGCTCGGTGATATCGTTGTCGCTAAGCTGCTCCACGATCTCCTTTGCCCTGTCGATGACCATATCCGGCACGCCCGCGAGTTTCGCCACTTGAATGCCGTAGCTCTTGTCGGCTCCGCCCTTCACAATCTTTCTGAGGAATACAATGTCGTCGCCCTTTTCCTTGACGGCGATACAGTAGTTGTTGACATTGTCCATCTTTCCTTCCAACTCGGTCAGCTCATGGTAGTGAGTGGCAAACAACGTTTTTGCGCCCAAAAGTTTGCGGTTACTGATATGCTCTATCACTGCCCAGGCAATGCTTAAGCCATCAAAGGTGGAAGTCCCCCTGCCAATCTCATCGAGCACCAAAAGGCTGTTGGGCGTAGCGTTTCTAAGGATGTTCGCCACCTCGTTCATCTCCACCATGAAAGTGGATTGGCCGCTTGCCAGATCGTCGGAAGCGCCGACTCTGGTAAAGATTCTATCCACGATGCCGATATCCGCCTTCGCCGCCGGCACAAAAGAGCCAATCTGTGTCATTAAAACGATCAGCGCCACCTGGCGCATATAGGTAGACTTACCCGCCATATTAGGGCCTGTGATCACGGCGATACAGTGCTTTTTGTCATCCAGATGGGTATCGTTTGCAATAAACATGTCGTTTTGAATCATCTGCTCGACCACCGGATGGCGGCCTTCCTTGATATCGATCACGCCTTTTTCGTTCAAGAACGGCCTTACGTAATGATTCTGTTCTGCCACAAAGGAAAGGGAAGTAAAGACGTCAAGTCTTGCCACAGCCCTTGCCGTCTTTTGAATCCGCTCCACTTCACTCGCAATGGCATCCCGAATCTCGCAGAAAAGGTCGTACTCCAGGCCAAAAAGTTTATCCTCCGCATTGAGGATGGAATCTTCCAATTCCTTTAGTCGGGGCGTCGTGTAACGCTCCGCGTTTGCCAGCGTCTGCTTGCGCACATAGTCTTCCGGCACCTGATCCTTATAAGAGTTTGTGACCTCAAAGTAATAGCCAAAGACCTTATTGTACTTGATACGCAGATTTTTGATGCCCGTGCGCTCCCTGTCCTCCTCCTCTAATGCCGCCAGCCACTTCTTGCCGTCCGTCTTGGCCTTTCGCAGAGCGTCGATGTTCTCATGAAAGCCCTCTTTGATGATGCCGCCCTCCTTCAGCGCAATGGGAGGTTCCTCCTCAATGGCGTTTTCGATGAGACGGTGAATATCCTCAAGCGGATCCATATTCGCATAAATCTCCTGCAGAAGCGGCGCATCAAAATCAGCCAGGATTGTCCGCAAGGAGGGAAGCATGGCTAGGGAATTGCGTAAAGCAATCAAGTCTCTTGGATTGGCTGTCTTATAACTCACTTTGCCAAGAAGCCGTTCCAGATCGTATATTGTCTGCAGATACTCCCTCAGTTCTTCTCTGTCAACGCTCTTTTTACAAAGGGCCTCCACCGCATCCAGCCGTTTTGTAATTCTTTCTTTGTCGATCAGAGGCTGTTCTATGTATTTGCGCAAAAGTCTCCCGCCCATAGCGGTCTTTGTGCGGTCCAGCACCCCCAAAAGTGACCCCTTCTTCTGCTTTTCCCGCAGCGTCTCGATCAGCTCCAGATTGCGTCTGGTGGAGCTGTCAAGCAGCATATACTTGCTTGTCAGATAGGGGTAAATGTGGGTAAAGTGGGAAAGAGAAGTCTTCTGCATCTCATAAAGGTACTGTAAGAGCGCTCCCGCCGCAATCAGTCCCACGGGAAAATCCTCGATGCCCAGCCCCTGCAGACTGCTCACCCCGAAATGCTTTTTTAACAGTTTCTTACAGCTGTCCTCGTCAAAATAATGAGGAGCCAGAGAGTACACACTCACGTTCAGACGGTTCTTTAAGTCCTCAATATCAAAGCCGCTGACAAAAAACGGCTCGTTGCAAATAAGCTCCGAGGGTGCATACTTATTGATTTCATCCTGAAGTTTGCGGATGTCCTCAAGTTCCGTCAGATAATAGTCGCCCGTGGTAACGTCTGCCACAGACATACCGATCCTTCCCGGAAAGTAGGACACACAGATCAGATAATTGTTCTTCGTATCGTCCATGGCCTGCACATTCAGGTTCGTGCCCGGCGTCACAATACGAATCACCTCTCGCTTAACAATACCCTTCGCAAGTTTGGGATCCTCCACCTGCTCGCAGATAGCCACTTTGTATCCCTTGGAGACCAGCTTGTTTAAATAGCTGTCCACGGCATGATAAGGGACGCCGCACATGGGCGCACGCTCCTCCTGACCGCAGTTTTTCCCCGTCAGTGTGATTTCAAGCTCCTTGGACGCCGTGATGGCATCCTCAAAGAACATCTCGTAAAAATCCCCCAGCCGGTAGAATAAAATACAGTCCTGATACGACTTCTTTGTCTCCAGATATTGCTGCATCATCGGTGTCAATTCAGCCATTGGTTATCAACCATCTTTCCCAGTCTTGTATGTTTGGATTGACCTAGCCAGTCAACCATTCTTCCCGTATAATAAAATCCATGGCAGCGGTCAAGCACCACCATCACAAATTTCCCGACCAATCTCCTGTCCGCTTTAAAGTGCACCAGCATATTGTTGGTGAGGCGGCCCGTCACAAAGGCGGGATCCTGTTCGTTTACTTCCTCTACCAGCGCCTCCATCATTCTCCCCTGCAGGAGGGCCGCCCGTTCTTTTGCCGTCTCCTGCACGACAGCGAGAAGCTTGTCAAAGCCCTCCCGCACTACTTCCTCCGGTACCTGGTTTTCCATGGCCGCCGCCGGCGTTCCCGTCCGTTTGGAATAAATAAAGGTGAAGGCGTTGTCGTACTGCACCCGACGCACCACGTCGATCGTCTCCTCCACGTCCGCTAGCGTCTCCCCCGGAAAGCCTACAATCAGATCCGTGGTGATGGCGATATCCGGTATTTGTTCTTTTAGCTTGTCCACCAGCGCGAGGTACTGTGCCTTCGTGTACTGCCTGTTCATAGCCTGTAAAATTCTGTCGGAACCCGCCTGCAGAGGCAGATGCAGATGACGGCAAATCTTTTTGGAATCCCGCATCACTGCAATCAGTTCATCAGATAAATCCTTTGGGTGGGAAGTCATAAAACGGATGCGTCTAAGGCCCTCAATCTGTTCGACTTCGCGCAAAAGTTCTGCAAAGGTAATGGGATTCTCAAGTGTTTTGCCGTAAGAATTGACATTCTGGCCAAGCAGCATAATTTCCACCACGCCGTCCTCCACCAAAGTTTCAATCTCCCGCAGAATATCCTTTGGCTCCCTGCTCCTCTCCCGCCCTCGCACATAAGGAACAATGCAATAGCTGCAGAAGTTGTTGCAGCCGAACATAATGTTGACACCCGACTTGTAAGCGTACTTGCGCTTTACAGGCAGATCCTCGACAATTTTGTCGGTTCCCTCCCAGATCTCGGCTACCATGCCGTCGCTCTCATACATTTCCGCAAGCAGCCTTGCGAAGTCAAAAATGTTGTGTGTCCCAAAAATTAGGTCAACAAATCGATAACTTTTCTTTATTTTTTCAACCGCTTTTTGTTCCTGCATCATGCAGCCGCAGAGAGCCACCTTTAAGTAAGGCTTTTTCTTTTTCAGACTGTTTAAAACGCCAAGACGCCCGTAGACCCGCTGATTGGCGTTATCCCGCACCGTACAGGTGTTGTAGAGGACAAAATCCGCCTCCTCCTCAGACTCGACCAGTTCATGCCCGCTCGCAAGAAGGATGCCGGAAAGCTTCTCCGAGTCTCTGGCGTTCATCTGACACCCCATGCACACCGAACACGCA
>DLAF01000059.1 GCA_002492725.1 Lachnospiraceae bacterium UBA7054
TGGATTTATTCAGAGGAACAGATAGCGGAACTTGTCATTGTTTCGCAGCAGACTTGGGAGAAAGCGCAGGAAATCAGAGAAGCTAGAAAAAATAAAATCAATGCCTCAAAAAAGGTATCTGCAGAAGATTACGAAGCGCAGTACCATGTGCCGTTTTCCACAAAAGGGAAACTTGCCCTGATTGGTCTTGCCACTTGCGGGTATTGCGGGAAACGCTTAAAGAACGGAAGTTATTGCAATCACTGGATGACAAAAGCAGGGGAAAAGAAAGTATCCTATGCAGGCAGATATGTATGCCCGTCAAAATGTGAAAAACGCGCCTGTTATCCGCAGAATTATTTGGAGGGGATCGTATTTGGGGTGGTTGAAACCTATATGGAGCATTTGAAATCCATAGATATCACGGAAGAAATAGAGAAAATGCAGAGTCAGCAACGGCAGGGCATAGAAAAGGAACTGGGAACCATTCATAAAAAACAACAAACCTTACAGGCAGATATTCGGACACTGGAAGAAAAGATACCCGAAGCAATCAGAGGGGAATATTATTTCAGTGCCGAGAAACTTTCTGCCATGATTAAGGAAAAGGAACAGGAAATGGAGGCGTTAGGCAAAGAAGTGGAGCGGACAAAGAACCGGCTGTCACAGGTGGTAAATCAAAATAGCGATATGGAGAAGTTTATCACGATGGTACCAAATTGGAAGGAGGAATTTCAAAATGCAGATACGCAGACCAAAAAGATGCTGCTTTCTGCCCTCATTGACCAAATAGAGGTAAAAAACGATGATATCAATATCAAATTTAGGATACGTCTGGAGGACTTTGTATTACCTGAAAGTATTGGTTTACCTACCACTCCGTATAGACGCGGTTTAATGTGAAGGACATGATTGCCAGGGTATTTGCGTAGATGGCGCTCTCCGGCCAGGTCGCGTAGATTTCGGAGGAAACGACATTTTTGATATAGTCGCGGTAGCGCACATAGTAGTTTTGGGCGGTGGAATCCGAAGGAACGCCGTCGTGCACGATGATGTACTCGGGGATCACCACGCGGCTCAATACAATTTCGCCGGATTCGTCCATGGGTTTGATCTCATCCTCGGGGATCTTGGGCGGGTAGTCGCCGTAGAGCGTGTGGTCGGGGATGGCAATGATCTCCTCCGCATCCTCCGATACCTCCGAGGGGGTCATCTCGATATTCTGTACCGCAGTCACATCCGGCAGCACCTCCACGCCCGATACGATGACGGGCTCGTAGCCGGGGGCGGTAACGGATACTGTGTACTCTGAGTAGGGCATGGGGGAGTTGGGGGTCAGACTGTACTGTAAAGGCGGCGTTTTTAAGTCTACTGTCTCGGTCTGACCGGAAGAATTTGTCGTGAGTGTTTCCATCGCGGAATCAGGCTCTCCCGTGAAGGAGATGGTAATGGAAGCGTTTTGTATGGGAATCTGTCCCACGTTTGCGGTGACGTTGACCTGCAATTTCCCGACGCTGTCAGAGCCTGACGCTGCATTGTCATCAGTCTGTGTATACAGCAAAGCTGCTTCTTTTTTGGTCTCATCCATCTTGCTACCTCATATCTGACAGGTATATGCTCTTACGGTTAGCATATGCGTTTCGTGTTTCCACTGTTCCTTGAGGCTTGACAAAAAGAAGGAAAGCAATTAAAATGAAACTGGTTTCATTTTTAAACAACATTCCAACCCATTCTTTGGGGAAGCCCCTTAAAAAATGCCCTGCCATGGAGGAAAGGATGCCAAAAGTTACTGAGGAATACATAATCAACAAAAAGAAAAGGATAACGGACGCGGCTTATGAACTATGTCTGCAAAAAACCGTCAGCACGGTCACCATGCAGGATATCATCGACAAAACACGATTCAGTCAGGGCGGCATCTATCGGTTTTACAAGGATATTGATGAAATTTTCTCTGATATGATCAGACAGATGCGAAAGCAGGTAAGTATCAAAGAGAAAATTGATGAGATTCTGGCGTTAAAGGATGTGCTGCCACCGCGTGAAATTACGGATCGGCTGTTTAGGATGCTGGCAGACTTTATGGAAAGGGAATTGATGGGAATTGAAAAAATAGATTTTGAACTTTCCGTGCTTGCCATGAACATGCCGCAAAGAATCGAAAAAATCCTGGGCGGACTTCCGGAAGTCGGAAATATGGAATATCTGACTATGCGTACCATGGAGTATTTTAAGGAGCAGACGGCTTTAGGCAGGATACATCCGAGCGTGAGCGCAGAAGAACTGCTCGCGTTTATCTCTTCCGCATATGGCGGCATTCAGATGACCTGCATCGTCAACAACTGCTATCAGCACGAAAGGAATCCGCTGGCAGCGCTGTATCAGCCGAGGGGCCTGCTGCAGACACTGGCGCAGACGGTAAATCATTTGATCGGAGTGGACGGAAACGACAGAGAAGAAGACAAAAAGGAGGGTCACCTATGAAGACAGAAAAATCAAAACTATATTCAGAAGAATACGCGCTGATCGGTGGGATTAAGCACTACCTGCTGCACTATCAATCCAGGCCGGAGGATCCCGTCCTGCTCTTTATCCACGGCGGGCCGGGGCAGACGGAGAGCTTTTTTGCCTTCCTTGTGGAGGAATACAAGGAGCGCGATTACAACATCGTTTATTACGACCAGCGCGGCGCGGGTAAAACCTGGCTGAAAAACAAAAGGAGCAAGCCTGACACGGAGATCCTGAAAAGAGATCTGTTGGAGATGGTGCTGTATGTAAAAAAGCAGTATGGCAAAGAAAAAATCGGCATTCTCGGACATTCGTGGGGAAGCGTTCTCGGAAGTATGTTTGCGCTGGAACACCCGGAACATACACTGTGTTACATCGGCTGCGGGCAGGTGATTGACATTATGGAAAACGAGCGCGTAGGCTACGCGATTCTCAAAGAAGCAATCGAGAAAAGCGGGAATCAAAAGGATAAAAAGAAGCTTCAAAAGATTGGCGAGTATCCGATTGCGGATTTTGATTGGAACGTTTACCGCAAAATGGGACAGATCAGAAGCCTGCAGGGAAAGTATAAACTGGCGCAGGATTTTGGCAGATCAGTCGTCGATCTGCTGCGCCGTTCCCCCGTTATGAGCCTAAGGGACCTTATTCCCTTTATGACAAGTCTGTCGGTTAACATGCAGCTGATGCGGGAAGTAATGTCCTATGATCTGCGAAAAAAAGGAAACTGTTATCAGGTTCCGATATACTATGTACTCGGAGAGAGGGACAGCCAGACACCGATCGAGATCAGCATGAAATATTTTGAAACCGTGCAGGCACCCGATAAGAAACTTTACCTGATTCCTGAAGCCGGCCACGCGCCGATGATTGACAATGTAGAGGCGTATCGTAAGGCGGTACGGGAAATCATCCACAACGTGTAAAAAGAGCATGTCAGGCGCCCGCAAATATCCTCTCGTAGATTTCCCGGTCTTGTTCCTTAAATACGTTAAATATCACTCTGTCCATGGTGTCAGCGTGCGCACGCAGAAAATCCGTCACGGCCTTCACCGCAATCTCCGCCGCTTCCTCGTTCGGGAAATGAAATTCACCCGTCGAGATACAGCAAAACGCCACCGAACGGATGCCGTTTTCCGCGCAGCAGAGCAAAACACTCTCATAGCAACTGTGCAGATCTTTCTTAAGCGCCTCTGTCAGCTGACCGTACACGATTGGCCCCACCGTGTGAATCACATAGTCGCAGGGCAGATTGTAAGCCTTTGTCAGCACCGCGCTGCCCACGGGTTCTTCGTACTGCCTGCCATAGCGCATCCGTTTTTCCTGCATGATATGGCTGCACGCCTCCCGAAGCTGCATGCCCGCCGCGCTGTGGATCGCGTTGTCGATACATCTGTGGCAGGGGACGAAACAGCCGAGCATCTGCGAGTTGGCGGCATTCACAATGGCGCCTGTCTGCAGGCGCGTGATATCGCCCTGCCAGAGGGAAAGTTTGTCCGCAAAATCTATCTGCAAATCGCCCTGCCCGCCATACTGCCCCTGTATGGTGGGAATCTCTGGGAGCGTCACGACGCCCTTCTCCGCCCGCTCCTCCTGCAGATAGGCATCCTGCGCCGAAAGAAGCGTCTCGGACAGTCCTCCTGGCATACGGATATTCATAAGAGAACGGATCGCCTGCTTCTTCTGCGCAGGGCTGTACCCGCCTGTCTCAAGATCCTTGTACTTAGCGGAATCCGCTTTCAACTGTTCCAGCAAAAGGTCTGCTCTTTCGTCTTTGTCTGCCTTCATACCGCTTATCCCCCTTATGTAGAAAATTCTAAAAAACAAACTGAACCAGCAGCATATAGCATATGGTTCCACCGGCAATCGACAAAAGCATCTGCCTCTTCCAATAGTGTAATCCGACTACAACCGCGATTGCGATCAGCTCCGGCAGACCATGACTGCCGTTTAAAACACTTACATCTTTCAGACAATACACAACCAGCAGTCCAAATACTGCCGAGGGCAGCACCTTTCCCAAGTACTGTATGTACTTTGGCGTCGGTTTCCCTGCCGGGAACAATAAAAACGGCAGGAATCGGGTCATCATAGTACCGATCACAACCATGAGAATGGTAATCATCCGCTGTGTCAATGTCATGCCATGCCACCGCCTTTCTCGATCGGTCTTCTTAAGAGGGTGAGCACGCCAAGAATGGCAATCATTGCGGGAATGATAAATTGATCCGCCCCAAAAGCAATCAGGCAAAGAGCCGAAAGTCCAAGCCCTAAAAGAGCGCTGGTATGGGTATGCTCCTTGAACCACTGTTCCATAAAGATCACCACAAACATGGCGGTCATTACAAATTCCAGTCCCTCCGTATTAAAATGAATGAGAGAACCAAAGATTCCCCCCAGCGTTGCTCCGAAAAACCAGTAGAAATGATTCAGCAAAGTGACAAAGAACATGAACCATCCTTTATCGACATCCTCCGGCACATCTGTGGTATAATTGATGGAAAAACTCTCGTCACACATGCCAAAAATCAGATAAAACTTTTTCCAGCCGGTTCCTTTATAGGTATCCAGCATGGAAATCCCATAAAACAGATGCCTCGCATTGATCATCAGGGTCATAGCGAGCGCCTGTATCGGATCAAATGCGCCAAGCAGCATATTCACCGCTACAAATTCCACGGAGCCGGCAAAGACGGTCAGGCTCATCAACATCGGATACCAAAAACAAAACCCGGACACATTCATGTAAATCCCATAAGTCAGTCCGAGAAACCAGAATCCGGCAAAAATCGGTACGGTATGTGGAAAAGCTGCCTTGAATGCCCGCAAATATTTTGTGTTCCTCTTAAGCACCTGAACACTCACGCCTCCTTGTCTTTGGGTCTGATGCTCCTCTGATTAATACAAAATCCGAAATTTATTCTACTATGAATCTAAACCGCTTTCAAGACTTCATGCAGAACCCCTCCGATATCCCCGTCAATACATACGGACCGCTCCTCGATCTTTCTCGGGCAGACCGCCTCTCCATAATTGATACAGGCATATGTCGCCTTCGGATTTTCCGCCGTCATCTGCCAGAACGGATATTTGATGATACCGGGGGTGTTATAGCCCACCCCCAGCTCTAAAAACAAAATCTTTTTGTTTCTGTGCTCCTCCAAAAACGTTTCATACCGTTTCGCCGCCAGATACCATCCCTCATCCTGCACGAAAGTATGATCCGCCCGCAAATTCATCGTCATGGGTCTGCCGCATTTTGGGCAGTACGGAATCAGTTCAATCGGCACATATGTTTTTGGCTCTGTGCCCTCCGGCAGATACAGACTGCCATCCGACAAAATCTGAAATCCCTGCGCCTCCACCATCGCGCGCACCGTCTCCTCATTGTCATAAGTACTGTCATGACAGGGTTCGCTGCACTGGAACAGGCCGTAATCTCCCTGCGTATAGTACAACCGTTCTTTCGCAAATCCTGCCTTCTGAAAACAGTGATCCACGTTCGTGGTGAGTGCAAAATAATCCCTGTCCTCCACCAGCTCATACAGCTTTTCGTACACGGGTTTCGGCGGATCCATATATCGGTTTACATAAATATATCTTGACCAGTATGCCCAATACTCCCGCCAGGTTTCGTAAGGATAAAACCCGCCCGCGTACATATTGGCAAAATGATATTTCCCGGCAAAATCACCGAAGTATTTCTGAAACCGCTCCCCGTCATAAGTAAATCCAGCCGCGGTGGAAAGCCCGGCGCCCGCACCGATCACAACCACCTCCGCGCTGTCTAACGCATGTCTTAGCCGTTCGAACGTTCCTGTCATGTGAATCACCCTTTCTGTCAACTCATTTTCTTATGCCTTTATGATATCCTCATTTTTTATATCATTGCTCTTATTTTAGAGAATACTGTTTCCGTCACTTTTCTCTTGCTTTAACCGCATGCACCGGACAGTGTTCCAACAATTCCCACAGTGCAGGCAATGCTCCTGCTCAATCGTAAACGGCTTTCCTTCCTGAATACATGCCTGCGGGCAATGTCTCTTACAGGTTCCGCAGCCGATACACCGCTTTGTTATCTGATAGCCCTTTGCGGGGATCGGCGCACCGCCCATGGAATAGGATTCGCGGAAAATGGGATGTACACCCAGATTGAAATACTCTGCCGTGCCCTCCTTTATGGCAAATACAATCCCTATTTTTCTCGTGTCACCGGGATATACATTGGCAAGGTAAGGCTGTTCTTCAAAGATCCTGTCGATACATTTTTCCTGTTCCTGTTCTGCCACCGGGTATGCCTTCCCCGACAACCGGATCATCTCTTTATATTTCGTATAGCCGAGTATCTGCACCCGCCCGTCATCCAGCAGCTGTCTGCAAAAATCCTTCCCCCTGGCTGTAAAAAAGTACAGGCCATCCTCCTCATAATGAATCGCGCTGATATTGCGGATCTGCGGAGAACCGTCCTCCGCCACCGTCGCAAAGTTTAGCACGCCCACGCGCTGTAGTTTTTCCAGACAAATCTGTAAGTCCATATCGTCCGTTCCCTCCTTCTGATTTTTCTATGATGTGGGCCCATCCGTCACTTCCTTATGATTCTACCGTCTTTGCGCTCCTTTGCTTTTGGCGCCTGCGCATCCTTAGGATACCCAAGCAGCACATGCAGGGCCGCGTAATAATCTGTTCTGATCTCCCACTCCTTTAATATCTCCTGCCCAAACGGATCGCGGAAGGAGTCCCAAGCCGAACCGATATAACACCCGCCAAGCCCAACTTCATGCGCGGCAAGCAGCATATTTTCAGCCGCCGCACTGGCATCGTAAGGCCCGTACAGAAAATCCTTAGGAACAAATAACGTAATCACCGTCGGCGCATCATAAAAGGCATTCATAATACTAGAATCATCGGCAATACTCGGCTGCTCTTTTGAAATATATACGGTATCCGTTGACATCCTTACATGGGAATTGTTTTTCTTGATTCTCCCCAGCTTTTCATTGACCTCTCTATTCTGTGATACCACAAACAGCACTCCCTGTCTGCCTCTGGCGCTGGGTGCATACAGTCCCGCCTCCAGCACGGTCAAAAGCTCTTCTTCCTCAATCTGTCTATCGAGAAAACGGCGTATGGTTCTTCTTGTTAATATGTTATGGATGACAGCGTCCTTTTCCGTTATCATTCTGATTTCCTCCTTCCTCCTGTTTCCTGTTCAGCCCTCTATGTTTTTCGCCATGCTCAAGCTCAATTCCGCTTCGCTTCATTTCGCTTGACGGCTGTCGCCGTATAGTCCAGTCGTCATAAGTCTGTCCGTGAGCCAGCTCCCGTCCTTCCTTATGTCTCTTGCCCTGCATGGCTCGTAGCTTTCCAACACTGCGGGTCCTCGTCGTAAAAATCTCCATGCGCCCCACTCGCTACGGCGGGACAGCCGCGACACCACGCCTTCAGCTCGCATTTGGCACATTTTTTGAATTTATCGTAATCGCGGTACTGCTCCATCTGGCACACCCACACATCGGCCAGCCTGTCTTCAAATATGTTTGCCACCTTGCTATTTTGCACCCGTCTGCAGGCGTAAATATCGCCGTTTGGCAGGATTGTGATATGACAGTTACCGCAGTTGCATCCCCCGTAAATGACGCCCTCCTTCGCATCCTCCGGAATTTTAAATTCGCCGATTTCATACTCGTACAGCGTCCACAGATGATCTTTTTTATTAAAATAAGTCTCGCATCCGGCAGCCTCGTATTCCTTAAACTTTTTATCACAGGCTGCAAGCAGCTCCCGATATTCCATTGGGGTCATCCCCGTATCCTTTTCTTCGCTGGTGGGACAGTATCTGGCAAAGGCAAACACATCCGCCTTATGCGCCACCACCGTGTCTATGATATCCGGGATTTCCCTGATGTTTTTCCCTGACACCGTGGTCATGATAACGGCCCGGATACCCGCCCGCTTCAAACAGCCGATCTTTTCAAGCGTCAGATCAAAGGAGCCCGGCTTCCGAAACCAATCGTGGGTTTCTCTCATCCCGTCAAGAGAAAGCTGGTATTTCTGACAACCATACTCTTTCATTCTCCTGCAGACTTCATCATTCAGATGGAACGGATTGCCCAAAATCGTAAAGGGAATGTCTTTACTTTTCAAAAGCGCAAGCAGCCGCCAGAAATCCTGGTGCAGAATCGGGTCCCCACCCGTGATGTAGAAGTAGGGAAGTCTATGGTACACCTGACAAAAATCCTCGCAGGCCGCCAACACTTCCTGCATCTGCTCCCAGTTCATGGAATCCAAATTCTTACAGTTGTTTTCAGAAAAAATATAACAGTGTTTGCATCGCTGATCGCAGTCGTCGGTGATATGCCACTGAAAGGCAAAATATTCGCTCATTGTTTCTTCCCCGCTTTCTAATTTATGTAAACCGTCTTCAAATTCTGTTTTATGTAAATCGCAAGCATATTTCGTATTATGTAAATCATGCTTGCATTATTTTTTTCTGCCCGGCAGCCTGTCTACTCACAGACTGCCAGACGATCCAGGTACCCCAGAGCCGAATTATTGACCTCCCGCTCCACAAGCCGAGCCGCACGCCGCAGGTTTCTCTTCCGGCTTGTCTCCCGCCCCGCAGGCCGAACCGCACGCCGCAGGTTTCTCTTCCGGTTTGTCTCCCGCCCCGCAGGCTGAGCCGCATGCCGCAGGTTTCTCTGCCGGCTTGTCTCCCGCCCCGCAGGCTGAGCCGCATGCCGCGGCGGGCGCTGCCTCGTTGTTCCATCCTGATAAATTAGAAAGTGCCATAATTTCTTACCTCCTTCTGTCCTTAATGTTTTTGTTTCTGTCCTTTCGACAATTTCATTCTAGCAAGGCAGAGTAACGAAAAAAAGTACGCACTTTTTTATTAGATAGTTACCTTTTGGTAACTCAATGTTATATGCAAAAAATAGCCCTGCATAAATTACAGTCTTGTTCTTGCCATTTTAGGAATATTACACTATAATCAGAATGTAAGTATTTTTAGGAAACCATTGCAGACTCAACCTTATTGAGGCCAAACGATCACAGAAATGAGGTAACCATGAAAACCAAAGACGAATTACCCGACTGCCCCGTCGCAACCACCGTGTCGCTGATTGGCAGCAAGTGGAAACTATTGATCATCCGAAACCTTCTGACCCGCCCCTGGCGGTTTAATGAACTAAAAAAAGATCTGGACGGCATCAGCCAAAAGGTGCTGACCGATTCCCTCCGTTCCATGGAGGAGGACGGCATCGTCACTCGGACGGTCTATGCCGAGGTGCCGCCCCGCGTAGAATATGCGCTGAGCGAACTGGGAGAATCACTGCGTCCGATTCTGGACGCCATGCTGGAATGGGGAAACGCATACAAAGGGGCCGTATAGGCATCCGATCATACTGCTATCTGCCAGCATAGCGGCCATATCCGGAACTGCAAAAAAGAACCGCCCGGGTATCACACAACTTCCCGGGCGGCCATTTTAGTTTACATAACTGCACTATACATTACATAACCATCACATTAAGTTTACATAACAAACTCACATCTTACTTCGTCAGCATCATCATGATCTCGTTGCTTCTCGCCACAAACTTCGTCATCGCCTCCGGCTCAAGCGGCGCCTGCTGCAAAAGCGCCAGATCGTAGAGCTGTTCGCAGATCATCTTCACATTCTCGCCGTCCTGATGCTCCAGCACATACTGCACAAGCGGATGGTTCGCATTCAAGATCAGCGTCTCTCCCTCCTTGCCGAACATTCCCATATCCATACCCGGCATAGAGTACATCTTCATCATATCCTGCATTCTGCGGGACTCCTCGGAGAGCGTGATCATGGAAGAAATCTTCTTGTTCTTCAGCTTCTCGATCTTCACCTTGATCTCGTCCTTCTTAAGAACCTTCTTCATCAGCTTAGCGATACTTTCTGCCTGCTCCTCCATCTCCTTCTCGGCCTTCTTGGAGGTCTTTGCCTTAAAGGTATCTGTCAGATCAGCGTCGATACGCTGGAACTTGATGCCCTCGTTCTTCGCCTCAAGCTGGGAGACAAAAGGCTGGTCAATATTGTGGGTCAGCACCACCGCGTCCATCTTAGCCGCTTTGAACATATTGATGTACTGGCTCTGCTGCTTCTCATCAGTCACATAGTAGATGACCTTTTCCTTCTTCTCCTCTTCGGCTTCGGAATCATCCCCGCTATCTGTGTTCTCATCCTCCGCCTTATCACCGTTTTCATCCACGATCTCAGCGTCTACCTTCTCGCCGTTCTCATCGACTACTTCAGCTTCCACCTTCTCGCCGTTCTCATCGGTAGCAGTCTCCTGTGTCTCGTCGGGATCGATCTTATTAACTTCCAGACACTCGGGCAGGGTCATATAATTGCCATCCAGGTTCTTAAAGAGGATGTAGTCCGTCATCTTCTCGCAGAACTTATCGTCCTTTAAACAGCCAAACTTGATGAAGGGACTGATATCATCCCAATACTTCTCGTACTCTTCCTTCTCGGTCTTGCACATGCCGGACAGCTTATCCGCCACCTTCTTGGTAATGTACTCGCTGATTTTCTTCACAAAGCCGTCGTTTTGCAATGCGCTTCTGGAGACGTTGAGCGGCAGATCAGGACAGTCGATTACGCCCTTTAAGAGCATCAGGAACTCAGGAATCACTTCCTTGATGTTGTCCGCGATAAACACCTGATTGTTATATAATTTGATGGTTCCCTCGATGGACTCATACTCCATATTGATCTTCGGGAAGTAGAGGATGCCCTTCATATTAAACGGATAATCCATGTTCAAATGAATCCAGAACAAAGGCTCCTTATAATCCTGGAAGACTTTGCGGTAAAACTCAAGATACTCCTCCCTGGTGCACTCGTTGGGGTGTTTCGCCCAAAGAGGATTCGTCTCATTGAGAAGCTCGGGACGTTTCTTAATCTTCAATTTCTGCTCGTCCTCTTCCTTCTCCTTCTTAATCTCCTCTACCACCTCGTCGGTAGGAAGCTTTTCTGCTTCCGTGATGGTCTGCGTTTCCGTAGTGTTTGCCTTGGATATCCAGATTTCCGTCGGCATGAAGGAGCAGTATTTTTTAATAACCTCTTTCGCCTTATATTCGTTGCAGAACTCCAGACAGTCTTCGTTGATATGAAGGGTGATTTCCGTGCCTACTTCGGTTCTCTTCCCTTCCTCCATATCAAATTCCGTACCGCCGTCGCAGGTCCAGTGCACCGCCTGCGCGCCATTTTGCCAGGATAAGGTATCGATTTCCACCTCGTCCGCCACCATGAACGCCGAATAAAAGCCCAGACCGAAATGCCCGATGATCTGATCCTCGTTCGCCTTGTCCTTATATTTCTCAATGAAATCCGTCGCACCGGAAAAGGCGATCTGGTTAATGTACTCCTCCACCTCGTCCGCCGTCATACCGATACCGTTATCAATGAATTTTAACGTTTTCTCCTCGGGATTGACGATTACCTGAATTTTTGCCTTGTAATCATCCGCCAGCGCATATTCACCCATCATATCCAGCTTTTTTAACTTCGTGATCGCATCGCATCCGTTCGAGATCAGCTCCCTGAAAAAGATATCGTGATCGGAATACAACCACTTTTTGATGATCGGGAAAATATTGTCGCTGTTGATTGATAAACTGCCATGTTTTGCTGCCATTTCCTCACGTTCCTTTCTTTTCATAAACCTTGACCTTACGCCCGCTTTTCACACTGTGCAAACCCTGTTTGCGGGATTTGCTTATCTGTGGAATAGTTTAATACCCAAAAAAATAGAAGTCAAGAAAAAATTAGCACTCATTCAAAGTGAGTGCTAATAATTTGCGTTTTATGCCGTATTTATGCGGGTTTTCGGAATTATAAACTTTTTCTAAAGTCAAAACTCAGCTTCCAAAATACTCTGTATAGATCTCAAAAAAATTCTGCGTGCTCACATCCTCATCATGAATAAAGCTCACGGTATCCCAAAGTTCTTCATTCAGGTTTCTGGTGAGCGTCTCCACATAGGCGTCATACTCCTGCCCGAAAGCCTCCTCCCGCCGCTGTTCCACGATCTTTACCTTATTGGCGTCGGTCTCCTCTTTGTCAAAGGTATTGATACACTTGATGATATGATAGCCAAACTCTGTCTCCACCACATCACTGATCTCTTCGGTGCCCAGGTTGAAAGCCGCCGTCTCAAAGGCCTCATCCATCTCACCCTTGCCAAAAGAATAGGTGGCCTTATCGTCCTCACTGTATCTGCGGATCAGCGCGTCAAAATCCTCGCCTGCTTTCGCCAGCCCCATGACCTCAACCGCCCGCTTATAGGCTTCCTTCTTCGCCTCCTCGGTGTACTCAATCTTTTTGCCCGTCCCGTCCAGCGCATAGGTCTTGATCAGGATATGCTGCACGGTGATGGTTCTCGCCTCGTCATCGCTGATCTCCGGATTAATGTCCTTAATTGTGTACTGGTACATCTTCTCCGCCCTGGCAAGCTCCTTATAGAGGGAACGGATTGTCTTTTCGGTGACACCCATCAGCTCAATCTCCCGATCCCCCAGCGTCTCATAATAGGCCTTTGCCGCATTCTCCGCCCGGGCCTCCTCCTCGTCGGAAAGTTTCACCTCGTATTTTTCCGCCATCAAATTCATGGTCTTAATCTGTGCGATCTGCGCCAGCGCAATATTTTTTACATTTTCTTCCAATGTCATGCCATCCGCCCTGGTCTCCCAGATCTCTCTCCCGAAAACGCTCTCGTAGCGGTTCTGGATCGTAGTCAGATACACCATCAGTTCAGACAGCTTGCAGGAGTTTGTCTCAATGCGGAATATCTCGTCCTTCTCAAAACCTGTGGTGAGCACCACCTTTGTGCCAAAGCCGCCCTCCCCGCAGCCTGTCAGCGTGTTTAACAAAAGGCCTGCTGTCAAAATTGCCGCCAATATCCTTTTAAGCGCCATTCTACGATATGTCATCCTATGACATTTCCCTTCTTATCATACCATACTCTGCCGTCCGTCATTACCCGGTCTTCGTCGCACGCAATCGCCTGCACATAATCCGCCGGTGACTGCAGTTTCCTGCGAAACGCCGTACCGCCGCCAAAAAGCGAGGTCGAATGGATGTCCGACCCCGCGCTCATGGGAAGACCTTTCTCCTTTGCATAGGCAATTGCAGAAACGTCAAAAGCTCTCTTGTCACGCCCCATCTCCGGATACAGATGATGGGCTGCATTGACTGCCTCCACGCCGTCCACACAGTCCGGATAAAGGCGCACCATGGGAATATAAGCTTCTTCTCGAAAAGGGTGTGCCTGCATCACCAGACCGCCCGCCTCATGCACGAGAGCGTACTGCTCTTCCACTGTCGCCGTCCACAACTGCGGATGATTCTTCATCCAAGCCTTATCAATGCCATAGAGCAGAAATTCCGTACCGTCGTACCCCGATTCACAGCCGAAAAAGACATCCAGACCAATCCGTTTTCCTTCCGCTTCGGCCTCCTCAAATCCCATACAGTACCGGTCAACCCAGGTTTCCCAAGGGAGATCTCTGTCCACTGCCGTATTGCCGCCCCAGTTATGATCTGTCACAAAAATCCCCGTGTAGCCGTACTCCTTACAGGCTCTCGCCATCTGGGCCCCGCTGTTCTTTGCACAGGCGCTCCCCTGACGGGTGTGCAGATGCGTCTCGTATAAATAAGGATATGCTTCCTGAATATTCATATGCGTACTTTACTTATTTAATCACGTGGATCCAGCCTTCGGGCGCCTCAATCCTGCCCATCTGAATCCCCGTCAACGTGTCATACAGCTTCTGCGTGATCGGCCCCATCTCGCTCATGCCGCTGGGGAAAGCGATCTCTTTTCCGTGATCCACGATTTTTCCTACCGGAGAAATAACCGCCGCCGTGCCGCACAGGCCGCACTCCGCAAAATCCTTAACTTCTTCCAGGGCGATCGGCCGCTCCTCCACCGTAAGGCCCAGATAATCCTTGGCCACCGTCATCAGAGAGCGTCTGGTAATAGAAGGCAAAATGCTGTCAGACTTGGGCGTTACCACCTTATTGTCCTTTGTCACGAACAGGAAGTTCGCGCCGCCGGTCTCCTCCACATACGTCCTGCTGCCCGCATCCAGGTACATATTCTCATCATACCCTTCCTCATGCGCCGTCACGATGGCATGCAGGCTCATGGCATAGTTTAGGCCCGCTTTGATATGACCCGTGCCATGCGGTGCTGCCCGGTCAAAATCACTCACTTTGATCGTAATCGGCTTCACGCCGCCCTTAAAGTAAGGGCCGACAGGTGTGGTAAACACTCTGAACTGGTACTCCTCCGCCGGCTTCACCCCAATGACCGGAGAGATTCCAAACATATATGGTCTGATATAGAGGGTTGCACCGGAACCGTAAGGCGGCACATAAGCCTCGTTCGCTGCCACAACATCCGTCACAGCCTGTATGAAACGCTCCTTGGGAAATACCGGCATCTCCAGCCGCTTGCAGGAATCTTCCATACGCTGCGCGTTTAAATCGGGACGAAAAGTCACAATGCGTCCGTCCTCGGTCGTATATGCCTTCATTCCCTCAAAACAGGTCTGCGCATACTGCAGAACACCTGCGCACTCATTCATCACGATATTGGCATCCTCAGTCAGCACACCGTCGTCCCATGCGCCGTTTCTGTAATTTGCCACAAACCGCTTGTCCGTCTCATGATAACCGAAACCGATGTTTGCCCAATCCAGATTCTTTTTTTCCATAATGTACAACTCCTCTCCCGCACTCGTTTTTTTCTATATTATACCTTTATCCTCAAAAGTCAAGCCTCGTGTTTTCACAGTACCGCATTGACGATTTCCAGCGCAATATCATAGGCGTAATCCTTCACCGCCTTCTCACACAACCGCAGCATCTTCTTGTCAGTCTCCGGTCTCTCATACCGTTTCAGTTCACGCAGTCTGGCCGCGGCACTGTCTCCGTCAAAATCATCCAGTCTGGCCGCCAGCTCTTTCAGCTTTCTGACCCACTCTTCCTCCGCAATCTTGAGCCCGGTATCATTCTCTTCTTTTTCCGGTTGTTTTTCCTCCGCTTCCTCGCTCTCCAGATAAACTTTCAGGCTTTCTCTCATACTGTTCATCATCGAAAACAAGATTGGTGAACGCACGGTCACGTCTTCTAACTGCCCCGCTTTTGCCATCTTCTCGAGCTCAAAGGCCTCATCGGCAAGATCATCAGCGCCTACATTTCTGGCATTTCCCTTTAAGGAATGAACGATGATCGTATAGCCCGGCATATCTCCCTTCTGCAAAAAGTCCTTCAGGGCCTCCTCCTTCTCCTGCAAAATGGAATGAAAATCGTGAAGCACCTTACCGTAGAGCGCCTTGTCTCCGCCCATATAGCGCAGACCGTTCCGAGGATTAAAGCCCATCAGATAAAGCTGGCTCTCCCTGATTGCAAGCTCGCTCCCCTCCTCCGGCTGCTCGTACTCATCGCTGATCTTTCTGTTGTTTGTCAGATAAACCACATTGCTTGGCAGATACTCAATCAGCATATTCTCCAATTTATCCGCGTCAATGGGCTTTGTAAGGTAATCCTGAAAGCCTTCCCGCAAATACAGCTCCCTGGCGCCTGCTACCGCATTGGCCGTCAGAGCGATCACCGGAATATCTCTCGACGGATTCCCTTCAAGCGCCCTGATCGCATGCAGCGTCTCTACCCCGTCCATCACCGGCATCATATGATCCATACAAATCAGATGATAGGTCTTTCGCTTGATCAGCTCCAAGCATTCCTCACCGCTGGCCGCCACGTCGATCTGCAGTCTCGTTCCTTTCAGAAGCCCCTGCGCCACCGCCAGATTCATGGCATTGTCGTCCACGATCAGGATTCTTCCCATAGGCGCAATAAATTTTTCGTGATAGTCTTCGATACTGCGCAGACTCTCGCGATACTGCTTCTCAAAGTCGCCGAGCGGCTTCCTGTCCACTACCTTCTGTATAATTCTAAAGGAAAAAGCGGACCCCTTCCCGTATACGCTCTGTACTTCCAGCTTACCGCCCATCATCTCAATCAAACGCTGCGTGATGGCAAGCCCCAGTCCCGTCCTGTCATCTTTGCTGCGAACCGTAGAATCCATACGCTGGAATGCTTTAAAGAGTTTCGGAATATCCTCCTCCTTAATGCCGATTCCCGTGTCCTTCACGATCACATAGATCTCAATCTCATCCTTTGTCATTTCCTTCCAGCTCAAATGCAGCGTGATCCTGCCCTTTTCCGTATAGCGCACCGCATTTGACAAAAGGTTTCCTATAATCTGCCTGATATGAATCTCATCGCCGAACAGTTTATAGGGAATGTCCTGTGCGATTTCTAATACCAGATCCAGCTTTTTACGGCGCTGCTGCACCGATATGCTGTTAATCAGATCGTTCAGAAGGGAACTGACATCATAGATTCCCTCCGTCAGCTCCAGCTTATCCGCTTCCAGCTTGGAGAAATCCAGAATATCACTGACCAGCGCAAGCAAAATATTGCCCGCCTGTCTGATGTCTCTGGCATACTCCTTCACGGCCTCCTCCTGGCTCTCCCTCAGGATCAGCTCATTCAGCCCCAGAATCGTATTGATCGGCGTTCTCAGCTCATGGGACATATTTGCCAGAAAAATATCTCTTGCTTTCTCCGCTTTCTCGATTGCGCTTTTGGCTGTCTCTAACTCAACATCCTTCTGCTGCAGCGCCTCCTTCGCCTGTGAAAGCTCCGTCCCCTTCTTCGTTGTTTTCTTAGTCTCCTGCCCCATACCTGTTACCCTTCCTTTAAACTGCCTGTCGCTGCGTTTTACGTCTGCCCCTCAACAGACTCCCCTTTTATGGCTCTGCTCTTTCTTTCATATCTCACAAAGTAATACGGCAGATCAAAATATGTCTGCTCCTCACTCTCCGCCGTAATTTCCCATGCTCCGTCCCGATCCAGATCCGGGAAGTAAGCGTCAGCCTCATAGTCATGGTCGATCTTTGTCACATGCACCACATCGCACTCCGGAAGCATCATACGGTAAACGCTCTCCCCGCCGATGACATACACGTCCTCCGTGGGATATTTTTGCAGCTCCGCATCCAGTTCTTCCTTATTATGCACCACCACGGCATCCTTCACCTGATAGTCCGGGTTCGTGGAAAGGATGATGTTTTTCCTGTTCGGAAGCGGCATTCCCTGGGGAAATGTCTCCAGCGTCTTTCTGCCGAGCACCACCACCTTGCCTGTGGTCTCCTGGCGAAAATTCTTGTGATCCGCCGGGATCCTCACCAGCAGACTGTTCTTACAGCCGATGGCCCAATTGTTGTCTACTGCCACGATTGCGTTCATATGGTTGTCTCCTTTGAGTGTTGCGAAACTCAATCTCAGTTATTGAGATTGTACAAATAACATAATCAACGCAGACGCGCTTTCGCTCCGTTCCAGCCGTAACAGTGCTAAACTCGACAATACCTCGTTAAGCACTAACGGCTTCCAAGGGTCTGCTTATCATTATGTTATTTGCACAATGATTCAATGTTGTGACGAGTTTCGCATGCGTCTAGCTATACAGCCGTTAAATCGCCACCGGTATATCTGTAATCTGCGGTCCGGTGACGTAATTCTCCACTTTTACGTCGTCCCGCGTAAACTGATAAAAGTCCGTGATTTCAGGATTGATCCAGAATATCGGTGCATCGTACACCGGCCTCTCGATCAGTTCCTTAATAATCGGAATATGCCTGTCATAAATATGAGCGTCCGCGATCACGTGAACCAGCTCCCCGACCTCCATGCCGCAGACCTGTGCCAACATATGTACGAGCACCGCATACTGCACGACATTCCAGTTATTGGCCGCCAGTACATCCTGAGAACGCTGATTTAAGATTGCATTTAAGACAAGCTTCTCATGCCCCTTCTTCTGCGTAACATTAAAGGTCATACTGTATGCGCAGGGATAAAGGTTCATCTCGTGCAGATCCTGATGCACGTAGAGATTTGTCATAATGCGGCGGCTGAACGGATTATTTTTTAAATCGTAGATTACCCGATCTACCTGATCCATCATGCCTTCCTTATATTGATGTTTCACGCCCATCTGGTAGCCGTAAGCCTTGCCGATACTGCCGTCTTCATCCGCCCACTCATCCCAGATATGGCTGTGCAGATCGTTGATGTTATTGGACTTTCTCTGCCAGATCCAGAGCATCTCGTCCGTTGCACTCTTTAAGGCAGTCCTGCGAAGCGTCAGGATCGGAAATTCCTTAGAAAGGTCGTAGCGGTTCACTACCCCGAATTTCTTCACCGTATAAGCGCTCTCCCCGTCCGGCCAGTGGGGCCTCACCTTCTCCCCCTCCGTACTCGTGCCGTTCTCCAGGATATCTTTGCACATATTTATGAAAATATAATCTGCCAGACTCATGTTCTATCCCACCTGTCGCATAACGAATTGATCTGATCCGCAAACCGCGCCAGATCCTTGTTGGCACCGCCCTCGTTTTTGTGAATAACGACAAGCAGCCGCTGTCCGGCAGCCAAAAGCCTCGTAAATACGGTAGCCGCAGCGTGAGCCTTCTTCTTCACAGGGATCGGTTTCGCCTCGCTGATAAACTCGCCGCTTATCAGATCAAAGCGTGTTCCGCTGTAAGGCGCATAAGCATTTAGTCCGTACTCCCCTTTCAGGCACTCCGTAAAGAGTGTGCACACGTTATCCTCGCCATGCACCACGAAAACTTTGTCCGGCTTTTTCGTAAAGCCGTTCACCCAGTCAAGCAGCCCGTTCTTGTCTGCATGACCGCTCATACCGATGAGCTTCATGATATCGGCCCTTACCTCGATGGGCTCGCCGAAGAGCTTGACCTCCTCCACGCCGTCCACCAGCATACGGCCAAGCGTTCCCACCGCCTGATAACCCACGAACAGAATCGTGCACTCGTGCCGCCAGAGATTATGCTTTAAGTGATGTCTGATACGCCCCGCCTCACACATGCCGGAAGCGGAGATAATTACCTTCGGTGTATGTTCAAAGTTGATTGCCCGGGACTCGTCGCTTGTGATCGCAAGGCGAAGGCCCGGAAACGTGATGGGATTGATACCCTGTCTGACCAGAGCCATAGCCTCCTCATCAAAGCATCTGGCTTCATTTTTATGAAAGATTCCCGTGGCCTCCACCGCCAGCGGACTGTCCACGTAAACCGGAAAGTTCTCGTGCCCCTTTACCAGTCCTTCTGCCTTGATCTGCCGCAGGAAGTAGAGCATCTCCTGCGTTCTGCCCACCGCAAAGGAAGGAATCACCACATTGCCGCCCCGGTCAAAAGTGGTCTGCAAAATCTTTGTCAATTCGCCGACATAGTCCACTTTCTCCTTCGAGTGGAGTCTGTCGCCGTAGGTGGATTCCATGATCACATAATCTGCTTCTTCCGTATTCTTCGGATCCTTGATCAGAGGCTGCGCACTGTTTCCGATATCCCCCGAAAAGACCAGTTTTTTTGTCACATCCCCCTCTGTGGCCCAAACCTCGATGCTGGAAGAACCAAGCAGATGCCCGATATCCGTAAAACGGATTTTCACGCCCTCGCACACGTCCACTTCACTGTCATAATCACAGGGGACAAGACGCCTGATCGTGCCGTCCGCATCCTCCATCGTATAAAGAGGCTCCATCGCCTCCATTTCCGTGCTTCTTTTTGCCTTACGGTTTTTCCACTCTGCCTCCTGCATCTGAATATGCGCACAGTCACGAAGCATAATGCTGCACAGATCGCAGGTGGGCGCCGTGGCAAAAATCTGGCCCCGAAATCCTCTTGCATACAAAAGCGGGAGAAGTCCCGAATGGTCGATGTGGGCATGGGTCAGAAACACATAATCGATCAGCGCTTCCTCCACAGGCAGGTCGCTGTTTTCAAATACATTGGCCCCCTGTTCCATTCCGTAATCTACCAGAATATTCTTTTCTCCTACGCGTAAGTAGTGACAGCTTCCCGTCACTTCATGATCTGCCCCAATAAACATCAATTCCATAGAAAGCCCCTCCTATTCCAGATTTATCATACCATTTTTTTCAAAAACCGTAAATCATTTCAGACATTTCTTTTCATATTTTCTTATTTTCCATTGTTTTTTGCATTTTTTGGCATCTTTCAACATCTCTTTCCGCTTCCATACAATATAACTATAATAAATCTTGATCAGGTGACCTCCCATGCCCTTTTCCCTTTCCTCCCTTGTGCTTTTTTTGACCGCAGTTTCTTTGGATTCCCTGACGGCCGGCTTTTCCTACGGCACAGACGAAGTCCATATCAAGCTCCCCGCCCTGCTTCCCCTTGCCCTTGTTCCCGCACTCTTCATCACAGCCGCCCAGGGATTGGGAGCCTTTGTCGGCTCTCTCCTCCCCGGCGGCATTCTTCCCTGCCTTTCCTTTCTCCTGTTGTTTTTGATTGGCACCGCCAAACTGTTGGAAAGCCTGATCCGCCTTCTGGCAAAAAAGCGCCCCAGTCTCATGGGAAACTGGGGCTGTAAAATCAAGCAGCTCAATATCGTCTTTACCGTCTATCTCTCCCCGGAGGAAGCCAACCGTACCGAGCTTCAGGTCTTAAGCGTCAGAGAAGCCCTGCTTTTAAGCCTCGCCCTCTCCCTGGACAGCATCCTCGTCGGCATGGCCTTCTGCTTTCAATCGTTTTCCCCTCTCCTGCTCTTTTTCTCCGCCGCCCTGTGCAACCTTCTCCTGTTTTTGGGCGGCTTTGTTCTAGGACGGCTGCTCTTTCGCCTGCTCCGCTTCGACCTCTCCTGGCTCAGCGGTCTATGCCTTTTGCTGTTAGCTTTCCGCGCTCTGGCATGAGCCCTGCTTTGCCGTTCTTTCCACAACTCCTGATGCCGCCAGCAGTTCATGCACGACAAGCGGTGTGGCAGAAAGCGCGATCAGCCTTACCCACTCCCCGAAAGAGAGCGCTACCGTACCAAAAAGCGCTACCAACGCAGGCACCTCCGTCACCGCCGCCTGCAAAAGAATGCCCACCGCAAGCGCCAGCAGCATATACGGATTGTTCTTATGATTCATGCGAAAGATCGAGCGATTCACATCGCGCATCCCGATGGCATGGAACAGCTGGCTGATCCCCAGCACCGTAAAAGCGTGGGTCTGTGCCCTGGCCAATACGGATGTTATCGTCAGGCCCTCCAGTATGTTATGTAAACTAATGGGGAGTCCCTCTGCTACGATACGGTCGTAAGGAACCTTCAAAAATGCCGCCAGGGTAATGCCGCCAATGACCAATCCGTAACAGATTACACACAGCAGTCCCCCCTTCGCAAATAGCGATTCCTCTTTTTTCCTCGGCGGCTCCCGCATCAAGCTCTCCGTGTCGTTCTCGTCCACCCCCAGCGCCAGCGCCGGAAGCGAATCCGTGATCAGATTGATCCAGAGGATGAATCCTGCCTTTAAGGGTGCGGGCAATCCTGCGGCAATGGTCAAAAGCATGGTCAGGATCTCGCCCAGATTCGAGGATAAGAGAAACAGTACGGACTTTCTGATGTTCTCGTAAATCCCCCTGCCCTCCCGTATCGCCGTGTGAATTGTCGCCACATTATCGTCCATCAGCACAAAATCGGCGGCGCCCCTGGCTACATCGGTGCCTCCCTCCCCCATGGCAATCCCGATATCCGCCGCCTGCAGGGAAGGCGCATCGTTGACTCCGTCTCCTGTCATGGCAACTATCTTATGTAAACCTTTATATCCCTCCACGATACGCACCTTATGTTCCGGCGTCACCCGCGCAAAGACCCGGAGCGTGGGAAGACGCTGTAAAAAATTCTGTTCCCGCAGATGATCCAATTCCCTGCCCGTAATACATTCCTCCGGACGGCTCGCGATCCCCAGTTCCTTTGCGATGGAAAAAGCCGTATCCGGATGATCTCCCGTGATCATTACCGTGGTGACTCCCGCCTGTGCAAAGCCCTGCACTGCCTCTGCCGCCTCCGGTCTGATCGGATCCTTCATGCTGACAAAGCCCAGAAACACCAAATCCCGCTCTCCCATATTTCCCGCAGGCTCCATGGCAAGCGCCAGCACCCTTCTGCCTTCGCTTGTCAGCCGTTTCTGCACCCCGAGCAGTCTGTCGCGTTCTCGTACATCAAGTGCTTCCCTGCCTTTTTCCGTAAAGCGGCTGCCGCAGCATTCCAAAACCCGTTCCGCCGCGCCCTTGGTGTAGGCAACCTCGCCTCCCGCCTCTCTATGCTTTGTCGTCATCATCTTTCTCTCCGCGTCAAAGCCGATTTCCCGAAGCCGCGGATAGCGTCCCCTGATCTCCCCGATTGAAACGCCGCAGTCCGCCGCCATATGAAGGAGCGCAAGTTCCGTGGGATCTCCCATCTCCTGTCCGGGCTGTCCGTCGTTGCAAAGCACACAGCCCAAAAGGAAGCGTCCCGCGCAGGTATTTTCCCTTCCCGCAAAAGGCCCGTCCCCAAACAGTGCACCAAAACCGGTGCGCTCCGTAAGCCTGCCGTTCAGATAACATTCCGTCACCGTCATCTTATTCTGCGTCAGCGTACCCGTCTTGTCCGAGCACACCACCTCTACCGCGCCCAGCGTTTCCACTGCCGACAGCTTGCGGACGATGGTCTTTGCCTTTACCATGCGGGAAACACTCAACGCCAGCACGATGGTCACAATTGCCGGAAGGCCCTCCGGCACCGCCGCTACCGCCAGGGAAACGGAAGTTAAAAGCATCTCGCCCACGTCGCGTTTCTGCAGCACCGCCACCACAAAAAGAAGGACACAAATTCCCACCGCCAGCGCACTTAACACCTTTCCCAGCTCTCCCAGTCTGATCTGTAAAGGTGTCGGCTGCTCCTGATGCCCGTGCAGCATGTCCGCGATATGCCCCACCCGCGTATCCATTCCCGTTGCCGTCACCACGCCGCGCCCTCTGCCCCGCGTAATGTAGGTAGACATGTAAGCCATGTTTGGGCTGCTGTTCTCTGCCTCTTCCGTTTCCACGAAATTGGCATCCTTCTCCACGGGAACAGACTCTCCCGTTAGGGTAGACTCTTCCGCATAAATCCCAAGACTTTCAACCAATCTGACATCTGCAGGAACCCGGTTCCCCGCCTCTAAGAGCACTACGTCACCAGGCACCAGCTCCTCTGCCGGCAGACTGACCCGCATACCATCCCGCAGCGCCGTCGCCCTTGGCTGAGAGATCTTTTTCAGCGCTTCCACCGCCCGGCCGGCCTTTCCTTCCTGAATAATGCCCACCGCCGCATTCAAGACAACCACCGCCACGATAATCACGGCATCCCCAAATTCGTAAAGCATCATGGAGATTGCCATCGCCACCACCAGGATCAGGATGAGCGGGTCGTTTAGCTGCTCCAGGATTCGTTTTGCAAGGCTCTTCTTCTCCTCTTCCTGCAGCCTGTTTGGCCCGTACTTCTTCCTGCGCTCTGCGACTTTTTTCGCATCGAGCCCCCTATCTGCATCCGTCTGCAGTCCCCGGATCACCTCCGAAACGGTCCTGTTCTCATACATACGCACTCCTCCCGTCTTTTTAGGCCGCCTCTCCGTTCACAAGGAAGGCTTGTCATTTCTTTTTAAGGTATATGCACGAATAAGCAGAGTTAGAAGTAAACAGACACAAACCGTATGCTCGATCGAGTAGGAGGAAATTTCTC
>DLAF01000004.1 GCA_002492725.1 Lachnospiraceae bacterium UBA7054
TTGATTTTATTGTTGCAAATCACCAAATCCTTATGCCACATTATTACAGATTATCGTTTTGACTACTCGCTGTAATGGGTCATTTGCACTACGATCTGCGGATAGCTGATTTGATTCTTTCTTCTATCCAAAAGTCCAAAATTTTCCCCTTCTCCGTGAAAGGCATGGTTATCCCACCAGCAGACCGTCATGCCGAAATATCTTGCCCGCGCCACATAGTAAGCCGCAAATTCGATCCGTGCCTCCAAATTATCTCCCTTTGCCCGCGCGCCAAATTCACCGATCACCACACCGGTCCCCTTGGAAATGAATTTATCATATAATCCTTTCATAAAAGCATCAATATCCGCCGTTTGGATCTTTTCCGAAACGGAAAACCGATCCGTACTGCCCTGGACATCTTCTCCGGCAAGTGCAAAAAGATAAGGCGTGTAGGCATGAACCGAAATCAGGATCCTGTTGTCGGCCTCCCCGCTGTCTGTAGGCACGACAAACCCGTCCGTCAGCACATAATCCGGAGACGCGCAATAGCCGGGTGCCATAATATATCGTGACGGATTATACCCTTTTTTGTTCGCACGGATGGTATCCACGGCCGTCTGGTTCAGCTGATTGACACAATCAATACATTCTTTTCCCGTTTCGGAATTTACATCGATCCGCCATTCATGGTCAGTCTCGACATGCCGCGGCTCATTCAGGGTTTCAAAGATCAGTCTTTCGTCATACTGCGCAAACCGTTCCGCAATCTGCTCCCAGATCGTCTGCACATACTTCTTGGATCGATCCAGCTGCTCATAGGAAGGGTACATAAATCCTTTTTCATTGTCATGATGAATATTGATGATGACATACGCTCCCTCTTCCAGAGACCAATCCACGACCTCCTGCACCCTGTCCATCCACGCTTTACTGATCTGATCCTTTTCATCCACATGGTTATGCCAGGAAACCGGAATGCGGATCGTATGAAACCCGGCGGCCACAATCGTATGTATCATTTCCTTTGTCGTCGAGACGCCCACCCATGCAGACTCATACGCCAGCTCGTCACTCACGCTGCAGTTCGCAGCATCAAAGGTATTCCCCAGATTCCATCCAAGCTGCATATCCTTTACAAACGCCAATGCTTTGTTGTCCGGAATTTCTTTCGCATCCCACTCCGGCACGGGAATAATCCCATTTCCTCTACTCATGTTGTCCTCCTTACCTTTTTGTCAAATTCACATCAATATAATCCAAATACGGCTTCTTTTTGACCTCGCACTCATGCGAAAGGTACCACGCTGCCGCCTCTTTCAGGCCCTCCCGTAAAGGCATGATATGCGGGTAGATCTCCTGCTGCCTCCGCACATCCAGAACATACTCATAGTCATAAAAAGGGAAATACTTCCTCTGCTCGATTTCCGACATTGATGATATGTGCGGCAGGCTTCGTTTCCATAATCGTTTCCATCAGTCCGCATAAATCTTTGACATGGAAAAACTGCAGCTTCATCTCCCCGTCCTTAGGCAAATAGAATTTCCTGTCCGCTCTTGCGCAGTCAAAAATAAAGGCCTCCCTATACACGTTGTTCATCGGCCCGTACAGGTATGGCGGGCGCAAAATGTAAGCATCGAAAACTCTTTCCAGCAGACTGTTCTCCGCCTCTATCTTATCGGTACCGTACTGTCCCCAGAAGCAATTGGCAGCCCTGGAGGAATCTTCCCGAAACGGCTGTGCGCCACTTGCAGGGTATACGGCGCTGGAACTGATCATAATATACTGTTCAAATGAACCAAGCGCATCATGCAGATCAGTAATATCCTTCGCATTATAAGAAGTTATGTCAACCACCGTATCAAAATGCATCCCTTTCAACCGACCGCCCAAAAGATGCCTGTCTCCCTCGATCAGGCGGACGCCGTCCACCTGCGGCTTCGTGTTACGGTTGAGCACATAAACCTCGTAATCCCGTTTGACAAAATACGCGGCGGCGTATTGGCTGACAAAGGTGGTGCCTCCCGTAATCAAAATCTTTTTCATGCTTTTCTCCCTGTTGATGCGCCAGACACCTCTTTGACAACACCTTTCTTTAACAACCCTGCCAAAATATCAGGCCGTATTATTTTCGGCCGCCAATCATCCTTATTCTTCATTATGCTTTACCTGACTGATTTTTACAACTATTATCTATAATTTTTCCTGTTGTCCTTTTTTCCGTTACCATGTATGCTTATCTAAAATTGATCAAAGGAGGCGTCCAACGATGAATCAGATTCCTTATCAATACCGCAATCTCCCCATCCCGGGAGGCGGTTATGTCACAGGTTTTTTATTTCATCCCAAAAAGGAGGGCGTCCTGTATGCCAGAACGGATATCGGCGGCACTTACCGTTTTGATTTTAAGGAAAAGAAATGGATCAGCCTGATCACCCATGTGACGGCTGAGGACTTAAGCGAAACCTTTCCGATCGCGCTTGCCCTGGATGAAAACCACCCCAATGTACTCTATATCGCCTGCGGTGAAAACAAACCCGGAAAGGGTGTGCTTGCGATCTCCGAAGACTATGGCGAGACGTTTTGCTATGAAAAAATCCCCGTACTGGTCCATGGCAACCTAAACGGCAGAGGAACCGCAGACCGCCTCTTTGTGGACAGGGAAGCGCCTGATACCCTCTATTTTGCCAGTCAACAGGAAGGACTTCATATCAGTACGGATCGGGGGAAAAGCTGGCAAAAATGTACGGCGCTTGCGGAAGATTACCTGACCTTCGTAACGCAGATCGGAAAGGCCCTTCTTGTGGGCAGTGCGGGCGTCACCACAAAAGGAAGCGACACCCTGCGCGGGCACTGCCTTTACGTAAGCTATGACAAGGGACAGACTTTCGTGGCTTTGGAAGCACCGGAAAGCCATGAAATAGAAGGCTGCCGCCTAAACGGCCAGGTTGCCCAGCGTTTCAGCGTGGACGGGAAGTACCTCTATGTCACCTTTTCCTCTACCGGACGCCGTTCCTATGTGCTGGAAAACGGATACAGCTGCGATTCCGGCGATACCATAGACGGCAATATCCTCCGCTATCCTCTGGATGCGGAGGGTCACATCGGCAAGCCTGAAAATATCACCCCGGGCAGTTATGCCAAGGTTAGCGGCATAGGACAGGACAACATCGCAAAGGGACAAATTTTGGACTATGGCTTTTCCGCCATATCCGCTTCCCCGAAAGTGCCGGGGATGTTACTTACCGCCACGATCGTAAAAGACGACGGCGACAGCATCTTTCTCTCCCGCGACTACGGCACAAGCTGGCGGCAGATTCTTTACGATCTGGACGAGGGAGACCTTCGTTTCCGCGCCCCTTACATGCGTCCCGCATGCAACGGCGGCCACTCACTCCTTCACTGGATGAGCGATATCAAAAGCAATCCTTTTAACCCGGATGAAGCGTGGTTCAATTCCGGAACGGGGGTGTTTTATGTAAACCAATTGACCTCCGACCATCCCGTCTTTACGGATTGGTGCGATGGCATCGAAGAGACTGTTCACTTAAACGTTTACGGCCTGCCGAAGGGTCCTGTAAAGGTCATCGATATCTTAGGCGACCTCGGCGGCTTTGCCTTTGAAGATTTGGACACCCCCTGCGACAATTCCTTCGCCGACGAGAACGGAAACCGCTATATCACCTGTATCAACGCCGACTTTTCGGATGAACATCCCGAACACATCCTGGTCACGCCCCGCGGCAACTGGACGGGAAAGACAAAGGGCGGGCTGATCTTTTCATGCGATTACGGAAAGACCTTTGAACGCCTCCCTATGCCCTTTGGCCTGTCCGCAGAGCTTGACGAAGCACTCCGATTGATCGAACAGCCAAACGTCAACTCCGGCTGGGCGGCCCTGTCCCCCGACTGTAACAACATCGTCTGGTCGATTGCGGACGGAATCCTGCTTCCGGTCAGCAAAATGATCGTCAGCACGGACGGCGGAAAATCGTTTCGCCTCTGTAGGGTCTGCGACCAAAAGGGAACGCAAAAAAGGCAGGGCAGCGTCAAAGTATATTCTGACCGTATGGACAGCCGCCTGTTTTACGGCTTTGGCGAGCATTCCGATTTTTACATCAGTAAGGACGGTGGGCAGACTTTTTACGAACAGCTGCTGCCAAAAGAATTCCCCGAGACGGATTTTGGCCGCATCGATTGCGCCAACAAAACGGAAATACGCGGAGAATGCGGAAAAAGCGGCGTCTTTTACATGGCACTGGGACGCGGCGGGCTGTGGAAACTGATTTATGATAAGACCGCTGACGCGATCACGGTCAACCGCCTGACCAAAGAAGGCGATGAAGTATACCGCGTCGGACTTGGACTCGGTTTCCCTGACGGGGATTATTACAAGGATAAAAAGGCGCTTTACTGCAGCGCCCGACTGGACGGCGCTTACGGCTTTTACCGCACCTTGGATGAAGGAAAGCGTTTTGACAGGATTAATACCGAAAAGCAGATGTACGGCGAAATCAACAGCATAGACGGCGACTGCAGAGTGTTCGGCAGATTTTATCTGGCTACCGGATCAAGCGGACTGCTGTACGGGGAACCGCAGCTGTAGATAGCGCTAACATGCGTTTCGCAAATGCCTGATATGATAAGGAAACAGGAGGATAAGATATGCGCATTTATGAAGAAAATAACCGACTGATCATTGCGGACGGCAGATCACAGGTTTGGATCGAACCGTGGGGCCCTAATTCTTTACGTGTCCGCATGAGCTGTGAATCCAAAATGGACGAAAACGACTGGGCACTTACGGAAAAATTGGATAAGATTCCCGCAGAGATTTCTTTTGAGACGGTTGACGTCACCGATCCCTGGTATCAGGGCGATGAATTTGCAAAATATCACCAGACGGCGACGCAGGCCAAACTGGTAAACGGCAAGATCACCGCCAAAGTTTCCCATGAAGGCTGGATCAGTTTCTACAATCAAAAAGGGGAGCTTTTGACGGAAGAATACTGGCGCAACCGCAACCGTATCAACCGCTACTGCGTTCCCCTGCGGATGGATGCCAGAGAATTAAAACCCATACAGGGCAGTACGGACTTCGAGTTGACCGCACGTTTTGAGGCCTTTGACGATGAAAAAATCTTCGGCATGGGACAGTATCAGGAAAAAAATCTCAACAAAAAGGGCGCCTGTCTGGAGCTGGCGCACCGCAACAGTCAGGCCAGCGTTCCTTTTATGATCTCCAACAGGGGATACGGTTTCCTTTGGAATAATCCGGCGATTGGAACCGCCACTTTTGGCACGAACAAGACGGAGTGGCACGCAAAGAGTACCAAAAAACTGGATTATTTCATCACGGCGGGAGATGCGCCCGCCGAGCTGGAAGCGCAATACTCCCTTGCCACAGGCAGGACGCCGATGATGCCCGAATATGGGCTTGGGTACTGGCAGTGTAAGCTCCGCTACCGGAATCAGGAAGAGCTGCTTGCCGTGGCAAGGGAACACAAACGGCGCGGTCTGCCTATGGATGCCATTGTAGTGGATTTTTTCCATTGGACGATGCAGGGTGAATTTCGGTTTGAACCCCGCGACTGGCCCGATCCCGAACAAATGGTAAAAGAATTGAAAGAATTGGGAATCGAGACCGTCGTTTCCGTCTGGCCCACCATTGACGAGCGCAGTGAAAACTTCGGAAAAATGAGCGATATGGGTTATCTTGTCACAGCGGACAGAGGAAATTCCAACCACATGACCTGGATGGGCAATACCGTCTTTTATGACGCCACCCATCCGGGCGCGCAGAAGTTCGTGTGGGAGCGCTGTAAGGAAAATTATTATAAGAAAGGCATCCGCTGCTTCTGGCTGGACGAGGCGGAACCGGAGTATGGACCTTATGACTTTGACAATTACCGCTATTATGCGGGCACTGCCCTGCAATGCTCCAACATTTACCCTGTCGGCTATGCAAAGGGCTTTTACGACGGCCTGAAGGCGGAAGGAGAGAGCGAATATTAAGCCTTGTCCGCTGTGCCTGGGCGGGCAGCCAGAAATACGCCGTCCTGACCTGGTCGGGAGACATTTACTCTTCCTTCCGCTCCATGCGCGAGCAGCTGCAGGCGGGCTTAAATATGGGCATTGCGGGTATCCCCTGGTGGACTTCCGATATCGGCGGCTTCCTCGGCGGCGATATCTCCGATCCCGCCTTTCAGGAGCTTCTGGTGCGCTGGTTTGCCTGGGGCGCCTTCTGTCCTGTGTTCCGTATGCACGGAGAGCGCTCACCATGGTATGAAAGAGAACAGGAATTTATCGACGGCGTACGTCAGCTCACCAGCGGTCAGGACAATGAAGTGTGGAGTTTCGGAGAAGACAATTATCAGATTTTGTCCAAATTCCTATTCATCCGCGAAAGACTCCGTCCGTATATCAGAGAGTGCATGAAAGCGGCAAGCGAGTGCGGCGCACCCGTGATGCGTCCGCTGTTTTACGATTTTCCCGAGGATAAGATGTGCTGGGAGATTGAAGATTCTTATATGTTCGGCCCCGACCTGCTGGTGTCTCCCGTGATGCACGCAGGCGCTGTGGAGCGGGAGGTCTATCTGCCTGCGGGAAGTACCTGGACGGATGCTTATACCAAGAAGGTCTATGAAGGCGGGCAGAGAGTCACCGTGCCTGCGCCGCTCGATATTATCCCGGTGATGGTAAGGGATGGAAAGGGGTATGAGATTTATATCGACTGATTGAGGTGTGCTCCGAGTGACTGATACTATAGAAACCAGTTGGGCGGTCGGATTTATGTAAACTTGCAGATACGGCTTTTTTTTGCAAACCGACCGCCAATAGCACACATATCTCCTTCCCCACTACATTTATGACACTAATGTCATCTATGGTGACAATAGTGTCATCCATCATGACAGCACTGCCATCCATGGAAATCTGCGAGAGCGCGTTAATCAGAGCATGCGTCATCACGCAGATTATAAACTCCCAGAGTACGCATATAAGGCGGAGAGAATAAAGCAGTTGACAAACAGTCCCGGAAGGAAATACGGCAGATCGACTGCGGGAAGGCTTCCATCAACATAAATACAGCCATCAGAAGATAGTTTGTTAGTATCTTGCGTTCGCTCATCTTTTCCTCCATTCCGAAGCGCCACAATCAAATCTGTGAAATGCTATGATATCATCCTCCCCGCGTGATACAGTATCACCATTGCCCTGTAGGTGACATCGCACAGTTTTCTGGTCTTACTTTTCCAATCTTCTTCCAACTGTCCGCCGGAATAAGTTCCCATCCCTTTCAAGGTATTTTCGCAAAAATTCACGCGGCAGATTCCCTGTTCGTCAATGGAATCGTAAATCAAATCAACTTCTGCTTTTAACTGCGGAACCAAATTGTACAAACCGCAGCGGCACATATACTCTACCAAATCCAGATACACCTCATGCGCTGCGCCTTTCTCGCCGAAAAGCTTCATTCCTTCCCGAAATGCGCCGCAGCACCCGACCAAATGCCCGATATCCACACAATAGGCCGGGGAATAATCAAGCTCGTTATCCTGCAAAAGTTTATTGAACGCTTCCGCAAGCATGGTAATATTTACTTCACTCCGCCAGCTGTCTGTATGTGCCAAAATGTCCAGATGATATCTGCAGGGCCATTTTTCCTGCTTGGGAAACACATAGGCGATTCCCTGAGGATTCACTCTCTCAGGACGCCTCTTTCTGATTTTCACAATGTCTGTCACCGAATCGATCTCCGTGACCCTGTGAAAGGATTCCAAAGATACCGCTATCTCTTTTGAAATATCAAAGGAAGCTTCATAGCCTGCTCTTGCCACGCAAGCCGCCATAATAATGTCAGACCCGGTCGCCGCATATTGATCGCAGTCCGTATCCCCGTCACCGAACAGATCCGATTTCATTGTCCGAAACGCTTCAATGGCGTTCTTTAATACGGGCGTATCCCGATAAATCAATTTCTCTCCGAGATATTTTACACCCACTTCCTGATTCTCATAAGGTCCGGCCTCTTTATTCTGTCCATGAAAGCCATTCCCCAGCCAGCCGTTTTCCTTTTGACAGGCAACGATGCCCTGAATGATCTTCTCACCCATGACCCGCTCCTGCAATGCCTGTTTTTCTTCCTCTGTGATATTTTTCAGAATATCGTTTTTCACATGAAAAACAATGGACGGATTGGCATTTCCCAATAGGAAGCCTGTCATTTTCTCAAGTACGTCCTGCTGCAAGTGATCCGCCGCTTGCGCGGACTTCTTTTGCTTTTCCATCTCGTTACCTTTCTTCTGCATCGGTTTGTTTTAACCTGTAGAATCATCTTAGCAAATGCAAAATAAATAGGCAAGATTACACGATCATTTTCGCAATTGGCATCAACTGCCGCGGTAAATTGTCTGTCAAGTTTAAAAATAATTTGAGAAATGTCAGAACATTGTATATAATAGAACTAAGTAAACGCATTTCGCGGAAAGGGGGACACACTTATGTATGATGTCATTACCATCGAACGGCGTTATGCCAGCGGAGGCCATGAGATCGGAAAAAAGCTGGCGGAAGCGCTGGGATATCAGCTTTATGACCGTAATATCCTGCTGCAGGCGGCACAAACGCTTGAAATACCGTTTTATAACATTGAAGCGCTGGAGGAAAGCAGTCCCGGCAATATCCTGATGAACCTTTCTAAAACACCTCTTGGCGGACTTTCCGGGAACAAAAATCTGCCCCTCGCGGATCAGCTTTTTCTGGAAGAAAAACGCATCATCGAAAAGGCTGCCGCGGAAGGAAACTGCGTAATCGTGGGAAGGGCCTCCGGTTATATTTTGAAGGAACGAGCAAACAGCCTGCATGTCTTTATCTATGCCGACCACGAGAAGCGGCTTCAACGCGCTATAGAACGGGAGGGCATTCAGAAGTCGGAGGCAGAAAACGCCATGAAAAAGAACGATAAACGAAGAAAGAATTTTTACAATGCACTCACCACCCAAGAATGGGGCGACCCGAAAAACTATGATCTGTACATGAACGCCGGAAATCTGGGAATCGAAGCATGTGTCAGGATTTTGATGGAGGCAGCAAAGGGATGAGCTTATGCTCATCCCTTGCAGTCCATCGCTCTTTTCATGGCAGATATTTTTCATTTTCCTGTTTTCTATTCTCAGAAAACTACAGCATTTCCAGCCATGCGGGACTTTCCGGGCTGACCGTTTCTTCTGCGGCCTCATCCATGGAGATCAGCAGCCGTCTGTCATATTCTCCATCCCGATCGCCGTCAAATTGCATTTGGACATAATCATCCCCAACATAGTAGGCAGTACCGGCGCCTTCCAGCCTTTCAAATACTGCCGTTGCCGCATCATCCGCTAAGACCGTACCCGCCGTTTCTTCATCGTATGTCCCTTCAAAAATCACGCAGATAGACGAATCGGGAATTTCTCCCATAAAGCGGGTTGCGTGATAAAACTCCGCTTCTTTTCCCGTTTGCGCCTGAAATTTTTGATAAGATATCGTTTCGTATGCTTTTACTGTATCCGCAATACTGATTGTGCTTTTTTCACCGCCACCGCGCCCACAGGCAGTTAGCAGAATACACACGCCTGTCAGAATGGCGATCCGCTTTTTGTGCATTCCGATTCTCCTTAGCTTTCTATTGCGGGGATGGTGAGGGTCAAACTCACAATCGCCGGGAACTATGTTCCCGACCACTTTACCATTTACGCCACATCCCCATGATGCTTAGCCAGTCAGCCCATTCACACAATAACCGTCGTAAGAAATACGATATTCATCACGAGAATCCAGACCAAATTCGTGCATTGTTTTCCTATCTTCACTGATTAAAATAAACCCTTTGGCTCTTGGATCTATTTTGCTTCATAAGTCGTGAACAGCATATCTAATGTCTATCAACTGTATTTTCACAATATAATCACTTAACCATAAATAGTAAATATCATTCCCCTTAAGATGTAAAAGATCAACAATCCAATTTATGATTTCCTGTACCTCCGCCAAGTACCATATCTCTGCATCAGGTGACTTTGCAGAATCAAAGAAACCTATCTCTTGCAAATTATCGTGACGAAAGATGTTTTGTTCTTCATAATCTAAGATTTTGATCCCACCAATTTCGGAAAGTAGATTCTTCGTTTTCTGTAATGCCTTTTCTAATTTAATAAATCTCTGTCAACCATATCTGCTCCTTACGGTCCATTTTCAATATATCAACGGTAACCATAAATACAATATACCCCATCATTTTCTTCAAATGGAATACTATACTTCTTCAACAATGCCACAAAAACATCTTCCGCACTGATCATCTCCGGTTCTATAAGCGCCCCGCATCTCCTTAAATATCTTGGTCGGACTTTGACCCATTCCACTGCAAATGAAGCATCAAAATAAGCTCCTTCAATTGCAAATGCATAATACCAATCTCCCAAATAATAAACATCGCTTTGAAAATCTGCTTCTTCGACGCACTCTGTATCAAGATACTTTATAATGAAAGGCGGTTGAAAAGGCATCTCATTCAGCATCGCGCTGCGAAGTTCATTCCATTTTGTAGCATTCATATAACTGGATAGATTTTTTTGTTGAATAATTTTTCTTACCTTTTCCTTCATGTCCTTCATCTTATCTTTTCTCCTGATAAGCATACCCGAAATTAATCGGCGGCGCCGTCACGGAAACATATACAAACTCACCTTCCCCGTCATTGAACAGCCCATGAACGTCTCCATCCGCAAAGCGAACGACATCGCCGGCTTTAAATTCCGTTTCCTGAGCTTCCCCATTGATAGTATTCGTCATCTGATCAAATTCGCTACCGTCTTCGTTCTTCTCTGTGAAAGAAGTATCCCAGATTGATTCTTACTTCCCGTCTTTTGATATCATTATTTGTGTAACAGCATGTGTCAAAACCAATCAGTTCAAATCCTTCGTGCAGATAAAAACCGATCGCGTTCGTATTACATGATTGTGTTTCCAAAATCAGGGCACGCCTTTTCTGGTTGATGGCAATCTCTTTTGCCTTGTCCATCAGCCTTTTCCCGATCCCCTGATTGCGGAGCGCATCCGCCACCCATAATTCTGTCACCATAAGCCTGTTTGACCATTCCTCGGGGCATACCTCTATGCACGCCAACAAATTACCGCTATCGCCTACCACACCCCATGCCTGCGCTTTCTCCCAGTGATCCTGATATAAAGAATCCGGAAAATCATATTCCTCCGGGGTATGCACGATTTCTGTTTCCGCCTTTTTCCTGATTAACGAAATTGTACATCCGCTGCTATCCAGCGGATCAATGATCATATCATAGAAGCTGTCGCTTTTGGTCACGAGCGGTATCGTTACACCTTTCCAGTTTTCTTTCGGCAATTCAATTATTTTGAAATTGCTGTGATCCATGCGTTTTTTCCTTTCACAATTCATATCGTATCTATTGGGCTTTTGCCATCTGATATACAGATTCCAAATAAGACCTTGCGGCTCTGCCCTCTTCTTTATGATACTCCCATCCCAGCTTCTCTCCGACATACTGCGCCGTCGTTTCAAACAGTGTACACATCTTAAAAACAGCCTGCCACGCATGATCCACATTACAATCAAAATACGTTTCCAAAAACATCTGCCATTCTTCTTCCGAAAGCCACCGATATAGGTATTTCGATGATTTTCCCGTGCTGACAGACCAATCTGTCAAAATACCGACTTTCCAATTCAGCATCATGATCATTTGTTTTCTAACAACTTCGTTTGTCATATCCTGCACATAGGGCATTTCCTTTCGCCAAAGACCTTTCGCGATATTATTCGTACACCACCAATAATCATTGCAAACCGCATGGTACTGTTCTTCCGTCGGCTTTTTTACCCAACGCTGACTGTCTGTCGCTTCCTCTATCTGCGGCAATATCTTATCTTTGTCCAGCAATATTTTGCAGAGCTTATCATCCTGAATGTGCTGCAATGCATAGTTTACGGTCTGCACAGTTAAGTCGATGCGGATTCCGTCCGTAAATTGCATCAGCCAGCCATATGAATTTCCCTTATCACTTGGATAGTAAGGGTTTTCATCCGGATACTGCATATAGAGAATGTCGCCGAAACGATTGATCCAGTCTCTATCCACAATAAAGCTTTCGGTTTCTTCCGCAACGTAGACGATATCGTAATCCTGAAACATATCTCTTGGAACGTTTACGTTTGTTCTCGAACCATTCATATATACCGCTTTGATTCTGGCATCGCTTTTTGCAATCCCCAAAATAAGGTCGTACATTTCTGTTTCCGTTCTCATGACCGCGCCTCCGTTATTCGTTTTAGAATTTACAGTCCGTCTCCTCCGCGTCAAACAGCTTTCCCGTGGCAAAAGGACTTCCCACATCACAGCGTCCATGATGGTACGTCTTTTTTCGCTCTCCTCCGTGAAGTTCTTCCGAGGTCTCCACCTTGATACGGCTGACACCTTCTTCTGTCAGATGATCCAACATGCCGATCACATCATCAATATTACTCATCTGTTTCCCTCCGTTTTTACAATACCAACGCCTTTTTCGGACATAGCTTAGCACATTTGCCGCAGCCAATACACTTGTCATAATCAATTTGAGGCGCTTCAAAATCTTTCTGGCTCAGCGCTCCCACCGGGCAAACCTTTACCGCCGGACATTTGTGATTTTGAGGACAGTTTTCCAATACCATCTTTAATGTTTTCTGCATAACAGTACTCCTTCCCTATCAAATGAATTGTTCTGATTTTACCACAATGCCGCACCGCTCGGCAATGACTACTTTCTCCCATGATAGCGTAAGTTTATTGTAGGA
>DLAF01000046.1:0-13742 GCA_002492725.1 Lachnospiraceae bacterium UBA7054
CCAACTGCGCCATACCCACCATAATAAAATAAGATAACCAAACGTGCTCGAAGGGATTCGAACCCCCGACCCACGGCTTAGAAGGCCGTTGCTCTATCCAGCTGAGCTACGAACACGTGCGAAACAAGAGCTTTGCCCTGTCTCATGTTGTGTAATGGGCGCACTGCGGCGCACTCATTCAGCACAAATTATACTCTAGCATATGAAAGGGGTCTTGTCAATCAGAAAAAATCCGCTTTTTACAGATAATATCATGGAAACAATAAATTGCAACATATATCAAAATTTCTGTCCGATACTGTGCTATGATATTTCTGACAGGAGGAAACGATTTGTTTACGTGGAATGAGACCGTACAAAACATGATAAACTGGATAGAAGCGCATCTGACCGACAATCCGTCTCTGATGGAAATGTCCGGACAAATCGGCTATTCGCCGTACTACTGTTCCAGTCACTTTCATGAAATCACAGGAATGACATTTAAGAGCTACGTTGCCGGCAGACGGCTCGCCATGGCAGCTTTAGAGATTCGGGATACCGATGCCCGCATTCTTGATGTTGCCGTAAAATACGGATTTTCCTCACAGGAAGCCTTGACGAGGGCTTTTATGAATGCTTTCGGATGTACACCGGCTGCATATCGGAAAAATCCGGTTCCTATCGCTCTTTCCAACTTAAAAGTTGTCTTCCTTCCGGAACATTATCATTATAATAAAGGAGGTTCGACCATGAGTCAGACATTATCGACAGAAGCGCACGTCCGGGTAGAGCATATTCCCGCGCATAGCTATATCGGCATCTGGGATATCGACGCCGCCGATTATGGGAGTTTTTGGAACAGACACGATTGTGACAATATCTGCGGAATCATAGACAGCATGAGCCACGTCTCCCATCCCATCGTCACCTGCCATACGGCCGGTTGGTTTTATGAAAACGGAAAAAAAGGATACTTTTACGGTTTTGGCGTACCGGAAGATTATCAGGGAGTGATTCCCGAGGGGTTTCAGCTCAGGAAACTGCCCGCAAGCGATTATCTTGTGTTCTTTCACCCGCCCTTTGATTTTCTCAAGGACAACGGAGAGGTGATGGGAAAGGTGGAAACACTGGCATGGAATTATGATCCCAAAGCAAACGGCTACGAATGGAACGAGGATACGTGTAACGATTACCAGCGCCATTATCCCGAAGTGATTGGCTACGAAGTGCTTCGTCCCGTGAGGAGGATCAAAAACTAATCACTGGAAAAACCGATCCAAACACTTGGGCAGCTCTTTGATACTGTCCACTGCGGCGTTCGGGGACACGGCTTTACCAAATCCGTACGCCGCATAAATAAAGGGAATCCCCGCATCTTCCGCCGCCTTTTCATCCCCTTGCGTATCTCCGACATACACCGCAGATTTTATATGATTTCTCTCCATAAGAAGCCTGATATTTTTCCCTTTATCAAGTCCCGTCCTGCCCGACATCTCAATATCTTTAAAATAACGTTCCATCTGATGGGCATGCAAAAAGGCCGGGACATAGCCGTCCTGACAATTGCTTACGATATACAGCCCATATTCCTCATGCAGGGAAGCAATCGTCTCCTTCATTCCATCATATAAAACAGCCCCGTGTTTTTCTAAATAACGGACTTCTTCCTTTCCAATCTCATCCAGAATCATTTCCCGTACTTCACCCGTGCATTCGGGAAGCAAGATCTCCCCTATTTCCTTCATTGTCTTTCCCATGACGCTCTCCGCCATCTTCTGCGTCACCCTGACAGTAATATCCCCATGTCTTTCCAGAACGCGATTCCAGATATCGCACGCGCTGCCCGCCGCATTCCATAGTGTGCCATCCAGATCAAAAATCACTGCTTTTTCCACAACCATCCCCAGCTCAGAGCATTTTTCGCGGTTTATTATCTCATAAGCCAGCCTCGGATCGTTATCCACTGTAACATAAATCATGCCGCAGTACTGAAATCCCAATTTGGGCAACAGGCTTTGCATAACAAGGTTATCCCCGTGCGTATCGACACGAAGATGACCGCACTGCCTGCATGCCCATTCCAGGCAAAATTTTCCGATGCCTTTTACGGAACCGTCGCCTGCCAGCCGATGCACGACGCCGTAAGCACTATCATCAAGCCATTTCCCGTCTTCGATCGTACGATAGGTTGGCTCAATCTCCTTGCCGTAATCAAAGAAAAATGTCCCGATCACCCGCCCCTCATGGGTGCACACATATCCCTTCTTCTGTAAAATATCACTGTGTATCAGGTCTTCCGGCGGCCAGTTTGAAATTCCCCACTGTCTGGGATTTCCATGATCCGCCATGAAATTTCGCGCATAACGGTAGATCTCCATAATTCTTTCAAAATCTGCTTCCGTTGATTTTCTGATTTTCATCGTACTCTCATCCCTTACTTTTGTGTTCTCGGTTCCCCGACTTGATACATTGTAAGGCTCCTTTGCTAAAAATTATTTCCGTTGTTTGCTCGAATTGTTTTCATTGATATGCTACATTATAAGTATAAAAAGGAACAACCTCCCACAAGGGGTTGACCATAGGAAAATGATAGAAAAACGCTACTGACTTATCATTACTCATTACGATCAAGGTCAGCAATTTTTGCAGGACTTTAGCCACAAAAAAAGCAGGTGATGGGAATCGAACCCACGTATCCAGCTTGGAAGGCTGGTGTTCTACCATTGAACTACACCTGCATAATCAACATCATTCAATTATTCCGCGCTGTCGCGGATGTTCTGCGTCGGGTAAAGTAAATCCCTTCGGAAGAAGTAAATCCCTTCGGGTAAAGTAAATCCCTTCGGGATTAACTTTCAACTTTCGAGGATTGCTTCGCGTCCTCGGGGTGACAGGATTCGAACCTGCGACCTCCTGGTCCCAAACCAGGCGCTCTAGCCAAGCTGAGCCACACCCCGCAAGTAAACTGCCGCCGTTCCCACAACGCATCTAACATTATATAATACCGTCTTTTTTCTGTCAACCGCTTTTTTATTTATCTATGTAATTGATTGTATAATGCGCCTCCCCTGCCCGGTCAAGCTCCATAAGGATATAACTCGGCTTGCGGTTCTCCTGTCTGGGATAGCTGATGCTGCCGGGATTGATGAGGGTGACCGATGTGCCGATCTCCACGACCGGCCTGTGGGAGTGTCCGCACATCACGATATCCACTTCCCTGGCGATTGCCTCCTGCTTGATGGTCTCGGTATTCATGGCGATATTGTAATGATGCCCATGGGTCAGCCAAACCTTATACTGCCCGACCATAAACTCCTTCTCCCTGGGAAGTGCGGAAAAAAAGTCGTTGTTTCCCTGCACCATCTCCACTGGGCACCCCGCCTTTTCGCTGATACTATGTTCACTCCCCTCCACATCGCCGCAGTGAATCAGCATATCGTAAGGGCCTGTCTGCTCCAATACCTGAAACAGATTTTGGTTGTAGCGATGACTGTCGCTCACGATCAATATTCTCATACGTTTTTCTCAAAATCCCCTCTTTATCAATTCCTCTTTCATCAGCGCAAGCGCTCTGCTCCTGTGGCTGATCCGATTCTTCTCCTCATCGGTAAGTTCCGCCGCCGTGCGCCCGTATTCCGGCAGATAAAAAATGGGATCATAGCCAAAACCGTTATCGCCTGCAGGAGCATGCCCGATCCTGCCCTCGATGGTTCCCCTGGTTGTAACATGTGCTCCGTCAGGAAACACCGCCGAGATTGCGCAGACAAATCTGGCAGTTCGCTCCTCATCCGGCACGCCTTCCATTCTCTTCAGGATATCCCTGCTCTTTACGGAAAAAGGCGTTTCCTCCCCCAGGTATCTCGCCGACCGAATCCCCGGCTCCCCGTTTAACCTGTCGATTTCCAACCCGGAATCATCCGCCAGCACCGCACAGTCATGAAATCTTCCCTCCGCCGCAAGCGCATCCGCCACGGCTTTCGCTTTGATCAAGGCATTTTCCGCAAAGCTTTCGCCATCCTCCTCGATGTCGAGACGTAAACCCGCCTCTTTCATGGAAAGGATATCCGCCTCCACATCCGCAAGGATTGCACGGATTTCCCGCATCTTTCCCTCATTTCCCGTCGCAAATATAATGATCACTTTTTGTACTCCTCGTATGCTTTTATTACTGCATTATAGATTCCATCCGCGATCCGTTCAATATAATCCTCTCGCTGCAAAAGAATCGCTTCCTGGCTGTTTGTGAGATATCCCACCCGAATTGCCGCCGCCGGGACCGTCGCGCCGCCGATCACTTCGTCCGTCTCTGCCGCCTCAACCAAACCGCCCGCCTTACCGCTGATGGCAGTGACTACCTCACGCTCCAAAAGGTCCGCCAGTTCCACATTACCGAAACCGGGAATAAAAAACTGACTGTTATAGACTGTTGTCGTGCCGTAGAGCTTGCTGTTTTCGTTCCCGCTCACCTCAATGCGGATCAGCATATCAGCCTTGGTTGCTGCCGAGAGACCCACCCTGTCCGCCGCCGTAGGGTTGCTGTCGTCCATCCTGGTATAATACACCTTGATGTCACTCTCATCAAACCTGGCCTTCAGCGCCTTTGCAATGTTCAGTGTGATATCCTTCGACACGACATTCTTCGCTGTCACACCCGTCTCCTCGCCGCCGTAGGCCGGATCCACCACCACGATCTTCTCATATGCTTCCTTGGGCGGCACAAACTCCACATACAGGATATGATCCTCAAAGATACTGCGGTACTCATACACGCCATCCAGTGCAAAACGAAGATAAGTCCTTTCCTCTCCTGCCTCAAAGCGGCCGTCAACAACGCACCCGCTGTTTCCGTAAACGCTGTTTGCCGCATAAAAATTCCGAAAAAGCGCAGGCTGGGAAGAACTGATGCTCACCCACAATTCCTCATTCATATAATGATTTTCTAAAATGACCTCCTCCGCCTTCACACTCTCCGGCATGGGGACGCAAAAATAGTTGGAAGTTTGGCTATTTCGGTCAATTCTAATCTCGTCGCTCTTTGCAGGAACGGCCGGTTTCTCCTGTTCCTGCACGGATGAAACAACTTCATCCTGCGCTACATCGGGCACTCCCACTGTCTTTGTGGCAGAATAATAAAGCATCACGCTCATGGCTGCCGCCACGAACAAAATGCAGTATACCAGTGTGCTTCTCAATAAACTTTGTGTCTGTGTCATCTCTTATTTTTTACTCCCGGTGGGCTTGGGACCCATATACTGATAAAAATACGTTTTCATCATGCCGTTGTACAGTTTCCTGTTTTTATCGGCCTTCCTGCCGATGGCAGTCTCCGCCTGCTCATAGGCCGTGATCACGTACATGGACCAGGAGTCCAGCGCCAGATAGCGCTCTCCCAGTGTACGATACAGCGCCTGCAGATTTTCCTTCTCCTCAAGTCTCTCCCCATAGGGCGGATTCGTAAGGATGAAGCCGTATTTCTTTGCATGGCTTAACTGCGTAACGCTCCTTTGCTGAAAATGGATCAATCCATCCACCCCTGCAAGACGGGCGTTTGCCCTGGCGATGGAGACCATCTCCTCGTCAATATCATAGCCCTGAATCTGCGTCTGTACCGTAAAGTCTTCCTGATCCGCCGCTTCTTCGCGAACCTTCTGCCAGAGGGAATGCGGCATGAAATTCGTCCACTCCTCAGCCAGAAAACTCCTGTTTTTGCCGGGCGCCACATGGGCCGCCATCATAGCCGCCTCGATGGGGATCGTCCCGCTGCCGCAGAAAGGATCCACCAGAATCCTGTCCCCCCGCCAGGGCGTCAGCATCAAAAGCGCCGCCGCCAGATTCTCCGCAATAGGAGCCTTTGCCACAAGTTTCCGATAGCCCCGTTTATGTAAGGATTCCCCTGAAGTATCAAGGCCCACCGTCACCTCGTCTTTTTTAATAAAAACACGGACGGGAAAGGAAGCGCCGCTTTCCGTAAACCAATCAATATGGTAAACGCTCTTCATGCGCTCAACCATGGCCTTTTTCATCACCGACTGAATATCGGAGGGGCTAAAAAGCTTACTCTTTACGCTGGCCGCTTTTGCCACCCAAAACTTTCCGTCCTTCGGGATATAGGTCTCCCACGGCAGCGCCCGCGTTCCCTGAAAAAGCTCCTCAAAAGTCTCCGCATGAAAACTTCCTATCTTAATAAGGACTCTCTCCGCACTGCGCAAAAAGACATTGGCGCGGCCAAGCGCGCAAAGATCTCCGGCAAAGGTCACTCTGCCGTCCTCCACAGAGGTGATGGCAAGCCCCAGATCCGTAATTTCTCTTTTTAATACAGCCTCCAGTCCAAAATGACAGGGCACGATATACTCTAATTTTTCCATAGCTACATTTTATGCTGTAACGATATCCGTGTCAAGCACACAGAGGGAGGACGCGACATGCGTCCTCCCTCTGATCAGGCAGCGCTTAGTAGTTGTCTTTGCTGCTGTTGCCGGAACTGTTCTTGGTGCTGTTTGAGCTGTTGTTAGAACTGTTCTTCGAATTGTTCTGGTTGTTTTTGTCCTGCTGCTTCTCATTCTGCTGGCTGTTCTGGTTAAAATCGTTTTTAGACATCTTCCATACCTCCTGATTGGTTTCGTGTTACAGAAATAGTATGAGAAGGATGTAAAAAACTTATTCACCCACATACTGAGTCTTTAGTACTATTTTTTTAGATAAAAGCACCAAAAGGGTAGTTGGTACTTTGGTACTATTTTTTGTTGCTTTTTCCACAAAAAGGACTATAATAATAAGTGTAGACGGAGATACCCCTTCATTCTCCACCTACAGACCCTTATATCAATTTTTTATACTCCCCTCAACAGGCCATCCCCTAAGATGGCCTGTTGTATTATCCTTTACCTGTTTCGTATAAAATTGTATAGCAACACCACAATTAACACCGGAATGATGATGGGCGCTAGAAATGAGATCACCGAAAAGACCACACCGATGATGAGAAGCGCGATCACCACTACAAACAGAATGATAAGCCACCCCGGCACGCGCACGATGCCGCCGGAGGGGCCGCTGCCCTGTATGCCTGCATCCTCCTCCTTTGTCTCCTCGTCAAAATTCTGATTCGTTCCCTCAATATAACCCGCACGCTTATTCGCCTCAATGATGCTCTTCGCCAAAAGCCTCGGATCCCCAAGGCCTGAAAGCACATCAGCCTCGCTCCTGCCCTTCCTGATCTCCGTATCAATGTAATCCTGATAATAGCGCACATTCTCCGCTACCTGAGAGCTGTTCACGCCGCCCGCCAGCGAGCGCTGCAGCCTGTCCATAAATTCTGTTCGCTCCATCTTTCTTCCTTTTTCCTCTGTCTGTGATCAGCCTCTGCGTGCTTACATGGTCTGATCCATGCCCTTCCAATCGCGCAGCTTTTTCACAAAGTCCTCCGGATTTCTTAGCATCCCGGCCATCATCATAAAAGCCCGGAGCACCATATCCTCCTTGTTGCACTGCGCCGTATTTTTCCCCGTATCCCGGCGCAGATTATCCTGCTCCATCTGCCACACATAGCAATCCGTCAGGGAATATCCCTCGCATTTTGGCGCATCCGGCAGGGCATGATGCGCAAGATAATAAACAAAGGCATCATACAATCCGTCGTTACCCAAAAATGCATTCCAAAGATTCTGCTGCCATTCCTGTGTCTTGCCCGCATATTCGCACAGTCTTGTGTAACCATCGTACACTTTTAATTTCGTTTGGTCAAATAAAATCATTTTTACCTCCATGCCGGAGCGTTCTTTGCGCAGGCACGCGCCGAGAATTTTAAATTCTCGGCTGCGATTTTGAGTTTGTGGCTTCAGCACAAACTCGCGGTTGAAAAATAAGGTCATCAGACTTATTTTTCAACCTTTCTGTCCCCGGATATCCGCCACGGAATTTCCTTCAAAGACGTGGCCTTCCACAACGATCGTCTCCACCAGTGTGGTTTTGGGATGCTCAATCAGACTAAGCAGCTTTTCTCCCACCTGCCGCCCCAGCTCCTCTGTATCCTGCCGCAGCGTCGTCAGCGTCGGTTCGATATGCCTTGCAATCCGTATGCCGTCATAGCCCGCAATCGAAATGTCATCGGGAATCCGCAGTCTCCGCTCCTGAATCGCATTATAGCCGCCAAAAGCAGAAAAATCATCGGGATAGAGAATACAGGTAGGCGGCTCCTTCAGATCAAGCAGTCTCAACGTCTCCGCGTATGCACCCTTCGTATCGCGATAAGGCGCCATGCTGATATATTCATCCGGTATTGTCAAACCAAGCTGCGCCGCCGTCCGATAAAAAGAGGAAAGCCTGCTCTGGGTAACGGCGGAATCCGCCCCATGAATATAGGCTACCCTGCGATGCCCCTTCTTATAAATATAGGTAAGCAGATCCTGCATTCCCTGCACATTATTCGACATCACCGCACTGACATTATTAAAAAGGTGATCCAGCGTGACGATGGGAAGGCCGCCCCTCACCAGCTGTAAAATTTCCGGCGAATAAAAATCCGTACAGACGATTGCTACGCCGTCAAAGCCCCTGGATCTGCAATGCTCCAAATAGCTCGAAGTTCCCGCACGGCATTTGCCGGTATTGACAAAGGTAAGGTCATACCCCTTCTTCTCCACCGTATTTTTGAGACTTTCCAGCACAAAGGCATAGTAGTCATGCGTCAGACCGCTATAGTCTTCATGGTTAAATAAAACTCCTATATTATAACTGCGATTCGTTTTCAGCATCTTAGCCGCCGTATTGGGAAAATAACCCATCTCCTCGGCAGTCTGACGGATGCGCCTTTTGGTCTCCTGCCCGATATCGCTCTGATCGTTCAGCGCCTTGCTTACAGTGGCCACAGACACACCGCAAACCACTGAAATGTCCTTCATTGATACCATCTCATACCCCTCACGGCCACAAACCTTTTCGCCCGGTCCGCTGGCTTTATCTTAATCGTTTTCGTATTCTCATTGTACAATACATTCGTCTGCTATGCAACGAATTTCGCATAATTCAAGATTCTCACGGACAATATTATATGGATTGCTTTTTTTCGATTTCTTCTGTATAATTTATCTAAACGATTGGAAGACCGTTTTACTTAAACGTTTACTTTCTTCCCTATCTGAGTAAGCACAGAAATCGGACAAAAAAATCAAAAGGAGAATGGCGCTATGAAATTTGGTTACTTCGATGACGCAAACCGAGAGTACGTCATCACCACACCCAAAACCCCCTTGCCCTGGATCAACTACTTAGGTTGTAATGAGTTTTTTTCGTTGATCTCCAACACCTGCGGCGGCTATACGTTTTACAAGGATGCAAAACTCCTTCGCATGACACGCTACCGCTACAATGATGTGCCAAACGATATCAACGGCAAATACTTCTACATAAAAGAGGGCGATACTGTCTGGAATCCCGGCTGGAAACCGACGCAGACGGAGCTGGACAGCTACGAGTGCCGCCACGGCATCGGCTACAGCCGTTTTACGGGCGCTAAAAATGACCTCGAAGCTTCCGTCCTCACCTTCATTCCCATGGATGACAACTGTGAGATCAGCCAGGTGAAGCTGACCAACAAGGGTGGCAATGCAAAAAACGTGTCCCTCTTCTCCTATGTGGAATGGTGCCTCTGGAACGCAGATGATGATTCCAGAAACTTCCAGCGCAACTTAAGCACAGGTGAAGTGGAAGTCGTCGGCTCCACCATCTACCACAAAACCGAGTACAGAGAGCGCAGAAACCACTATGCAGTGTATTCCGTAAACACACCGGTGGACGGTTTCGACACCAGCAGAGACGCCTTCCTTGGCGCATACCGCGGTGCGGCAAATCCCGAGGTCGTTGAAAAAGGACAGGCCACAAACTCCATGGCGAGTGGCTGGTCTCCCATCGCCTCTCAGCAGATCAACTTAACCCTTGCCCCCGGCGAGAGCAAAACCTTTGTCTTTGTTCTGGGCTACATCGAGAATCCCGAGGATCAGAAGTGGGAAGCGCCCGGTATCATCAATAAAAAGCCCGCGGAGAAAATGCTTGCCAAGTATCAGACCGACGCGGACGTCGAGCGTGCTTTTGCCGCCCTGCAGGCATACTGGAACGAGCTTCTCTCCAAATACACGGTGAAATCCTCAAACGATAAAGTGGATCGCATGGTCAATATCTGGAATCAGTACCAGTGCATGGTGACCTTCAATATGTCCCGCTCCGCTTCTTACTATGAGTCGGGCATCGGCCGCGGCATGGGCTTCCGCGATTCCTGTCAGGATCTTCTGGGCTTTGTACACCTGATCCCCGACCGTGCGAGACAGCGTATCATTGATATCGCCTCCACGCAGTTCGAGGACGGCAGCGCTTACCACCAGTACCAGCCTCTCACCAAAAAGGGCAATTCCGACATCGGCAGCGGCTTCAACGACGATCCGCTGTGGTTGATTGCCGGCACCTCTGCCTACGTGCGCGAGAGCGGCGACACCTCCATCCTCACGGAGCAGGTACCTTTCGATAATGACATGAGTGTTGCAAAGCCTTTGATGGAGCATCTGAAGCGCTCCTTTGACTATATCGTCAATCACAAGGGGCCTCACGCCCTGCCGCTAATCGGCCGCGCCGACTGGAATGACTGCCTGAACTTAAACTGCTTTTCCGAGCATCCGGGTGAATCCTTCCAGACCTTTGGTCCCTCCGAAGGGCCCGTGGCAGAATCCGTATTTATCGCGGGCATGTTCGTCAAGTACGGCGAAGAGTACGCACAGCTTTGCGAGTTGATGAACGATCAGGCGGAGGCAGACCGCGCCCGCGCCGAAGTACAGAAGATGTACGACGCAGTGTTAAAAGACGGTTGGGACGGCGATTGGTTCGTCCGCGCCTACGACGCTTATGGCAAAAAGATTGGCTCTAAGGAGTGTGAGGAAGGCCAGATCTACATCGAGTCAAACGGCTTCTGCCCGCTTGCCGGCATCGGCGTAAAGGAAGGCCTTGCACAAAAAGCGCTTGATTCCGTCAAGGAAAAACTGGATACGAAGTACGGCGTAATGATCTTACAGCCGGCTTACACCAAATATCACTTAGAGCTTGGCGAAATCTCCTCCTATCCGCCCGGGTACAAGGAAAATGCGGGTATCTTCTGCCACAATAACCCCTGGGTCTCCATCGCGGAAACGGTTATCGGCCGCGGTGACAGAGCCTTTGAGATCTATCAAAAAACCTGTCCTGCCTATGTGGAAGAGTTCAGCGAAATCCACCGCACGGAGCCTTATGTGTACTCTCAGATGGTTGCGGGCGCAGACGCGAAATTCCACGGCGAAGCAAAGAACAGCTGGCTGACCGGTACGGCGGCCTGGACCTTCGTAAACATTTCCCAGCATATCCTGGGCGTTTACCCGACCCACAAGGGATTAAGCATCGATCCCTGCGTACCGAAGGGCTTTGGAGACTTCACGCTGACCCGTAAATTCAGAGAGGGTACCTACAACATCAAGGTCGTAAACCCTGATAACGTGGAGAAGGGCGTCAAGTCCATCACCGTGGACGGGAAAGCCGTTGACGGGTGCGTGGTTCCCTATGAGAAAGGGAAGACGAGTTACGATGTGGTGGTTACCATGGGATGAAGTAAATCCCTTCGGGATTAACTTCACGAGATTTGCTTCGCAAACTCGGATTAACTTTCAACCATATAAAATCCCCCCAATTTGGGGGGATTTTTGTGTTTTCATTCATCACGCCTTGTCCTTCAGGCGAACATCCACTTCACGATTTTCTCCGTGTACTCGCTCCAGAACGTCATGTCATGATTGCCCTTGCTCTCAAAATATTCATGCGCAACCTTCCTGTCTTCCAAAAAGCGATGAAATTCCCGGTTGTTTTCCAGTAGAAAATCTTCCGTACCGCAGGCCATATAGATTTCGGGCAGCTTTTTCTTCTGCGCAAGAAGTTTATCGACAAGCGTTTCCGGATTGTTATCGCTTTGCAAAACCTTTTCAGGCTCACCGAAACATTCCCGATAATACTCGTAGTTAGCGACGCCGTTTCCCTGGCCCGGTTTCATTCCAGCCACCTCATGCACGATGAGGGCGGAGGACATGGCGCCAATCTTTCCAAAACGATCGGGATAGGCCAGCCCCGTATGCAGCGCGCCGAATCCGCCCATCGACAGCCCTAGAATGCAGGTATCGTCAGCGTTCCCCGAAAGCCCGAAGGTCTTTTTCAGATATTCCGGTATTTCCTCGCCAAGAAGCGTTGCAAATTGATGCCCCGTCGAAATGCCGTCAAGCCAGAAGCCGTTCTCACCACTCGGAGACATCACTGCCACCTGATAGCGATCCGCAAGATATTCCGGCACATAATTCCCTGCACAGCCCGTATAACCGTGCAGAAGAAACAGCGTTCTCATCGGACGTTTCGCATGAGCGTCGCGTTCCGCATCCGGCGGCAGATCAGCGCGCGGGTCATTTGGGAGAAACAGTTCAAAGGTGGTAGGTCTCCTCAAACAATTCGAAAAATATCTTACCGTTATGTTTGCCATAATCTCTAATCTCATCCTCCATTCCGAAGTGTTTTCTATGATTCAAATTATAACCGATGGAATCACATAAAACAATCTTCTCTTTTTCATACAGCCATACAGCATATTGTGGCTCAAATTTTCCTGACCACTAGTTTTCCAAAAGGGCTTGTTTTCTCAAAACATTTGTGACAAAATATGACTTACCGAACTCTACCAGAGGGTTACAGTTTTAAAGATTACATAACAAATATATCAAAATTTCAAGATAATCTATTCCATAATAGGAGCATGAACCATGAGTCAGTATATGTCCATCGGAAAGGTATCCAAATTAAAAAACGTAAGCATCAAATCCCTGCGTTACTATGACCAGATTGGGATCCTGAAGCCTGCTTTTGTCAATACGGAAACAAACTACCGCTATTATACCAAGGAACAGCTCTATCTTTTGGATGCAATCACCGTCTGTATCAAGCTTGGCATCCCCTTAAAGGATCTGAACAATTACGTGGAAAATTCTTCCATTAATTTGCAAAAGCTCCTCTACGACGGTAAGATTTTGGCAGAACAGAAGATTTTGGACATCCATAACTGTCTTGCCACGCTGCAGGAGACACTGCAGAACATGGCCAGCTCCGTGACGGGACTTGCAAAGATTCCGGAGAGCAAGAGCGGCGTCCTGCTGCCGGACGGCTTCTACCACAACGAGATCGTGACCCGCAGGATGCTCACCGTTCCTCTGGAGGAAATGGATGTCCCCAAATATTATGGGCAGTATATCCTGAAACTCTTTGTCACCGCTCAGCAGATGGGCACCGTGGTAGCCTACCCCTCCGGTGTTCTGCACGAATATCGCAACGGACATTATCAGCGCCATATGTTCCTCACGATCACCGACGATGCACCTGCCGCAGAGTCTGCGGCACAGAATATCCGCACCATTGGCGAAGGCAGCTTCGCCTGCCGCAGAATCTCTACCCATGTGTCAGACTTTGAAACGATTCGTGAAGAAATGAAAGAAGTCATCAAAAGTGACGATTTTACCGTTATCGAGACCGACACCCTCTCAGAAAAGAACAAAAAAGACGGATATCCGTTTGAGTTGGAATATCCGTTGTCCAGTTGAGCAGTGCATAGACAGCAGAATAACTGAAGCGGGGAGCTTGCTCACCGAAGCAGTTATTTTGCTGGATATATAGGGCGAAGCCCGCGAACGAGAAAAGCCGCAGGCTTTTCGAGTGCC
>DLAF01000046.1:14124-18983 GCA_002492725.1 Lachnospiraceae bacterium UBA7054
CAGGCTTTTCGAGTGCCGCACTGCTCACTCCCTCTTCAGCCGCCACAATACCCTCTCAAACGGCACCCCCTCCGCGGGCGGTGTCTCAAGCGCCACGGCCTCCTCAACGCACCGTTTCACAAAGCCCGCCGCTTTCCTGACCGATCTGTCAAAAGGAACCCCGTTTACGGCGTCCGCAGCGATCACGGCAGCAAACACGTCCCCCGTACTGCACCGTTCCTCACCCGCCTTATGTACGCGAATCAAACGCGCCACAGGTTCCTCCTGCGCTTTCTTTACAAAAACATAGTTCGCAAGGTATTCTCCCTGCGGTATCCCCGTGATGACAACATGAGAAGGTCCCATTGCCGCAAGGCACTCCGCCATCTCGAAAAGTTCCCTTCGTTTCCACCCCGTTTCTTTATAGGGCATATCCGCAAGATGACAGGCCTCCGTCAGATTCGGCGTGACAATATCTGCCATTGCCACCAGCTTCCTAAGTTCCGTACACAACTCTACCGTATAGGCAGAGTATAATCTGCCGTGATCCCCCATCACGGGATCTGCGATCACAATGGTATCCTCTCCGGCAAATTCTCTGATAAAACGTTTCACGATCTCAATCTGCCTGACAGAACCCAGATAACCGGTGGCAATCCCGTCAAACTTACGTTTCAATCCAATCTTCTTCCAACTCCCGATATACGCTTCCATCCGATCCGTATAATCGTCCACAAAGAAATCCGGGAAAGCCGTATTACTTGAAAAAATGGAGGTAGGCAGCGGACATGTCTGCACCCCCATATAAGAAATAATCGGAAGAAGCACCGTCATGGCGCATCTTCCGTATCCCGCAATATCATTGATCACCGCTATTTTTTTCTGCATCGTTCCAAAAGCCGCTCCTTTTTGTAAGCTCGGTATTTCTCCGTTTCAGTGTACCGCATCCCTCCCGTTTCGTCAAATGGTTCCGATGCGGCATCCTGTCACGCTGCCGCCTACAAAAACGGCCCATCACCCGATAAATTTCTTTTCCCGCTTCTCTTCGATCCCACGCATTTCTTCCGCGCTGACCACGCCTACAACCTCGCCTACAGACTCTGCGCCTGCCTCTTCCCCTTCTTCCTCCTTGTCTTTTCGGCCGTTTTTCATTAATTCATCCTGCATTCTGTCGATCTGGTTCAATGCCTCTCTTGCCTGCTTGACTTCCTGGATCTTTCTAAGAATGGCGTTTAAATCTTCCGGTGAAAACAAATCCAGACACTTCATCAGACTGGTCATATCGTTGAGATCGATATGAACCGTTCCCACGGACGTATCTACATGAATCCAATCCGGATTCGAGCTGCCGCCGATGGTAATGCTGTTCCCGTACATGGCATCCTTACAGATGGAAATATGCGCACCGTTATGAAAGAAGTCCTTGGTCACGGGCTTGCCCGCCTCAGGCTCATCCATCTGCCGCAGCATAATACCGATGGAATCGTCCGCACTGTAATGCTCCCCTGAGGCCGCATACTCGTCCGCGCGCTTTAACTTTGCGGCAAAGCTGTCAGGATCTGCGTTCCCCTCCATCTTCGCTGTCTTCAATTGATTTGTCAGCTTCATCTGTTTTGCCAGCTGCTGCGCCGTATTGTTTGTGGTGTTGAATGTTTTATATCCCATGTAGCTGTCGTTGTTGATCATAACTGCCTCCTATCCCACATCGGTCTTTTACGGTCATTCCCAAAATCACATCTCCTGCACCGTCTCCAGCGCAAAACGCTCAATGATATGTGTCGTATCCCGTGAAACCTGCTCTATATTTACCCGATAAGCCTCCGTCCTGCCATCGTCATATTTCACTTCTACGTAGACTCTGCTCCCTCTCTGTCTATTTGCTTCTTTGTCTTCTGACATATGTGTCATATTTTCTGCCTGTTCCCGCGCAAAATTCTCTGCGTCATCCAGACGCTTTCCTTTCAGCGTATACCCCCTCGTCACTGCAATCTCTATATGATCACTCTCTTCATAGCGCATATGCCGCACCTTCGCTGTCTGCACCGCCTCCGTCAGCATGGCTGCATTTACCCGCGCACTGCCTGTCACGCCAATTCCCGGCGTTTTAGGCAGCTCCTTTGCACGATTTTCCTCCTGCGCAGGATCCGCAGCTGTCTCCTCCCCCCGCTCTCTGGATCTTAAATTCTGTAAAAGGCTTTTTTGAAATTCCTCACCGCCTCCTGCTTTTTCCTTCTTTTGATATGCCGGCGTCTCTTTTGCGCCTCTTACCTCCTGTATGCTCACTTTTACGGCCTCCTTTCCGTGCTCTCTTCCGTGAGAAGCTTCTTTACTTCCTCCCTGCCTCTGCGCAGTCTTGTCTTAATCGTCCCCTCCTTCTCATTGAGGATGCCCGCAATCTCATGAATCGAATAATCCTCATAATAGAAAAGGTAGATTGGATTCCTATAGTGTGTCGGCAGCCGCAGTACCGCCTCAAGCGTCAGATCATCCCTGATCTGATAGGGCAGATAGATATTTTTCGCCGCACTCATAGAAGACTCGTCCCAGGGCACCGTCCTCTGATACCAGCCGCTCTTTAAAATATCCAGACAAATATGAATGGTGGTTCGTATGAGCCAGGCCTTCTCATGCTCCTTGTTCCGAATCGGCTTCTCCTCCTTCATGTAGCGCAGAAAAGCCTCCTGTACCGCATCCTCGGCGTCCGCACGGTTCTTCATGTTCGAGAAGGCAATCCGATACAGCATGGCTCTATACTCTTCCGCCAGATAGCTCCATTCCTGCTCCATCCCCTCGTGCTTCCTTTTGTCATTCAGTCTTTCTAATTTCCAAGCACCTTTATCTTAACACATAGTATCTTTTCATCCTACCTATAATACGATTCAACCTTGGTAAAAAGTTTCATTTCCGCCTAACTTTTTTCATAAAAAAAGAGAGCCGCAGCTCTCTTTCTTACACTACATCAGCATCATACCCAACGCAAATAAATAAAAGAAAATCAACGTGAGGATACTGGCGATGATTGACAAAATCAATCCCGTAATTGCCATCCCCTTACCATTATTTCCTCTGACCAGTGACACGATCGCACAAATCAGGCCCACCAGGCAAAGTATGATATCCAGCCCGGGAATCCAGAAAAATATAAGACCCAGAATACCGCACACGAGCGCCGCTACCGACGTACCGGTCGCTCCGTCCGGAACCGTATCATAGACTACCGCCTTGACCGGCTGCCCGAAATTCTGCTGGTTATACTGCTGCTGTGCCCCGTAAGGCGTCTGTGTATACTGCGGCCCTGCCTGCTGATTGTACGGAGCCTGCCCGTACTGCTGATTATTTGGCGCCTGTCCATACTGCTGATTGTCATAAGGCTGCCCGGCGTACTGTTGATTCCCATAGGACTGTCCGCCATACTGTTGATTATCGTAAGGCTGCTGTACAGATCCCCCATCCTGCGCACCGTATGTGCCCTCATTGTATCCAAAGTTTTGATTCTCGTCCATCGTAAATCCCGCTCCTTTCTATGCCCTTGCATTCACTAAGCTGCAAGCACTAAAAAGCCCAGCACAAGCACAAGTACCAACCACACGATTTGAATCACATAAGCAATGCCGTTCTTCTTTGACAAACTCAGCTTATAGCACAAAAGATCCGCCAGAATATTGAGACAGAAACCAAGTACGCCAAACATAAAAATTGTTGCGATCGCATTGATACCCACCAGCACATTTAACAATACCGGAATATTTCTGATCGGCTCATAAGGCGTACCGTCCTCCAGATAGGTGCCGTTCACCGCCAAACGAACCTTATTGCCCACTACTACCAGATTGCATTCCGCTCCGGGGATACTAATCTGATGATCTGCCATCCAGATGACCCAGTTCTTCGATTTCATCTTGTAGGCGTCGCCGTCCACAATACACTTCGCGCCGCCGAATACTCCCTTCTGAAAGGTAATGTGATGATTATTACCCATACTGTCTGTTACGCTCCAAGTCTTTGTCATGTTTTCCTCTCCTCCACCTGAAAACTGTTTTATATGATAACGCTACTATTTTACAGTATTCTACAGGCTTTTGCAAGTAGAAGGCATGATCTTCCCTAATATACGCAACAGTTCATCCTTCGGCTTCCCCTTCACGCATAATCCCGCTTCCCGATTACCTTCGCGCAGACCACTGCGGCAATGACCGTCAGCAGCAGCGCCGCCGCTACAGAAACCACGCCCGCCTGCATCATCTTTCCGGATAAGGTCTCCAGATCCGGCAGCGTGCCGGCGGCTGCCGCATCCTCCACCTTTCCGACCAAAACACTCATCCCAAAAAACATCGCCATGCCCGGCGCAGTTCTTACGATATTATTCAGATACTGCCAGTTATCTTTCCCTTCTCCGAACAGATAGAAAAACAGGTTCTGCAGTGTCACCAGCACGATCCCGATCGCCAGTTCGCACAATCCCGCCGCTATCATCCAACGCGAAACTTCCATCCCTGTCATTTTGCAGATACCAAAAAGTGCGGCGCAGAGCAGTCCCAGCATTGCCACAAACGACAGACCGTACAGAAACCGTCCCGTCACCCTGTCCTTCACCGTCGCGGGAAACAGCAGCAGGAATCCCTTATTTTTTCCGCCACTGTATGCAAAAGGCGCCGTTGAAAAGATCGAAGCGATAAACACCACATACGAACAACCCACTAACAGGGAAAGTCCGCCTTCGCTCGCACTTCTGCTCACGAACAATGCCAGCAGGAAAAAGAACGGCAGGATACGCATCTGTTTCCTCGTCAACATATAGTCTATCTTAGTATAATATAATGCTCTCATCTTGGTTTCTCCTCTCTATTATATCACACATTAGGCGTTTGCGAAACGCCAGA
>DLAF01000021.1:0-43655 GCA_002492725.1 Lachnospiraceae bacterium UBA7054
AAAATCACTTGACAATATAGGGAGTGATTTGGAAAGAATCGATGCAGAAAATATTATCTCCAATTTTAAACAATACATAGAGTTTAAAATTGGTGAAGTGTATCAAATGAATAGGGAAGAAGTGCCATTAATGTATGCAGCCAATGCAAAAACTATTAAGCCCTTTGAATCATTAATAATATTAAAAAGGTTTTGATGATATTCTTTTTTTTGTTTACCAACTGTTAAGGGGTAGCTAAAGGAGCGTATCATCGTAGTTTACATACAGATTTTTATTATAGAAAAGTGACAGGATTATTATCATCAGCGGAAAGATGATGCAATGAGTATATTTGGGAATATAGCAGAACAATTACAAAAAGGCCCATTTTAATAAAACGAGGTGAATTATATGAAAATATGGATCTTAGATTGTGATGTGGATCATTATGAAAATTTATTCTGGAAAAAGGATGTTGATTATATTCAATCTTTTAATGGAACGGAAAAAAAGAATGATTGGAAACCTGTGCGGGTACAACGTATGTATCGTAATAGAAAATTTAGTAATACCCCGGGACTTTCTCCGCATTTACCGGTATTTGATAAAAAGGCAGTCAGTATATTAGATGATTTGCTTAAAGGTAATGCGGAAATATTGCCACTTGAATGTAAAGAAGGGGATTTTTATCTGATTAATGTAACTAATGTAATAGACTGTATTGATTATGAAAAATCAGTGTATAAAACTTTTAACGATGGAATACGAATCATGAGATTTATAAAATATGTTTTTAACGAAGGTAATATTAACGGTGTAGATTTATTTAAGATTAAAGACGAACCCTTAAAACGTCCATTTGTTTCGGATAAATTCAGAAAAAGGGTAGTTGAAGAAGAGTTGCAAGGATTCATTTTTGAACTTGCATGGGATAGCGAACAGGAGCAGTAACTTGTGAAACTTAAGCAGAGCGACTCCCCGTTTGAGGAGCCCTCTGGGTTATGCGATCATGGTCGGACAAGGTCTTTTTCACTGAAATATTCCCGGCATAATTGCTCGCGATAGTCCTTATCCGCAAGGACGCGTTGTACTTCCATGGTTTTCCCGGCATCTGTCAGGGATTGGAGCAAACTGGCAAGATTGTCGCGACCTTCTTCCTGTCCAACGATTATCCCTTCTTTTCGTCCAACGACTATTCCTTCTTTTCGCCCAATCTCCCGCCATTCCTTCCGCTCACTTTTCATGTGTTTTTCTTCATCATATTCAAAGATACTCACTGCGATCGCCTCCGCTCGATTTTTTGCTAAAAAGTCTGCAAGAATTTTATTTTTAATGCAATGATCTACCGCCTTCTCAACAGCTTCCGATAAGGGCATTTTTTCGGCGTATGCTCTTACCTGTTCCACATACTGCGCATATTCTTTTAACAGGCGGCACGCCGCTAACAGTTCCCGATTATGTCCGAGATTTATATTATATACGGTTACAGCCAGTTCCAATGACGGCTCATCCTGTCTTTTTTCAAAAGCATCTGACAGATATAAGGTCTGCTGCTCCGGCTGGGAATCCGTACCGATATAGAATACGACAAAACGCGGCGCTGGGATCCTGATGAGTGACCGGCTGTACAGGTTTTCGTCCTTGATGCGGTTCTGCAATACTTTCGTTACATAGAGCAGGTCCCGCAGGGGCATGTTCGGGTTGCATGTGGACTGGTGCTCATAGAGCAGCAGTTCAAAATCGAACACAAAGGAAATGTCGTTCTTATAATTCATGTAGACCGCATTTTCCAGCGTGGTGATCTCTAAGTCGTCCACATTCCCGTAATCCGTGCCGTTGAGCGCATTGTACAAACTTAACAGATTTTCCTTTTCCCGAAAGATCATGCGGAATACGGTGTCTTTGTAGTTGCGCTGTACAATGGTTGAGCGTTGGTTTGTTTCGTCTGCCTTCGCCTTGTTTGCTTTCGTTTCTTTCATCTCGTGTCCTCCTTGGTGGTACCGACAGGCATTTTCAGAGAAATGCTGACTGCCGCAGCAGGAGAACCGTTCCAGATCCTCCTGCTTTGTAAATGGTTAGTTGGATGCAAAGCATGGATTTTCTGAAACTAAGAAATAGAGATAGAAGTTACCGATTTGTTTTTAGAAAATATGCTTTTTCTTACTATAGCATAGGTGTGACGGAATTGCAAATGATTTTTCACATTATTGTAATAAATAGTAAAACCTGTACCGATTACCCAAGTAACTATCAGTCAAGATGCGGAAAGCTCTCTTGACAGATGCCGTTCTCAGTTCTGACGGCGTTGTTTTCTGCCAGTCCATGGAATCATCTTCCTTTCCCATTGCCGCATAAAATGTATCATAGGATTCCTGCGAAAGTTCTTCCAATTCCGTAAACGCGTCATTCGCATGGTAAAAATGATGTTCCGCTTTCAAGCCGATTTCTGCGGTTTCGTTTGTGATCAGCTCCGGTCTGCCGTCCTGATCCAGATCCCATACCGTATAGTAAAATACCATTGATTCGTGATCTTTCCTGTTCCAGACATCCCTGTTTTCGGCAAAAAATGCAAGTTCCTTTATCTCCTGATCAGACAGCCATGATAAATCGGGAATATAGTCCCACTGATTGGAAATGAACAGATAATCGCCGTCGCTCTTTCTTAAGGTAAGAACGCCGCCGTTATCATTCTCCTCATGATATACAGCCTGATAATAGATTTCATAAATATCACCCTGTATCCTTCCGCCGAGGCAGCGATACTCCCGCCAGTTGGTATCTCCGTGGTCGCTGACGTAGGCATCATACTGCTCCAAATAGATCCACTTTAAGGGTGCATTCATCTCTGCATAGGAATATCCTGTCTTTTTTAATAAAAAAAGATCCAGTTCCTCTGTTGTCAGACGCTCGACATCCGTCTCGATTCCCCAGCCCATCTTTTCTTCGTATGCCGTTTCTTCTTCCGCCGTCAGTGAATGCGTGCTGACGCCCGCGCCGTTATAAAAAACTTCCTCCAAAACGGCATCTGTGGGTGTATCGTATTCCGATTGCAGAAAACCGTTATTCTCTGTACTGTTCATGAAATCTGTAAAAAAGGCCATATCTTCCTGCGTCAATTCATCCGGAATGTCCCATTCTTTTTCCGTAAAAAAATCGTAGGATATCGGCGTATTCTCTTCCTTGCGTTCCGTCTCCTCCGATTCTGCGTCCTCCTGTTGTGCGGGGGATTCCCTTGTTTCCGTTTGTATCGGTACAGAAGTTTCGCCTGTGGTGGATGCTGTCGTGTCAGACGCAGCTGCATTATTCTCGTTTTTCGAAGCACAGGCTGTCAAAACAAACGTCTGCAGCAGTATGTATAATAAGATGTTGGATGCCTTTTTCATATGAATGCTCCCTTCAGACGGCAGTCATGATCATAATGTCTCTCTGCATTTCTTAACAGATTCGCCGTCGGCAATCCTGTCTTCGACGATCTGCCTGATTTGTGCGCACCAGGCGGTAGTTTTTGAAATGTCGGAACAAAGTTCGCGAAGGATATGATCGGCCTCTTCTAAGGCGGCATGATACTGTTCGTCAGAAAGCTCACCCGACCGATAAGCTTCCTCCAGTTCGTCCCGATCGTCTATTTTCACATCGCCTTCCGGCGTAAAGATTACATCCAGATATTTGTCGATGTATACGGCAATGCCGTATTCGTCATATTCGATTCCTTCCGTTATGTCCACATACCATATGGAAGGCTGATAGGTTTCGCTGACGGGCGCAGGATAGTGTTTTCTTTCCGCATCATGCGTTCCGTCCGGGAAATATTTGACGGTGATCACTCTGCTTGTATGATCCGGAATTAGCGAAAGCCAGGTCATGCCGGCTCCTGTTACCTGAATTCGTCCGGCTTTGGGCGTTTCCCAATAATTCGCTTCACCGTCGGTCAGCCTAATCAGGCAGGCAAGTCCATGAAAAATCTCGTCGTCAATTCTCATCTGATAATACGGATAATGCTGGAAGCCCCAGCCGTCCCTGTTTAACCGTTTGTGCTTCATAACGACTCCCCATTTCTGAGCGACTTATTTTTGCGGGTTCTTTATAAATTCCATAATACCATATGCAGGCGTTTTGTGCCATTCATATTGGCAGCAAAAACAGGTGCGCAGATGGATTTATTTGTGGGATATGACAGGGTAAGGATGGCACAGCTGCGGCTTAGGCGGCGAATTGCACATTGAAAACCGCGCAGGGATGTGATACAGTAAAGGCGGGCATTTTGTGCGGGATACAAATGAAATCAAGTAGGTGATTGCGAAACGCATTACAGCGCTGCAATCACTTAATCAAACAAGAATAAGGAGTGTGGCGATGGAACAGTACAAGCAGGATTTTATCGGTTTTATGGTGGACAGCCAGGTGCTGAAATTCGGAGATTTTACCTTAAAAAGCGGAAGAAAGTCTCCCTTTTTCATGAATGCGGGTGCTTATGTGACGGGAACGCAGTTAAAAAAGCTGGGCGAATACTATGCAAAGGCGATTCATGACAGATACGGACTGGATTTCGACGTGCTGTTTGGCCCTGCTTACAAGGGTATCCCTTTGGCGGTAGCTACGGTTATGGCAATCAGCGAGCTTTACGGGAAGGAGATCCGCTACTGTGCTAACAGGAAAGAAGTGAAGGATCATGGCGACACGGGGATCCTGCTCGGTTCTAAATTAAAGGACGGCGATCGGGTGATGATCATAGAGGACGTGACGACTTCCGGAAAGTCGATCGAAGAGACGTTCCCTATCATCAAGGCACAGGCGGATGTTACGATACGGGGATTGATGGTATCCTTAAACCGCATGGAAAAGGGCCTTTCAAGCGATAAGAGTGCGCTGGATGAGATTAAAGAGAAATACGGATTTGAGACAGGGGCCATCGTTACCATGGAGGAAGTGGTCGAATGCCTGTACAATAAGCCCTACGGCGGGACCGTTTATATCAACGATGACTTAAAGGCGGCGATAGACGCTTACTATGAGACATACGGAGCAGGGCGGATATGATGTAGAAAGGAGCGGGATTAATTATGGAAGAGAGAACTTATAAGATCATGGGCGGTGCAGGCGCCTTAAACCTCGCGTTCGGTGTGGTGGTCATGGTGATAGGGATAGCAGGAGGCGTCCTTTTGGTGATCAGCGGCGCGAAACTTCTGGCGGGAAGAAACAAGATATTATTCTAAGGAAAGAGAAGGTGTTTTCGCCGCGTACGGAAATACCTTCTTTCATTTATAAATCGTGCAGACACGAGGGAAAAACAGGCGGGAGTGCCGGGGCGCAGGTCTGCGAGCCTATGGGCAGAGGAAAGCTTATGTGGAAAAAGAGTTTCATGTTTACCAGCAGGGAACACAGTCAGAAAGGGATTATGGCGACGATTCTGGGGGTGATTTCTCTGGCATCTTTAGTTTACATAATTTGGAGCAGCTACACGACTGCGGGCAAGATTCCCTTACAATACGGCGCAGTAGCGTTTTTGACGATGATTTTTGCTTTCGTGGGCATTGTGCTGGGCGTGCTCTCAAAATCGGAACGGGATAAGTTTTATTTTTTCAGTTATTTGGGCATTGTATTAAATGTATTGGTGCTGGCGACGTTAAGCGTGATTTTGTATGCGGGGGCGTATGCCTGAAATGTATTGGAATGGAGGACGGATTGAAAAATAAGTCTGAAGACCTTATTTTTCAATCGCGACTTTGAGAAAGGGCATCTCAAAGTCGGTGATCGCAGAGCAAAATTTGAGATTTTACTCGCGCGCCGTCGCGAAAAGATGCTCCGGCAAGGAGGGAATGATGAAACAGGAAGAACTGATTTTGGAGCGCTACGGGCTTGCCTTGGCGCGGATCAAAGAAATACCGGATGAGTCGATCTGTGGGGAGGCTTATCGGGATTATTTTATGCAGATGGCAGAATTTGTGCTGCTGATGGATCGGACTTATGAGCTGGTGGTGGGAGGAGAACTGCGCCGCATGCCGATGGAGGCGCTGCGGGAGCATAATCATGCACTTTATGCGGATATTCTGCCGGCGCATTACGAGGAAAGTTATGCCAATCCGGAATATGCGGCGAATCGACTGGGTAAGTCAATTGGAAAATGCCTGTCCTTTTTATACACAGAGCTTCGGGCAATGATTCCGGCAGCCTATGAAGGCAATTTGTTTTCTATGACGATGCGGGCGGAGCTTTTGTTGGAGGTTTACCAGCTGTTTGTCTGTGCAACGGAGGAATGCAAAGAGCCGGACGCGGAGGAATTGCGGCAGATCCTTTATTGGTATGTGAGCGATTATTACGAGGCGGAGTTTGAGGAAAAGAGCCTCACGCTTCTGGATGCGGACAGGGACTTCGCCCGTCGGATCATTATGGAAAGCGACTTGTCCGATTTGCGTTATCTGTATTATTTTGGTGAGTATATCACGGGAAGCGAGCTGCAAACGGCGGCGCATCTGAATGAAATGTCGTCGGAAAAAATAAAGCTGATGGCGGACACGTATACAGAGGGCTACCGGATCGGCTTCGAGGTGACCAATAAGGATATCTCCATCAAGGAAACGGTAGCAATCCGCTATTTTCTGGGCTTTGAACGGGTGATCAGACAGGCGGTATTGAATTTTGACCGAATCGGTCTACAGTCAACGTTCTGTCGCGCAGGTTCAAATATTTTTCAGGGCAGGAGTGTGAATAAAAACGGATATTTTGGCGCGAATCCCAATAAGCAGTATGATTATGACCACAGGGAAGATATGGCGCTTTTTCTGGACGGCGCGCTGGCGGAGCGGAAAATCTGCGCGGTGCAAAGCGTGTTCGAGCGGCATAAGGAGCTGGCGGCGCTCTACGGCGGTCCTGCGGTGGTGGAAAGCTTCGGGGAGGAGCCTTTTATACCAAAGAATAAAGAGGCGGCCTGTCATCTGAGCGAAAAGCAGCAGAAACTCTCCGTCGCGAATGCGGGAAAGATAGCGGATATCCAGAATGAATATATTAAGGGAGAGGAACACAGCTTTACGATCATTGCCTTTCCCGTGCCGCAGATTGGGGAGCAGTATGAAGAAATTTTCGATGACGTGGTGCGCATCAATACGCTGGATTACATGCTTTATCGGGATATCCAGCAGAAGATTATAGATGTGCTGGATAAGGGAGTGACCGTACTGGTCAAAGGAATGAACGGCAATGAAACGGATATGAAAGTACAGCTGCATGGGCTGGAGGATCCTAAGACGCAGACGAATTTTGAGAACTGCGTGGCGGACGTCAATATCCCGGTGGGGGAGGTATTCACTTCGCCGCGCCTTGCGGGGACGGAGGGGCTTTTGCATGTGCCGCGGGTATTCCTAAATGAACTGGAGTATCGGGATTTAAAGCTCCGTTTTCAGGACGGTTTTGTGACGGACTATGGCTGCGGCAATTTTGAGAAAGAGGAGGATAACCGCAAGTATATCAGGGATAATGTGTTCCATCATCACGAGCGGCTGCCGCTGGGAGAGTTTGCCATCGGTACCAACACGACGGCCTTCTTTGTTGCCCGAAAATATGGAATCGAGGACAAACTGCCAATTCTGATCGCGGAAAAGACCGGGCCGCATTTTGCGCTGGGGGATACCTGTTATTCCCATGAGGAGGAGGTAAAAAGCTACAACCCGGACGGCAAGGAGATTGTTGCGAAGGAGAATGAGGTGTCAGTTTTACGTGACACGGATGTCAGCAAGGCATATTTCCAGTGCCACACGGATATTACGATTCCTTATGACGAATTGGGAGAGCTTTCTGTGTTGACTGAATCGGGTGAGAAGTTTGTGATTATCCAAAACGGTCAATTTGTCCTGCCGGGCTGTGAGGAATTGAATCGGGCGCTGAAGGAATAAAAGTTTGGCCCATGCTATTTGCAAAACCGCGTGGTCGGACTGAGAAAATACCTTGCGCAATCGGGGAAAATCTAGTAGACTATAGAGTAAGAAACTTTGTTTTGACACAAGATGTTGTGTTTTTGTTGTGTTTTGAGGAGGAAATGAAAGATGGCACAGGTAGGTATCGTGATGGGCAGCGATTCGGATCTGCCCGTGATGGCGAAGGCGGCGGATATTCTGGAAGAGCTCGGGATTTCCTATGAGATGACGATTATCTCCGCCCACAGGGAACCTGACGTGTTTTTTGAGTATGCGAAGGGCGCGGAGGCAAAAGGCTTTCAAGTGATCATCGCAGGTGCGGGCAAAGCGGCTCATCTGCCGGGGATGTGTGCGGCAATCTTTCCGATGCCGGTGATTGGGGTTCCCATGAAGACTTCCGATCTGGGCGGGGTGGATTCCCTTTATTCTATCGTGCAGATGCCTTCGGGAATCCCGGTGGCGACGGTTGCCATAAATGGCGGGCAGAATGCGGGAATCTTGGCGGCGAAGATCCTGGCCGTTTCGGATGCGGCGCTTTTAGAGCGGTTAAAAAAGTATTCCGAGAGTTTGAAGGAGAGCGTGCAGGAGAAGGACGCGAAGCTGAAAGAGGTTGGGTATAAGAGTTATCTGAAAGCATAAATGTGTGGGTAAAGGAAAAGATACTGGAAACTTATGTAAACCAGGAGCGCAGAAAGGGACTGAAAAGGCGCTTCAGAACGGAGTAAAAGGATGGACTACAAGTCAGCGGGTGTGGATATCGAGGCGGGTTACCGTTCGGTGGAATTGATGAAGCAGTATGTGAAGGGGACGATGAGGCCGGAAGTATTAGGCGGGATCGGCGGCTTTTCGGGGGCCTTTTCCCTTGAGAAAATCAAAAATATGGAGAAGCCGGTGCTGTTGTCGGGTACGGACGGCGTGGGCACGAAGATACAGCTTGCGCATCTGCTGGATCAGCATGATACCGTGGGAATCGACTGCGTGGCGATGTGCGTCAACGATGTGGTCTGCGCCGGTGCGGAGCCGTTATTCTTTCTCGATTACATAGCCTGCGGCAAAAATTATCCGGAAAAGATCGCGGCCATCGTTAAGGGTGTGGCCGAGGGCTGTAAGCAGGCGGGTGCGGCGTTAGTTGGCGGTGAGACGGCGGAGCATCCGGGACTGATGCCGGAGGATGAATATGATCTTGCCGGATTTGCGGTTGGCGTTGCCGAGGAGAAGGATTTGATCACGGGGGCGGATGTAAAGTCCGGTGACGTGCTGATCGGGATTGGATCCTCGGGAGTGCACAGCAATGGCTTTTCCCTGATCAGAAAGGTTTTCAACGTGTCGAAGGAGACCCTTTGTGTTCATTACGACGAACTTGGCGCAACGCTTGGCGAGACGCTGCTAACCCCGACCAGGATTTATGTAAAAGCGCTACGGGCGGTGAAGGAAGCGGGCATCACGATAAAGGGATGCAGCCATATCACGGGCGGCGGATTCTATGAAAACATACCGAGGATGCTGCCGGAGGGCATTTCAGCGAAGGTGAAGAAGGGCAGTTTTGAGATTCCGCCTGTTTTTGCGTTACTGCAGAAAACAGGAAATCTGGATGAAACGATGATGTACAACACTTATAATATGGGACTTGGCATGGTGCTGGTGGTGGATGCGGCGGATGCTGACCGCACCGTTTCGGCGCTCACAGGTGCAGGAGAAAAGGCCTGGGCTGTAGGCGAGGCTGTGGCAGGAGGGCATGAGGTGCTCTTTGCATAGAATGGAGAAGGAAATGCTTAAGATTGTAGTATGTGTATCGGGCGGCGGCACGAACTTACAGGCAATTATTGATGGTATTGCACAGGGCGCTGTCCTTAACACAAAAATCATGCGGGTGGTGTGCAACAATCATGGGGCCGGTGCGTTAAAGAGGGCGGAGGCGGCAGGCATCGAAGGTGTGTGCGTGTCTCCTAAGGATTACGCGGACAGAGGGGCGTTTGAGGCGGCCCTGATTCGTACGGTGGAGGAAGCCAATCCCGATTTGATCGTATTGGCGGGCTTTTTGGTAAAAGTACCCGTGGAGTTGATCAGAAAGTATGAAAACCGGATCATCAATATCCATCCGTCGCTGATCCCGGCATTTTGCGGCACGGGATTTTATGGGCTGCGGGTACATGAAGCAGTGCTTGCGCGCGGCGTGAAGATCACCGGCGCCACGGTGCATTTTGTGGACGAGGGGATGGACACCGGCCCGATTATCATGCAAAAGGCGGTGGAAGTGCATGAGGACGATACGCCGCAGACCCTGCAGAGAAGGGTAATGGAGGAGGCCGAGTGGGTGATCCTGCCCTGGTGTATCAATCTCATCGCGGCGGGACAGGTGAAGTTGGAGAACGGAAAGGTATCAGTTGTAGAATAAAGAAGGGAACGGGAGACCATGAAAATATTGATCGTAGGCAGCGGCGGCAGGGAACATGCAATCGCGGCGGCTGTGGCAAAGAGTCCAAAGGCTGATAAAATATACTGCGCGCCCGGCAATGCGGGAATCGCGCAGATTGCGGAATGCGTGCCCATCGGTGCCATGGAATTTGATAAACTTACGGCTTTTGCCAAAGAAAAGTCCATTGACCTGACCATTGTGGGGATGGACGATCCGCTGGTGGGCGGCCTGGTGGATGTGATGGAGGCAGCGGGCCTTCGGGTGTTCGGTCCCCGGAAAAATGCGGCGATTCTGGAAGGCAGCAAAGCTTTTTCCAAGGATTTAATGAAAAAATACAAGATTCCCACGGCGGCCTATGAGAATTTTGACGATCCGCAAAAGGCGCTGACCTATCTGGAGACTGCAAAGATGCCGGTCGTATTAAAGGCGGATGGTCTGGCGCTGGGCAAGGGTGTGCTGATTTGCGAGACGCTTGAAGAAGCAAAAGAAGGCGTGCGCACCATAATGGAAGATAAAAAGTTCGGCGCGGCGGGCAACCGCATGGTGATCGAGGAGTTTATGACGGGCCGGGAGGTTTCCGTTCTCTCCTTCGTGGACGGGAAGACGATAAAGATCATGTCTTCGGCCCAGGATCACAAGAGGGCGTTGGATGGCGATCAGGGACTCAATACCGGCGGCATGGGTACGTTTTCGCCCAGCCCCTTCTATACGGAAGAGGTGGATGCGCTCTGCCATAAGTATATTTATCAGGCAACCGTGGACGCGATGGCGGCGGAGGGCAGGCCTTTTCAGGGCGTGATCTTCTTTGGATTGATGCTGACAAAGGACGGGCCGAAAGTCCTTGAGTACAATGCCAGATTCGGGGATCCCGAGGCACAGGTGGTATTGCCGCGTATGAAAAACGACATGATCGACGTGGTGGAGGCGTGTATTGACGGGACGCTTGATCAGATAGAACTTTCCTTCGAGGATAATGCGGCGGTCTGTGTGATTCTGGCTTCGGAGGGGTATCCCGTTTCTTATGAGAAAGGTTTTGAAATCACAGGACTTCATAACTTTGAGGATAAGGATGGGTATTACTGTTTCCATGCGGGGACAGCCGTAAAAAATAATAAGATCGTTACGAACGGCGGCAGAGTGCTGGGAGTCACGGCAAAGGGCGCAACATTACAGGAAGCGCGGGCGAATGCCTATGCGGCCACGGAGTGGGTGCGGTTTGACAATCGGTATATGCGGCATGATATCGGGAAAGCAATCGACGAGGCGTAGATGCTGCTGAATGAATGAGGGAAAGGGAATGCCACAGCATTCCGGGATCGTTGTCTGGGAGTGACGATTGTGGAAAGGAAGTGTATTTATGGGCCGAGAAGAGAGAATCGAGATGCTCAAGAAAGAATTCAACGAGATCAATACTTATAACAGGCCGACATTTTGTGATGAGTGCGGCGGTGTTATGGTATTTAAGGGCGTCGGGGAGTATCAGTGCGAGAAATGCGGTTACCTTGCGTATGACGACTATGGAAAGGTGCGCAACTATATAGAGAAGCACATGGGAGCCAATGCGGCGGAAGCCTCCAAAGCCACCGGTGTGAGCCAGAAGGCGATTCGGGAAATGTTAAAGGAAGCAAGACTGGAGATTGCACCTAATTCGACTTTTTTCCTGCGGTGCGAGATCTGCGGCGCGGCAATCCGCTGGGGGCGCTTCTGCGCCAAGTGTGAAACGGCGCATCACAGGGATTTGGAGGAAATGGCAAGGAAATCAAGACATCACGACGATACCTTTGGTTACAGTACCGAGCGGAGAAAGGGAGAAGACGGCAGCAAGCGTTTCACAAGAGAACAGTAAAGAGCGCAGAAATGGAGAAGACATGAAGACACGAAAGAGTAAGTGGAGATGCGTAAGGAGAAGAAGGGGAATCGTTCTTTTGGCGGCAGCGCTGCTTTTATTGTGGGGAAATCCCATCGTAAGCCGGGCGGAAGCTAAGGGCGTTGTCATACCCCATTCCGTCAATATCAGAAAGGCGCCCGAGCAGGGGAGCGAGGTGATTGGCAGCTCCACCGCCGGGAAGGAAATTGATATCAGAGGACAGATAGAATCCGGCGGAATCCTCTGGTATCAGGTGTATATCAACGCTGATACCATGGGGTATGTGCGTGCCGATATGATCGAGAAAAAAGGGGACGGGACGATCCCCACGGTTTCCGTGACGGCGCAGGGCAGTGAAAGTCAGTCTTCGGACGGAGGAGAGCAGACGTCTGCGCCTACAGTTTCCGAAGGGGGCGCACAGGTTGAAGCACAGGAGGCAATGGATCTTCAATACGCAGCCACAAATGTGCAGGCGAAGGTCAGGCCGGATCCTTCTACGTCGAATCCTCATTTGGATTCCCTGACACCAGGTACGCAGGTGGTGGTGAGCGGAAAATCGGTGGGAAGTGACAGCAAAACATGGTATTATGTCACTTATACCGGTGGAAACGGTTCTGAGAGGACGGGTTATATCCGTTCCGATCTGCTGGATCTGGGCGAGATGCTTCCGGTGGAGGCGCCTGTCGAGGAAACGCCTGAGCAGACGCCGGAGGAACCCGAACAACCGGTGAGAAATGACTATGAATTAAAGATAGAGACGGACGCAGAAGGGGTGGCAACCTGGTATCTTTACGATAATATCAAGGGAGAAAAACAGGCGCTTTTGCCGCTTCTGGAATCCACACCTTCTCAGTCGGTGGACGATGAGAAGGGAACGGGAGCCATTGTAAAACAGCGTATTGTGATTGTGGTGCTCTCGGTGCTGCTCGCTGCGCTTGCGGTGGCGGTGGTCGTACTGGCCTTTAAACTCCGTGACACTTACTATGAGGATGATGACGAAGAGGAAGAGGCGGATACGCGCCGCTCTGCAAAAAGGGAGAGCGCGGAAAGAGACGAGCGCAGAGCCGCAAGACGTGTGAATGACGGGAAGGAACGGGACGGCCGCAGGACGGCGGGAAGTGAAGAGAGAACCGCAAGGCGCCGGACGGCAGCCTCAGAAGGAGAACCCCGCAGACGGGAAGGGCAAAGCAGGGAAAGCGACAGACAGGAAGGCAGGCGGCGTGAGCGGGAGGTAAGTTATGAGGAGGATGCTTCGACAGAAGCAGTCAGACCTGCATCCAGACGCAAGGCAAAAAACTTTCTCTTAGATGACGATGAATTTGAATTCGAATTTTTGAATATGGACGATAAGGATTTGAAATAAACAGGTTTATTTCCCCAAAAGAAGTGTATGCTTGTAGTAAATGCAAAATATGGGAAAGGAATGAAAGACTGATGCAGCCACAATTTACGGATAAGGCGAAGGCGGCTTTAGCCCTTGCGGAGCGGGCGGCCAGAAGCCTGCGGCAAAGTTATGTGGGAAGCGAGCATATTCTGCTTGGCCTCCTGCGGGAGAATACGGGCGTTGCAGCCACGGTTCTTTTGAATAACGGCGTGGATGTCGTGCAGTTAAAGGAAATGATCAAAGATCTGATCGTGCCGGAGACCTCGGTGCTGATCGCGGAGCGGGACGGCTATTCTCCCAGAGCACAGGCCATTCTGGAGGAAGCACACAGACAGGCGGAGAGATTCCGCAGCGAACGGACGGGAACGGAGCATATTTTGCTGGCCCTCTTAAAAGAAGGGGAAAACGTGGCGGTCAGACTGCTAGGTACCATGGGCATTTCCGTGCAGAAACTTTACGTGGATGTGCTGGTGGCTATGGGCGAGGACGGCGGTCTTTATAAGGAGGATTTGGGCAGAAAGCAGAATAAAAAGAAAGGATCGACCTCAACACTTGATCATTACAGCAGAGACCTGACGGCGCTTGCCAGGGAGGGAAAACTGGATCCCGTGATCGGCAGGGAAGAGGAAATCACGAGAGTGGTGCAGATTCTTTCCCGCCGCACCAAGAACAACCCCTGTCTGGTGGGCGAACCCGGCGTCGGAAAGACTGCCGTGGTGGAGGGGCTTGCCGCCAGGATCGTGACAGGAGATGTACCTTTTACGGTGCAGAATAAGAGGCTTTTGACGCTGGATCTCTCAGGCATGGTGGCAGGCAGCAAATACCGCGGCGAGTTTGAGGAACGGATCAAAAAGGTGATCAAAGAGGTGATTGAGGATGGCAATATCATCCTCTTTTTGGACGAGATGCACACCATCATCGGCGCGGGCGGCGCGGAGGGGGCTATTGACGCCTCCAATATCTTAAAACCCTCTCTTGCAAGAGGGGAGATTCAGTTGATTGGCGCCACGACGATCGTGGAATACCGCAAATACGTGGAGAAGGATGCCGCTCTGGAGAGAAGATTTCATCCGGTGACGGTGGAGGAGCCGACGATTGCGGAGACGGAAAATATCCTGCGCGGCATCGCGCATAAATATGAGGAACATCACAGAGTCACAATTACGCCTGAGGCGATCAGCGCGGCGGTAGCTCTTTCGGCGCGCTATATCAACGACAGAAATCTGCCGGATAAGGCAATCGACCTGATTGACGAGGCTTCGGCAGCGGTGCGGCTTCATGTGACGAAGCAGCCGGATAAGCTGCAGGAACTTTCGGAGGCAATCGACAAGATTGATTTGCAGATTGAGCGGTCGATCCGCATGGAGGCCTTTACGCAGGCGGCAGAATTAAAGAAAAAGCAGGAGAGCCTGATCAAGAAATACGACCGTATGATGAAGCGCCTGGAGCAGGAAGAGCAGAACCGCGCCTATGTGGTAGGTGAGAACGAGATTGCCGAGGTGGTGGCTCTGTGGACGAAGATCCCGGTGAAGAAACTGGCGGAAAAGGAGAGCGAGCGGCTCTTAAAATTGGAATCTATCCTTCACAAGCGGGTGATTGGGCAGGAGGAGGCCGTGGTGGCGGTGGCGAAGGCCATGCGGCGCGGCAGAGTGGGACTGCAGGATCCCAATCGACCAATCGGGTCATTCCTGTTTTTGGGTCCTACCGGAGTGGGTAAAACCGAGCTTTCAAAAGCTTTGGCGGAGGCGATGTTCGGTTCCGAGAATGCGCTGATCCGTGTGGACATGTCCGAGTATATGGAAGGGCATTCGGTGTCGAAGATGATCGGTTCGCCGCCGGGCTATGTAGGGTTTGAGGAGGGCGGACAGCTCTCCGAGAAGATTCGCAGGAATCCTTATTCCGTAGTGCTCTTTGATGAGATAGAAAAAGCACATCCCGACGTATTCAACGTCCTTTTGCAGGTGCTTGATGACGGCCATATCACGGATTCCAAAGGGCGAAAGGTGAGTTTTAAGAACACGATCCTGATCATGACCTCGAACGCCGGGGCGCAGCGCATCATTGACCCGAAGAATCTGGGATTTGGGGCAGCGGAAACGGAAAAGCAAAGCTATGACAAAATGAAGGATAAGGTGATGGAGGAGGTGAAGCGCCTCTTTAAGCCGGAGTTCATCAACAGGATCGATGAGATCATGGTCTTCCATCCGTTAAACCGCGATGATATGAAGGCAATCGTTACGCTCCTTGCCAAGAATCTGGCAAAGCGCTGTAAGGAGCAGATGGACATCGAGCTGACCATCGGCGCGTCAGTGAAGGAGTATCTGATCGAAAAGCACATGGACGTCAAGATGGGAGCAAGGCCGATGAAGCGGGCAATCCAGTCGGAAATCGAGGATGCGCTGGCGGAGGAGATTCTTGCCGGACGGGTAAAGAGCGGCGATTGGGTGGCCGTTGGCATGAAAAATAAGAAGATAACCTTCACGGTAAAAACTGTGCAGGTTTGAGAGACAGACAGCATAAAGCTATCTGCAAGAACAATAAGACGTAGGAGGAAAGAGCGATGGCTGTAGTAGAGGAGTTACTGCGCGCGGAAGATGATGGAACAATCAGCTTTGGCAATCATACACTGACTGCCAAGGCAAAACGGGAGGATTACGAGCACGGCGGCAATCTGTATAAGGTGAAGACCTTTAAGGAGCTGACAAAGCTTGAGAAGAACGGGATGTTTGCTTACGAGTCGGAGCCGGGCACCAGTGTGAACCGTTTTGACGAGACGGAAAACAGTCTTACTTTCACGGTGGAGGGCGACGAGGATGCACAGATTACCGTGGGGCTTTTGGAGGATACGGCGTACACGGTATATGTCAACGGCACGAGCGTGGGAGAAATGAAGACGAACTTAAGCGGCAAGCTGAGTATCAGTGTGGAGCTTGCAAGTGTGGGAAAGGCTGAAGTAAAGATCGTGAAATAGACGCTCCGAGAGCAGACGGGACTTTTTGGCTGACATACGTGTCACATTCAGCCGAAAAGTCCCTTTCTTGATTCCCGTGAGCAGCGAGCAAGTGGCTGCTTGCAGACATTTGGCGATTGCCGGTGTTTGGTCGGCGGCTTGGCGGAGACGGAGAGAAAATGGCAAAAGGGAAAACGACGATATTTTACTGTCAAAATTGCGGCCATGAGTCCGCAAAGTGGCTGGGACAGTGTCCGGGCTGCAAGGAGTGGAATACTATGGTGGAAGAGCCCGCCGGGACAAAGAGCAGCGGCAGGCGGGGGGCTGATGTTTCGAGGGGACAGCACAGGGCGGAGCCGGTGAATCTGGCAGCGGTCGATCTGACGGAGAACGAGCGTATGACCACGCACATCGCGGAGCTTGACCGGGTGCTGGGCGGCGGGCTGGTTCCCGGGTCACTCACGCTGGTCGGCGGCGATCCTGGCATCGGAAAATCCACCCTTCTCTTGCAGGTGTGCAGATATATGGCGGCGGATGGAAAGAAAATCCTCTATATTTCGGGAGAGGAGTCCCTGCAGCAGATCAAGCTGCGCGCCAATCGAATCGGAGATTTTTCACAACAGATGCTCCTTTTGTGCGAGACCAGTCTGGAAACCGTGGAGCAGACTTTAAAAAAGCAGATGCCGGCAGTGGCTGTGATTGATTCCATCCAGACCATGTATCACGAAGAAATCTCCTCCGCCCCCGGGAGCGTTTCACAGGTGCGGGAATCTACGAATGTGCTCATGCAGCTTGCAAAGGGGCTTGGTATTTCTATCTTTATTGTGGGACACGTGACGAAGGAAGGCACCGTGGCGGGGCCCAGAGTTTTGGAGCATATGGTGGATACGGTGTTGTATTTTGAGGGAGACAGACACGCTTCCTACCGCATTCTGCGCGGGGTGAAAAACCGCTTCGGCTCCACCAATGAGATCGGTGTTTTCGAGATGCGGGAGGAGGGGCTTGCGGAGGTAAAAAATGCCTCCGAGTTTATGCTAAGCGGTAAGCCCGAAGGAGCGAGCGGTTCCGTGGTCTCCTGTTCCATGGAGGGCACCAGGCCCATTCTTTTGGAGATTCAGGCACTGGTCTGCCACAGCAATTTCGGTATTCCCAGAAGGCAGGCGACGGGAATGGATTTAAACCGCTTAAACCTCCTGATGGCCGTTTTGGAAAAGCGTTTGAATCTGCAGATGGCGGACTGTGATGCCTATGTGAATCTGGCGGGCGGAATGCGGATCGCAGAGCCGGCCATCGACCTGGGTGTAGCGATGGCGGCAGCTTCCAGTTTTAAGAACCGGGCCATCGATGACAAGACCATTGTTTTCGGGGAAATCGGTCTAAGCGGCGAAGTGCGGGGCGTCTCACAGGCCTCGAATCGGGTGGCGGAGGCAGCGAAACTCGGCTTTTCGACCTGTATCCTGCCGCAGGTCAATGTGGAGCAAATCAAGGCGAAGACGGGAATCCGACTGATTGGTGTAAAGACGGTGCGCGAGGCCATTGACTTGATTTAGAGGGCTTTCTATGGTACTATAATGAAGATTTACGGACTGCGGTAGGAGAAAGAAAATCTGACAAAGGAGTCAGTATGGATAAGAGAAAGCGTGGCTTTCGGGGAAGCGTACCGCTTCTGGTCGCGGAGATCGTCGTATTGATCCTCTCCATTGGCGTGATGTATGTGGTCATTACAATGACCAGAGAAGTCAATCACAAAAATATTGACCGGGAGCAGATCCATGTCAATGAAGAGCTGATCACACAGGAGCCGACGAAGGGCGAAGAGATAAAGCCGGAAAAGAAGGAAGAGAAAAAGGGCTGCCGCAACATTGCCCTTTTTGGAGTGGATGCCCGCAACGGAGAGCTGGGGAAAGGCACGAGAAGCGATACCATTATGATCGCCAGCATTGATCAGGACGCACAGGAGATTAAGCTGGTCTCCGTGTTTCGGGATACTTACCTGAATCTGGGAAACGATACTTACAATAAATGTAACACGGCCTATGCACGGGGTGGGCCGGAACAGGCCATTAATATGCTCAACCGAAATCTGGATCTGGCAATCACGGACTATGTTACCATCGGTTTTTCCGGGCTGATCGATGCGGTGGATGCGCTGGGCGGCGTGGAGATGGAAGTTACGGAATCAGAGATATCCCATCTGAATAACTATCAGCTCTGTATGGCCGAGGAACTTCAGGTTGATTACGCACCTGTAGAACAAAGCGGGAGGCAGCTCTTAAACGGGATGCAGGCTACTGCATACTGTAGGATTCGCTATACAAAGGGAGATGATTTCAGGAGAGCTGAAAGACAGAGAGCGGTGCTTGCGGCCATGATGGAGAAGGCGCGCGGCGCTTCCGTCATGGAATTGACTGAATTGGTTAATGCAGTGCTGCCTCAGGTGGAAACCTCCCTGAATGCCAATGAAATCTTAAGCGTGTTAGGGAGTGTCGCAGGCTATCGTGTTACGGCAAGCGATGGTTTTCCCTTTGAGGGAGGCAGAGCGGGCGCCAATGTGGGAAGTAAAGGAAGCTGCGTGATTCCGATGGATCTGGAGGAAAATGTAAGACAGCTTCATCAGGTGTTCTATCCGACGGAGGCGTACACACCTTCTAAAGAGGTGCGGCGGATCAGTGACGAGATCAAGGAACAGACAAATGAATTTCTGCAATAAAAGATGGGAAAGACTGCTTTATGAGAAAACTGCTGGTTTATTTGAAAGACTATAAGAAGGAGACTGTTCTTGCCCCTCTCTTTAAGATGCTGGAGGCTACGTTTGAGCTTTTTGTTCCGTTTGTGATGGCGGATATCATTGACTACGGCATAGGGGCGTCGGACAGCGGCATAGTGCTCCATTCGGGGCTTCTTTTGATTGCGCTGGGGCTGATCGGATTGCTTTGCTCTATTACGGCCCAGTATTTTGCGGCGAAAGCGGCAGTGGGATTTTCCACAGAGTTAAAGCACGCCCTCTTTGACCATATCCAAACCCTTTCCTTTACGGAGATTGACACGCTTGGGACGTCCACACTGATCACACGGATGACTTCCGATGTGAATCAGGTGCAGAATGGCATCAATATGGTGCTGCGCCTGTTTTTGCGTTCGCCCTTCATTGTGTTTGGCGCGATGATCATGGCCTTTCTCATCGACGTGAAGGCGGCGTTTGTCTTTGTGGTGACGATACCGCTTCTTGCGGTGGTTGTTTTTGGAATCATGTTGATCACCATGCCCCTCTATAAAAAGGTGCAGGCAGGGCTTGATGCGGTGCTTCTTGCGACCAGGGAGAATCTCACGGGCGCGCGGGTGATTCGCGCCTTCCACAAGGAGACGGAGGAGACGGAGCGTTTTGAGGAGAAGAACACGGCGCTTACGAACTTACAGCTCTTTGTGGGGAAATTATCGGCGTTGACCAATCCGGTCACGTACATTATCGTCAATGCGGCTACCATCCTTTTGCTCTACGTGGGCGCTGTTCGTGTGGATGAGGCGGTCATTTCCCAGGGACAGGTGGTGGCTTTGGTCAATTATATGTCTCAGATTTTGGTGGAGCTTGTGAAGCTGGCCAATCTCATTATTTTGATCACCAAGGCGCTGGCCTGCGCGAACCGCATCGAGAGCATTTTCGAGGTAGAATCCTCTATGCAGTGGGGAGAGACGGCTCAGGCGGCGAGTGGACAGGTGATTTTGGCAGAGGAGAAGGAACGGATGGCGGCAGCGCAGGAAAATACCCCGGCCGTGGAATTTGACCATGTGCATCTGGCTTATGCGGGGGCAGGCGCGGAATCCCTCTCCGATATTCATATCACGGTAAAGAAGGGGCAGACCGTGGGTGTGATCGGTGGCACGGGCTCCGGCAAATCTTCCCTGGTTAATCTGATCCCCCGCTTTTATGATTGCACAAAGGGAACGGTGCGCATAGACGGCAGGGACGTGAAGGCTTATGGCATGGAGGAATTACGCGGTAAGGTGGGCATCGTGCTGCAGCGGGCGGTGCTCTTCCGGGGAACGATCAGAGAAAATCTCCTCTGGGGCAGAAAAGATGCGAGCGATGAAGAGCTGTGGGAGGCGCTTTCAAGAGCACAGGCAAAGGAGTTTGTGGAGGCCAAGGAAGGCGGCCTGGACGCGCCGGTGGCGCAGGAGGGGCGCAACCTCTCGGGCGGTCAGAGACAGCGGCTTACCATTGCCAGAGCGCTGGTGGGAAGACCAAAGATCCTGATCCTGGATGACAGTGCTTCGGCGCTTGACTATGCGACGGAGGCGGCGCTTCGCACGGCAATTAAGGAGCTGCCCGGAGATACTACGGTTTTTATCGTGTCCCAGCGGGCTTCCTCTATTCGGCATGCGGATCAGATCATCGTGCTTGAGGACGGTGAGATGGCAGGACTTGGAACACACGAGGAGCTGCTTGCGGGCTGCGAGGTCTATCAGGAGATTTACTATTCGCAGTTTGAGAAACAGAATGCCATGCAAAATTGAATAGACAGACTGCGATGGGAGCTTGCTCACAGGAAGCAGTATGTCTGTTCAATTTTATAGGGCGGACGCCCGACATGAATAAGTTGTCGATAGACAACTTATGAATGGCATGGCTAATTATCAAAGGAGAGGGGTTTTTCATGAAAAATAGATCAGGGCAGAAGGAGACCTTCAAAAAGGTTCTGCGGTATATCAGAAAATACTGGATTTATCTGGCGGCATCCATTGTCATGGCGACCGTGACGGTGGCGCTCACCCTGTATTTCCCTATATTGACCGGAAGAGTCATTGACAAGATCATTGGTCCGAAGCAGGTGGAGTTTGCGGCAATCTTTGTCATTCTCAGGCAGATGGCTTTTGTTGTGGTTTTCACAGCTCTTGCCCAGTGGATCATGAACGTATGCAATAACAGGATGACCTATCGAATCGTGCAGGACATCCGCAACGAGGCTTTTCGCAAGATAGAGATTCTGCCGTTGAAATATATAGACGGTCACTCTTACGGGGAAGTGGTCAGCCGCGTGATCGCGGACGTGGATCAGTTTGCGGATGGCCTGTTGATGGGATTTACCCAGTTTTTTACGGGAGTCATTACCATTTTGGGAACGCTGGGTTTTATGCTGAGTGTCAACGTGACCGTCACGGGTGTCGTTGTAGTGGTGACTCCGCTGTCATTTTTTGTCGCAGGCTTTATTGCCAAAAGAACGTTTACCATGTTCAAGCTTCAGTCGGAGACGAGGGGGGAGCAGACGGCGCTGATTGAGGAAATGGTGGGGAACCAGAAAGTGGTGCAGGCTTTTTCCCATGAAGATGAGGCGCTTTTGCAGTTTGACGAGATCAATGAGAGGCTGGGGGACTGTTCTTTGCGGGCAATCTTTTACTCTTCGCTGACAAATCCGTCGACCAGATTCGTCAATAATCTGGTGTATGCGGGTGTGGCAGTGATCGGTGCTCTCTATGCGATTCGCGGCGGGATCAGCGTGGGGCAGCTCTCGTGCTTCCTTTCTTATGCCAATCAGTACACCAAGCCTTTCAATGAGATTTCAGGTGTGGTGACGGAACTGCAAAACGCTTTGGCCTGCGCTGCCAGGATCTTTGAACTGATCGAGGAGACGCCGCAGACGCCGGAAGCGGAAAACGCCGCCATATTGCAGAATGTAAAAGGACAGGTAGAGCTTTCGCATGTGGATTTTTCCTATGTGCCTGATCAGAAGCTGATCACGGACTTCAACCTTGCCGTCAAGCCCGGACAGCGGGTGGCCATTGTGGGGCCGACGGGCTGCGGAAAGACCACGGTGATCAATCTTTTGATGCGGTTTTATGATGTGAATAGCGGAAAGATCTGCGTGGACGGCAAGGATATCAGAGAGGTGACAAGAGAAAGCCTGAGAGAAAACTATGGCATGGTATTACAGGAAACATGGCTGAAAACAGGGACGATTCGGGATAATATCGTGATGGGCAGGCCTGACGCTACCGATGAGGAAGTCATTGCCGCGGCCAAGGCCTCCCACGCGCACAGCTTTATCAAGAGACTTTCTAAGGGATATGATACCGTGATCGGTGAGGACGGGGGCAGTCTTTCGCAAGGGCAAAAGCAGCTTCTTTGCATTACCAGAGTGATGCTCTGTCTGCCGCCGATGTTGATTTTGGATGAGGCAACCTCCTCTATTGATACGAGGACGGAAATCAGGATCCAGAAGGCGTTTGCCACCATGATGCAGGGCAGAACCAGTTTTATTGTGGCCCACAGACTCTCTACGATACGGGAGGCGGACGTGATTCTCGTGATGCGGGACGGCAATATCATCGAACAGGGAAACCATGAGACATTGCTTGCAGAGAATGGTTTTTATGCGAAGCTTTATGAGAGTCAGTTTGCCTCATAGAATGCCCCGTCACGGTTGTAGTCCATGGATTCCGAGAGGATATCCGTGATCACGCCGTCTTCCCAGGTAAAGACCAGGTAGCGGTAGACCACGGTGTGTGCGCTCAGATAGTCTTCATTCGTAAGAAAGGAAAGAAGACCCTCTTTTTCGATGTTGTTTTCCTCACAGAAGCTGTCGACATCAAGCGCCGTGCCGTCCACAAAAAAGGAGGGCAGGATCGTGTTGATCGTAACGTCGAAAGGAACGTCCTCCACGGGGAGCGTCAGATAGTCGCCGCCGTTTATCGAGGTGAGAATATCGTAATCACGGTATGCGGCAAGGAAGGCTTCCGGGCCGTCGCCGATCTTCACGCCGCGGATGGTCTGTGACGTCTCCGCGTCCAGCTCATAGTCGGTGGTGGAAAGAAGAAACTGCTTTTCTTCTCCGCAACCGCAAAAGAGGAGGGTGAGGAGGAGGGATTGTACAAACAGAGTCATGATTTTTTTTAACATGGGAATACCTCTCTCGTAATGTAGTCAAATGGAAAAACCCGCGAGCGGTGACTCACGGGTCATGAAAACAGGGGCAGTAGGAATCGAACCCACATCGATGGTTTTGGAGACCACTGTTCTACCTTTGAACTATGCCCCTACGTTTGCAGCGGACTAAGAAAACCGCCGAAAATCATTATAGCATAGGTGCGGGAAGAGCGCAAGTTATTTTGTTCCATTTGGCCGGAGTGATTTTGCAACGGAGCGTGAATGGGACATAGGAGAAGAAAATTGACATAACAGAAAGGCGGGCAGCTTATGTTGGAACAGGCGGGAGCCATGTTTGATAACATGGAAGCGATGATGTATCGATTGAAGAAAAAGGCATATAGGGAACGCATGGAGCAGTTTCGGGAGAAAAACAGGGCGGTTCTTACGGAAATGACAGACTTTGCGGGACAGGCGAACAATCGGGACGAGGCGGCTGCACAGGTAGCGAAGGCGCTTGCGGACGCCGTGGAGGCGCGCTTTGCAAAACGAGGAAAAATCAGCGGCAGAAGCCAGATGGATATTAACCTGTTTATGATTTACTTTGTGTTTCCGGCGATTCTTTTGACACAGAGCGAATGTGCCGTGCCGCTTGCGGATGCAATCCGCGATGAATGGCGGGGCCGCTTTCGGGACAGCGCGCAGCTTGGATACACGACCTATGAGGAAATCAGCAGCACCTTTCAGGAAAAGTTTTTGGGGATCTTTTAAAATAAATTCTTTTCCTTTTAGGAGGTTGACGGAGAAAAATGAAGATTTTATAATAGAGGTAATATCGGCGAAAACAGAAGGATGTTTTGCAAGCGGATATCTTAATATTTTACTCATGTCAGCAAGGAGAAGAACGAGATGAAAAGTATTCGAACCAAAATTACCTTATGTCTTATTTTAACTGTCCTGGTAAGTCTGGTTGCATCGGGGGCTTCCAGCATTTTGCTTAATTATAACAGTACCATCTCCACAGTGGAGCAGATGATGACCGAGACCGCCGTTCTGGCGGCAGGACGCGCCCAGCAGGAGTTAATGGCTTACAAGAATGCCGTTATGGAAATTGGCTGTATTCCGGAGCTGGCGGATTCAGATGTGCCGGTGGAGAAGAAAAGGGCTATTATAGACGACCGCGTCGCCATGCATGAGTTTCAGCGGGGAAACATCATCGGTACGGACGGTTTCAGTATTTTTGATGGAAAGGATTATTCTGACCGCGAGTATGTACGACAGGCCCTTCAGGGTAATGTCTATGTGTCGGAGCCGCTGATCAGTAAGATTACCGGAGAATTGTCCATTATGGTTGCGGCGCCGCTTTATGCCGAGGAGAACTACGGGAAATCGATTGTAGGCGTCGTATATTTTGTTCCGCGAGAGACCTTTTTGAACGACATTGTGTCGGCAATCAAGATCGGTGAAAACAGCAGAGCCTACATGATCAATAAATCCGGAGATACGATTGCGGATATTACGCTGGAGACGATTACGGTCCAGAATGTAGAGGCGGAGGCACAAAGCGATCCGACGCTTAAAGAACTTGCGGCGATTCATTCGGAAATGCGTCAGGGGAAAACCGGCTTCGGAAGCTATACAAGCGGAGAGGAGCCGATGTTTGCGGCTTATGCACCCGTGGAAGGGACGGACGGCTGGAGCATTGCGGTGACCGCACCGCAGATTAATTATCTGGGATCTACGCGGGACGCTATGGTTGTCAATATTGCAGTGATTGTGATTGCCATGCTGGTTTCCATTGTGATAGCCCTGGTACTGGCAACCAGAATCAGCAGACCGATGAAAGCCTGTGCAGACCGTATGAAGCTGCTTGTGGAGGGGGATCTTGAGACGCCCATGCCTCGGATTACCACCAGGGATGAAACGGGTATGCTGGCTGAATCGACTGCTTTTCTGGTAGAAGGCCTGCGCACGGTTATCAATGATATCGGGTTTCTGCTGAATGAAATAGCAAACCAAAATCTGAATATTCGTACGGAACATGAAGATGTGTATGTCGGCAGCTTCCGGAATATTCTGCTTTCCATGCGAAACATGAAGGAAGCGCTGAGTGGCGCTATGCGTCAGGTGAACCATTCGGCAGAGGAGGTGTCTGACGCAAGTAATCAGTTATCCGCGAGCGCCCAGATGCTGGGACAGGGAACCACAGAACAGGCAAGCTCGGTGGAGGAGCTTGCGTCCCGGATCAGCGTCATTTCCGAACAGGTTAAAGATACTGCGCAGGGAGCTCTTGACGTTCGCAACCAGACGCATCAGACAGGAGAGGAAGTGCTTTTATGCAACCAAAAGATGCAGAGTCTTGTGGAGGCCATGCAAAAAATTCAGGAGAGCTCCGTTGAAATTGAAAAGATATTAAAGACCATAGACGATATTGCATTCCAGACAAATATACTTGCATTAAATGCGGCTGTGGAGGCGGCCAGAGCCGGCGCTGCGGGCAAAGGATTTGCCGTTGTCGCAGAGGAAGTTCGTAATCTGGCGGGAAAATCTGCGGCGGCTGCGAAAAACACATCGGAACTCATCGGGAATTCTACGGATGCAGTACATATCGGGACGGAGATTGCGCAGAATACGGCGGATGTGTTAATTGAAGTGGTAAACAGTATTCAGGGTGTGGTTGACGCCATTGACCATATCGCGACGGTGGCAGGCGAGCAGTCGGAGGCGGTAGAGCAGGTTTCCGAGGGCATCAATCAGATTTCGCTTGCGGTACAGACCAACAGCGCCAGCGCAGAGGAAAGCGCGGCGGCAAGTGAAGAGCTTTCCGCTGAGGCAACTTGCCTGAAAGAATTGGTGGATCAGTTTATACTGGCATCGGAAACAAAATAACGGACAAGGGAAAACGGCGAAGGGCGAAGGACAGATGGCTGTCACGGTAAACATTTTTTATAGTGGGGAAATGGAAATGCGAAGAGATTTGCGGAGGAAATGATGGCAAGCGGCATTGTCAGTGACATTCGTGCGGAAGCGGGAAATCTCAGATATGAATATTTTTTCCCGATGGAAGATGAAGAAACGGTGCTTTTGATTGACAGTTGGAAAGATCAGCAGTCGATCGATCTTCATCACGCATCGCCCATGATGGCACAGATCATAAAGCTGCGGGAAAAGTATGATCTGCTTTATACTTCTTCCAGAATCAGGAAGTCCCAGCAGGAGAGGGAGAGACGGTCTCCTTCCTGTACGACGGAAAGACTTTTTCCCTCGTGGGAAGCGCCTGCGTTGTTTTCCGAAGATTCGTGCCCCGAAAGTAACACACGGGCGTCCGGGCCGTGGTAAATGGTTTCCTGCGGTTTTTCGGAATAATTAAAATAATATGTGATTTCTTTTTGCAGGCCGTTTGTGCCCCGCTTGACGATCAGGGGCCAGACGGCTTCTTCTCTGGCAATGCCTGCCTTTTCACAGAGAAAACAGAGCAGCTTTTTGACGATGTCCGCGTCGGTGTAACAGCCAAGATAAGCGGCATAGCCCCCGCCAAAATGATTTCCCGTGATGGCAGCGCAGTCACCCCAGTGGGGGTGGTCATAGAAGGCCAGCGTCTCGGCGGTATCGGGGAGGAGAAGTTCCATCCAATTGTGGACACAAGGATTCGGTTCTCCTTTCAGCCCAACCTGTACAGCGTCCGTAAACTGATCGTAGGTCATGCCAAACACATCCGTCAGGCCGTGGGGCAGATCGTCGTGATAGATTTTTAACATCCTGTCTGCCACCGCCGTGCGGAAGGTGGCAAGCAGGACGCCGCCCGCTTTGACATAGCGCTTCAGGGCTTCCACCATGGTGTCGGAGACGCTGTAGAGGGCGGGTGCAATCAAAACCTTATACTGACTATATAAGTCAATATCATCCTCCGCCGAGAGAATGTCGCACTCTACGTTCATTTCATAGAGCGCGTCGTAGAGCCGACGGAAAATCTCATTATAGCTGAGGCCGCCGCCGGTGGGAAACCACTGGAGGGCAGTCAGGGATTCATTGTCCAACAGGATGGCGGCCTGACAGTGTTTCTTTAGATTGACCAGGTGAGTACCGTATTCGGAAAAGTCCGCGCCGATGCGGCAGGCTTCCCGATAGGTGGCATTCTCCTTCAGATTATGACTTAAAACGCCCTTCCAGTAGGATTCAATGGCGTTGTGAATGGAGTGCCAATGCCAGTATTCTACACAGTTTGCACCGTTTGCCAGATGGCTGAACGCCTGTAAGCGCAGCTGTCCGGGGTAGGAGAGCCAGCCGTGGTTGCCTTGGGCTTCGGTTTCCAAAACCAGATAATTGTCTTTTTTTAAGGAGCGGGCAATGGCGCCGCCAAAGGAAATTTCCTTGCCGGTCAGATCCTGGGCGGAGGGATGGTAGATATCACAGCCGGCCAGCGTCAGGGAACGCGCTGCCTCCCATTGGTCTACTTCAGGTTGGATACCAAAAGAATAATCATGCCAGCCATAATCAAAATTGTGGGTAATAAACTGCTCCGGCCGGGCGTATTCTGCGACGATGGCGCCCTGCCATGCGAGGAAATCCGTTACCAGTTTTCGCTGAAATTTCTGATATTCCGCGCCCAGACTGCCGTTGATGGTGCCGCGCACATCGGGAAAATCTTCCCAGGCGTTTATGCGGTTGCTCCAATAATCCAGTCCCCAGGCTTCGTTTAAGCGGTCTAAGTCATCGTGAAACAGTTCCCGTACATAGGTGATAAATTTGTCCTGTGCGTAGGCGGAACAGGTGTCGTAAGACTTGGTCTCATTGTCGAGCTGAAAGCCGATCACATGGTCGTATGCCTGCACTTCTTCCATCAGTCTGCGGATGATGCGCTCCGCGTGTTTTAAGTACATGGGGTGGGCGATATCCATATTCTGCCTGTGGCCGTAGCGGCCCGGACCGTCGTGGGTTTCGGTGATGATATCAGGGTATTTGCGGACAAGCCAGGTGGGAACGGCATAGGTAGGTGTGCCCACGATCACTTGAATGCCGTGCTTCTTTGAGCAGGTAAGCATTCGGTGTAAGTGCGTAAAGTCAAAAACATTGTCCTGCGGCTCCCAGGTACTCCAGGTGGATTCCGCGATGCGGATCACGTTCATACCCGCCTTTTTCATCATTTCCATATCAGTTTCGATGCGGTCTACGGGAAGATATTCGTCGTAGTAGGCTGCACCAAAGAGAAGTTTGTCTGTTTTCATAGTTTCCTCCATGTCGGTTTCTGCCGCCTCATTGGCGGACGGATTGATGGTTGATGTATTTTCAGTATAGCCCGCGTTTTGCAATGATTCTCTCAAAGGCATGCTCGTGTCGGATGCCGCCCGGATGAGAATCTGTGAATGTTCCCTCCAGATGATGAACAATCTCCCAGTCTTTATACTTATCAGGAAGCTCGCCTACGTTAAAAAGACTGTGTGTATAGGGTGCATTATCGGGCGTTGCGGGGCAGCGGTTTGTAAAAATACCTATGGCATTGTAACCGCCGACTTTTGTATGAGCCTTCATTTTTTCAATAAATGTATCTCTTACATCTTTATAAGGTAAATGCAGTACACCGTGGGAGAGGATGATGTCATACTCCTTTTCAAAAACAAATGACGCTAAATCACAGCAGAAATAGTTGATATGCAGACCCTTTTGGTCAGCAATGTGTTTTGCCTTTTTGATGCCGTTTTCGGAAATGTCAAAAGCATCCACGTCATTGCCCAGACTCGCCATAAAGAGGGAGTTTCTTCCCTCACCGCACCCGACGTCCAATACATGGGCATTTTTCGGGAAGAGTTCGTAAAATTCGTTGACGTCCATTGTAGGGCCTTTGGAAAATGTGGAGACATTTAAATCTGCATAGGTCTGTTCCCAAAACGGTTTTTCCGACATCGTATTTTTTTCCTTTATGAATAATAGATAAGAACAGTGTACCATAAGCCCATGGTGTATAAAATAAAAAAATTTTCTTATAATACGATTTATAACAAGTAATGGAAACAGATGGGAGAAGTTATGTCAACCAGCAATGCAACGATTTATCTGAAAGCGGAACAGAATGTGGAGGTGCAGACGCCGGAGGTCTGCGTGAAGGATATCGGGAAGCTGACCTGCTCGGATCCGCATGTGCTTGCGAAGGCAAAATCCCTCAGGCTGTGGCAGTTTCAGGAGGGGGCGCGCAAGCGGCAGATCATCAGCATCCTGCGCGTAATCGAGGAGATTGAAAAGGCCTGTCCTGGTGCAAGCGTGGAGAATCTGGGGGAGACGGATGTGCTGGTGGAGTGGATCGACGTGGACAGGCACAAGGGATTTGTTCAGTGGTGCAAGCTTGCCTTTGTGTCGCTGGTCAGCTTTTTCGGTACGGCCTTTACCATCATGGCTTTTCATAACGATATCGGGATTAACGACGTGTTTTCCAAACTTTATGAAATGGTGACCGGCCTTCCGAGCGACGGCTACGGCGTTTTGGAGCTTTCCTATTCGGTGGGGCTGGCGGTGGGCATTATTGTCTTCTTTAACCATATCGGCGGCAGACGGCTCACCAAGGATCCGACGCCGATCGAAGTGGAGATGCGGATCTATGAGGAGGATGTGAACAAGGCGCTGATTGCGACGGCGGACAGGGAGGGAAAGACCATTGATGTTTCTTAGTAAGTTCTTGCTGGCTGTAATCGGGGTGAGCGCGGGACTGATCGTGTCGGCGGGGGTATTCACAGTGCTGATCTCCGTGGGACTGATTCCCCGATTCGCGGGGAAGATGCATGTGGCAAAAAAGGTGTTTGTGCTGGAGGAGATGGTGATATTCGGTACGTTGATCGGCAGCTTTTTCAGCATCTTCGGAGAGTGGGGACAAGTGGGGGCTTTCGTGAAGCGCAGGGCGCTTTTTGGGGCGGCAACTGCAGGCGTCTGGAATCTGGCAGGCACCGTGTTTCTGATTGTGTTCGGTGTGTTTGCAGGGATTTTCGTGGGGTGTCTGGCGCTTGCGATTGCGGAGATGCTAAACACCATACCCGTGTTTGCGAGAAGGATCGGTTTCCGCCACGGGCTGGGGGTGGCGATTCTCTCTGTGGCGCTTGGGAAGTTGTGCGGGAGTCTGATTTACTTTACGCAGCAGGTATTTCTTAATGGAGGGTGAAAAAACAGGTGATTGTGCAATCCTTTCTTTGATTGTTGAAATTGTACAAATAGCATAACCAACGCAGACGCGCTTTCGCTCCGTGAAAGACGCAGCGGCACATAAGATGCTAAAATACAGCATCTAAATGCCGGCGTCTTTCAAGGGTCTGCTTATGGTTATACTATTTGCACAATTAATGTCGCACTAAGATGAATTTTGCAATCGACTATGACAGAAAAAGAAGAAAAGAAAAAAAGAAGAAAAGAGGAGAGAACAAGATGGAACAGACAAAATCGACAGAACAGATGACGAAACAGGAGCGGGAGCAGGCTTATCAGCAGAAGGTGGAGCAGGCCACGCCGAAGTACAGCATGAGTGCCCGCATGATCAAGGCATTTTTGGTGGGCGGTTTGATTTGTGTGATCGGACAGATGATCTTAAATTATGCGACGAACAGGATGGGGATCGACAAGGAGACGGCGGGCTCCTGGTGTTCCATGATTCTGGTGCTGGCGAGCGTCCTTTTGACCGGCTTTGGCATCTATCACAAGTGTGTGGAATGGGGCGGCGCGGGGGCTCTTGTGCCGATTACGGGTTTTGCCAATTCCGTGGCCTCGGCAGCAATCGAGTACCAGAAGGAGGGACAGGTATTCGGTATCGGCTGTAAGATATTCACCATCGCAGGTCCCGTGATCCTCTACGGCATCTTTACCAGCTGGGTGCTGGGCGTGTTGTACTGGGCGGGAAAATTGTTGGGAATTGTGTGATTTTGGACAGGCTTGACAAACCCTGTGAATATGCTATACTCCTATTGTTAACCGCGTGTTGCAAAAGGTTGACAATAGGAGAGCGGGTTGAAAAATCATGCTGATGAGCTGATTTTTGCAACAAGTTGCTCAGAAATGAGGGTCAATATGGCAGAGCAAAAAATTTACGAACAGGGTATCAGGGCCGGGCATGAAAGAAAGGCGGTTCCCAGGCAGAGGATCAGTACGCAGGATATGGTGCTTTGCGGGGTGTTTACTACGTTGATCACGGCGGGCGCCTTTATCAAGGTCCCTGTTCCGGTACTTCCCTTTACGTTACAGTTTCTGTTCACAATGCTGGCGGGGCTTCTGCTGGGCGGCAGGAAAGGTGCATTGAGCGTTTTCGTTTATATCCTGCTTGGACTGGTGGGATTGCCTGTTTTTGCGGAGGGCGGCGGATTTTGGTACATATTAAAGCCCAGCTTCGGTTATCTGATCGGCTTTTTGCTGGCGACTTATGTGACGGGCAGGATGGTGGAGCGCAGAAAGAAACTTTTGACCGGGTGGGTCATTGCCGTGAACTTTCTGGGGCTGTTCATCGTCTATGCGACAGGAATGATTTATTATTATGTGATCTGCAATTATGTGATTGATACACCCATTGCGCTTGGGCCGCTATTCCTGTACTGTTTTGTGATGGTGGTGCCGGGGGACATCTTTCTGTGCTTTTTGGCAGCCATATTGACCGTTCGGGTCAGACCTATATTTCAGAAAATGCTTGGTCAAAGAAGCTTCGGCATGGAGGATTAGATTGAAAAATGAGCAAAAGTCTTTTTATTACGGGAACCGGTACGGATGTGGGGAAAACATATGTGACCGGATTGGTCATTAAAAAACTCGTTGAGAGCGGTGAGCGTGCCGCCTACTACAAGGCAGCCATGAGCGGCAATGAGAGAAAGGACGACGGTACTTTGCTTGCGGGAGACGCCCTGTCCGTGAAGAAAGTCTCAGGCATCGCCCAGCCCGTGGAGGAAATGTGTCCTTATCTGTATGAAAACGCGTACTCGCCTCATCTGGCGGCGCGGATCGAGGGGGAGCCGGTGGAGCTTTCCGTGGTGAAGGACGGCTTTCGGAAAGTCTGTGAACAATACGAATATGTGACTGTGGAGGGCAGCGGTGGGATTCTCTGTCCCATCCGTTATGATGAGAAGAAAATCATGCTGGAGGATGTGATCAGGGCGCTTGCCTTATCCTGCCTGCTGGTAGCCGATGCGGGGCTTGGCACCATCAACAGCGTGGTGCTCACGGCAGAGTATATGCGCGCCCGAGGCATTCCCCTTGTGGGGATGATCTTTAACCGTTTTCATCCGGGAGATGTGATGGAGGAAGATAACATCCGCATGTGCGAGGAACTGACAGGCTTAAAAACGCTTGCCTGTGTGCAGGAGGGGGATCGGGCGCTGCGCATGGATGCGGATGTGCTGCGGGGACTCTATCGCTGATGGAATATGGTTTACATAATACCACTACCATAAGAAGGAGGAAGTTGCAATGATCTGGTATCCTTATGAACAGATGAAGACCATGAAGCCGCCCTTTGAGATCGTGGATGCAAAGGGCGTGTACCTTTACACAAAGGAAGGAGACAAAATGATCGACTCCGTCTCCTCCTGGTGGAGCGTGATCCACGGGTACAAGCACCCCGTGATCACGAAGGCCATCAAGGAGCAGGCGGATATTTTTTCCCATGTGATGTTAGGAGGGCTGACACATCAGGCGGTGCAGAGGCTTTCCGATAAGCTGGCGGACTGGCTGCCGGGCGATTTAAACTACTGCTTTTTTTCGGATTCGGGTTCGGTGGCGGTGGAAGTGGCTTTAAAGATGGCGCTGCAGTACAATGTGAACAGAAAAGATGCGCGCAAAACAGTGCTTTCGCTCACCCATTCCTATCACGGTGACACGTTTAAGGCGATGGAGGTGGGAGACGACGAGGACTATCATTTTGCCTTTGAAAACAAGCAGGGCGTGATCCATATTCCAACGCAGATTCCGGCACTGGAGGAGGTTTTTGAGAAACATTACGATGAGCTCAATTGCTTTATCGTGGAGCCGCTCTTACAGGGAGCGGGCGGTATGCGGATGTACGATCTTGCCTTTCTGCGGCGGGCAAGGCAGCTTTGTGATCAATATGACGTTTTGCTTATTTTTGACGAGGTAGCCACGGGATTTGGGCGGACAGGATATCGCTTTGTGGCGGACGAGGTGCTGCCGGATATCCTGGTGCTTGGAAAGGCGCTGACAGGGGGATACATCGGTCATGCGGTGACGGTGGCGGGAGAAAAGGTGTATCAGGGTTTTTACGGGGATGACCCGGCGCTTGCGCTGATGCACGGCCCGACGTTTATGGGCAATGCGCTGGCCTGCAGTGCGGCGCTTGCCTCCATTGAACTGTTTGAGAGTCAGGACTATATGACGAAAATTCATCGGATTACGGAGATCATGAAGCGGGAGATGGCAGGTTTTTCCAATCCGAAGGTAAAGGAAGTGCGCATCATGGGCGGCTGTATCTGCGTAGAAGTATATGATGGTGCTCATCTTGCGGGATATCAGGAATTTGCGGCGAAGCGGGGCGTGTTTGCCAGACCGTTTCTGAAGTATCTCTATGCGATGCCGCCGTATGTGATCGAGGAGAACGAGCTGGTGCAGATCCTTTCTGCGATGAAGGCATGGTTTGCGTGAAGTGAGGTAGACACAGATGGACAAAGTAAAAGAGTTACAGGAAAAGTTATATGCGGGGAAACTTCTTACCAAGGAGGAGGTCATGCCCCTGACGCAGGCGCCTTTGGAGGAACTTTGCGCGGCGGCGGATGAGATCAGGGAACATTTTTGTAAGGATCGCTTCGACCTTTGCACCATTATCAACGGAAAGTGCGGGCGGTGTTCGGAGGACTGTAAGTACTGTGCCCAGAGCGCGCACTATACAACGGCATGCGGGGAATCTTACCCGCTTCTTTCCACGGAAAAGATCGTGGAGCAGGCAAAGCGCAACGCGGCGCAGGGCGTGCTTCGTTATTCCATTGTCACCAGCGGCAGGCGGCTTTCGGAGGCGGAAATAGAGCAGGTCTGTGAGAGCATCCGTGCGGTGCGCCGTGAGGCCGGCATAGAGGTCTGTGTCTCCTTTGGCCTGCTTAACGAGGCGGACTTTAAAAAGCTGAAAGAGGCGGGGGTGTCCCGCGTCCATTGTAATCTGGAATCTTCTGCGCGGTATTTTCCGTTTGTCTGCACGACCCATACATACGCCGACAAGATGGAGACGCTGCGGGCGGCAAAACGGGCGGGACTGGAAGTCTGCAGCGGCGGTATCATGGGACTTGGGGAAACGATGGAGGATCGGATCGACATGGTGTTCACGGCGAGAGACCTTGGTGTGAAGTCTGTGCCCGTGAATGTGCTAAACCCGATTCCGGGTACGCCGTATGAAAAAAATTCGGTGCTGACAAATGATGAGGTACGGCGGATCGTGGCCATTTTCCGCTTTATCATTCCGGACGCTTCCATTCGTCTGGCAGGCGGCAGAGGGCTTCTTTTAGATAAAGGAGAAAAATGTTTTGCCGGAGGCGCAAACGCGGCCATCAGCGGGGATATGCTGACCACGGCGGGCATTACCGTGGAAACGGATATGGCGCTCTTACAAAGAATGGGGTATACTGTGGTAAAAGGGTGAAGGCCAAAGAGGCAGACACAAATTCGTTTGATACGCTGTCTCAACATAATGAAGACAAAAGCAGCCGGGAAATGGAGAAAAGTATGAACACATTTGAGTATCGGGTAGCGGGTATTGACGGGGATTATGCAAATTTGGAGCGTATCGACGCGCCTGAGGAGGGGTATAAGCCGGTAGCCCGCGCGCTTCTGCCGCCGGAAATCAAAGAAGGTACGAGGCTTTTATACGAAATGCTGCAATATCGGATTTTGGACGACTGACAGAATGTTATGTAAACCAGCGGATTGCGCAGGAGGGAAAGGCGAAACGGCAGAAGGTGGCCGATAGACGCGTTTCCATTCTTGCATTTTAGGGTGACTTTCCTGTATAATTGAGTCAAAATGCACGGAAAGAGGAAATCCATGAAAATACCATGCGAATACTGCGGACAGATGATCCCGGAGACGGCGCAGACCTGTCCGCATTGCGGCGCGGCAAACAGCAAAGTGAAAAGGACGGCTTACGGCGTTCCGAGAACCATTGAGGAACTGCGGGTTTACTGCCAGCGCCACAATCTGCCGCTTCAGGATATGCGGGTGTTTCTCGGAGAGGATTATCGGGGCGCGAAGGCCTTTGGTATTTACAGGGACGAGAGAACCGGCAATTTCGTCGTTTATAAGAATAAGGCCGACGGCAGCCGCGCGGTCCGTTATGAGGGCAATGACGAGGCTTACGCGGTCAACGAGCTTTACATGAAGATCAACGAGCGGGTCAGTGAGCAGAAGCGGCAAATGGGCGCGAAAGGCGTAAAGGGCGCTAAGGCGTCTGACAGAGCCTCAAAAATTCTGATCAGATGCCTGAAATACCAGGTGATCATTTGGAGCCTGGTGGTAGTTATGCTGGCTGTCGGCTGGTTTGCGGCAGGGCCTTCCGGCGGATACTATTCTTATCGGAATAACACCTACTATTATGACACCTCCTGCTGGTATGAGTGGGACGATTATGACGAGGAATGGTCGCCGACGCAGGTGGACAGGGAGCTTGAAAAGAACGCGGATGATTACTATCAGTCCGGTAGCTGGCGCAGCGGTTATGAGGTGGGTGATTTCACCGAATCGTCCTGGTACAGTGAGAAGGAGTGGGCGAGCGACGACTGGGATTACGATTATGACTGGGATTCCGGCGACAGCTGGGACAGCGGTTACGATGACTGGGATTCGGATTGGTAAACAGAATGAGAAGTACTATGTCTCATTCGAGAGAATGCCCCAAAAGCGGCATTCTCCGCAGGGATTTCGACCAAACAGGTAAAAAAGGAGTGCGGATTTGCAGAGGACAGAACATGTGGTGAAGGAGGTCCTGCCGGATTCCATCGCGGAGGAGATGGGGATCGCGGCAGGAGACATCCTTCTTTCCATAAATGATTACGAAATAGAGGATGTTTTTGATTACCGCTATCTGATGAAGGACGAGTACGTGGAAGTGCTTGTGAGAAAGGCGGACGGCGAGGAATGGCTTTTGGAGATCGACAAGGACTACGACGAGGACTTGGGCGTAGAGTTTGAAAACAGCCTGATGAGCGACTACCGTTCCTGCAGTAACAAATGTATTTTTTGTTTTATCGACCAGATGCCCCCGGGAATGCGGGAAACCCTGTATTTTAAGGATGACGATTCCCGGCTTTCTTTTTTGCAGGGCAATTATATCACCCTTACCAATATGAACGAACACGATGTCGGACGTATCATTCAGATGCAGCTTGCGCCGATCAATATCTCGGTACAGACTACAAATCCGGAACTTCGGTGTAAGATGCTGCACAACCGCTTCGCGGGGGAGAAGCTGCGTTTTCTTGACCGTTTCTATGAGGGGCATGTGGAGATGAACGGACAGATCGTGTGCTGTAAGGGGGTCAATGACGGGGAAGAGCTAAGGCGCAGCATTACGGATCTGATGAAGTATCTGCCTTTTATGCGCAGCGTGTCGGTGGTGCCGGCGGGGATTACCAAATTCAGGGAAGGGCTTTATCCGTTAGAGCTGTTCACGAAAGAAGAAGCGGAAGAAATCATTGACATGATAGAGGCATACCAGAAAGTTTGTTTTGACCAATATGGTCTGCATTTCGTGCATGCCAGCGATGAATTTTATCTCCTCGCGGAGCGGGATTTTCCGGAGGAGGAGCGTTACGACGGCTATATCCAGCTGGAAAACGGTGTGGGGATGCTGCGGCTTTTTCGGGAAGAATTTGTGGAGGCAATGCGGGGGATAACGAATGACCAAGACGGTCAACAAAGACTGCAGGAAGTCAGTCGCACCCTCTCCATAGCCACGGGAAAACTGGCATTTGCCGTGATACGGGAGGCAGCGGAGGAACTGTGCAGGGTCTGCCCTGGATTGACCATACAGGTCTATCCAATCCGCAATGATTTTTTCGGGGAGACGATCACCGTGGCGGGGTTAGTTACGGGGCAGGATCTGATCGCACAGTTAAGAAAGCGGCAGCAGGCGGGAGAGGCTCTTGGAGACACCCTGTTGATTCCGGCAAACATGCTGCGCAGTGGGGAGCAGATTTTTTTGGACGATGTTACCGTGCAGGATGTGGAGCGTGCGCTGGGGCTTTCCGTGATCGTGGCAGAGCCCACGGGGCGGGCCTTTGTGGAGGCGGTGTTACATCCGGATTACCGCATGGGCAGGGAGAATGACGGAGAGACTTTTGTGTATGTGCAGGGATATGACAGATGAGTTGATATGCATTATGTAAACCATGAGAATGGAAGGAAGCAGGGTAGACATGTCTTATACCGTAAAAAAACTGGACAGAGACGAATTGACAAAGATATATGAGATGTATATGAAACAGGATTTTCCGTCGGATGAGCTAAAACCCTTAAGCCACATTCTAAGCAGCATGGAAGAGGGGTTTGGCTTTACGCTGGGCATATACGGAGACGGGGAACTTTCGGGCTATGCCGTTTTTATTCTCTGCGAGGAGACGGGGTGTGCACTTCTGGATTATTTTGCAATTTTGCAAGACAAAAGAGGGGAAGGGCTTGGCCATTGCGCTTTTTTACTTTTTGAGGAATACTTTACCCGAAATCTGCCAAAGGTGGAAGGACTTTATATCGAGTCGGAGAGAATTTCGGCGGCAGAGAATGAAGACCAGCGCCTGACCAGACAGCGGCGGATCGCCTTTTATCTTTCCTGCGGCTGTGAGATGACAACGCTTCGTTCGGTTCTCTTTGGGGTGGACTACAGCGTTTTATACAGGCGTCTTGGCGGGCGGATGGAGGATGCGGGTACGAGGCGTAGGCAGCAGCCCGCAAAAGAGGCGCTTGATACCCTTTATCAAAAGATGTTCAAACCGGAGCATTACCTTCGATCGGTGAGCCTTACGGAAGCGGCGGAAAACGTTTCGGCGGAAAACGAAATTTTGGCGGGAGGGAAACTATGAAAATGCGATATTGCGATTGACTTTCCCGTTTGGCTACTGTATCATAAGTACTATATGGTGAATGCTTTTTGGGCGAAGATACACAGGAGAAGGAGGGTATGTCTATTGAATTTGGAGATTCTTAAAAATGAAGAGAAACGAATGAATATGATCTTGTTCCTGTTTCTGATTTCCATCCCGGTTGTAGCATTTCTCTATGTATTCCTGTTTAACGGAGGCGGTATCAGGGATGCAATTGTCTTGCTGATGGTGGTTTCCGCACTCATCATCAAGGCGCTTGAAAAGCAGCTTGGTACATATGCAAAGTATCTGTACATTTCCGTGCTGCCGTTTTTTGGTGCAGTTACTTTGGCGTTTGGAACACCCGGCACGTTTGGTGCGATGGTGGAGGCATATTTCCTGATCCTGTTTTTGGCAATACCCTATTATGATGTGTCCGTAATCAAGGTATGCGCAGCGGTGACCGTTATAGTCAATGCCTTGGCGCTGATTATTTTTAGAGATGCGTATCTGTGTATGTATACGCTTTCTATCTGGGTGTTTATCATTATGGTGTATTTGCTTGCAATCGCGGCGGCCGTATTTATCGTGTTCAGGGCAAAATCTCTCTTTATGGCAGTGGAGCAAAAGGAAGGGGAGATGGAAGCGCTTCTCGACAGTGTGAGAGGAGCATTTGAGGGATTGCAGGAGTCTTCTCAGTCCATCTATGATTCCTTACACGGTTTTGAACAGAGTTCATCGGAAATCGCGGCATCTACCGAGGAAATTTCGGCCAGTGTGGAGCAGCAGATTAAGCAGGTGGAAGGCAGTATTGAGATATTCAACAATCTGGACAGCAGGATCGGGGACTCCGAGACCAGAGTACTGCAGACGGTTGAGAACGTAAAGCAGTTGGAAGAAAAGAACAATGAGGGCATCGTGGCCATCGAGGAGCTTTCCAAGAAGTTCAGTGAAAATATCAAGGCGACGCAGGTGGCGTCCGAGGGCATGGCGGCATTGGCGCAGAAGTCCAGTTCCATTGGTGAGATCATTGACAGTATCAGTCAGATTGCAAAGCAGACCAATCTGCTGGCATTGAATGCGGCGATTGAGGCGGCCAGAGCAGGCGAAGCCGGTAAGGGGTTTGCAGTGGTTGCGGATGAGATCAACGCATTGTCCGGAGAATCAGCTATGGCAACACAGAAGATTGACGCGATTCTGAAGGATATCATTGCCACCATCGGCGAAACGAATAAGGTGATCGACCGCAACAGTGTGATTGTACAGGAGTCCAATGAGAAGCTGGATGATACGGTGAAGATTTTTGATACCATGTTAAAATCCTCTGAACAGGTTATAGAGGAGACGGATAAGTTAAAAGGTGAGCTTGGCGGTATCGTTGAGATCAAGGAAAGACTCTTGGATGCGATGCAGCAGGTGGAGAAGATTTCGCAGATCTCCGTGCAGGGAACGACGGAAATCAGTTCTTCAACGGAGGAACAGGTAACGGGTGTAGAAACCATTTTGGCATCCATGGAAAAGGTACAGTCCGGTATCGAGCGTCTGGCGGATATTTTGCAATAAATTGGCAGTTTACAAGTGCGATTTTTTGGTGGTAACATCATATCATATTTTTGAGGCATGTCTCGCTTATCGGCGGGACATGTTCGCGTAAACGGGAAGTTATGGGGGACGATATGAGGGACGATATGAGCAATCGAAAAGCAGTCATTGGTCTGCTGGCGCATGTGGATGCGGGTAAGACGACTTTGGCGGAGCGCATGCTCTATGCGGCGGGAGAGATCAGGAATCCCGGCCGTGTGGATCATCGGGATACGTTTCTGGATACGGATGCACAGGAGCGGGATCGGGGCATTACCATTTTTTCCAAACAGGCGCGTTTTTCCTGGAAGGAGATAGAAGTGACACTGTTGGATACGCCGGGACATGTGGATTTTTCGGCGGAGATGGAGCGGACGCTGCAGGTGCTGGACTGTGCGGTGCTCATCATAAACGGAGCAGATGGTGTGCAGAGCCACACGCTGACTTTATGGAGGCTGTTGGAGCGCTACGGCGTGCCTGTTTTTTTCTTTATCAACAAGATGGATCAGCCGGGGACGGATGCAGACCGGCTGCTTTCGGGGATACAGAAAGAGCTGGACGGGCGTTGTGTGTCCTTTGCCTGCCGTGACGGGGAGCGGACAGACGCGTTTTATGAGAATGTTGCGGTCTGCGAGGAAGCGCTGCTGGAGCAATATTTGGAGCGGATGGAGAAGCGGGACACTGCTGGGCAGCAGGCAGCAGATGCACAGGGGATGGCGAACGGACAGCAGGAACAGGTCAATGCGCATCCGCCAATCAGCGACAAAGAGATTGCCGCATTGATTGGCGGGCGGAAACTTTTCCCCTGCTTTTTTGGTTCCGCTCTGTATGGGGACGGTGTGGAGGCATTACTTGACGCGCTTTCCGCCTATGCACCTGCGCCAAAGTATGGGGAAGTGTTTGGGGCGAGGGTCTTTAAAATCACCAGGGATGCGCAGGGGAATCGTTTGACGCATATCAAGGTGACTGGGGGAAGTCTGAAAGTGAAGCAGACAATCACGACTGCGGATAGCGGGGACAGGCAGAAGACGGATGGAGCGGCGAAATCGAACAGGACAAACAGTCCGACAGATTGCGTGGAAAAGATTGACCAAATCCGTCAATATTCGGGAGAAAAATATGTGACGGTGCAGGAGGCGGCGGCGGGAAGTATCTGCGCGCTCCTGGGGCCGGTGCACACTTTCTGCGGTCAGGGACTTGGTGCGGAGAGGGAGAGCGTACTGCCGATTTTGGAACCAATTATGACTTATCGGGTCAATCTTCCTGACGGATGTGATGTCCATGACACGTACTTAAAGTTATGTAAACTTGAAGAAGAGGAGCCGCAGCTACACCCCGTGATACAGGAGCAGAGCAGTGAAATCCATGTGCGGCTGATGGGAGAGGTTCAGATTGAGATTTTGAGGAAACTGATACGGGAGCGGTTTGGTCTGGATGTGGATTTTGATGAGGGGAGTGTTCTCTATCAGGAGACCATTGCGGACGTGGCGGAAGGCGTGGGGCATTTTGAACCGCTCAGACACTATGCGGAGGTGCATTTGATCCTGGAGCCGGGAGAGCGTGGCAGCGGCCTTACTTTTAGGAGCTGCGTAAGCGAGGATGAGCTGGATCGCAATTGGCAGCGTTTGATTCTGACGCATCTGGAAGAGAAGACGCACCTTGGCGTCCTCACGGGATCGCCGATCACGGATATGCAGATTACGCTGGCGGCGGGGAAAGCCCACCTGAAACACACGGAGGGCGGCGATTTCAGACAGGCAACTTACCGTGCGCTCAGACAGGGGTTGTGCCGGGCGCAGAGCGTGCTGCTGGAGCCGATTTACGAATTTCGTATGGAGCTGCCCGCTTCGCTGGTGGGGCGGGCCATGACGGATATCCGGGCCATGAGCGGTCATTTTGATGCGCCTAAGACAGTGGGAGAGGAGGCGTATCTTACGGGAACGGTGCCTGTCTCAGAATTTGGCGGCTATTATACCCGAATGCTTGCCTATACCGGAGGAAAGGGGCGTCTGTTAACCCGATTGAAGGGGTATGAACCCTGCCACAATGCGGAGGAAGTCATAGAACGGATCGGCTACGAAGCGGAACACGATTTGGAGAATCCCTGCGGTTCCGTATTCTGCGCCCATGGAGCCGGATTTGTGGTGGAGTGGGACCGGGTGGAGGAATATATGCATCTGGAGCCGGTGCTGAAAACGGAACAAAATAATATTGGGGCGGGGATGGGGAACTTCGCTGAGCGCTACGAGAAACGGGCAGACGGTGGACAATCGCAGGTTGACTTTATTGGTCAAGATGAGATAGAGGAGATCTTTGCGCGGACCTATGGGACAAAGGAGCCGAAAAAGCAGGGATGGGCCAGAACCATCCGGGCAAAGACGGTGGAGCCTGCGGAGGTGGAATACCGAGGCAGTCAGGCGAAGCAGGAGGACTATCTTCTGGTGGACGGTTACAATATCATTTTCGCTTGGGAGGAGCTTTCCGGTTTGGCGAAAACGGATTTAAACGCGGCCAGGGGCAGGCTTCAGGATATTCTCTGCAATTATCAGGCCTTCCGAAAAATGCACCTGATTTTGGTCTTTGACGCTTACCGGGTGAAGGGAAATCCCGGCAGTGTGGAGCATTACCACAATATCGACGTGGTTTATACAAAAGAAGCCGAAACCGCAGATCAGTATATTGAGAAGGTAACCCACGAGATGAGCCGCAAAAGTAATCGTGTGCGGGTGGCTACTTCTGATGGACTGGAGCAGATCATTATCATGGGAGCGGGCGCGATTCGGGTTTCCGCGAGGGAACTGCTTGAGGAAGTAAGGGCTGCGGGGAAGGAAATGCAGGAGTGGTTGACATAATATTCAACACGATGCCGGTCACTTTTGACTCTGCTTCTGCGCAGACTTTAAGAATTTTATAAGAAATCCCACGACTTTTTTATAAGGACTTAACTTTATGATGGGTTCAGGCTTAAGGGTAAGGGGGTACGGTTTTCAAATGAACGAATGTGTGCTGGTGGTGGACGACGACAGAGAGATCGTAAAGGCAATCGCCCTCCTGTTGGAAAAGGAAGGGTACCGTGTGGTAAAGGCCTACGACGGCATGGAGGCGCTGCGGATCTTGGCGGAGACGGAGGTACAGCTTATCATCATGGATGTGATGATGCCAAAGCTTGACGGATTGTCCGCCATGATGAAGATCAGAGAGCGGAAAAATCTGCCGATCATTGTGCTGAGTGCAAAGACGGAGGATACGGACAAGATTTTGGGACTCTCCATGGGAGCGGACGATTATGTGGCGAAACCTTTTAACCCGCAGGAGCTGGCGGCCCGGGTGAAAAGCCAGCTGCGCAGATACACATGTCTCGGCGGTATCCATGCGCCAAGCGGGGAGGACGAGATCGTAAATGGCAGACTCTGTTACCGTCTGAAAGAACGCACGCTCTATGCGGACGGAGAACCGGTCAGACTGACTGCTACGGAGACGAAGATCATGGAGCTTCTGATGAAGAACAGGGGCAGGATTTTCCCTGCGGAGGAGATTTATGAGAGAGTCTGGGAGGATGAGTCCTTTTCGCCGGAGAATACGGTGATGGTGCATATCAGACACATCCGCGAGAAAATTGAACTCAATCCGAAAGAGCCGGAATATATAAAGGTGGTGTGGGGCATTGGATACAAAATGGAAAAAA
>DLAF01000021.1:43926-96858 GCA_002492725.1 Lachnospiraceae bacterium UBA7054
TGGATACAAAATGGAAAAAAAGTAGGATAATCATTAGTTTTTTGGCTTTTGCAACAGGATTGACTATTTTGGTCATTCACCTGATGTCAGCGGTGGCGCTGCTTAAGACCTGTGGAGTAAAGATCTTTGCGGGACCGTTAGATTATCAGGAAAGCGGGGAGTTTCGATGGATCATCGGCAACAGGCTCTCCGATCTTCTGGGTGTGGCGACTGGCGGACATACCTATGCATCTTCGGGATATTTTACGGATTCCACGGGCGCGGTCTATAAATATATGGACGAATCCTATGAGGAGTGGGCGGATCGATTTGCGAATGAGGCGTCTGCGGTGCAGGAGGAGGCTGTGATAGAGGATTCTGCCGTCGAAAGCGATGCTTCTGAATATGCGCTGACGCTTGAAGACTTTGGCGGCAGCATGGACGATTATCTGGCATATCTGGAGGAACTGCGCGCCCATCAGTATGAGCAGATGCTCGACGAATACGGACTTGCCGCCGGCGGATACGCATGGGCTGACGGGAACGGCAGCTACAGATATTATGGCTCCGACAGTTATTTCTATGCGGATGAAAAGAGTTATATGGCGGATATGGCGAAGAACTTAAATCTGCGCTATGTCGTGATCTATCAGAACAAACTTCTCTACTCAAATATCGAGGCGTATGAGGAAAAAGCGGGCGAAGCGTGGAACGGGGAAGATTTTGCGAAAGCTCTTGACGCAAAAGCCTATAATTTCACGCTCTGGTTCAACAGGGAGAGGGACGGTAAGGTAGAGATCGTAAAGGACGGTCATAAGGAGGACGTATACGGCGACGGGCTTTACACGGATGGAAGCCGTTGGCGGGTGCCCGGTTATGCGAATTATCAGCTTGGGGACAAGGCGAAGGAGGCGGTCATTTTTCTGGCGGCGGCTAAGGATCCACAGCGCTATCTGGTGGCAAACGAAACGGGAAGCGGTTACGCAAGTTACGGCGGCGAACTTTACCGCCTGAAAACCAATCTGGTCTATTTGCAGTATCAGGCGGAGCAGACGAGAAAGTTTCTGGGCGCAGCGGCAGTTTTGCTGCTCCTTGCCTTCCTGATGCGAAAGAGCGGAAAACAGGCGGCAGCGCGCATCGCAGGCTTTCTGGGGAAGTTGTGTCTGGAAGCAAAACTTGTATTGTTTGTCATTCTGTTTCTCACTGTCATTGTCAAAGGCGGCGGAACATTCAGCGAGGCGGCGTGGTATTTAGGCAACGCAGGCTTATTCAATTGGGATGTTGGTTTAGGCGGCGATATCGCCTGGCAGTTTACCAGGATCGCGCTAAGCGGCATATATCTTGCTTTTCTTTTCGGGCTCTTTTATCTGGCGGTGCTGGATGTTCGGTATAATGGAAAGAAGCAGAAAAAACCGCTGATTGGCTTGTTAAAGGGTAAGGACCTCAAGTATCCGATCCAGAAAAGGCTGGTGAAAAGGCAGAGATGGACATTGATTGCGGAGCTTGTGCTGCTTGCGCTGTTTGTGGCGGCATTTGGTTTATATGCGCTGTTTGTGGAGAATCCGGGCACAGTCGATATGCTGTCCGATGCTGTTTTAGGACAGGTCACAGCAACGACAGTGGAGATTGCGGCGGAATATGGGATGTCTGCATGGAGCGTGGGAATGCCTTATCTGCTGGTCATGGAAGTGACCTTTGCCATACTCGCTGTCTTTACGGTGTTGACGGCATGGGATTTGAAGAAGAACCGCAGGCTTGCCATGGACATCGGCGCACTCTCTGACCGAATCCTTGCGGTGCGGGAGGGGAATCTGACGGGAGAACTTATTTTGTCTGAAGACACCGACTTACAGGAAGCTGCGGATAACTTGAATGAGATACAGAAGGGCATGGAGACGGCACTGACTGAACAGGTCAAGAGTGAGAGGATGAAAGTGGAATTGGTGACAAACGTGTCACATGATATCAAGACGCCGCTTACTTCCATCATCAGCTATGTGGAGTTATTAAGACAGGAGCAGGATCTTCCACAGCATGTCAAAGAATATGTGCAGATCTTAGGAGAAAAGTCGGAGCGCCTGAAAAACATCGTACAGGATGTATTTGAAGTCAGTAAGGCGGCATCTGGGCAGCTGCCGCTGCAGATGGAAGTGCTGGATTTGAGCAAGCTGCTGCGCCAGACTCTTGCGGATATGAATGACCAGATTAGTCAAAGCACGCTTGTGATGCGGACGGTGATTCCGGATACGCCAGTATCTGTGCTGGCGGACGGGCAAAGACTCTATCGGGTGTTCCAAAACCTCTTGCAGAACGCACTGCATTATTCGCTGGAAGGCTCCAGAGTATACCTGTCGCTTACCGAAGAGGACGGAGAGGCAGTCGTGCGCGTTAAGAATACTTCCAGTGTAGAGCTTACGGGCAATAAGGATTTTACCGAGCGGTTTGTGCGCGGCGACGAAAGCCGCACCGACGGCGGAAGTGGATTGGGATTGTCCATCGCGAAGAGCTTTACGGAGGCCTGTGGCGGAAGGCTGATGGTGGAGACGGACGCGGATCTGTTTACGGTGACGGTGGCTTTTTTGATGTGCGGACAGGGAACGGCGGCGGATCAGCAGATGAAGGCCGCCGGTGAAGAGCCGGAGCCGTGCACGGAGGTGGAGCCGGTATGAGAATGAAAAAGATGATTTGGTCGACAGCGGTGGCTGCCTTTGGTCTGGCCATGGCTGTGACGGGCTGTGGCGCAGGCGGGCGGCAGCCTGTCACACAGGAAGAAACGCGCACGCAAAAAGTGCAGGAAGTGCAGAGTACCGGGCAGGAGACGTCGGGTACGGAAACAGCGCAGGGTAAGCAGGAAGAGACGGGCACGCAGAATGCCGATGCGCTCAGAGAACAGGTTCTTGCGGAAATGACCGATGAACAGAAAAACTGGATGGGCGGTCTTTCTAAAGAGCAGCGGCTGGCGGATTTTGAGAGTTTGTGCGACGGCCTGCGAGAGAATTACCCTTATGTGAAATTGGCTAAAAGACAGGCCGGAGCGGATCTGGATGCGCTGGAAACGGCGTATCGGACAAAGGTGGAACAGTGCGCGAATGACAATGCATTTTATGAGACGCTGCATGAATTTGTCGGGGAATTTTCCTTCACAGGCCATCTGGACCTCTGGGGACGGCGCTATGAGAGTGAGCTTGCATCCTGGCGGACTTATGTCAAAGAGTCGGGAGAAACAGAGAAAGAGCCGTATATAGAGGCGCTTGACAATCCTGTTTCTCGCAATACCTATGCCGCCATGACAGCGTTTTATCAGGAAGAAACGCGCCTGACGGAGGAGAAACGGGCAGAGGAAAACGGCGGATGGCGCGGGGAGTCCGTGGAAGCGGAGGCGGACGAAGAAGCAGCGGAGACGTTCGAGGAAACAATGCCTGCCAATGTGGAGACGAAGATTTTGGAGCCGGGAAAAACAGCCTATGTCTCTATCGGTGCATTTGACTACGAACAGATGGAGACTGACCGCAAAGTACTGCTGCCCTTTTATGAGGAAGTCAGCGGCTTTGAAAATCTGATTATTGATATTACCAATAATCCGGGTGGGAGTATGCGGTATTTTGACGAGCTGGTTGCGGCGCCGCTCATTAAGGAATCCGTTACCGTTCCGACCTACCAGCTTCTCAAGGGCGGGGAGAACAACAAAACCTTCCTGCGGCTGGAGGAAGGCATTGCATCCGGTCTGTACCGTCCTGTCAGCGCACTCCCTGCCCTGCCGAATTTGAATCGGGAGGATGCCGCGGACTGTGACTGGTTTTTGCGGGAAGACTATACGGTGGAACCGACAGGAGACGGCTTCGATGGAAAAATATGGCTTCTGGTAAGCGAGAACAATTATTCTTCCTCCGAGTATGCGGCTATGTTTTCAAAGGCCGGCGGTTTTGCCACGCTGGTCGGCAGGACGACAAGCGGTGACGGGATCGGCACGAATCCGGTATTTCTGATCCTGCCAAACAGCGGTCTGGTGGTACAGTACAGCCCGATGTACGGGGTGAGTGCGGACGGCACAGGGAGTGAGGAGTATGGCACTGTGCCCGATATTGTGAGTCCCGAAGGGGAGAGCGCGCTGGAGACATGTTTGGAATGGATAAATTTTGGCAGAAAAGAAGGAGCCGTCAGCTCCTTCTTTTCTGATATGCAATCATCCGCTGTTGTTTATTACTACTCGACAGACTCATCGGCAGTAACGCTGTAGTAAACAGGCTTCTGGAAGATCTGGAATTTCTGGCTGACACTGCCGCCATATATCCCGGTTCCATTCACAGTGATACTTCCTTTGTTTTTGCCGACTGCGTTATTCTTACCGTAGGTAAGGGTGTAATCGCCGTCGCTTGTGTAGCTGCCTTCGTCATCTTTAGAAGCCTCGCGTAAGCGAATCAGGCCATACTGTCCGCCTTCGGCGGTGTCAGCAGTGAGCAGTCTGTGGTTTGTAATCTTATTCTTCTTAGCGTCTTTCACTGCCGCGTCAGAACCGTAGTAGACCCGCAGCCTTACATTAGTGACTTGTTTTCCGTTATAGACAAGCTCCTTCGGATTCTCGTTATCAATGATGATATAGAGGTTTTTGGCGGTCAGCTTGTTTGGATAAAACTCCATAGTAACAGGTTCTAATACGATCGGCTCATATTTTGTGATAGCACCTTCCTCATCCTTCTCATCGCAAAGGTTTGAATAATTATTGTTTTTCTTGAAGGCGACTGTGACGGTAGGAGCAGGAGCATCTTCATTGCCATTCAGGTATGCGGTTACGGCATCCTTCTTATTATTGTCGTACCTGACGGTATACTCATTGGAGGCGAGCTTACCTGCGTTTGGCGTCCACACGGTCACCTTGGGCTTATATTCTTTTGTGGAAGGACTGTACGCGGAACGATCCACGGTCACCACAGCGCCTTCGGTATTCATGGTGCCCTGTACAATCTGGTATTTGATGTTCAGCGTTCCGGAGTAGTTGCCCTTGCCCTTGATGGTCAGCACACCCATTTTGGAAGGATCAGGCGATTCGTCGTACTCCCCGGTCCATTCTTTGCCAATAACATTACCGTCATCATCTTCCTCATAATCATATATTTTGGTTCTCTTGATTTTGGTAATACTCTTATGGTTCTTGTAGGAGATTGTGTAATCTCTGTTTAACGCAAGCGTTCCCAACGTGGAGGACAGGCTGAAATCCAAAGTCGCACCTGACTTGGCGTAAGGCATGGTTCCCTCCATGGTTCTGGTCTTATTTACTTTGTGTATGTGCTTTTCCGTATAGATCGGTTCGCCGTCTTCGTCCTTTCTACCGGTATCGACCTCGACATCTTCATCGGTTACGTCTGGTTCCAGTGTTTCACCGTTGCCTTCAAAGGTGACGAATTCAGCCACATCAATGCCGGTAATTTTAAAGGTCTTCTTGAAGCTGCCGGAGTAGCCGGATCCCGGGTTCGCGGTAAAGGTGGCGGTGGCGGTGCCGACGCGGATGTTATTCACGTAGGTTACGGTGTATTCGCCCTCATCGAATGCGTGTTCTACTTCTATATGAGAATCGCAGTTCTTATTGTGCTTATGCTTACGCGTACCCCAATCGCCATTAGGTTTTTCGTAATCTTCTTCGTCGCCGTTTTCGTATCCACAATCATAAACTTTAGTGCCTTTTTTGGTTTCCAGCGTGACAGACTGTGTCAGTTCGCTTCCGGTATAAGGCATCTTACTTACCCAGCCGATTACTTTGATTTTATCGGAACTAAACTTCTTTCCGCCGCTTGCGCCGGATGCCCCGGTAATCTTAAAGGTAACGCTCTTGGAGCCGGTATATTCGCCGATACCTTTGATGGTCATGGTAGCGGTGCCGACGGACGTGTTGTTCGCATAGACGATATCGTAGTCGTCTCTATATTTCAGCCACGTGTTTCCGACTTTGACCGTGAAGGCGTTGTTTTTGTCCAGCTTACGTCTAACTTCTTCGTCCTTGTTTTCGTCGTAAAACCATGTGCAGTCGACCCAGTCACCGTCGATGTACTGTTTATAGACGGTTTTCTTCGTGGTTTTGATATTGCCATCGGCGTCTTCAATCGGTTCGCCATCCTTGTCGTATTGCTCTTCTTCTTCCACTTCATAACAGGCCGGAATCAGGGTAACTTCTCCGCCCTCCTCAGGGAGCGGCTTTGATTTACACTTGCTGCCCAGAGAAAGTTTGGCGTTTTTGAGGAGCGTATTTTTCTCTCTGACGATGATCGGTCTGACAATGCTGCCGGTATAATTTCCGATGCCGGTGATGGTCAGGGTACAGTCGCCGCCTCCGTTTTCGCCGTCAAAAATCGGATCGTCTTTCGAGAGGATGGAGCCGGTCGCTTCGGCATCGCTGATCGCCGCAGTGTAATCGGTGTTCTCCTTCAAGGTGTTTTTCAGGTATTTAAAAGAAGCAATGGTCTTCTGATCCTTTTTGGGCTTTCCAATCGGAAATTGGTCGTTGCACTGTAAGGTGATGCCTGCTGCTGCGCTTTCACCGCCCTCACCGATGGAAATCTGTGTAATCTCAAAGTTCAGATACAGTTTGCCGCTGTAATTTCCCTTGCCTTCTACGACGATATAGGGCAGAGCAGGATGAAAGCCGCCTGTGACCTTCGTGCCGGTGGAACTGCTTCCTCCGGTGAGGGTGTCGCCTTCTTCCCAGGAACCGTTTTTCTGTGCCTGCTCCTGCGCATAAACGTTGGTATTGGTGTTGTTCTGATAGCTGACTTTGTAATCTTTGTTTGCTTTTAATAATGTCCGGGATTCCTCTCCCTCCTCGTTATATTCGGAGTAGTATACGGATATCGCGGGTTTGATCGCCTTGCCGGTAAAAGGCTGGGAAGGGATTGCACTTACCTTTAGCGAGGTGAGCTGTGCCCATTTGGCATATAGTGTAAGATTTTCTGTTACCTTATCTTCCTTAAAATCCCAGGTTTCATGAAATTTTTCATCGGTATACCAGTTTAAAAACTGCCAGCCTTCTTCCGTCGGCTCATCGGGTTCTTTCAGTTTTGCGTCCTGATCGACGTAATCGTAGAAGTCTTCTCCGTGGCCTGACAGACAGAAGGTGACAATGTACTGATTTTCCTTAATTTCTTTCCACTTAGCGTAGAGCGTGAGATCTCCTGTGACGGTATCCTTATTAAAATTCCATATTTCTTTCCATTCAGGATCTTTATACCAGCCCTCAAAATGGAAACCTGTGGCTGTGGGTGTCAGATCCTCTGTTTTGGTGAGCATAGCGCCTTCATAAATATCGTGTTTTACGATATTAGTGCCTTTGCCGCCAAGATCAAAGGTAACGGTATAAACTCTCTGCCAGCGGGCATACAGAGTCATGTCTGCCATTACGGTGTCTGTCGCAAAATCCCATGCTTCGTTAAAGGAGGCGTCTTTGTACCATCCGAGGAAGAGATAGCCCTCAGCTGTCGGAGTCAATTCCGCTGTTTGTGTCAGGAGACTGCCGTACTTGATATTTGACTGCGTGACATTCGTCCCCTGCCCCTGGAAGTCGAAGATGACAGTGCAGAAGATTTCCGTCCATTTGGCATACAGAGTGATGTCTGCTGTTACGACATCCGTGTCAAAATTCCACGGCTGCGTGTATTCCTGATCCCGATACCAGCCGGAAAAGCTGTAACCAACCTCAGCGGGCTGCGGGTCTTCAGGTATTTCGAGAATGCTACCGGAAGCAGGATAGCGGTAGAAGTCAGGACCCTGACCTGAGAGGTTGAAAGTGACGACGTGTGTTCCATCCGTTACTTTCTGCCACTTGGCGTACAGCGTAATATCCTGTGTTACGGTATCTCTGCTAAAATCCCACTTTTCCGTCAGCTGTTCATCCTTATACCAGCCCTCAAAATGCCAGCCCTCCGAAATGGGGTGCAGAGCTTCGGAATCTTCCAATTTACTTCCCTCGGCTACGGTCAGCGGTTCGATTGCCTCGCCGATGTAGGTAACTACAAAGGTAACGGTAAAAAGAGCCGTCCACTTGGCATATAACGTGATATTTTCCGTCACGGTATCATTGTCAAAGTCCCAAAGTTGTGTGTATTGTGTATCTTTATACCAGCCGTCAAAGCGATAACCTTCTGCAGTGGGCTGCAGGGCTTCGGTTTTTTCCAGTTTGCTTCCTGCGTCTATGGTCAGCGGTTCCATTGCCTCAGAAATGGCGGTAAGGTTAAAGGTAACGGTGAAAACCGCCGTCCACTTTGCATACAGTGTGATGTTTTCCGTCACAGTGTCATTTTCAAAATCCCAGGGTTGGTTGAGATCGACGTCTTTGTACCAGCCGTCAAAGCGATAGCCTTCCGCAGTGGGCTGCAGAGTTTCAGAATTTTCAAGTTTACTTCCGTCGGCTACGGTCAGTGGGTCGATCGGTTCACCGTGTCCGGAAAGCTCAAAGGAAACTTGAAATTGCGATGCCGGATTGTCAGGATCTCCTTCTGCCAGAGGTGATAGAGTCGGTAAGTCTTCGGATGAAGGTGCGCCATCATCCGGGAACGTTTCGTCCGGCACATTCTGGTCAGGCGATAACGTTTCATCTGCCGTGTTAGGATCAGGCGTTAATGTATCGTCCGGTACATCCTGGTCTGTGGATGTCTCAGAATCGGGGGTTTCGGCATCGTGTATTTCCATTTCAGACGAGATATCCGATTCAGAGTCAGCGATGATCGGCGAAGTATCCGTACCGCCGGCTTCCGCAGCAAAAACGGTCAGTGCCGTCTGCGGAAGCGAGGTGACGATCATTGCTGCCGCAAGGAGTGCAGACAACGTTCTGCCTGCCTTTTTCTTGGGAAAATTGAATTTCATGTGTGAGATCCTCCTTTAATGTTAGCGACTTATGTATTATATGCGTGCTCTTCACAATGTATTGTAAGCCTGCGGCTTTGAGAGTGTCAATCAAAATCGTCACGACTCCTGCTTCTCTTTCTTCACAAACATCAACCCAAATGTCCCGATCCCGCAGTTGCTCGATACGGTAGCGGAGGCCTTTTGCAAAACGATTTTATCAAATTTGATATAGCGCTCCACCACAGCCAGGATCTCATCAATTTGTGACACACTGCAGCCTGCGTAGGTGACAAACAGGAGGCGTGAGTCAATCTGCGCGCTGTGGCGAAAAAGTTTTTTGACATATTGCATGGTTGCCTGGTGCATGTTGCCGGTTTCAATCCGCCACAGTCCCAGCTTGTTTTTGGACATAGCCAGAACAGGATGGAGGTTTAAGACGGTACAGAGTCTGTGTACGGCGCCGGAAACCTTGCCGCAGCGGTGGAGCGTAGCGGTGCCGGGCACCAGGAAATTGGAGAAGACGCGCTCTCTGTAAGCTTCCAGAGCCATGCAGATTTCGGGAACCGTCTTTCCCTCCTCGGCAAGCATGGCCGCGTAGAGAACCACGAGGCCATGACCGCTGCTGATATGTCCGGAGTCCAGGATGGTTACATTGTCGAAGCTGCCTGCTGCCTGACTTGCGTTCGGATAAGCGCCGCTTAGGTCGGCGGTTGCGGTGATATGCAGGACGTGCTCCGCTTCCGCCAGCGCTTCCGCAAAGAAATATTCGTACTCGGAAGGAGCTGCCGTGGAGGAATGAGCCTCATTGCCCTCGGTTTCCAGATAGGCTAACAGGCTGTCGGAAGAAATTTCAAAGAGGTCGCAAAATCGTCCTTCTTTGGTGTGGACATAGCAGTACATGAGGCGGATATGAAACCGTTCCAAAAGGTCTTTTGGCAGATCGCAGATACAGTCAGCAGTAATGGCGATTTTTCGCTTTCTTGCGCTGCTCACCTGATTGGGACCTTCATAGGCAGCTTCTTCCTCTTCCTCCTCCTTTGCGAGAAATTCGATCAGCTCATGCGGCAGATACTGCAGCAGGCCGGCCTCCAAAAGAGACGTGCTGATGGGCTTTGCCAGATAGCCGTCGAAACCCATGTTCCGGTAGACCTGCTCGGCGTCAGACATGACGTTGGCGGTCAGCGCAATCACAGGAGTCTTTTGGCAGAAACCTTTGGATTGGCTTCGGAGAGCGCGGAGTGTGGTTGCCCCATCCATTTCCGGCATCATGTGATCCATGAGAATCAGATGGTAGGCACTCTCCGCTGTTTTCTTTAAGGCTTCCTTTCCGCTCTCCGCCGTGTCCACCTGAACTTTTGTATCCCGGAGGAGTTTCACCGCCACCATCAGGTTCATGGCGTTGTCGTCTACCACCAGGATGCGGGCATCCGGGGCGATAAAGGTCTGCCTGTAGCGGGCGCGCTGGTTTAACTGTTTCTGCGCCGCAAAGTTGATGGCGCCGATGGGACGTACATTGACAATACGCTGTTTCAGTTCGATCGTAAAGGTGGATCCTTGGTGGTAGACGCTGTCTACGGTAATCTTGCCGCCCATCATCTCCATGAGCTGTTTGGAGATGCTAAGACCCAGACCCGTCCCCTCGATGTTGCGGTTGTCTGACTCGTCCACCCGCTTGAAGGAATTAAAGAGGTCGTCCAGGCTTTCCTTACGGATGCCCATTCCGGTGTCCTGCACGGAGATACGCAGGAGGATCTGATCTGCGGCGATGCGTTCACATTTCGCTGTCAGAGTGACAGATCCTGTGTCTGTATACTTGACCGCATTAGTCAATAAATTGGTCACGACCTGTTTGATCCGTACTTCGTCACCGTAGAGCATAGAGGGAATCTCGGGGTCTATGTCCACCTTAAATTCCAGGTCTTTCTGGTGAGCACGAATCCAGACAAGGTTTACCAGGTCGCTGAACATGGAGCTGATCTCATACTGGGTGGGCACAATGTCCATCTTGCCGGATTCCAGCTTTGAGAGATCAAGAATATCGTTTATGGTTGTCAGCAGCATCTTGCTGGCGTTCTGAATATTGATGGCGTTTTCCGCGATCTCGTCTGAAATATCATCCCGCAGGATCATCTCGTTTAGGCCGATGATGGTGTTGATGGGGGTGCGGATCTCGTGGCTCATGTTGGCAAAAAAGGTATCTTTGGAGCGGGCCATCTGCTCCACTTCCCGTTTTTGCTGTTCCGCGATCTGACGTTCCCGCTCATAGGTTTTTGCCTGGCTTTTTAAGAGGATGCCGATGAAACAGCTGACGCATAACAGTGTGACAAAGGAATCCGTAAAGCCGTAGAAACGGGTGGAGGGCGGCAGGATCATCGGTTTATAATAGCTGACCAGATAAGTCAACAAAAAGGAGAGCGCGGACAAGATAAAGGCCAGCAGAAAGGACTTTCCCTCGAACAGCAGGAAGATATACACGAGTCCCAGCACGAACCAGACAGGTGTGCCGCTCTGGGTGCCGCCGCTTAGAATAAAGACGATCGGAAAGAGGATCATGTTGGTGCCAATGATCAAAAGCCAGGAGGCAAGCTTCATATTGCGGCGCGTGACGGCAATCCATATGGCGAGACCGGAGACGGCGCACATGGCAAGCAGCGCGTAGAGCACTCTGGAATCAGCGCCCAGAAACACACGTCCCGTGCCGATCACGGAGGCGGCAAACACAAGCAAAAGCACCATGTGATTCATCCGCTCGTGAAAAGTCAGCTTTTCGGAAAACATTTTTTCAATAAAGTTTTGTATTTTCTTGATCATTCGCTATTTCTCCATTCTTTCCAGAACTTCGGCCGCGCCGAGAAAATCAAAGTCGGCAGCCATTGAGCGGATTTCATCCGCAATCTCTTTTAAGGAGCCGTTTGCCGTGCGGCAAAGAGAGAGTCTGTCAAGGAGCGGGTAGAGTCCTTCGATTTCAAAAGCCGATAGCTTTTCGGCAATCTCGTTTATCAGTGACGTTAAGGATTCCTCATCGGTTACAGACGAATCCGTGCCTGTTTCCGCTCCGCTTTCGTTTGACGGCGCATCTTTGTCGGGGTAGACAAAGACGTTGTCCGTCAGCGCCTCAAGGAGGGCGTCATGCTGTTCCATCATAGCTTCATGATGCTGTAATATGTAATCGATTCGATTTTCCTTACCGGCAAATTCCAGCTCCTTTGCAGCGGCGGAAAGGTCGTCTGCACCGATGCCTTTGGCGTTCCCTTTGAGGGCATGGACGCAGATCACATAGTTTTTCCAGTCCTGCTCCCGGAAATAATGGGCAAGATTTTCCCGGCGCCTTTCTCCTTCCGCGTGGAAGATGGCAACGATTTCACGGAAGCCTTCCTCGTCGCCGCAGTAAGCGTAAGCGTGTTCCAGATCAATGCCGGCTTTGGTAAGACGCAGGCGGTCGCTTGCAGACTTATTTTGAAGAGAAAGAGAAGCTTCGTCTGCCGTGGCCTTTTTCTTTTCCTGTGTCCCGGGCGCGTGCAAATCATCGTCTGCCGCCGTGGGTACGGATGCTCCGGACTGTCCGGAAGAAGGCGCTTGTCCGCCCTCTTCGTCCTCTATCACGATCTGCATCTGGGAGGGAATGTAGCGGCGCAGAATGCGCTCCAGTACGCTAAGTTCAATCGGTTTTGCGATAAAGTCATTGAAGCCCTCCGACATGAACATTTCCCTCGCGCCGCCGATGGCGTTGGCGGTGAAGGCGATGATGGGGAGGGATTGGTAGTACAGGCCGGGCTTCTGCCTGATCTTGTGCAGCGTCTCCACACCGTCCATTTCCGGCATCATATGATCCAGGAAAACGCAGTCAAAGTCCGGCGTGTTCAGTTTTTCCAGGGCTTCCTGTCCGCTGCCTGCCATGGTGACTTTGAGCTGATAGGGCAGAAGGAGTCTCGCCATGACTTTCAGATTCATGGCGTTGTCATCCACCACAAGAACGCGGGCCTGCGGGGCAATAAACTTATTATGTAAACTCACGTGAGAATCTTCGTTGACGAGGATCTTTTGACCGTTGAAGACGGCGGCGATGGAAAGCACGGTAAAAGGCTTGTAGATGCGCAGCATCTGCCCCGGCACCAAAAGTTCCTGGTCATAATCCAGGAGAAGAACCACCGTTATCTTAGCGCTTAACTTGTCAAAGAAGGGCCTGTCTTCGCTGTATTCTTCCCAGCCGATAAAGATATGGGAGTAGTTTTCGCGTTCCATGCGGCGTTTCAATTCAGGAAGGTTTCTGCAGACGCGGAACGGGAAGCCAAACTGGGCGGTAATGTGCCGAATGCAGTTTTCATAGCCCTCGCGCACTACAGTGTAGTCGTATTTTTCCAGATTGATGTAGCAGGCGGCGTAGAGATTTCTTTTATCCCGAATGGAGACAATGGGTGTCTCGTCCAGCACTTTTTGCGGAACGGTAAACTGAAATTCGCTGCCGATTCCCGGTGTGCTGTTCACAGTGAGAAAACCGCCCAAACTGCGCACCAGTGCCTGCGTGATGGCGAGGCCGAGGCCCACGCCGCCCTCTTTTCTGTTACGTTTTGTGTCAACCTGGCTGAAGCTTGAAAAGATCTTTTCCAGGTCGGCTCGTTCGATACCGATGCCGGAATCCCTGACGCTCACGGAAAGATTGATACCGTATTCTTCACGGCGGCTCTTGATGCGCAGGATCACGCCGCCCTCTTTCGTAAATTTGATGGCGTTTTCTAAGAGATTGATAATGGTGCGCCTGAGTTTTTGTTCATCCCCCAACAGATTGCTGGGCAGATCGGCGTCGCAGTCCACGATCAGTTCCAGATGCTTGCCATTGTCCATGGTCATTGCCATGTTGATAATGTCGGTGATGGTGGAAGTGATGTTGTAGCTTTCCTCTGCAAGCTCCAGTTTCCCGGTGTCCAGCTCCGAAAAATCCAGAATATTGCTGACCGTTGCGAGAAGATTTCTTCCGGCAGTCTGAATATCCACCACATCCCGCCGCACTTCCAGAGGAAGGTCTTCCTGTAAGATGACTTCACTCATGCCGCACACTGCATTGATGGGGGTACGGATCTCATGGGAGACATTGACCAGAAAATCGTTCTTGCTGCGTTCGGCTATTTCCAGTTCCCGGATATTCTCAAACAGAAGCTCGTTTGCCGTCTGGCGGTTTTTCAAAATGATCCATATGACGGCGGAAATCGTGTAGAGGGAGATGAACTGGATCGCAAGTCTGAGAAGATCGTGTACGGAGGCAATCACAATCGTCTTTGCGATAAAGCCATGGTAGAGAAAAAGGAAAAGAGGAATGATAATTCCCGGGTAGAGGATGGATTTCAGGCTGAAAATGCTTAGCAGGACGATGACGCCCGCCATGGTGATCAGCATGGAAGAAAAACTCTCCGTAAACAGGGCGTAGAGAATGAAGTCAGCCCAGCACATGGCGGCGATGAACTGTGCCCTGTGATCATGATCCCAGCATTCGCGCCAGTAGACAAACCAGCCCGCAATCGGGGGCAGAAACAGAATTTCCCGAATATAGATGCTCCATCCGGAAAGGACTGCGGTAACAAACATGGCGACGGCGTAGAGGCTTAAGACAGCCAGTACGGTACGCTCCAGTTTTCTTTTGGCAAGTTCCGCTTTCAATTGTAGGTTGTTCAAGGCAGTCAACGCTCCTTTTTTCTTAGTGGGAAAGCACTTCTTTCAGCTGCGGCAGCATTTCAATAAATACGTCAATGATGACCGGATCAAACTGCGTGCCCCGCCCTTCCGACATGATCTGCATGATGCGCTCAACAGGGCGTATGGGTGGTTTGTAGCAGCGTTCCTCGTAGAGGGCGTCAAACACGTCTGCGACAGCCATGATGCGTGCCGAAAGAGGGATATTGTTTTCCGTAAGCCCCGCAGGATAGCCGGTGCCGTCCCAGCGTTCGTGGTGATAGAGGGCAATGTCTTCCACCAGCCGCACATAGTGTTCATCCTCAATATCGCCGATGATGGTCTGGATGATTTTGCGGCTGTGGGTGGTGTGCAGCTTCATGGTATCGAATTCTTCCGGAGTCAGCTTGCCGGGTTTTTGTAAAATAGCGTCGGGGATCTTGATCTTGCCCACGTCATGCAGGGGCGCTGCCTTGCACAGATCCTCTATGTAGGAGGGCGTAAGCTCCTCCGGAAAAAGTCCTCGGGAAAGCAGTTCCTGTGCAATCATGCGCACATAATTTTGGGTGTTTTTTACGTGCTTTCCGGTGCTTCCGTCCCGACTCTCAATCAGGTTTGCCATGCCGATAATGACGGAATCCTGAATGCGACCAAGGCGCTGGGCGTCCTCCGTGATTTTCTGCGCCTGCACATTTACCATGTTTTCCAGATTGTGACGGTACTGGTCAAGCTCGATGGTTTTGCTGACGCGGCTTAAGAGGATATCGGGTACGAAGGGCTTTGTCACAAAGTCCATCGCGCCCATCTGGAAACACTTAATCTCGGTCTCCGCCAGATTGTCCGCGGTCAGAAAGATGACGGGAATCATCTCGGTGTTTATGTTGGAACGCAGTTGTTCCATTACTTCGAAGCCGTCCATATTTGGCATATTGATGTCAAGAAGAATCAGGTCGGGACGGTGCGATTCCAAATATTTTAAGGCTGCCTCACCAGAAGTAGAGGCGGCGATGCGGTACTGGGATCCAAGAATTTTCTGGGCGAGCGCCAGATTGGTCTTATCGTCGTCAACCACCAGAATAATATTTTTCATCGGAATACTCCTTCGTGCATGTTAACAGAGAAAGCGTCGGCAAACATTTCACCTAATTATTATCTATTGTAAAACAAGAAGGAAAGAAAAGCAAGAAATCGCGGTGCACATGCCATTGCAAATTTCGGTGCCGTGCGGTTGGAAAGGGGGAAGATTTTGACAGGGTAGAGGGTTTGCGTTATGGGAGTAAGATGTGGTACAATTTATATATGAGCGAAAACAGAGAACAAAACGAGAAAAAACAACAGAGTGAGCAGTTTTCCGAACAGCTCTGGAAACCGTACGAGCAGGCATTTTTTCAATTTGAGGCGAAGGAAATGCGCAAATTGATCAGGAGCACGGAAAAGCAGCTCGGGCAGCTGGAAAGACGCATTGCCCGCAAGAAAAAGCAGGAGAACCATCAGGTGCTGGCGGACATGCGGGAACTTCACAAAAAGGTGGCGCAGGTCGGTTATACGGTGGTCTGCAGGGATACCAAATGGATGAAGAAATACCGTCATGTGGTGCGGATGCTTGTAAGGCTGGACGTCTCCTTTTTGAAAAAAATGGCGGCGGGGGCTGTGCCGGAAGATATCGCCGCGATGGAGAAGACGGCGGCGCTTCTGCGTGAAAAATCCCTCTATGAGATCTACAAAGAGGATTACATGCAGTATCTGGTAGGACAGCGCATCGAGGAACTGATGGAGGCGGAACCGGAGAAGCAGTACCCGGAGGCCAGAGGCATGAAACGGCATTTTATCCTGCACATCGGCCCGACCAACAGCGGTAAGACCTACGAAGCGCTGCAGCGTTTGAAGCAGGCTTATCACGGCATTTACTTAGGTCCGCTGCGCCTTCTGGCGCTGGAAGTCTATGACCGCATGATGGCGGCTGGCATTCCCTGCAATATGATCACCGGTGAGGAGACCATTTATACGCCGGGACATTTTGTGCAGGCCTCCACCGTGGAAATCTTAAATATCAGGGAAGTGTATGATATCGCCGTGATCGATGAGGCGCAGATGATGGCCGACGAGAACAGGGGGAGCTACTGGACCAGGGCGATTTTGGGAATCCGCGCGGAAGAGATCCACGTCTGCGCTTCCGGTACGGCGGAAGATATTCTGGTCAGGATGTTAAAACGCTGCGGTGATTCATATGAGATCGTCCATCACGAAAGAAATACGAAGCTGACCTTCCTGCGCGAGCGCTACGATATGTCGGTGGATGTGGAACCGGGTGACGCGCTGATTGCCTTTTCCAAGAAAAATGTGCTGGCGATCGCGGCGGCGCTTGAGGGGCGCGGCATTTCCGCCAGTGTGATCTACGGGAACCTGCCGCCTCAGACGAGGCAGGAACAGGTGCGCCTTTTCACGGAGGGGGTCAATCAGGTGGTAGTGGCGACGGACGCCATCGGCATGGGCATCAATCTGCCCATCCGCAGAGTGGTTTTTATGAACACGACGAAATTTGACGGCGTGGGCAAAAGACGGCTCCTGGCGGAGGAAATCCGGCAGATTGCGGGCCGTGCAGGGCGCTTTGGCTTTTACGATACCGGCTATGTGCAGTCGGCGATGGATATGGAGTATGTAGGTAAGAAGCTGGCGGAGCCATTTTATCCGATCAAGAGAGCCAGAGTAGGTTTCCCGGAGGTGCTCCTTGACATTGATATTGAGCTTGACGAGATCATTGAGGCGTGGGAAAAGACCGGGAATCCGCCTATGTATGATAAGATTTCCATGAGGGAAAGTATCGACAAATATCGTTATCTGCGGGATTACCGCAGAAAGATCGATTACATGGATGACAGGAAACTGGTGCTCACCCTCATTACCTGCCCTTTTGACGTGAAGGACAGGGAGGTGCTAAGGCTTTGGCTGCGCTACTGCGAGAAGCCGGAAAAGCAGCAAAACTGTCCCATGCTGCCAAAGGATTTTTCATTGGAGGGGCTTGAGTCCTACTACAAGCAGCTTGATCTTTATACGCAGTTTTCCGCGCGCATGGACTGGCAGATCGATAAAGAAGAGGTGGCGGCGAACAGGGAATGGGCACAGCATGAGATTGGAGAACTTCTCAAGGAGGATAAGGGGCAGTTTGAGAAGAAATGCAGGATCTGCGGCAGACCTCTTTTGTGGAATGCGGCTTATCCGATCTGCGACCGCTGCTACCGCAGGATGAGTCAGGAATAAAGAGAAGGGAACCGCTATGATCTATACTTATTATGCGGATGTGAGGTGTCTGGCAAACCGGGCATTGTTTCAGGAAAAAAGTAAGCAGCTTTCCCCTTACAGGCAGCAGAAGATCGCAGTTTTGCGGCATGAAAAAGACAAATACAGAAGTCTTGGGGCGGGTCTTTTGCTGGATCATGCGCTGGGAATCTATGGCCTGCAGGAAAAGAGCGCAGAATATGAGATCGGTGCGTGGGGAAAACCGGTTTTGAAATACCATCCGCAGATCAATTTCTCCCTTTCTCACTCGGGCGATTATGCAATCTGTACCATCGGAGACAGCCCGCTTGGCAATGATATTGAACAGAGAAAGGCGGGACGTCTTAAAGTGGCGGATCACTTTTTTACCGAGGAAGAGCTGGCTTGGATGTATGATACCAAGGAGGATGCAGACAGGGAGCTTAGGATGTTTCGCCTCTGGACCATGAAGGAGAGCTTTTTAAAGGCGACCGGGCGGGGGATGTCTTTGTCTTTGAAAGAGTTTTCCATTCATATCGATGAGGCTTCGGGGCGGGCCAGGGTGCGGCATTCCTTTGACGGAAAATACTATTTTTTGCGGGAATATCAGGAAATCGGGGGATATTGCACAGCGGTTTGCTGTCAGGGAAAGGGAGATATGGCTTACGGTATGATGGCGGTGGAACTGTATTGAGAATGGGGGAAGCGGGATGCAAAAGAGGATACGGATCGCGGCGGGAGTTTTGGCAGCGCTTTTTGTGCTCTATACCGTATTTGTGTATTTTCTTGTGAGCGCCTGTCTGGTACCTTCCTTCATGGATCGGCTGGATGCCTTCGAGGATATCACAAAAAAATGTTACAGCGAGCAGGTACAGACCGCGCAGATCCAGGGAAACAGAAGCAGACTTCTCTCTGAGACGGCCGCCTGGATCGAGACGGTAAAACGGGAAAAGATATATGCGGATACGATTGACGGATACCGACTCGTTGCGGAAGAATTTCCCGAGCGCACGAGCGAGACCTGGGTACTGCTTCTGCACGGCTATACCGGTTGGAAGGAGGAAATGTACCAGTTTGCCTACTGGTATCAGAAACAGGGGTATGCGGTGCTGGTGCCGGATCTTCGCTGTCAGGGTGAGAGCGAAGGGGATTTTATCGGTATGGGCTGGACGGATCACTATGACTGTCAGCTTTGGATCGAGCACATTTTGGAAGAGTCGCCGAATGCTAAGATCGTACTCCACGGTCAATCCATGGGAGCAGCCACGGCGCTCATCATGGCGGGTTCGCCGGAGGTTTCCGATTATATTAAGGCGGTGGTCTCCGACAGTGCGTATACAACGGCCTATGAGATGTTCGGGGACAAGATCACGGAGTGGTTTCATCTGCCGGCCGTGCTCTTTGTGGATTCTGCCTGCGTGATGTTAAGGCTGCGGGGCGGCTATGATCTGCGGGACGCCTCTCCTTTGCGTGCGGTAGAGGGCAGCAGGGTGCCCATTCTTTTTATCCACGGGGATGAGGATAAGATGATCGACGTGAATATGTCTTATGAGCTGTATGATGCGGCCGTCTGCGAAAAGGAGCTTTTCATCGTGGAGGGCGCAGGACATGCACAGGCGCAGGATAAGGATCCGGAGGCCTATTATGGGAGGATTGAGGACTTTTTGTCGCGGTATCTGTAAGGGACGCGGCAAGAAGTCCTTTGCTTTTTTCCGGAAAGGAATTATACTGGAGATAAGTGGAAAGGGAGGCGTTTTTTTATGGGGAATCGGGGATGTCAGGAAAAGCAGGGAAAAAGAGTTTGCGCATTTTGGCTGCGGGCGGCTGCGGGAGTGATCGCGGCGGTATTGCTGTTTTTGTCTTCTTTCGGACAGGAAGGGGCGGGCATTGCTTACGGTGCAGGGAAACGCACGGTTCGTGTGGCCTTTTTCCCGATGGGCGGCTATCATGAGACGCTTGCGGATGGCAGCCTTTCCGGGATGGACGTGGAGTATCTGGAAAATCTCAGAGATTATGTAAACTGGGACGTAGAATATATTCCCTGTGACAGCTGGGATGAGGCCCTGCAGATGCTTGCGGACAAAGAGGTGGACCTGGTGGGAAGCGCGCAGTATTCCCCGGAGCGGGCGAAAGTGTATCGGTATGCCGATCTGGCGAGTGGTTACACGTTCGGCGCGATCGCCGTGCAGGGAGAAAGCGGCCTTGCTTATGAAGATTTCGACGCCATGCAGCACCTTACCTACGGTTGTGTGGGCACTTATGTCAGAAAGCAGGAATTTTTAGAGTATTTGAAGGGACATGGGATCGAGAGTCCGAGACTTCGCGAGTACGAGAGCACGGCGGCTTTGCAGGAAGCGCTCGCAGAAAGAAAGATTGATGCTTTGGTGCATTCCCTCACGGAAATCAGGGAAGGACAGCGGGTGGTCGGACGGTTTGCGCCCATGCCTTTTTACTATATTACCTATCCGGGAAACGATGATCTGCTGCGGGAGCTGAATCAGGGGATCGCGGATCTTAAAATGAACCGGCCGGAGCTGGAAAATGAGCTGATGGTAAAGTATTACGACAGCCGTTTGGATCAGACGGTTCTTCTGACCGGTGAGGAGAAGCAATATATTGAGGAGAAAAAGACACTGAAGGTCGGCTGGCTTGACGACTGTTATCCTTTCTCCTACGGGAATGAGGAGGGCGTGCCAAACGGGCTCACCGTGCAGATATTGGAGGAAGTCGGTGTGAGTACGGGGCTTTCCTTCGATTATGTCAGGATGGAGAATATGGAGGCGGCAAAACAGGCGCTTGCTGATGGGAGCATTGATGTGATCAACTACTGCGGCCAGGAAAGCGCCAATATCAGACAGGCGGGCGGCACGCTCACAAAGGTATACGCCCAAGTGCCGAGAGTCATCGTTATGAAGCGGGGCAGTAGGACGGAGGAGATTCAGACGCTGGCTGTGACGTCCGAAAATGTTTCGGAGGAAGGCGTGGCCCTCTTCCTGGCGTCGCAGGCGAAACTGCTGGTCCTGGAAAGCCCTGAGGAGTGCCTGCGGGCGGTGCGTGGAGGGGAAGCGGAAGCGGCGCTGTGCGACGGCTATCTTGCGGAATACCTTTTAGGATCCAATCTGCGTCTTAGCCGGCTTGAGATCCACACGGTATTAAGCGACGTGCACAGTATCCGCATGGCGGTGCGGGACGATGAGGATTCTCTGCTTTTGGGAATCCTGAATAAGGAACTTCTGGAGATCACCGACAAGATGGTGAGCGATTATATGCTGCAGGATAATTTTTATTCCAAGGTGAGTGTGGATGCCTTTATCAGGGAGAACAGCACCGCCATCATCGGCATCCTGTTGATCGCGGCGGCTCTTGTCATTTTCGTACTTTATCGCATGTTGAAAGACAGCAGGCGGCTGCAGCAGCTGATGTACAAGGACAGCGACTTTAATATCTGGAACATCAACTACTTAAAATACAGGGCCTCTCTGATGCTGGCAAAGGAGAAGGAAAGAAAGTACGCGATCGTCTATACGGACATCTGCCAGTTTAAGAGCTACAATGCGCTCTACGGCTGGAATGCGGGACAAAAACTCCTGGAGCGGACCATTGAGGTGATCGCCGATGAGGTTGATAGTGAGAAGGAACTGTACGCCAGAAGTTATGGCAGCCATTTTGTGCTCTTTGTGTGTTATGAGGACATGGAACAGCTTTCCGGGCGGATGATGGCGATGTCGGAGCGCATTTCTGAGCAGATTTATGAGCGGGAAGGAATCCGTATGGCACAGGCCGTAGGTGTCTGTGCCATCGAGCCGGAAGCGGAGGATATTCAGCTTGCCCTTTCTTATGCAATCCAGGCGGTGGATCCCTTAAAGGACAGCCACAGCAACGCCATCAGGATCTATGACGATAAACTCAGGGAACAGCTAAGAGAGCAGCACGAGCGGGAAAAACTTCTCGACTCCGTGGATTTTCAGAAGGATTTTGTGGCCTACTATCAGGCGAAAGTGGATATCAGGGACGAGCGCGTGGTGGGAGCGGAGGCGCTGGTGCGTTTCAAGGATCCTACCGCGGGAGGCGCCATCCGTGCGCCTGGGTTCTTTGTGCCCTATTATGAGCAGACGGGCAGAATCACGCAAATCGATTTCTTTGTGATGGAGAGCGTGTGCAAGATGTTAAGAAGACGGCTGGACGAGGGCCTTCCCGTGGTTCCCGTGTCCTGTAATTTCTCAAGGACACACTTCGTGAAGGATGGTTTTCCCGAACAGTTTGAGGCCGTGCTTACCAAATACAATGTGCCCAAGGAGCTGATTGAGGTGGAAATCACGGAAACGCTGGTGGTTGAGGAGATGCAGCGGCAGATGGTCAAAAAGAATGTGGAAATCTTAAAGAGCAAGGGCATCCATCTCTCCATTGACGACTTTGGTTCCGGGTATTCTTCCCTCGGCGTTTTCGAGCAGATTCCCGCTTCCGTGATCAAGCTGGACCGCTCCTTCCTGTTAAACAACGAGAACCGCGAAAGACAGGTGCAGATTATGAGAAATATCGTCAATCTGGCATCGGATCTGGAGGCGCAGGTGGTCTGCGAGGGTGTTGAGACGGAGAAGGATACGGAACTGATGATGGAGATCGGTGCCTATGTGGCACAGGGATACCGCTACTGCAAACCTGTGCCGGAGGATGTGTTTGAGGAGATGTTAGCGTGAGGAAGAGGATCATGATTGGGCTTTCTATTTTGGCAGCGCTCCTGTGCTTTGCCTATTGCTTTATCGTGTTTCGTATCAGGTCAGGCAGCAATTTCTATCTGATCTGGGCGCTTGGGGGTATATTTTTTATCGGACTGGCGTTGATGATAAAATTTGACTGGTGGAGCGGGTTCCCTTTGCTGCTGCGGCGGATCATCTGTGGTATTTTGCTTGTCGGGATCCTTCTCTTTGTGATAGCGGAGGGGTTGATCTTTGCACATTACCGCGATCGGGGCAGACCGGGACTTGACTATATCATTGTGCTGGGTGCGCAGATGAAGCCGGGAGGGCCAAGTATCGTACTCAAATTTCGGCTGGATGCAGCTTACGAATATCTGATCGCCAACGAAGAAACGATCTGTGTGGTGTCCGGCGGACAGGGCGCGAACGAACCTTGCAGCGAGGCGCAGGGAATGTATGACTACTTGGTGGAAAAGGGTATTGCTCCGGAGAGAATCCTAATGGAGGATGCGTCCACGGACACCTCCGAGAATATCGCTTTCAGCGCCAAGATCATCGGCGGGACGGATTATGATGTGGGGATCGTTACCAATAATTTTCACGTGTTTCGCGGCATGATGCTGGCCAGACACGCGGGCTTTGAAGATGCCTGCGGGATTGCGGCCCGCTCCAATATTTACTTTCAGCCCAATAATCTGGTGCGGGAGTTTTTTGGGATTGCGAAGGATCTGGTGTGCGGAAACCTACTATAACAGTTCAGTCGGACAAATGATTCTTTGTCGGCGCGCCTCGGCAAAAGTAAATTCCTAACGGAATTAACTTCACGAGGACTGCTTCGCAGCCTTGGTAAAAGTAACTTGACTTAGGGTAGACAGAGCGGGTAGAATAGAACAAGCACAGATGAGCGGTAGGATAAAAACCGGAGAAGAGACAGTGGAAAAACAGAGGAGAAAGGCAAAAAAGGGAATAAGGCTTGCGGCGGCGTTGTTTAGCGCGTGTCTGCTCCTGACAGGCTGTGGAAAAGAAGGTGAGCCAAGCTATACCAAACAGGGCATGGATGCGGTGGCGGCGCTCGACTACGATCAGGCGCTTGCACTGTTTCAGACAGCCAGAGAGAAGGGCGAGGAAGAAAGGCTTCTCTACCGCGGCATGGGGCTTGCCTATTTGGGAAAAACGGATTACGAGGCGGCAATCGCCTATCTGGAGACGGCCCTGACGCTCGGCGGCAGCAGGGTGGAAGACATTGACTTTGACATTAATTACTACTTGGCGACGGCCTACTTTAAGAGCGGACAGCCTGAGGAGGCACTGCGTTCTTACGATGCGATCCTGGGCCTTAGACCGGAGGAGACAAATGCTTATTATCTGCGGGGCTGTGTGAAGCTGTCCGGGGGTGATTTTGAGAGTGCGCAGCGTGACTTTGATACTGCGGTGGCAAAAGATCCCCAAAATTATGATCAGATGATCCGCATTTATATGGTGCTTGAGGAGTATGGATATAAGGAGGCGGGGCAGGTTTACCTGGAGAACGCCATGAAGGAGAATGAAAAGTCCATCTCCGATTACGATATGGGCAGGATTTGTTATTACATGGGAAATTACGAGAATGCCCGTAACTTTTTAGAGCGTTTAAAGACGACCACGGACTACGGCGCCGCCCTTTATCTTGGCAGGACTTATGAGGCGCTGGGAGACTACAATTACGCGGCCAGCATTTATGCGGGCTATACGGACTACGATCAGACAAAGGCGGAGATCTACAATCAGCTTGGCCTGTGCAGGATGCAGATGGGAGAGTATGAGTCGGCGCTTGCGGCTTTCCAGACGGCGATGAACATCAAAAACAACGAGATGATGCAGACCCTGAAATTCAATGAAATCATTACCTATGAGTATATGGGGGAATTTAAGACGGCGGCGGCGCTGATGAACAGTTATTTAAGAAGCTACCCCGACGATGAGTCGGCGAAACGGGAATATCAGTTTTTGCAGACGAGGTAACAGAAATGATAGAAGGGAGAGCAATATTATGAAAAGTACCTATTTACGTGTGAAAGGAATTATCAAGAAGAAAGACACCTATCTGCTGTTGAAGCGCTGGGTGGATGACCGTATTCCGGAGCCCTTTGTGTGGGAGTTTATCGACGCGGAAGTGGAACACGGGGAAGCGCCGGATGAGGCTATGAAAAAGGCAATCATGGAGCTGTTGTCCGTGCACGGTACCATTGACAAGATCGAGTATACATGGTCGCAGCTTCTGGGAGATACGCATTGTGTGGGCATTGCCTATCTATGTTCCCTCACGGAGGACGAAGAAGCGAATATCGTTCTGCCGGAGGAGTACGGAAGCTATGAGTGGGTGAAGCGCAAAGACTTTCCGCGCTATATTGAAAACCAGTATGTACTGAAAGATTTGGAGGGTAAAAAACTGTGATAGGTGTACTGACAGAGAAGATTAAGAAGCTGGAGGCACCCATTGTGGTGGGCCTCGACCCCACCATGAAGTTTGTGCCCGAGCACATCAAAAAGCAGGCGTTTGCAGAGTATGGGGAAACCATGAAAGGCGCGGCAGAGGCGATATGGCTTTATAATAAGGGGATCGTGGATGCAGTCTGCGATCTGGTTCCCGCGGTAAAGCCGCAGATTGCCATGTATGAGCAGTTTGGTGTGGAGGGCATGATTGCCTTTCAAAAGACGGTGGCCTACTGTAAGGAGAAGGGGCTTGTGGTGATCGGCGACATCAAGCGCGGCGATATCGGCTCCACTTCCGAGGCCTACGCGGTGGGGCATCTGGGACAGGTGCAGGTCGGCAGCAGTATGTGCCGCGGTTTTGATCTGGATTTTGCCACGGTCAATCCTTATCTTGGATCCGACGGGGTAAAGCCCTTTATTGAAGTGTGCAAGAAGGAAAAAAAGGGACTCTTTATCCTGGTGAAGACTTCCAATCCCAGCAGCGGCGAGTTTCAGGACCGTTTGGTGCTGCCGGAGGGAAGTACGGACGTATCTAAAGCAAGACCGCTTTATGAGGTGGTCGGTGAGACAGTAGCCGAGTGGGCGGCGGATCATATGGGCGAGACCTATAGCTACATTGGCGCGGTGGTGGGCGCGACTTATCCGGAGATGGCAAAGATTTTGCGAAAGATCATGCCAAAGTCCTATATTCTGGTGCCGGGGTATGGCGCGCAGGGCGGCAAAGGAAAGGATCTGAAACCCTTTTTTAATGAAGACGGGCTGGGAGCCATCGTCAATTCTTCCAGAGGCATTATAGCGGCCTATCAGCAGGAGGCTTACGCGAAATACGGCGCGGAGGGCTATGCGGACGCGGCGAGGGCGGCGGTGCTGGCGATGCGGGAGGATATTAAAGAGGGTGTATTCTCATAGAATGAAGGCAGTATGCCTGGTTGCTTGTAAAATTATTGTAGAAAAATTTTAACTCATATGAATGGTTAATAGTAATTCCACTGTATATAATATTAATGATAGGGAAACAAAAGAAGAAAAGGCGGGGGATTATGTATATTTATATTGAAATTGAAGATTTAGTAGCGAACGCATTGATTGAATTGGTGGAAAAAAAGGGGAAAAGAGAAGTGCTTTTTAAAGACCTGGATGAGTATGGCGCTTGTGTGGTGGAGGTTCTCAGTAGTGACGGAGAAACGAAAGCGGCATTGGTGGTTTCGAGAGAAAGTCAAATGGCAATGCTTGAAGATTATACGGATATGTTTGAACCCTTTGAGAAAGATGGAGCGAAAGGGATACGCTTGAAAGATGACATTTCTCCGCTTCAGCTTTGGGAACGTTTTTGTACATCTTTATCAATGAAAGTCATTGCAGCATTTCGTTCAGAGAAGTCTAAACAGGCACTAGGGGTTTAATATCGTGGGAAACAAAAGATTTAAAGATCCTATTTATGGGTATATAGAGATAGAGGAATTGTTGATCAAGCAGGTGGTGGATACGGCTGAGTTCCAGCGCCTGCGTGATATTATACAGACCAGTTATTCGCCGCTGTATTCTTCAGCGCTGCATAATCGTTTCGTACATTCAATAGGTGTGCATCATTTAGGCAGAATTGCTGCGGAGGCATTTCGAAAGTCGGTTATTGTAAGATCATTAAAATCTCCTGAGATGATAGAGCGATACATAGAACCTTTGAGTTGGCGTGTCTGTTACATGATGTTGGGCATGCTCCTTTTTCTCATACGGGTGAGCAGTTTTATCTATATAAAGGAGATAGAACGCAGCTTCACAAAATGATGGTTGATCTGACACGGGATGTAGACCTGGAAGAGGAAATCCGTGATGAAGCATATAAAGCTGCGCCACATGAACTGGTGAGTGCCATTGTGGCGTTACGGGTGTTCGGAAATGTTATATCAGATGATTTGAAATCCTTTTTTGCCAGATGCATTACCGGATATAAATATACAAAGCATATGGACATAGATAAGAGCTGTAAAAATTGTCTGATTGAGTTGCTGAATTCAAAGGTTATTGATGTGGACAGGATGGATTATTTAATAAGGGATTCTTATGTGACCGGATTTGATACGGTGGCTATAGATTATATTCGCTTGCTGAAAAGTATATATGTGGAAGAAGATCGGGGAGAATATAAGATTTGTTTCGATAAATCGGCAGTTAGTGTAATTGAGAATGTGGTATATGCACATGACGCTGAAAGAAAGTGGATTCAGAATCATCCGGTAGTTTTATATGAAGCTTATCTGCTTGAAAATATCATGCGGCGGCTGATAGAGGAAGTGTTTCAAACGGAAAATCTGCCGATAGAATCCCTTTTGAAGGAGGGAGTAAAGGTAGAACGGCTGGGTCGGGCGAGACTGATCGGAGATTCGGATATTCGATATTTAATGAAGAATTTACAGGATGATAATTTTGTAGATGAGTTTTATTGCCGCAAACAGAGAAAGCATCCACTGTGGAAAACGGAGGCGGAATTTCAGGCGATTTTTCAGGGTGAAGAGAAGAGACTGGAGTTTATAGAGAAGGAACTTTCCGAATTGAAAAAGTGTCTGACATCTTTAGGGCTTCCCTTTATTATCAATAGACAAGCGTTAAATGCAGTTTTGGAGGAAACAAAAAAAATCGAGCAGAGCATTAACAGCGCAGATAATGAAGAGCGAAAAAGATTAGAGGTAACATTGCAAGCAAACCAGACACATATTAAATGGATTAAAGTGTTTGAAAAATTTGCAGAACAGAATAATGAAAAATTGGATTTTGAGTTTTTAATCCTATATGTGGATCAGTTTAATAGTGGTTTCCGCAAACAGGAGTTTGAAAATTTAGAAATCATATTTCCCGAATTAAGGAAACCCTGTAAATTTAGGGAAGTAACCAATGTTTTGAAAGCGGATAAGAGTAAGGGGGAAAAATTCTTTTACATTTTTTACAATAGGAAAAAGGCAAGGGAAACATTATCGATTGCGGGACTGATTGACAGCTTGCTTACTTTATCAACAAATGCATCTGTTGAAGGACGGCTGGTTTAGAAAATCTGTATATTTAGTAAATGAAAACGGCATACTATCCTTAATCAGGTAAGAAAGGATTCGTATGCCGTTATGTTAGGAAAGCAGAGTATTCAGTTTAATAAGAAACCATATCTGTTAAACAGCGCCTCGATTGTGGGCAGCAAGGAAGCCGAGGGGCCGATGGGAAAGCTGTTTGACAAGGTGGGTTATGACGACAGCTTCGGAGCGCAGAACTGGGAGGAAGCGGAGAGCCGCCTGCAAAAGGAGGCGCTGGAAATTGCGCTCTCTAAGGCAGGACTGATCAGGCAGGATGTGCAAATGGTGTTAGCGGGGGACCTGCTGGGACAATCCATTGCCAGCAGTTTCGGGCTTGCGGATTATCAGCTTCCGCATGTTGGGCTTTACGGTGCCTGCTCTACCTGCGGACTGTCCCTGACGATGGGAGCCGCTATGGTGAGCGCCGGCTTTGTGGAGAGAGCCGCCTGTATTACGTCCAGCCATTTTGCCAGCGCGGAGAAGGAATTCCGCTTCCCCCTTTCTTACGGGAACCAGCGGCCGAAATCCGCCACCTGGACAGTGACAGGGAGCGGTGCTTTTCTCGTGTCAGGCAGGCCGGAGAAGGGAACACGGGCGGTGATCGAGGGTGCGACTATCGGCAAGATCGTAGACTACGGCATCAAGGATTCCATGAATATGGGGGCCTGTATGGCTCCCGCTACTGGTAGAATAGAACCATATCAAGGAAATGGCGCAAATGCTGGACTGATGGTTCTACACAAACCCAGGAAAATTGCATAAGTAGCCAGTTTACGAATCATGGCATACAAAGGACATTTCTTGATAATGGAAGTGTCCTTTTTTGTGCATTGATAATATCAAAATCAAAAGGAGGTCATGGAGCATGGCAGACACAGCGTTAAGAGCAGAGGCGTTAAACGCCGACAACACACACATGGTTTTTACGAACGAGGAACATGAGAAGTTTTACTACGAGAAATTGGAGCAGGCAAGGTATCAGGATTGTGAGCATAAGGCTTTAATCTATGTTCTTGGCATTTCAGAGGACACGAGAAATCATTTCGACCAGATTTATGATATGAAGTCCGGGGATATACAGACAGAGTGCCTGCATCAAGGGTGGCAGACAAGCGGCAGCGTCCGGGTGGTAAGGCTTGCTTTTAACCTTTACACAGACGGGATGCCGAGTGTTGATGATTATGAGAGCAGGGATGAACAGATCAGGGAGTGCAGGGAGTATTCCGTAAGCGATATTTTCTGCTGCGGTTATGCGATGTACTTCTGGCAGGGCATTAAACTTCGTTATCCGGAATACTGCCGCAAGCAGAGGTCTATGGAGGAAATCCTTGCGGAAATGGGGTGGAAACGTGCTGAAAATTCGACTGATGGGGACAAAGAATGATATTAAGTGGTTTGAGAGGCTTTTGCGCAGGCAGCGCAAGGTAGCTGTGACGGAAGTCTCGGAGATGTATCCCAACAAGGGTACTGACAGATTTTACAGGGCATATGTGGAAGTACAGAAGGCCAATATCAAACAAAAGTCAAACTAAATCGGAGGAAAAACCATGTGTAAAGTGATTGCAATCGCAAATCAGAAAGGTGGGGTGGGCAAGACCACCACAACAGGGAACTTAGGAATAGGACTGGCAAAACGGGGTAAAAGAGTGCTTTTGATTGACGCAGACGCACAGGGCAGCCTTACGGCGAGTCTGGGCTATACGGAGCCGGACAGGCTGGAAGTGACGCTCGCGACCATCATGGAGCGGATTGTGAATGAGGATTACCCGGAGCCATCTGAAGGAATACTGCACCATAAGGAGGGAGTTGACCTGCTCCCCGCGAACATAGAACTGTCCGGCATAGAAGTGTCGTTAGTGAACATTATGAGCCGGGAGACCGTGCTGCGGGCGTATGTGTCCCTCGTATCGGCGGAGTATGACTATATCCTGATTGATTGTACCCCGTCGCTTGGCATGATAACGATCAATGCCCTTGCCTGTGCCGACTCGGTATTGATACCCGTGCAGGCGGCATATCTGCCCCTCAAAGGACTGGAGCAGCTTATCAGGACAATCGGCAAGGTAAAGCGCCAGATTAACCCGAAGCTGGAAATAGAGGGTATCTTAATGACGATGGTGGACAGCCGGACAACCTACGCCAGGGAGATCAGCGCCCTTCTGATCGAAAACTATGGCGATAAAGTGAGAATCTATGACAGTACCATCCCCATTTCTGTCAGGGCGGCGGAAGTTTCGGCGGTGGGGATCAGCATTTATACGCACGATCCGAAGGGTAAAGTAGCCGCTGCTTACGAAAGACTGACGGAGGAGGTGCTTGTTAATGGCTAATACGAGGAAAAACCTTGCGGATAAAATCAAATTGGGCGGTTATGATGCTTTGTTTGGCGAGACGGAAGGGGAGCAGATTATAGAAGTGCCTTTAAGTAGTTTACATAACTTCAAAAACCATCCGTTTCGGGTTTTGGATGATGGAAAGATGGAAGAAACGGTAGAAAGCATCAGACAGCACGGTGTTCTGGTGCCGGGAATCGCAAGACCGAGAAAGGGAGGCGGCTATGAGATCATAGCCGGACACCGCCGAAAACACGGATCGGAACTGTCAGGAAAAGAGACGATGCCCTTCGTTGTCCGGGATTACACGGACGACGAGGCGACGATCATCATGGTGGACTCCAATATCCAGCGTGAGGACATCTTACCCAGCGAAAAGGCAAAAGCCTACCGGATGAAATACGATGCCCTGAAACACCAGGGCAAAAAGGCAGGCGGCAGGACCATTGAGGAGATGGGGGAGGATGCCGGTGAGAGCGCTAAGACAATCCAGAGGTATCTCTGGCTGTCACGCCTGTCGGACGGACTGCTCGATCTGGTGGACAGGAAGAAATTAGGGTTCATGCAGGGCGTGGATATTTCCTTTCTTGCGGAGGAGGCGCAGGGATGGGTTCATTCGCTGATAGCAGAGACAGGCGCAGGCGTAAGTGCCGCACAGTCGGCAAAGCTGAAAGAGTACGGGAAAGCCGGGGAACTGACGCCCGCAATGGCAAGCCTCATCCTTTCCGAAGAAAAGCCGAAAGAGCGTAAAGTTACCCTCAAAGCTGACAAGATTACCCGCTACTTTCCGGATGATTACAGCAATGAGGAGATAGAGGACGTTATTATTGGGCTGTTGGAGAAGTGGAAAGGGGAAGGAGCGGCGCGCTGATGGGCTATCTGAGCAGTGGCAATCCCATTGTTGACGCGATGGGAACCATAAACATAACGGGCAACATCGTCCCGACCATCTGGTATCGGACCGTGTTGAAAGAAAACGGCAAGCCCTACCTTCTGGCGATTGCAATCCTTTCGGATATCGTGTACTGGTATCGTCCGACAGAAGTGCGTGACCAGAACACGGGACAGATCACCGGGTGGAGAAAGCGGTTTTCCGAGGATATCCTGCGGCAGAGCTACCAATACTATGCGGACCTGTTCGGGGAGTCCAAGAAAACCGTAAAGACAGCCATTGACAGGCTGGAGGAACTGCAGGCGGTAAAACGCCATTTCCGCACCGTATCCTACGGGGACGGGCTTATCTCCAACAACGTCATGTATGTGGAACTGATTCCCGAAAAAGTGTACGAACTGACTTATCCCGAAGAAGAGCCGGGCATGGACAGGCAGACAAAGCCATGCCCGGCGGGTGCCGGTGACAAAACGGGAGGGAGACTCCCTACAAAACCGGATACCCCTATGGAAAATTTGGGAGGGAGGGGCATCCCAAACGGGATACAGTACCCTACAGATTCGGATACAGGTCCCGCCCCGTATGTCCACACCCTCCCTCCCAACCAGGATACACCTCTGTCCCCAAACGGGGGGACAAATACAGAGAATACTGCAGAGAATACCTGCAGAGATTACTCCATCTATCCATCAGGGATTGATGGGATGGATGGGGAACAGCGCGGATACATAGAGCGGATCAGGCATAACATCGAGTACGATGCCTACATGGGCGATGACAGCCGCTCAGATCGGGAACTCTACGAGGAGTTGTACGAACTGATCTGCGAGACCGTGTGCATGAGGCACGGCACCGTCCGTATCGGCGGAGAGGCATATCCCCACGAGATGGTCAGGGAGAGATTCCTCAAGCTGAACAGCTTCCACCTGCAGTACGTCATTGACTGTATGCAGAGTACCGCGGTCAAGATCGCCAACGTCAAGGCATACCTGATGACCGCGCTCTTTAATGCTCCCGCGACCATGAAGCATTACTACCAGCAGGAGGTCAATTACGATATGTACGGCGGCGGGTGGCAGGAAAAAGGAATTACATAATCACTTGTGGACATTGTGACCACAAGTGAAGGCAGGGAAATGATTCTTTCGGGTTGTTTCCCTGTTTTTGTGGAAACAGCAGAAAGGAGGAGCGTATGGACTTACAGCAGCCGCTTTTTGAATTGCTGAATACAGACATCAAGACCAACGTTGGCAGGATTCCCGCGCCCGACTATCTGGAAATGCGGGCAGGCGAATACGGTTATGACAGCTATGCAGAGATGTATGAGGAGGGCTGCCGCATTGTCGGATACGAAAAGGTATCTCCCAAAGTGATAGAGGAATGGCAGCGCCAGAAAGAACAGGCGCGCCCGTCACTGAAAGAACGGCTTGCCAGAGAACAGGAAAATGTCCCGTTAGACAGCGGTAACCAGAAGAAACTGCAGGCGCATAAAGGGGTGCAGGAGTTGTAACATATCTTTTTACTTGTGGACACAGTGACCACAAGTGACGATTCACAGCGATAAGGCAGATACGAAACCAAAACGGTCAAGTATCTGCCTTTTTTCGTTTCACACACAAATTTGAAAAATATCGAAGAAAGAAGGTTTTATTATGTCAGAAAAACAAAGGGCGGCAGAAAACAGAGATATGGCGGACAAAAAGCAGATGCAGGAGACGGCGCTTTTATCCGGCGCCGACAAATACGGCATCTATCAGTTAAAAGACGACCCGGAACTGAGCAGGCTGCGCTTTAAGGGGACATGGTCGTTAAAACAGGCAGGAATCTTGAAAGAAAATGCGGAGGCTGTTGCAATCAAGCCGGAAAATTATGATCTGGTCTATGTGGGGGACCTGTCAGAACTGAAAGCAAAGACTGCCGGACTTTACACACAGGAAGATACGCTGCACGCGCTCTTTGAGGAATTTAATATCTATCAGCCAAAAGATTACACAGGACATTCCCTCTCCGTGGGCGATATCGTGGTGCTGCGGGAAGATGGGAAGAACACCGCGCACTATGTAGATTCGACCGACTATACCGAGATGCCCCACTTTATCCACATGTTGGAGAACAGGAGGGAAAAAGAGCAGGAAACGAACCGTGCCCGGTCAGAGGGCAGGATGACAGGAAAAGAGTCCCTTAAGGAAAAACTTGCCGGGCGTAAAGATTTAGCGGCGGAAGTGGGGAAGGATCACCCGACCAGAAAACGGCAGAAAGAAATGTCATTGTAAGGGAACTTGTGGACATTGTGACCACAAGTACGGAGGCATATATGAAAAGAGTCAATATCCAGAATGAAAGATTCGGTATGCTCACAGCCATAGAGCCAACCGATCAGCGTAACTTCGGCAACGTCATATGGAAATGCAGATGCGACTGCGGGAAGATCGTCTACAAGTCCACCAGCTATCTGAGCAAAGACCGCATGTGCAGCTGCGGATGCTACGCACAGATACAGCACCAGAAACAACGCCGCGACATCACAGACCAGCGCTTTGGCAGCCTTGTGGCGATGGAACCCACCGGGAAATCAAACAAGACCAAACAGAGGATCTGGAGATTCCGCTGCGATTGCGGAACAATCATTGAGAGACCTATCTCGGAAGTGACAAAGAAAACAAACCCCACGCACTCCTGCGGCTGCAGCCGGGCATGGTTCATCGGCAATTCCGAGCATGGGCGAAAGCATTATAGCAACCTACAGAAGAACCGTGTTATGGGGACAAATATCATGGAGATCCGTAGGAAAGACGAGGACCCCACCAAAGCCAACACATCCGGCTACCAGGGCGTAAGCTATATCACCACCCGCGACGTCTGGGTGGCATACTGCCGCTTTCAGGGCTACTACGCCCAAAAAACTTGCCACAGCCTGGAGGACGCCATCCGCGCAAGACAACAGATGCGCCAGATTCGGGACGATTTTGTCGAATGGTACGATTCCCTCACCGAAGAAGAAAGACAGGAGGCCATAGAGAAGTATGACAGCAACCGAAACTTTTTCAAAAATTATTATAGAGGCAGGATGCAGGAGATTATGAGACAGTAAGCCGCAATAGCCTTCCAGAGTGACCACTTGTGGACATTGTGACCACAAGTGGCGGGAGGATATCTGTAAGCGTAAGCCACAGCGTAACTTCCGTGTCAAGGAAAAGGGTGGAGATTTTGCGCAGCAAAATACTACCCCCTTGACGCGGGCGACAGCCGTACCATAGGGGCAAGGGCAGGGACATACTTGTACCTTGCCCTTGATTACCGACACGGTGTAAAGCGGGAGAGGGAGCAAAGGAGGGAGGAAACAACATGCAGGAAGAAGTGACACAGAAAACCATAGCCATCACGTTTAAGTCGGCAAGGCTGACCACGGATGTGTTGATGCGGGCGCTTAAGGCGTATCTGGAACACAAAAGACACAGGGAGCCTTCCCACGGCAAAATCTCGGTGAAGAAACTGCTGGCACAGAATCAGGGCGCGAAGTCCATCGAGATCACGGACGAAAATATCAAGTCCTTCAGCCGGATTGCGGGGAAATATAACGTGGATTTTTCGGTCAAGAGGGACAGGACGGCAGACCCGCCGAAATATCTGGTCTTTTTTAAGGCGAAAGACTCGGATTTGATCGTGCAGGCGTTTAAGGAGTTTGTCCGTGCCAATGAAAAGAAAAAACAGCGTGTGTCTATTCGGGCGAAGATGAAACAGATGAGGCAGGGTATGGAAAAAGACCAGAATCGGGAACGCACAAGAGAAAAACAGATGGATCGGGGGCAGAGTTTATGAATAAAATACTGAACGGCATAAAGAACGATCTGCTCTCGATTCCGGGGAAAGTAAGGGGAGCGGTGCAGGGCATAGAACCAAAAAAACTGTTTTTGAGTGGTGTGCCCTATCTGATTTTCGGGTATGTGTCGGATAAAATTTCATGGCAGTACCGCCATGAGGACAGGGGGAATTTCTTCCAGAACCTTCTCTATACGCTGAACGATCTGGGCGGCAGCTTTCACAATCCCCTGCCCAGCTTACATCCTGCGGATTTACTGGCGGGTATCTGCGGCGGCACGATGTTTTTTCTGGTCGTGTACTGTAAGAGGAAGAACGCCAAGAAGTTCCGCCACGGGACGGAGTACGGCTCTGCAAGCTGGGGAACGGCAAAGGATATCCAGCCCTACATAGACCCGGTTTTTGAGAATAACGTGATCCTGACCGCAACGGAGCGTCTTATGATGTCGGGCAGACCGAAACAGCCCAAGTATGCGAGAAATAAAAACGTGTTAGTCATAGGCGGTTCGGGATCGGGCAAGACCCGTTTTTTCGTAAAGCCGAACCTTATGCAAATGAACGGTTCCTATTGTGTCACTGATCCGAAAGGCACCATCCTCGAAGAGTGCGGAAAGATGCTGGTAAAGAATGGTTATCAGATAAAAGTCTTAAACACTATCAATTTTGCAAAATCCATGCACATCAACCCTTTTGTCTATATTCGGAGCGAGAAAGATATTCTGAAACTCGTAAATACGATCATTGTAAATACGAAGGGGGAGGGGCAGCAATCCAGTGAGGATTTCTGGGTGAAGTCGGAAAAGCTGTATTACACGGCGCTGATTGCCTATATCTGGTATGAGGCTCCGCCAGAGGAGCAGAATTTTCCCATGCTCATCGACATGGTGGACGCAAGCGAAGTAAGGGAAGATGACGAAAATTTCAAAAATGTGGTGGACAGGCTCTTTGACGAACTAAAGGAAAGGGACCCTCATCATTTCGCGGTGCGCCAATATGCTAAGTTTAAGCTTGCGGCGGGCAAAACGGCGAAATCGATATTAGTTTCCTGCGGGGCGCGCCTTGCTCCCTTTGATATAAAGGAACTGCGGGAGCTGACGGCATATGACGAACTGGAACTTGACACGCTGGGGGAGAAAAAGACGGCGCTGTTTGTCATCATTTCCGATACGGACGCGACTTTCAACTTCCTCGTGAGCATCATGTACACCCAGCTATTTAACCTGCTCTGCGACAAGGCAGACGACATATACCACGGGAGGCTGCCCATACATGTACGGTTTCTTTTAGACGAATTTGCGAACATTGGACAGATCCCAAATTTTGAGAAGCTGATTGCGACGATCAGGAGCCGCGAGATATCAGCCTCTATTATTTTGCAGTCGAAATCCCAGCTTAAGGCGATTTATAAGGATAATGCGGACACCATACAGGGGAATTGCGACACCCTTCTTTTTCTGGGAGGGCAGGAGCAGACCACCCTTAAGGAACTTGCGGAGGTTCTGGGAAAGGAGACGATAGACCTCTGCAACACCTCGGACACGAGAGGCACGTCGCAGTCCTACGGTATGAATTACCAGAAAACCGGGAAAGCGCTGATGAGCGAGGATGAGATAGCGGTCATGGATGGCAGCAAGTGTATCATGCGGCTTAGAGGCGTGAGACCTTTTTTCTCAGATAAATACGATATCACACAGCACAGGCAGTACCCGCTGTTGTCCGATTATGACCCAAAGAATACTTTCGACATCGAAAAATATATGAGGAACCGGGGAAAGGCAAGGTTACACGACACCGATGTGGTGGAAGAAGTTTTCGATGCCGGAGTGTTATAAAACTTGTGGACATTGTGACCACAAGTAAATTTTTAGGAAGGAGGCAGACCGTATGAAGAAGATCAGGGATGGTTTTGACAGGCTCACGGGCTGGGTTGGGGAGAAACTTTTTCCCGGAGCGGATGAAAAGTCGAGGAAACGTCTGGCGGCATGGCTTTTGACCGCGCTGTTGTGCATGGCGCTGGTGAGTGTTTTCCGCTACAGAGCCATGCAGGAACTTAGGCAGTACCAGCGGATCGCGGACGCATACACGATTCTTTTAGGAGAATAGCGGTGCGGGAAAGAAAAACTTGTGGACATTGTGACCACAAGTGAAAAGACAACTGAATAGGGAACAGATTAACCAATGGGTATGATATCCAGAATCAAACAAGGAGTTTTCCATGTTAGGGAGGGAACAAAAACAAAGCAACCGGCACTGCCAATCGCCAAACTGAAAGTGCCGGATGCCCGCAGGGTTCTTCCCAAAGGATTGCCCTGCCTTTATCTTACCATAAGGCAGGGCATTTTACACGAAAAACTCTTTCAACATGAAGGAGGTAACAGTAATGGCATTTTTCGCATCAGCAATTACGGGTTTGACCACGGTGGTGACGGCAATCGGCGCAGGCGTGGCGGTATGGGGCGTAATCAATTTGCTCGAAGGGTATGGCAATGACAACCCCGGTGCAAAATCACAAGGGATTAAGCAGCTTATGGCAGGGGGCGGCATTGTCATTGTGGCGCAGACGGTGATTCCACAGCTTACAAGCCTGTTCTCATAAGATGGGCGGCATCATAGAAAAAATCACTGAATTTATAAAGGATATGTTGAAAGGCTGGATTTTATCGAATCTGGATTCCATGTTTACCGATGTCAACGACAAGGTAGGCACGATCGCGGGGGAGGTCGGCATGACGCCCAGCGCGTGGAACGCCGGTATATTCGGCATGGTGCGGACGCTGTCCGAGAACGTGGTCATACCGATAGCGGGAATGGTCATCAGTTTTGTGCTGATTTATGAATTGATCTCGATGGTCATTGACAAGAATAACATGCACGACTTTGATACGGGCTTGTTTTTCCGCTTTTTGGGAAAGGCATGTATCGCGGTCATGCTGGTTTCCAAGACCTTTGATATCGTCATGGCTGTCTTTGATGTGGGAAGCTATGTTGTGGCGCAGGCTGCCGGTTCCATTTCAGGTTCCACGAGTATTGATGTGGAGGCGGCGCTTGTATCCATGTTAAACAGCCAGATTGACACAATGGAAATCGGGGAACTGATCCGGCTTGGGCTGGAGACGATGATCATAAGCCTTTGTATGAAAATTATGTCCGTGTTGATTACCGTCGTCTTGTACGGACGTATGATTGAGATTTACCTTTATGTTTCAGTGGCACCGATCCCGGCTGCCACCGCCACCAACAGGGAGTGGGGCAGTATCGGGACAAATTATCTGAAAGGGCTTATCGCATTAGCTTTTCAGGGCTTTTTCATCATGGTGTGCGTGGCGATCTACGCGGTGTTGGTATCAGGTATTACGGTAGCCGCAGACCTTCATTCGGCATTGTGGTCGGTGGGCGCGTACACAGTGATCTTATGTTTCAGCCTGTTTAAGACAGGCTCTGTCTCAAAATCCATATTCAACGCGCATTAGGAAAGCGGTAGGAAACGGCATCTGCCGGGGATGAGCATATCGTCCGTAAACGCGGCAGGGTATGGCAGAATGGAGGTGGTAATGTTGTAAATCAATTTTCGGGATGCTATAATTTACCTATAACCGTAAGCCAGAAACAGATATTTTGCGGTAAGCCGGAGGCTGGGAGGTGGTGTTTATGGGGAGAAACAGAAAACGGGATAAAGAAGTGCAAACTACCTTGAACAACATCAATGAGGGCATTTGGGCTGCGGCAGAAAATACCGCGCAGACCAATGAGAAACTGGATAAGCTTACAGAAACCAGCCGTGCCACAGCAGAAAGCACCGCACTGACCAATGAACAACTGAGGGCTATAAAGAGTGATACAGAGAAGAGCAGTAAATCGAAGATTCCCCTCTATTCCTTAATTGTGGCGGTGATCACATTGGTTGTCGCAATCAGCGGCTATTCTGTCAAAAGCATCATTGACGGGAAAAACCTTAATTCAGGAGCGGAGCCGACAGCAGAAACCGTAGCAGAGCCGAAAACGGAAGTGGCGGCAGAAACAGAGCCGGAAACAGAAACCAAAGCGGAAACGGAACAGGAAATAGCTGCGGAAGAGTCAGCGCATACGATTTATCTGTATTCGGAGTACAATCCGGTCGAACTGTATGTGGAAACGGAGATAACGGCAACCCTGAATTTTGAGGCGGACGCCGTTGCTATAACGGCATATCTGGCATCAGGAGAGGAAAGCACGCTGCCTCTTGAGAGAAAAAATGCGACAGAATGGCAGAAAAAAGTGCAATTTACGGAAACAGGAGTCCATAAGGTTGTCGTCACGGCAGAAACTTCCGATGGGGAAACCATCGAGAACAGTATAGAGGTAGAGGTGATCCCCCTCAATATAGATATTGATATGGACACGATCAATCAGTTTCTGCCTACGGGTTTGTAAGGAGGGAACAAAAGCAGGATCTAACAGGTAAATAAGGATGTAACAGCGTAAGGGCGTATAGGAGAAAACTATACGTCTTTTTTTTATGGGAAAGGAGTGGACATATGGCAATTTCAGTATCAGTGCCAAAGAACTTAAACGGTATTAAGACGAAGGTTGCACTGAATCTGACCAAGCGCCAGATCGTATGCTTTGGGAGCGCCGCCCTTGTGGGAATCCCCTTATATTTTCTTACCAAAGGAGTCATAGGGACGCAGGCGGCGGCACTGCTCATGGTGTTTGTGATGCTCCCGTTTTTCTTTCTGGCGATGTATGAAAGAGACGGCTTTCCGGCGGAAAAGGTGCTGTACTTTATCGTGCGGCAGAAAATCTTAACGCCGGGCATCAGACCTTACCGGTCAGAAAACTTATATAGAAAGCTGGAGGAACGGGAGAAATGGAAAAAGGAGGTGAGGAGTCTTGAAGAAAAAGCGAAAGGCTCACGGTAAAAGGGAAGGGCTTACCTTCTCTGAGAGAAAGCGGCTTGCCAGATTAAAGCGCAGTCTCGCGGGACAGGGAAAGGCGCAGGAGAGGCAGGATACCGCGCAGAAAACCATCACGTTTGAAAAGATGTACCGGGACGGCACCTGTCAGGTCACCCACGGCTTTTACACAAGGATGGTGGAGTTTCACGATATCAACTATGACCTGCTGGAGACTGACGACCAGAGATACATTCTGGAGGAGTACAGCAGACTCATCAATTACTTTGATCCGTCCGTAAAATTCGGGGTGTTTTTGTTTAACCGGCATGTCAGTGAGAAGGAACTGGCGGACCGGTTTGAGATCCCGCCGCAGGAGGATTCCTTCAACGATATCAGAAAGGAGTATGCCGCGATGCTAAAGCGGCAGGCGGCAAAAGGCAACAATGGCGTGGTGAAGTCCAAATATCTTGTGTTCGGTGTGGAGTGTGCCGGGTACAAGGAGGCAAAAGCCAGACTGGATAACATCCAGAAAGATGTGTTACACAATCTGAATAACATCGGTGCAAACGCAAAGGCGCTTGACGGGAAGGAAAGGCTCTGTATCCTGCATGAATATTTCAACCAGGGAGCGGAGCCTTTCCGTTTCTCTTTCCGGGAGCTGTCCGAGTCGGGAAAGTCGGTGAAGGACTATATTGCGCCGCCAGGGTTCGATTTTCGTTATCCGAGCAGGTTTCGGACGGGAAATATGTATGGCTGTGTGTCCTATCTGGATATGACGGCGCCGAGATTCAACGATGAGCTGGTGAAACGGCTGCTGGATATCGACGAGAACCTGTCGCTGACCATGCACATGCAGACCCTCGACCCGGTCAGAGCCATCAAGATGTTAAAAGGGGCGCTTACCAACATCCAGAAGATGAAGATCGAGGAGCAGAAAAAGGCTGTGCGCAGCGGTTACGATATGGATATCCTTCCCACGGACATTCTCACTTATGAGAAGGACACGCTGGAACTTCTGGACGACTTAAACAGCAGTAACCAGAAGATTATCAAAATGACCTTTCTGATCACCTGTTTTGGCAGGACAAAGAAGGAACTGGAGGCGGTCACACAGCGCGTTTCGGGTATCATCCAGCAGGCGAACTGTGTCCTGCGCCCCTTACAGTACCTGCAGGAGAAGGGGCTTATGGCAAGTGCGCCCATTGGCTGTAACGGCACGGGCATCGAGCGGGTGCTGACGACAAAGAGCGCGGCAATCCTTGTACCCTTCTGCACGCAGGAACTGTTCATGCCGGGAGAATCCATCTATTACGGTCTGAACGCCCTTTCTAACAACATGATCCTGGCAGATCGGAAAAAGCTGCGCACGCCAAATGGCGTGATTCTGGGAACGCCGGGCAGCGGCAAATCCTTCTCCGCCAAGCGCGAGATTCTGTCCTGTTTTCTTTCCACAAAGGATGACATTATTATCTGCGACCCGGAAGGCGAGTATTTTGCGCTCGTGGAGGCATTAAAGGGACAGGTGGTCAGGCTTTCCACCAATTCCAGGGAGTATCTGAACCCGATGGACATACAGACCAGCCACAGGGGAGACGGGGAGGCGTTAAAGGTAAAGAGCGACTTTCTGATTACCTTATGCGATCTGGTGGCGGGCGGAAAAGAAGGTCTTGCCAATGATGAGAAGGGGATCATCGACGACTGCATCCGCAAGGTATATGAGGCGTATTTTGAAAACCCGGTGCCGGAAAACATGCCAATACTGGAAGATTTATATGACGCGCTGTTACAGTATGAGCCGAAAAACGTTGCGCCGGCATTACAGCAGGAGGCGAAGAAAAAGGCGGTGCGGATCGCAAACAGCCTCGTGCTGTATGTGCGCGGCTCACAGAATTACTTCAACCACAGGACAAATGTGAACAGCAAAAACAGGATCATGTGTTTTGACATCAGGGACTTGGGCAGCCAGCTTAAGGAACTTGGGATGTTAGTCGTGCAGGATGCGGTCTGGAACCGGGTATCCCAGAACCGGGAAAAGAGAATCGCTACAAGATATTACTGTGACGAATTTCATCTGCTCCTGCGGGAAAAACAGACGGCGGTCTACGCTGTAAACGTCTGGAAACGCTTTAGAAAATGGGGCGGTGTCCCCACCGCGCTGACCCAGAACGTGGGCGATTTCTTAAGATCGGAGGAGATCGAGGGGATTCTTGGCAACTCCGATTTTGTCTATCTGTTGAACCAGAACGCAAAAGACCAGCGCATCCTCGCGGAGAAACTGGGACTGTCGGAAAAACAGCTTATGTACGTCACCAATTCGGAGGCGGGCAGCGGATTGATCCTGTTTGACAACGTGGTGATTCCCTTCGTGGACAAATATCCGGCAGATACAAAGACTTACGCGATTATGAACACAAAGCCGGAAGAAAGCATAAAGGCGGGTGAAGTGTGATTTGAAAGTGGGACTGATCGATGTGGACGGACACCGGTGGCCTAATCTGTGCCTGATGAAACTGTCCGCGTACCACAGGGCAAGGGGCGATACCGTGGATTGGCATGACGGCAGGAAGCATTATGACCTCGTTTATATGAGCAGGGTGTTCACAGACACCTACTCCAAGGATGATACGAAGACGGTACATGCTGACAAAATCATCCGGGGCGGCACCGGGTATGGTCTTGATAATAAGCTGCCAGATGTGGTGGAACATGCCTGCCCCGATTACCACTTATATCCGCAGTTTGCAGGCACAGCCTACGGGTTTTTGTCACGGGGCTGTCCACGGGGCTGTGGTTTCTGCATTGTAGGGAAAAAGGAGGGAAGGAACAGTGTGGCGGTAGCTGACCTGTCGGAGTTTTGGCGCGGGGAAAAGGAGATCAAGCTGCTCGACGCGAACCTGCTTGCCTGTCCCGATTGGGAGAGGCTTTTGGGACAGCTCGCGGCAAGCGGCGCGACTGTGGACTTTACGCAGGGGCTTGACATCCGGCTTGCCACGCCGGACAAAGTGGAGGCGCTAAACCGTGTGAAAACGAAGATGCTGCACTTTGCATGGGACAACCCGGAAGATGACCTGGCACCGTATTTTAAGCGGTTTGTGGAATGTACTTCGGTAAAGGACAACAGAAAGCGGCGCGTCTATGTGCTGACCAACTATGGCAGCACAAAAGAGCAGGACTTATACCGCATTTATACCCTGCGGGATCTGGGATTTGACCCATATGTCATGATTTATGAAAAACCCACTGCGCCGCAGGAGACTAGGAAGTTACAGCGGTGGGTAAACAATAAGAGGATTTTCTGGTCCGTGCGGGATTTTGAGGCGTATGACCCGAAGTACGGAGGAGGTGAAAAAAGATAGAGACAAATATCATTATCAATGAGGACTGTATGGAGGCGCTTAAGAAACTGCCGGATGGGAGCATACACTGCTGTGTCACCTCGCCGCCCTACTATGCGCTCAGAGACTATGGCGTGGACGGGCAGATCGGGAGGGAGGCAACACCCCGGCAGTACATAGAGAGACTGTCCGGGGTGTTTGCAGAGGTGTACCGGGTGCTTAGAAATGATGGCACCTTGTGGCTGAATATCGCGGACACATACTGCGGTACGGGAAATAAGGGAAACCTGTGGGACCTGGAAAACCCAGACGGCAGAAACGGGCAGAAAGTGTCCCTTGCCCAGAGGGTGGCGGGGTGCAAACAGAAAGATATGCTCGGCATACCGTGGATGCTTGCCTTTGCCCTCAGGAATATGGGATGGTATCTGCGCAATGACATCATCTGGCAGAAAGGAAACGCCATGCCGGAGAATGTGAAGGACAGGCTGACCCGCAGCTATGAGCATATCTTTCTGTTTACGAAGTCAAGGAAGTATTATTTTGACGCGATGGCGATTGCGCAGCCAATCGCGGCGGACACGGCAAGGCGGTATATGGCGGGAAGGGGAACCGGTCATAAGTATGCGGGAACTGTGCCGGGACAGGAAGGCATACAGAAGATCAACCGTCCCCGCAAGCCGGGAGATATCAAGGAATCAGATATATCTCCCTATCGAAATTGCCGCGATGTGTGGCTGATCAATACGGTTTCCTATAGGGGAGGGCATTATGCCGCATACCCGCCGAAATTAGCCGAAAGGTGCATACTGGCGGGATGCCCGGTGGGAGGCGTTGTGCTTGACCCGTTTTTTGGCAGCGGGACGACAGGGCTTGTTGCGGCAGAAAACGGCAGGGAGTATATCGGAATAGAACTGAACGCAGAGTATTGCGGTCTTGCAGAAAAAAGAATAGGGGGTGCATGTGGTTAATGGCAGAGGAAAAGAAGAAACAGAGGGCTGCCCCTGCAAGGAAGAAAAAGGATCTGGCGGGCAACAGAAACCGCAGGCGAAAGTACCAGAACCGGGAACACAAAGACAACCCGGATGGCGGGCGCGGCTTTCAGACAAAGGACGATACGTTTTCCGAAAACGGCACCTTCGGGGAGGAGGAAAAAGCGGAAACGTCTGGCAGTAAGAAGTTACACAGGCTGCAGGGGAAAGCGGAGAAGGCGGGCAAAAAAGCAGCCGCGGCAAAAAGCCGGTTACCGAAGAAAACCGCCTTTTCTATTGAGCGCGTCTTTGACGAAAAGACAGGCAGGGCAAAATATGTGTTCACCACCGTAAAAACGCCTAAACCCTACAGAGGGGACAGCGCCGTAAAGAGGGCGGCACGCAGGCTCAGTGCCGGGTATGCAGGCTATGCCCACGGCAAAGTGGCGGAGGCGGAGCAGGAAAACGCGGCGGTGGAGGGAGCGCATAAGACCGAGCAGCGGGCGGAGGAGGTTTACCGCTTTGCGAAAAGCCACCGCAGGGGAAAGGTGCAGAAACGGCAGGAAAGGGCGGAAAAACTGGAGAGGCGGCACTTCCGCAAAGAAGTGAATTTTGCGTACCAGAAGTTTCTGGAAGAAAATCCGCAGATGCAGAAAAAAGCCTTGCAGAAACGGCTGCAGAAAGAGCGCATCAAGCGGGAGTACAGAAAGGCGGGGCAGAAAGCGGCGGCGGGGAAGGCGGCATCACAGTCCTTCTGGCAGGGTAAAAACATGACGGTTTCAGCAGCAAGAAAAGTGCAGGAAATCGCCGCAAAAAACGCAGGCATTTTTGCCACGGCGGGCGTTGTGGGATTACTGCTGCTTATCGTGATGATGGCGGTATCTTCCTGCGGTGCCATGTTCGCGGAGGTGCAGTCAACGGTTCTGGCGGCGAGTTATCTGAGTAAGCCGCAGGAGATTGATGCAGCCGACCTGCAGATGACGCAGCTTGAACTTTCCCTGCAGGAAGAGATCGACCGCATTGAGACCGATTACCCGGATTATGATGAGTATGCTTACAATCTTGGTGAAATCGGACACGATCCTTTTACCCTGATCGGGTATCTTTCGGCTGTCCATACAGAGTTTACGGCGGACGGCGTGGAGAGCGAAGTGCAGGCACTCTTTGATGAGATGTATACGCTGACACTGACGCCGGATACGGAGACAAGGACCAGAAACGTTATAAAAACGGGGACGAGGATGGTGACTGACCCGGTGACAGGGGCGGAGACAGAGGAGGAATACGAGTATGAGGAGGAAGAGGAGTATGAGGTAAGCATCCTTCGGGTGGTACTCACTGTCCTACCGCTTGCAGATATCGTTTCCGGGAGAATGGACGCGGAACAGACGGAAATCTACGGGATGTATGAAGAGACGAAGGGGCTTTTGCAGGTCTTTGACTCCCCTTTACGTCTGCATTGGTATTCCTATGTCAGCAGTTATTATGGCTGGCGCAAAAATACCCTGACGGGGAGCGGGGAGTTCCACCGGGGCGTGGATATCGCGGTGCCTGTGGGTACGGCAGTCTACGCGGCGCATGACGGCACGGTCACGGCGGCTGCTTACGACAGCCATTATGGAAAGTATGTGGTGATCGAAAAGGACGGGTACACGACAAAGTATGCCCATATGGACAGCCTTAACGTGGCTGCCGGGGAGGAGGTGGCAAAAGGAAGTCCGATTGGGGCTACGGGGAATACCGGGAGCAGCATGGGGAGCCATCTGCATATCGAGTGTCTTTACGGCGGGGAATACTATAACCCGCTGTTTTATTTTGAGGCGGGCGAAGGGACGCTGTACGGGGAAGAAACAGGCAGCGCACCCGGAAATACCATGCCGCCGGAAAGTTATGATGATGCGGCGGTGCAGGCGCTGATGGCGGAGGTGGAAAGGTGTATCGGTTATCCCTATGTATGGGGCGGTTCCAGCCCATCGACAGGGTTTGACTGTTCGGGATTTGTGTGCTGGGCGTTTACAAAAAGCGGTGTCCACAACCTTCCGAGGACGACGGCGCAGGGAATCTATAACCAGTGTACGACCGTACCCGCATCGGCGGCAAAGCCGGGGGACATCATTTTCTTCACGGGGACATACCGCAGCGGGAACCCGGTCACCCACGTGGGCATCTACTGTGGAAACGGCGTCATGGCGCATGCGGGCGACCCGGTCAAATATTCCTCAATTAACAGCCCTTACTGGCAGAGCCATTTTTACGGATTTGGCAGAATCAGGTGACAGAAAAGGGGGTGAGGGTAAATGACAAAGGAGCGGATCAATAAGGAACTTGCCAAAGTAAGGGAGCAGTTAGCAGCCCTGCAGGCGAAGGAGAAGGATTTAGACGAGCAGAGGCAGATGGCGGAGGATGCCGAAGCCATGAAGATTATCAAAAAATATAAGATCTCGCCGGAGAAACTGAGCCTGTTGAACAAGGTGAGCGAGGCGGAGATTTTGCGGATTTTAGACCAAAAAGGAAAGGAGACTACTTAACTATGAGAAAAAACAGAAAATGGGGAGCAGCCATTCTGATGGCGGTTTCGGCGCTTTCATTTGGTATTCCTGCCGGGGTGTTCCTGGCAGGCGCACAGGAACCGATGGAAGTCCATGCGGAGGATATGGACAGCCCGGAAGGGGAAAACGGGGACGGGAGTGTTTCCGACAATACCGTCCCGGAGCCTGTATGTACCTGCAGGGAGAAGTGTACGGAGGAACATACGGACCTGTTCTGTGAAGTCTGTAAGGCAGACTACAGCGCCTGCGCCTATGTGAATCCGAGTGTGCGGATTACGATCAACACGCCTTCCGGCTGGCATAATGACACCACGAAGGTATACATATCGGTGGAAGATGTGGCGCAGTCCGGGAACTTCGCGGTACAGTCCCTGCAGGCGAAGGTGACCCAGAACGGGAACTGGACGGACATTACAGAGGAACGGTATGTGGAGGTCAATGAGGACTGCGCCGTCTATGCCCTTGTGACGGATCAAAAGGGCAGGACTTATGAAAAGAGCCGCTATATCAAGTGCTTTGATTACACGCCGCCCACGTTAAACGCGGCGGTCAGCGACGGGCTTTTGAGCGTCCGGGCGCAGGATACGGGTTCGGGCGTCAAGGTAATCTATGTCAATGGCCATGAATTTAAGGATCTGGTCAACGGGACGCTGAATATCAGACTCCAGCAGTTTGATGCGGGCTATCAGTATTTTACCATCTCCGCGATGGACCATGTTGGAAATATGTCGGAGGTCTACAAAACAAAAAATCCCTATTACAGCGACCCGGAGGTGGAGACCAAAGACCAGAAGGATGTTCTGCAGCAACTTCCGGCAAGCGCACAGGCGACGGCTCCCGTGACGGCAGCGGCACAGGTCACGGAACATACCAAAACCGACAGCGAGGGCAATACCACGGCACAGACAAGCCCTGCGGAAGAAAAGAAGGCAGCCATGCGGGAGGCGGACATTTCCGAGGCGGCAGAAAAAGGGCAGACGGCTGTAGAGACGGGAAAGGGCAAGGAGTTTTACACCATCCAGACGGAGAGCGAGAAGGTCTTTTATCTGGTCATCGACAGGGACGGCGAGGAGGAAACGGTTTATTTCCTTACAGAGATCAGCGAAAACGATCTGCTTAATGTCACTTCCGACGTAAAGGAAACCCTTCCTAAAAATTCGGCTGTGGCAGAGTCGGCACTCCCTAAGACAGAGGGCGCACTTCCGGTAGAGGATGCGGATGCCGTGGAGGAAGAGACCGGGGTAGAAGAACAGGAAACAGGGACAGAGGAAACGGAGGAACCGGCAGAAGAGACGGCGGAGAATCCGGCAGCGGCCTATATCCTCTTAGGGCTTGTGGCTGCAGTGGTGATCGGCGCCGCTTACTATGTGAAAGTCCTTCGGAAAAAGGATGAGGATTTTCTGGACGAGGAGGACGAGGAAGAAGATGAGGAGGCGTATGACGATGAGGAAGAAGAACTGGCAGAAGTGGATAATAACCCGGAGAAAGATTTTTTTACAGACAGGGAGGATGAGGAAGAATGAAATTAGTGATTGCAGAGAAACCCAGCGTGGCAAAGTCCATTGCAGGCGTGATCGGGGCAGATGAGAAGAAGGACGGGTATCTGGAGGGAAACGGCTATCTGGTATCCTGGTGCGTGGGGCATCTGGTGGAGCCTGCCGCGCCGGAGGGCTACAGCGAGCGTTTTCGGAAATGGCGGCATGAGACGCTGCCGATCATCCCGGAAGAGTGGAAGTATGAGGTAAAGCCGGAGGTGCGGGCGCAGTTTATTATCTTAAAGAAACTGTTAAATCGCACGGATGTAGACAAAACGATAAATGCCTGTGACGCAGGGCGTGAGGGTGAACTGATCTTCCGCCTTGTCTGCGAGGCGGCGGGCTGCAGGAAACCGATGGAGCGTCTGTGGATCTCCTCTATGGAGGAGAACGCGGTGCGGGAAGGGTTTGCCCATCTGAAACCGGGCAGCGATTATGACTGCCTGTACCGGGCGGCTCTGTGCAGACAACGGGCGGACTGGCTGGTCGGAATCAACGGCACGAGGCTTTTTACCGTACTGTACGGCGGCAGGACTTTGAAGGTGGGCAGGGTGCAGACGCCCACCCTTGCAATGATCGTGGAGCGGGAGGAGGAGGTCGCCTGTTTTCGGAAAGAGACCTACTATACGGCACAGATCAGATGCGGGGCGCTGGAGGCAGCTACAAAGAGGATCGACGATAAAAACACGGCGGAAAAGGAGGCGGAGGCTTGTCTGAACGGACAGGCTCTCGTCCGTCTGGTGGTGAAGGAGGAGAAAAGCATAAAGCCGCCGAAACTCTATGACCTCACCACCCTGCAGAGGGAGGCAAACAGGCTTTATGGTTACAGCGCGAAACAGACCCTTGAATATCTGCAGAGCCTGTACGAAAAGAAACTGGCGACTTACCCCAGGACGGACAGCCGCTATCTGTCCGACGACATGGGGCAGACGGCAGGGGAAGTGATCGAGGCGGTGCAAAAGTGCTTTCTGTCCGAGGGGGATATCCTTCCTGGACCGGATGTGGGCAGGGTGCTTGACAGCAAAAAGGTCAGTGACCACCATGCCATCATCCCCACCGTGCAGATTGCCCACACAGACTTAAAAGCCCTGCCGGAAGGGGAGTATAAAGTGCTGTCTCTGATCGCCAACCGCCTTCTGTGCGCCACGGGAAGAACGCATCTGTATCAGTCGGCAAAGGCAGAACTTTCCTGCGGGGAAGAAATCTTTTATGTCTCCGGCAGGGAGGTGACGCAGAACGGCTGGAAAACCTTTGAGGAGATGTTAAAGGGCGGGAGCCGGAAACCTTCTGGGGAAACGGATGAGGAGGAGAAAAAGCTGCCCGCACTGGAGGAGGGACAACGCCTTGCCGTGACGGGCGCAGAAGTCTTGGAACACTTCACAAAACCGCCCGCCCGATATACGGAGGACACCCTGCTTGCGGCGATGGAGCGCGCCGGGGATGAGGAGATGGTGGATGATGTGGAGCGGAAAGGAATCGGTACGCCTGCCACCAGAGCGGAAGTGATCGAGAAACTGGTGAAGGACGGGTTTGTGCGCAGGGAGAAGAAACTGCTGATCCCAACGGAGGAAGGGAAGAAACTCATCATGGTTCTCCCGGATATGCTTAAGTCTGCGAAACTCACGGCGGATTGGGAAAATGCCCTCTCCCGCGTGGCAAAGGGGGAACTGGACAGCGCCGATTTCATGGCGGATATCAGGATGCTGGTGTCCGCCCTTGTTGACGAGTGCCAGGAGGCAGACGAGGAGAAAAAACAGGTCTTTGCTGCAGACCGGCAGGTCTTGGGGAAATGTCCGCACTGCGGCGGTCAGATCGTGAAGGGAAAGTTCGGCGCATACTGTGAGAACAAGTGCGGTATGAACGTCAGCCGGGTTATGGGCGCGGTATTGACCGATGCCCAGATCAAAGACCTGCTCGCCGGAAAGAAGATTCTGCTAAAGGGACTGAAAGGCAAAGGCGGCAAGCCCTATGACGCCTATATCACGCCGGACGGCACGGAAAGATACACCTACACGAAAGACGGGCAGGAAAAGAGCGGGGTGCAGTTTACGGTCATCATGGAGTTCCCGAAGAAGAAACCTTCCGGCAGGAAAGAAAACAGGTAGAGGCAGCTTATATAAATAAAATAGAAATACAGTGTCAGGGCGTATAGAAACCAATCTATGCGCCCTTTTTCTGTGCGCAAAAAATGGAAAGGAAGATGGAGATGAAGAAGATGAAAGAAAAGACAGCCAGACGTCTTATGGCGTTTCTGGCGGCTGTGTGTATGTTTGGAACCATGCCGGAGACAGCACTCATTTCCCGTGCGGAGGAAGGAGCAGCGGTTTCTTCGGAAACAGGGGATACCGATACGGGCGGACAGGAGGAAAAGAAAGCAGATTCCGGCGCAGACGGGCAGACGGGTACGCAGACACCGGACGGAGAAAAGACCGGGAAAGGCACAGAGGAGACGGAAAAAGCGGAAGATGCGGAAGGACCAAAAGACACAGTTAAACCGGGAGATTCAGCAGAACCGGGGGACGGGGAAGATATCGAGGACACGGAGGATACCAAGGGACCCGGTGGAGAAGGGACGAAAGACCCGGAAGAAAAAGCCCCGGACAGTGGGGACAAGGAAAAAGAGGAGACGGCAGAACCATCACCGGAAGGAGAAATTACCGAAACGGTATCAGAGAACACGGTGGAAACAGAGCCGGAGGAAAGCGAAGAAGTGGGCGTGATGCTCCTGTCGGCGCAGGCAGAGGAAATTGCTGCAGCGCAGGACGTGGACAGCACCTATACGGATGAAAACGGCGTCATATACCACTATTACGGCTATGAGGACGGGACGGCGGAAATCTATGAACTGGAGGATTGCAAGGAGTCAACATGGGATTACAAGGCGTTAAATATCCCTTCGCAGATTGGGGACTATACGGTAACGAGCCTTACTTTTTCGCTGCCGTCAGAAACACCTACTTTCCCTTCCGTCACCATCCCGGGGACGGTCACATATATGAAGGACAGTCTGTTTAAGCGCATGAAGATCTCAGAACTCTATTATAATGCGGAGGCAGCCGAGACCGGGGCGGGAGGGGACAGCACCGGTGTTTTCTTTCAGGCATATATCTGGGGACTGCACATAGGCGGGAATGTGAAATCCATTCCTGATTACTGTTTTGCCTCGTCATACATGACGGTGGATGAACTGACGATTGATGTGGAGCGCATAGGTGAAAAGGCATTTGATGATAACAAGACTATCACCACGCTGACGATCGGAGAGAACGTGAAAGAGATCGGGAGGTACGCATTTAACAGCAATGACATAGACAATATAAATTATAATGCGGTAAATGCCGTATCTGAATCCTACGGGGGAACCGTATCGGGGGTTTTTGGGTATCAGACGGTTTCCAATATAACAATCGGGGATGGGGTAACGGCAATCCCGGAACATCTTTTCTGCGGCATAGATTATACGGCAGATACACTCATATTCCCGGACAGTCTGACCACCATTGGCGAGATGGCTTTTTATGGGAGCAACATTTCCATCGGGGAATTGACAATCGGGGAAAATATAACATCCATCGGGAAAAACGCTTTTGCGCGTGGGCAGATCGGAACCCTGCACTATAATGCCGTGGATGCACGGATTTCCGGGGCAACGGAGTCGGACCGATCCGACAACTGTTTTGAACTGTCTGAAATAGGGAAACTGCATATCGGGGAGCGGGTAAAGAGCCTGCCGGATACCCTCTTTTGTAATGTGACACTGACTCAGGATACCTTGAAACTGCCGGACAGCGTTACCTATATAGGCGCATATGTGCTGTCATACAGCGGCGGGAGGACCAAGATCGGCACTCTGGAGATCGGGGAAAACGTGACCCACATCGGCAGAGCAGCTTTTGGTGTCAACACATATGATAAAGTGATCGTCCGCGCGGTGGAGGCGGATACCCCGTCAAGTTCTGATATGGATATCGAACTTCCCCTCTGCAGCAGTGTGGAGATTCATGGGAAATCCCCTTATTATAAATATTTTACAAGAAGAACGGATAAGGACCAGATCACCCTGCTGTGTGAGGATTTTGAGACCACGCGCGGCGAGGAATATTATGACGCCCAGAAGAAATCTTTTGTGACTCCCATAACCGATACCTGCACCGTCTGCGGCTATGAGGAGACAAGTGAAGAATACAGTGAGGCGCATACAGTCATCTTCACAGACTATGACGGCAGGGAATTGTCAAGGCAGCACTTACATAAAGGGGAGGATGCCACAGCCCCCGAAGAACCGAAGCGGACAGGGTATCGGTTTACGGGCTGGGACAGAAGTTTTACAAATGTCACATCTGATCTGACAGTGACGGCAGAGTATGAGATCAGAAAGTTTTCCGTGGTATTCAAAGACGGCGCGCGTATTATAAACGAGCAGGAAGTCGCATACGGCGGCGATGCCACAGTGCCGGGGGCGCCCACCCGACCGGAAGAAGAGTGGGGAAGATGGAAATTCACCGGGTGGAGCGGCAGTTATACTGATGTGACGGGGGACAGGGTGATTACGGCGCAGTTTGAGAAGGTCCTCAATCAGTATGAAGTCATCTTCTATGATGCAGAGGGCAATGTTTTGAGCAGACAGACCATTGTCCACGGGGAGGACGCGGAGGAGCCGGACGCCCCGGAA
>DLAF01000021.1:97168-97732 GCA_002492725.1 Lachnospiraceae bacterium UBA7054
GCGGCGACGGAAGGCATTACCGGGGATATGGCGTTTTACCCGGTCTACGATGCAAAGACCCGTTCTTATACGGTAAAGTTTATGGACGGCAGCATTGTGCTGGATGAGCAGACGGTGGAGTACGGCGGCGATGCCACGATGCCCAAAACGCCCACCCGCCCGGAAGAGGTGTGGGGAAGATGGAGATTTACCAGGTGGAGCGGCAGTTATACCAATGTGACAGGGGACAGGGTGGTCACAGCACAGTTTGAGAAGGTGCTTAATCAATATGAAGTCCTTTTTTGTGACGCGGAGGGGAACGTACTCAGCAGACAGATGGTTGAGTACGGCGGCGATGCCACAGCGCCAAAAACGCCCACCCGCCCGGAAGAAGAGTGGGGAAGATGGAGATTCACCGGGTGGAGCGGCAGTTATACTGATGTGACGGAGGACAGGGTAATTACGGCGCAGTTTGAGAAGATACCCAACCGGTACGAAGTTCTGTTCTATGACGCGGAGGGAAACGTGATCAGCAGGCAGACGGTTGCCCACGGGGAAGATGCGGAGGAGCCGGACGCCCCGGAA
>DLAF01000021.1:98102-128664 GCA_002492725.1 Lachnospiraceae bacterium UBA7054
GCGGCGACGGAAGGCATTACCGGGAATACGGCGTTTTACCCGGTCTACGATGCAAAGACCCGTTCTTATACGGTGAAGTTTATGGACGGCAGCACTGTGCTGGATGAGCAGACGGTAGAGTACGGCGGCGATGCCACGGTGCCAAAAACGCCCACCCGCCCGGAGGAGGATTGGGGAAACTGGAGATTTACCGGGTGGAGAGGCAGCTACACGAAGATTACAAAGGACGAAGTAATCCGGGCAGAGTTTGAGCAGGTGTTTCATGTGTATGAGGTAATCTTCTACGACGCGGATAACATTATTCTGAGCAGGCAGACAGTACGGCATGGCATGGGGGCAGAAGCGCCCAAAGCGCCCGTCATGGAGCCAACGGAAAAGGAATGTTATGTTTTTGTGGGCTGGGACGACGATATCAGCCGTATAACGGGGAAATCCCACTTCCACCCGGTGTATGAAACCAAACCCCGCACCTATACCGTAACTTTTATGAATGGAGATGTTTCCTGCGATGTGCAGAAAGTGGCATATGGTTTAGCTGCGGTTGCCCCGGCTGATCCCGTAAAGGAGGAGGACGAAACCTATACCTACAGATTCGTTGGCTGGGACAAGGATTACAGTTATATCACGGGCGACCTTACTGTACATGCGGTGTTTGAGCGGGTTGTCAAGCCCAAAGACGACCCGGACAAAGATAAGCCGGATGAAGGCGGGCAGGATAAGGATAAAGACAAAGATAAGGATAAAGATAAGCCCAAAGACGATGACTCCGATGGGGAAAAGCCGGGGGACGGTGACGGAGACGGCGGACAGCAGCCGGGAGGCGAAACAGGCACAGAAGGCGGGCAGCCGGAAGGGGACCACGCAGGAGATGCCGGGGAGAAGAACGGTGACCCGGCGCCGGAAACCATTGCCGAAAAGACAATACTGCGCCAGGAGGCGCTGCCTGAGTTGACAGACGGGAAGAAGCCTGCATTTCCGATACCGGAGATTCCAGATCTATTCGTGCAGCCGGAAGAAAAAAGAGGACAGACAGAAAAAATGGAAGAACAGGAGATGGTGCAGACAGCAGAATCGAAAGAGACAGAAGGTACGCACCGGCAGATACATGGCTGGCTGTGGCTTTTGCTGCTGCTTGGAGCCGGGACAGGCGCATGGGGCATCTGGCTTTGGATGGCAGACAACACTGAAAGGACGATATGCGGGACAGTCATGGACGAGGACGGAAATGTTATGAGCGGCGTAAACGTGACCCTGACGGGAGAGGAAGGGAAACCTGTGGAGACGCAGACAGATGAGGATGGACAATATCTGTTTGAGAATCTGAAAAAGGACAGCTACCGCCTGTGTTTCCACTATATAGATGCGACGGGACTGCTCTTACTGGATATCCATATGGAGAGACGCGACCGCAAAAAAGTATTTTCCATTCTGAAATCCGCTGTCAATGTGGTAGAAACCAAGCGGAGCGGAGGAAGATACCAGATAGATGTAACGGTCTGACAGAAAGGTGCAGGAGGGCACGGTGACAGGGCATATAGAAGGAGGATAGCAGCGAAAACGGCGGCGGGGATATGACCCGCCGCTTTATCAGGAGGAGATTTGCGATGACAAGATATGAGGAGATTTCCCTTCTGGCAGAGGATACCGCCAGGAGGATTGTAAAAAACGGGCGGGAATGGACACAGTATCTGGATACGGCAGCCAGACTCTACAAATATCCTTTCAGCGAGCAGATGCTCATTTATGCCCAGCGTCCGGGTGCGACCGCCTGCGCGTTAATGGAAGACTGGAATGAAAAAATGTACTGCTGGGTAAACCGTTATGCCAAGGGCATCGGTCTGCCAGACACAGAGAGCGCAAAGCCAAGGTTAAAATATGTCTTTGACATAGCCGATGTACACAGGCTGAGAAATGGGCGCTATCCTTATTTATGGAAAATGCGGGAGGAAGTAAAGGAGCCGGTTCTTGCGCGGCTGGAAGGTATTTACGGCGTCACAGACATAAACAAGCCTTTTGAGGAGCGGATCGTGGAGATCGCTGGGCGTATTGCGAGAGAAACTTATGAAGATATCCTGCCCCAGATCGGCTATGTGACAGATGGAAGTTATCTGGAGGGACTGGATGAGATGAATCTGGGTGTGCGGCTGCGGGAAACGCTTGCATCAAGCATTGCCTATACCGTCTTATCACGCTGCGGGGCGGACAGGAAAAGGTGGCGGCAAGAACTGGATTTTGACCATATAAATGAGTTCAATACCGTACAGACCCTGTCCATTCTCGGTAACGCCACCACAGAGATTTGCAGACCGCTCCTCATAGAGATCAAACACGCGATCCGGGATTATGAGAGACAGAACGTGCGAAAACGCGGGGAGAGGGGAAGTACCGAAAAAAGTATTATAAACCATCAACAAAATGTCGAAAAAGGGATTGCAAACGGGCAGAGAGAGGACTATAATACTGTAAAGCGTGAAAGCGAGACGAAGAGACAGGAAACAATTCAAACGGAAACGGATCAAGAAAAGGAGGGGAAGGCATATGAATCTGACATACGAGAGGAACGGGGATTATCTGATACCGAACCTGTTACCCAACAGGGAGCCGGAGGAGGAACTGACCAGATTCGGGCTGATGCGGAAAAGCTTTCTGAAGGAACACCGGGGCGGGATTTATCAGGGCATGATACTGACGGGAGAGCTGAAGGCACACTGTCTGGAGGTGCAGAGGCAGGCAGAGGAGCGGATGGACTTTCTGACAGAGCAGATGGCGAAAACGCAGGGCGTGACGGAGGAGATGAAAGCGTCCGACCAGATGAAGTGGGTGGGGATGATGAACAACATCCGGCACTCGGCGGAGGAGATCGTGCGGGAGGAACTGATCTACGCATAGACAGCGCGGCACAACAGAATAAGGAAACGGATAAGCCGGATATTGATCCTGACAGTATGGGAGATTCATTATCCGGCTTTTCTGCGCCCAAAGTGATCTATGAACAGCTCAGCCTGTTCCCGACACTGGAGGAACAGATTGGCACGATTGCGGCGTCGCAGGCAGGAGAGAAATATACCATACCTGCCGCTTTTTCCCTGCCGGAAGAACAACTTAAAGAAATCCTGCGCACAGGGGGCGGGCGAGATGACAGCAGGAGCCGCATTTATGCCAAGTACCAGCAGGGGACAACCCCTGAGGAGATGGCGGAGTTTCTGAAAAACGAATATGAGACCAGCGGAAAAGGTTTCGATTTTGATGGGCATCCTGTTTCCGTTTGGTTCAGTGAAACAGGTATGCGCATCGGTTACGGCATGTCCGCAAGGGAAAACCCGGTTGCGGTGATGGGCTGGCAGGAGATAGAGGGCATCATCCGCTCTATGGTGGAGGATGGCGCTTATATGAGCGCAAATGAAGTGTTCCTTATAGATACAATAGAGCGGCGAAGGGTTTCTGATGACCTTTTCCGCTTTTTCCGTGACGGCATTGAAAAAATCCCGCAGCGTATACCGATCAAAGGCAGTGACCATCCGGAGAGCATGGAAAACCTCTGTGAACTTCTATCCACGCAGGAAGGACGCGATATTGTCACAGAAGAACTTTCCAGAGCGAAAGAACAGATTGACGCGGGGGAAATGCGCGTCAGATGGCGGTATGTGAAGCGCCCGGAACGTCTGCTTGCAGAGATCGCGGATTTAAGTGTGGAGAAAATAAAATATCCGGCTTGGAATCATGTGGAAGTCCGGCAGGTGGATTTTATCACACAGGATGAGATCGATGCCCGTCTGACGGGCGAAAGTCATGTTCATTGTGGACATTTCCGTATCTATGAGTATTTTATGGAGGGGCATGACAAAAAGGAGAATATCGCTTTTCTGAAAAAGGAGTTTGGCACAGGCGGCGGCTCCGCCGCTCTGCCGGGGACTGACCACAGTTGGGACGATTATGATTTTAAGGGCATCCGTCTTAGAAAGGGCGATATTATGAAGCCGTATGCAGAAGTGCTTTTGAACTGGAAAGTAGTGGAAAAGCGCATCAGCGAACTGATCAAAGCGGATAAATACCTCACGGCAGAAGGAAAGGAAGCCTATGCGCAGTATAAAAAGGAGCAGGCGGAGGAAGCCCGGCGTCTGGAATGGGACAGGCTGAATCATAGTACCTGTGTGGAGTGCAGGAAGGCAATAGAAAAGGCAGTTTTGGAAGAGTCTGACGGCGGGTGGCTTTCGGAAGAGACGGCAGGGGACATCATTAAGGAATACGGCATTGACCGTGTGCGCTATGTGCTTTCCCATACCGTGGCGCACCATGCGCAGGATGAGGGTATTTCTGACAAAAACAAGGAATGGGCAAAAGAGATCGCGATTGGCTCCCTGTGGCAAAACCATGATCTTCTTGCAGGGTGCAGCCTTCTGTTACTGAATGTTTTCATCGACCAGACAAGGCGGTACATGGAGCATAAAAGTGAAAAAGCATTTACTGCAGAGCCGGATTACAGGGTTGGGGATAACGTAACCATTGAGGGGACGATGTTTTCTATTGAGAGTATATCCGACAGTGAGGTGCAGATGCTTGACCCGACACTCCATTATCCGATCAGCCGGGTAGAAAGCAGGGAGAATTTTGAACGTCTGTTAGCGGAGGAATCCCGTCGCATGGAGGAGGAACTGAATAAAAAAGCGCTGGAGAAAGCAGCGCAGATCGCCCTGTCAGATGCCGCCGACTTCCGGATAACCGATGACGCACCGGGCGTCGGGAGCGTGAAGGAGAAATACTATCGGAATGTGGAGGCAATCTCTACGTTAGAGAGAATTGAGCGGGAAAACCGCATTGCCACACCGGAGGAACAAAAGATATTATCGCGGTATGTGGGCTGGGGCGGTCTTGCCGATGTCTTTGATGAAAATAAAACTGCATGGAAGGCGGAAAACCATGATCTGCGGAGCCGCCTTTCCCCGCAGGAGTATATTTCGGCACGGGAAAGCACCTTAAACGCCCATTACACAAGCCCCGTGATCATCCGAAACATCTATGAGACACTGGAGCGGATGGGTTTTGAGAAGGGAAACATTCTGGAACCGGCGATGGGCACCGGGAACTTTTTCGGCTGCCTGCCGGAGAAGATGCGGGACAGCAGGCTGTACGGCGTGGAACTGGACGGCGTCACGGGCAGGATTGCGAGGCAGCTTTATCCGAAAGCAGATATAAAGATTTGCGGTTTTGAAAAGACGGATTACCCGGACGATTTCTTTGACGCAGCGGTAGGCAACGTGCCCTTTGGACAGTACAAGGTTGTGGATAAAAAGTATGACAGGCATAACTTTTTGATCCATGACTATTTTTTTGCAAAGGCGTTAGACAAGGTGCGTCCGGGCGGCGTGATCGCTTTTGTCACGAGCAAGGGCACGATGGACAAGAAAAATCCCGGAGTGAGGAAATATCTGGCACAGAGAGCGGAACTTTTAGGGGCGGTCAGACTCCCTAACACGGCGTTTTCCAATGCGGGGACGGAAGTCACATCTGATATCCTCTTCCTGAAGAAACGTGACAGGGTAATGGAGATAGAGCCGGATTGGGTATATCTGTCTGAAAACGCGGACGGCATCACCCTGAATGATTATTTCGTGCAGCACCCGGAGATGGTTGTGGGCAGGATGGAGATGGTTTCTGGACCCTATGGCATGGAAAGCGCCTGTATGCCCGACACCACAAGACCCTTTGGGGAGCAGCTGCGGGAGGCGCTCAGCCTTATTGACGGACAGATCGAAGCTGCGGAACTGGATGAACTGACGGAGGAGATGGCGGATGATGTGATCCCGGCAGACCCGGATGTGAAGAACTACAGCTATACCCTTGTGGATGGCAAGGTGTACTATAGGGAAAATTCCGTTATGAGGTCTGTGGATCTGTCTGCTCCCATGCAGGAGCGCATCAAGGGCATGGTCGGCATAAGGGACTGCACGCTGGAACTGATCCGCCTGCAGCTTGCGGAGTACCCGGACAGCGCCATCAGGGAAAAGCAGGCACAGTTAAATAAGCTGTATGACGGTTTCGCTAAGAAGTATGGACTTATCAATTCGCAGACCAACAAAAGGGCATTTAACCTGGACAGCGGTTACTGTCTTTTGTGTTCTCTGGAAAAGCTGGACGAAGAGGGCAGGTTTGTCAGCAAGGCGGATATGTTCACGAAACGGACGATCAAGAAGGCACAGGTCGTCACCAGCGTGGATACGGCAAGCGAGGCGCTGGCAGTATCCTTGTCGGAAAAAGCAGGGGTGGACCTTGCCTATATGTCGCAGCTTGCAGGTAAAAGTGTGGAGGAGATCACAAAAGAACTTGCAGGGGTAATTTTCCAGGACCCTGTTACGGAAAAGTGGGTGACGGCTGACGAATATTTAAGCGGCAACGTCCGTGAAAAGTTGGAAACGGCAAAGGTTTATGCCGAGAACCGCCATGAGTATGCCGTAAACGTACAGGCGCTCACACAGGTGCAGCCGAAGGAACTGGACGCCTCCGAGATTGAGGTTCGCATCGGCGCAACATGGATCGAGCCGGGGTATATCGAGGATTTCATGCGCGATACGTTTGAGACGCCGCCGTATTTATTTGACCGGAACATGATAGGCATACAGTTTTCAAAAGTGACGGGGCAATGGAATGTCAAAGGGAAAAATGCGGACAGCGGCAATGCCCTTGTCAATGCAACCTACGGCACAGGCAGGAGGAACGCCTACACGATTCTGGAAGATTCGCTGAACTTAAAAGACAGCCGGGTATATGACATAATTATGGAGGGCGGCAAGGAGAAGCGCGTACTGAATAAAAAGGAAACCACTCTGGCGGCGCAGAAACAGGACGCGATCCGGGAAGCCTTTAGGGACTGGATATTCCGGGAACCGAAAAGGCGGCAGGATCTGGTGGCAAAGTACAATGAGCTGTTTAATTCCACCAGACCGAGAGAGTATGACGGTTCCCATCTGACATTCCCCGGCATGAACCCGGAAATTGAAATGATGCCCCACCAGAAAAACGCAGTGGCGCATGTCCTGTACGGCGACAATGTCCTCCTTGCCCACTGTGTCGGCGCAGGCAAAACCTTTGAGATGACAGCGGCGGCGATGGAAAGTAAACGTCTGGGCTTATGCCAGAAAAGCCTGTTTGTCGTGCCAAACCATTTGACGGAACAGTGGGCAAGTGACTTCCTGCGGCTATATCCCGGCGCGAATATCCTTGCGGCAACGAAAAAGGATTTTGAGCCTGCGAACAGGAAGAAATTCTGCTCCCGGATATCCACAGGGGACTACGATGCGGTCATCATCGGTCACAGCCAGTTTGAAAAGGTGCCGCTGTCACAGGAGAGGCAGGCGGCGGTCATCGAGCGGCAGATAGAGGAGATTACGCTGGCTATCCGGGAGGCAAAGGCTGAAAAAGGGGAGCGCTACACAATCAAACAGATGGAGAAATCAAAAAAAGCGCTGCTGGTAAGGCTTGAGAAACTCAATGACACCACAAGGAAAGATGATGTCGTGACCTTTGAGCAGTTAGGCGTGGACAGGCTCTTCGTGGATGAGAGCCATAGTTACAAAAATCTCTTTTTATATACGAAAATGCGTAATGTTGCGGGCATCGCCCAGACGGAGGCACAGAAGTCATCGGATATGTTTGCCAAGTGCCAGTATCTCGATGAACTGACAGGCGGCAAAGGCATTACCTTTGCGACGGGTACGCCGATTTCCAACAGTATGACAGAACTTTACACCAATATGCGTTATCTCCAGTATAATACGTTACAACGTTTAGGGCTTGGGCAGTTTGACAGTTGGGCATCCACTTTCGGGGAGACGGTGACAAGTATAGAACTAGCCCCGGAAGGGACGGGCTACCGGGCAAAGACCAGATTTGCAAAGTTCTTCAATCTGCCGGAGTTGATTGCTTTGTTTAAGGAATGTGCGGATATCCAGACGGCAGACATGCTAAACCTGCCTGTGCCGGAAGCTGTCTACGAAAATGTGGTGTTAAAGCCGAGCAAGTACCAGCAGGATATGGTGGCATCCCTGGCAGACAGGGCGGAGGCGGTCAGAAACGGGAAAGTGGATGCCACCGTTGACAACATGCTCCGGATCACCAGCGACGGAAGGAAATTAGCCTTAGACCAGAGACTGTTCAATCCCATGCTCCCCGATGATGAAAACTCTAAGGTAAACACTTGCGTCAACAGGATATATGAAATATGGGAACGGACAAAGGAAAAGAGACTGGCGCAGCTTATTTTCTGCGACCTCTCCACGCCGAAGGTGGTAAGGAAAACAGAGGTTAGCATTGACGGAAAAAAAGAAGAAGCAGAGATTTTGGATGACGTTTACCATGATATTAAAAGAAAACTGATGGCAAAAGGCGTCCCGGAAGAGGAGATTGCCTTTATCCATGAAGCCACTACGGAGACAAAAAAAGCGGAACTGTTCGGCAGAGTGAGAAGCGGGCGGGTCCGTTTTTTGATGGGCTCGACTGCAAAGATGGGCGCAGGAACCAACGTGCAGGACAGACTGGTCGCACTGCATCATTTGGATGTACCCTGGCGTCCTGCGGATATCGAACAGCAGGAAGGACGGATTTTAAGACAGGGCAACCTTAACCCGAAAGTCTGGATACTCCGGTATGTGACAGAAGGGACCTTCGACAGCTATTCCTGGCAGGTCATTGAAAACAAGCAGAGATTTATTTCCCAGATTATAACGAGCAAATCCCCGGTACGCTCCTGTGAGGATATAGACGAGGCGACATTGTCTTATGCAGAGGTAAAAGCCCTTGCTACCGGAAACCCGTATATCAAAGAGAAGATGGAGTTAGATATTGAAGTATCCAAGCTGAAACTGTTGAAAGCCGGGCATGACAGCCAGAGATACCGTCTGGAGGACAATATTATGACGAATTATCCCCGTAAGATTGCCCTTCTGAAAGAGCATATATACGGTCTGGAGACAGACAGGCAGACAGCAGAGAAAAATCTTCCAACGGACAGAAAGTCCGTTTTAGACAATGAGCAGTTTCTTATGGAAGTAGGAGACAGGCGCTATACAGATAAAAAGGAGGCGGGAGCAGCGATCATAGAGATGTGCAAAGGAGTCAAAACTTTTAATTCCTCTGTGCCGATAGGCGAATATGCGGGCTTTCGGATGGAGGTAGCTTTTGACCTTCTAAACAATCAGTTTGTGATGAATCTGAAAGGACAGCTCTCCCATAACCTTGCAATCGGTCCAGATCCGCTTGGAAATATCACCCGGATCAACCATACACTGGAATCGCTGGGGAAAAAACTGGCAGAGGACAGGATCAGGCTTAAGGATGTGGAGCGCCAGATCGAGAACGCCAAAGTGGAAGTGGCGAAACCATTTCCCAAAGAGACAGAACTGGCAGAGAAGTTAGAGCGTCTGGCAGAGTTGAATGCCCTGCTTAACATGGACGAAAAGGGAGATGAGGGGATTGCTATGGATGATGGGGCAGAGGAGCAGCTTACAGAGGACATGCCTGCGGCAGACAAGTCCGCACAGAGACCCTCACTGCGGGAAAAGATGGAAACCTACAGAGCGCAGTCCATTGGTGAAGGGCGACAGGAGGACCTTGTGGGAAGGAGGGAAGAGGCAGTCCTATAAATTAAACGATGCAAAGTTTTAGGGAGTAAGACAGTCGGATCAGATTGTCTTTTTTTGATGCAAAGGAGGAAAGATGAGTAAACATACGATAAACGACCTGTACCAGATGCAGGCGCTCCCTCTTTCTCTCAAAATGCGGATGACACAGCGCCGTATTCGGGATTGGGTGGAATATTATGGGAAAGATGGCGTCTACGTCAGTTTCAGCGGCGGCAAGGACAGTACCGTGCTTTTGCACCTTGTAAGAGAGATCTACCCGGAGATAACAGGCGTGTATGTAGATACCGGACTGGAATACCCGGAGGTGAAGGAGTTTGTGCGGCGGCATGAAAATGTGGAAATCCTCAGACCGAAAATGAATTTCCGGCAGGTCATTACGAAATATGGATATCCCTTCATCAGTAAAGAGGTGGCAGATTGTGTCTATGGTTCCAGACGGTATGTAGAAAAGCTGACAGAACGGGAAAAAGGTTTGGAGCATGGAGGAATCGTCTCTAACCATACTTATATGGCGGATTTGTTAGGGATAGACCGCAGGGAAGATAAGGAAAATGAAGCCTATAAATGTTTACAATGCGGGAAGATACCGAGTATAGACATAAAAACACCTGTCAGATACCTGATCCTGCAAGGGAAATATCCCCATAAAGAAAATGGGATGGAAACATCGGAATATTCCAGAATGTACAACAAAGAGCGGTACAAATTCTTTTTGGACGCTCCTTTTGAGATTTCAGCCCATTGCTGTTCGATTATGAAAAAAGCGCCTATGAAGAACTATGCAAAGCGGACGGGGAAAATGCCTATGACGGCGCAGATGGCAAGTGAGAGCCGTCTCCGCACCATGAAGTGGCTTGAAAATGGCTGTAATGGTTTTGAAATGAAATGTCCGATCAGTAACCCTATGTCATTCTGGACGGAACAGGACGTGCTTGAGTATCTTTACTGCAACCATATCCCTGTCGCCAGTGTGTACGGAGAGATAACGGCGGACTATGGGGCGGGGAAAGCGCAGGAAAACACGATGGAGTTGGGATTATTCGATGTGGGAAAGCCTTTGTTTGAGACAACCGGGTGTAACAGGACAGGGTGCGTTTTCTGTGGCTTCGGCTGCCACAGGGAGAAATCCCCGAACCGATGGGAGATCGCGGAGCGGTTCTCAAATCCCGCGATCATAGACTATATGCTGCGGGGTGGTGCCTTTGATGAAAAGGGGATCTGGAAACCGGATGAGAGGGGACTTGGATTTTGGTTTGTCATCGAGTGGATCAATGTACACGGAAATCTGCATATCATCATGCCCCACCGGAAGAAATATCTGGAGCAGTATATAACGCAGGATACGGAAAAGTTTCTTATAGCATAAAATGACAATCAGTGGAAACAGGAGGAAAACAGAATGAAGGGCAAAACAGTTATTCTTACCTTTACGGTAGCGGAATGTGGGGAATACCATAGTTTGGGGAAATACTACGAGGGGATTGAGACGCTGGAGGAGGCGGTAGAACTTTACCTTCAGATGCCGGCTGAGCGTATGCACGGCATCCCTGCCATCGGGATCAACCTCCATGTGGAAGGAACGAAACGGATACAGGATTCTCAGGTGGACATCCTTTCTGGCGATGAAATAGATGTGGGAATGATCAGACTTATGCCGGAGTTTGGCGGAAATCCGCAGGTGTTGGAGGCGGTAAATGCGATTATTGAGCGGTTTCCGGAGAAAGAGGTCATTGACTACTGATCAGAAGTTCCTGGGAGGGAAATTTACGTCATAAAATATGTTCTCTTGCCTGATAGTTTATACTCGCCGTTTTACCGTATCGATTATGTGCCGCCTTGCGGGGCACCCGCAGGGTTTATAGTCGTTTGGTGCAATAAATGGGAGTTTTGTGCAATGGCGTTTGATAAGGTACCCCATAATCCGATATAGCTTATAAGTTTATAGTGGAAAAATACAGAATTGGGGGAAAAAGAAAGAATGAAGATAGCGATCTGCGATGATAGTAAGGATGACCGTGGCGCACTTAAGGCGCTGCTGAAAACTTACGGGCAGGATTTTGAGATAAGGGAATACGGCTCCGGCACAAAGCTGTGTGAGGATATGGATTATATAAAGGAATGCGGCATTGTATTTCTTGACATCAATATGGATGGGCCGGATGGACTGGAAACGGCAAGGCGGATCAAAGAGGAATGTCCTAAAGTACACATCGTGCTGGTGACTGCCTACATGAACTATGCGCTGGATGGCTATAAGGTGAAAGCCAGCCGCTTTCTTTTGAAGGATGATCTGGAACAGACACTACAGGAGTGCGTGGATGATATTCTGCGGGAAATCCGGCAGGAAGAACGTGTGGTGGCGTTCGATTTTGTGGAGGGGAATGTGCGCCTGCGGGTGGACGATATCATCTATATTGAGACAAGCAGACACAAAAACGTGTTTTACACACAGGAACGGACATACAGCATCTATAAGAAGATGGATGAGTTGGAAGAAGAGTTGAAGGGGATGGGTTTTGTGCGGATACATCAGAGTTTTCTAATCAACATGCGCTATATCGAGAGGATCAGCAGTTATGTGATGGTTCTGAGAACCGGGAAAGAGATATCCGTCCCGAAGTCAAGGTATCCGGAAGTGAAGCGGCAGTACACGCTGTTTAAGGGGGCGGAGTGATGATGGGACAGTTGACATTTTTATGCTGTATCATGCCGGTAGAGGTATGGGGGACTGTATTTTTTTTTGATACGTTTCTCGGCAGGAAACAAAGGATGTCTTTTTTCAGGTATCGGGGTTTCGTCTGTTTCGTCATGCTGCTGCTTGCTGTCAGTGCGGGAATTTGGATCAATATGTGGAAAGTGCCATTGGTCATTATAGGTTATATCTTGCTTGGCAGGATATGTTATCAGGCGGGCTGGGCGGAAAGCATTTTCTGTTCCTTATTGAATTACTGCATGATGTTTCTGATTGACCTGACGGTGTTTTGTCTGGCGGATTTATGGGTCGTACAGAGAACGGCATGGATGATACAGGGCTTTTTCGGGGTATTGCCTGCAAAGCTGTGCTGGATCGCTTTTCTCGTCCTTTTTCGCAGGACATGGAAGGAGGGGGTGAAATACGGGGAACTGACGGACAGGGAATGGCTGAAGCTGGATCTGATACCGCTTTTTACCCTGTCCTCCCTTCTGACGCTGTTTTTTCAATGCCAGAAACAGCCGGAATTGCGCGGCGTCTGCTTGTTTCTTTCTCTCGGATTAGTCGCCGTCAATTTCCTTGTCATCTGGCTGCTACAGGAAATTATGGAGAAGGGCAGGAAAATCAAGGAAGGGATTGCGACTGCGGGAAAGACGGAAAGCCAGCTTGCACATTACCGGGATATGCAGGCAGTCTATGAGCGGCAGGGGCGGAAGATGCATGATTATAAAAATCAGATCAGGACAATGCAGGTATTGTTAAAGGAAGGCGATACCGTGGCGGCGGCCGCGCTTGCTGAGCGGTTGACGGAAAGCATATCGGTGGAAATGTCGGCGGTCAACACGAATCATCCTGTCGTGAATGCGGTTTTGAACCAGAAGTTCCGTGCCGCAAGGGAGCAGGGAATATCTATGATATTCAAGGTGGGCGATATGAGCAGCATGAGGCTGGATGAGGAGGAGACGGTGATCCTGCTCTCTAATCTGCTGGATAACGCCATCCATGCGTGTCTGAAAGTCGTGAAGGAACAGCAGAAGGCTGTCATTCATGTCAAGCTGGTGCAGGAGGGAGGAAAGCTGATCTTTTCCGTAAGGAACCCTGTGACAGAAAAAGTACAGATCACGGATGGTATCGTGTTGGACTCTGATGGTGGGATGCATGGTGTCGGTCTTATGAATGTAAAGGCGGTGGTGGATAAATATGGGGGCGATTTTGCCATTTCCTGTGATCAAGAAAAGTTTCAGGCGGTGGTAATTTTATAGTCTTTATAGTCATTTCGTGCAATTTATAGTCATTTGATGCAATCCGGGTTGGAAAACAGGCTGCATCAGCCGACAGATTTTATGGAGCGGTATATTAAGTTTGAAGATATCACAAAGAAACCACCATTAAAAATTGTAAGGAGGAGATTATGCAAATAAGCAATCATTATAATGCTTCATATAACGCTTTTGTAAAAAATGGCATGCAAAACACAACTGGTAACAAAAAAGTTTCTTTTTTGGATGCTGTTGCTGCAAAAGAATCCGAAGTGGATAGCAATGAAGTGCGAAAAAAGACTTCGGCTGTTTTGGATGCAATCGGCTCTCAGGCTTCAGAGGAGGTAAAGCAGGCGTGGATGGAAACGGAAAAAGAAACTGGCGCATTTTTTACAGTGTTTGGTCTTTATATAACCGCTGATGGCAAACATGCCCATATGACACAAATGGGAATAGATCGTTTTGTCAGGTGGTACAGGGGTGAGATTAATCCGGATGATCTTCTGGGAAGTTCTGTGGGAAGTGCGATCAAAGCTGTAAATAAATGGATCTATGATTTGGATCACCCTCTTGCCGGACAGACTGCGAGAAGTATGGAAGAGCGGCAACTGATTATGAAAGAACGGGAATTTTATGAAGTCTTTCTTAATAAGTTGTTGCAGCTTTCTAATTAATTTAAAAGCGGTGGTGATCTTATAAACTTTATGGTCATTTCGTGCAATTTATAGTCACTTGATGCAATCCAGGTTGAAAAAGTGGGCGTATCTGTCGACAGATTTTATGAAGCGGTAAATGCTATGTGCAAAGTAGGTATAAAGTAGGAAAGGAAGAAAGATGATAAAAACAGCTTTTGCAGGTGCAAATGGAGTTCGCCAGCCATTGTTACATTCTAAAAAAACAAATAAGCTGGCAAGGAAGCGGGCGGCACTCCAGCTATTGTCGGGAACAGGTAAGAGTAAAAAGAGGGACAGCTTCACTATTTCCAGTGACGCAAGGAAGTTTTCAAGAGAACACATAGCGGCTTTGGTTGACAAAAGCGCGAATGTATCTGCAAGTGAATTATCCTATTATTTCGCAAACTATAATAATCCAAGCGCTATTCTGGATGCGATCAACTTTGGGGAGCATGTGGAGTGCGGATATAATCCTGATTTTAAGGATTATGGTGCTATGTATTTTGATTATAACGGAAGCAGACAGGTAGTTCCAATTTATGCAGTACCGAAGATCAACGCGAACTCCTTGCCAGGTATTCGCGCCGTAAATAATTCTCTGGTTCTGAAGAATAAAAGTTATTACGCATGGACAGGGGTAAATGGCAGCCGATACGCATGGTCTGTTAACAGCGGTATAATTGGGTATACACTATCAGAATCATTATTAGCAGAAAATAGGGGCACCAATTATAGGATGGAAATGGGAAAAGCAGGCGACATTTTGTCTGCAATGGCACGGGGAAGGGACCTGTGGAATGTATCATACAGTCGGAAAGAAGTTTTGGCAACCTGTGAAAAAGTTGGAATTAAGCCGGGCTTCTTTTCCATAGATGCAGGCGCCGGAAAGCACACCTATATCCTGCGGGAATCCGGCGATGTGATAAATGTGGATAACGAAATTAAAAACTGGAATAGTATAAATTGGATAGGGCATGGTTATAAAGAGGGGGACACATTTTCCATTTATGGCAATGAATATGTAATAGACAGCAGCGGACACATCCATGTTTCGGTGGATGATACGTTTACATCAACTGAGGTTAAATATCCAAAGCTTGCCATGTAATAGATTTTAAGCGATCTTTTTAGCTGAGAGAGGAGAAATGGAATGGCTGTAATGAATCATGTGGTATTGCATCATCAACCTTTAGGATATGACTTTAAGCATGATGTGGAGTATTTTAAAAACAAGAAGGTAATTGGAGAAAATCAAAAGGTTTCAAATGATTATTTCTGGAAAAGTAATAAGTATATAGGGGAGGATTGGACTGGAAGAACTTTAGATTTAACCTACCTCATTGATAGGTCAGAAGGATATTTAAAGGGACGGTTATCTGATGTAGAAGATGTGGACTATTATGAATTCAACATAATTGAGTATAGAATTCAAAATGTAGTATTATTAGGCAAGAATAATCTTAATCTGCAAATAACACTCGATCATATTCCGGAAGGATGCGATTATAATTTGATTCTTTATGATAGTGAAGGAAATCAAGTAGGGATTGGAGTGGATAATGGAAATGGTGGAAAAAGTATAACCTTACCAAACTGGAACCTGGAAAACAGGGGCTATATGGTAAAGGTGCAGGCAAAGGATGGTTCTGATGTCAATCCTGATGAATATTATCATCTTTCATTTCAGACAAATCAAGCAGATAAAAACAATATTCTTTCTAAGCAAATAGAGGAAATGTCGGAGTATAGATATGCATTACGTAAAAAATTACATGATGGGCAGGATGCAACAGAGGAGATACAGGCATTAGAAAAGATCAGAAAAAAATATAAGGATTATTATTCAGAGCAACTGGATCAACTGCATATGGAGCAGGCAAAAGAATATTTGCAAGGAGAAAAGGCTCCGGATAAAAGTGACATAAAAGAACTATTAGAAAAAATGGCAATGGGAGAGAAACTCACAGAACAGGAAAATGGTTTAATTAATATTTTTGCTACTGCACAGGAATTTGATACTGCGAAAGCAACTGCAGAATTAAGTACAACATTAAAGGAAATAACGCAGAGGTTGGAGAGCGCAGGAATAGATATTTCGGAATATTCCTTCAATATCCAGATAGGTGCAGATGGAAAGACAGCTGTAGAGGGAATAGATGATGGATCGATAAAGTCAATGGTTGAAACCACTCTTATAGAATTTTCAGAAAAACTTATGGATATCTATTTTACCTTGGATACCAGGATACAAAATATGTCTGAAAGGGAAAGGTATCTCTTAAAAGCGGCAGTCGATCTGGAAAAATTCTTAAATAAGGCAACAAACGGAGAAATATCGCTTGATGATGTAAAAGTTGATCATGGAATCATTGAAGGAATATCCCGTAAGTTGGATATTTTGCTTAATGAACCTGGAAAGAATTTGACTTACTCAAATTATCAAACAGATATATTGGCAATCAAGAATTATGAACAGACACAGCACAAGAGGGTTTTATCTGAATTAAATGTCGGATTTAGTGTTAGAAATGGCAAAATTCAGATAAAAAATAATGTGTCAATATAAATATCAAGGAGCAGTCCGCATGAAAGAAAGAGAGTTTTATACGGTATTTTTGGAGAAATTGAAAAGGTTGTAGGTTGTCTGGTGGCTGTGGCTGATTGCCGGACAAAGCTGCTGTTGGCATAGTAAAAAGCCGCTTTAGAAAGGATGGAGGGGAGTAACACAATGCATGGTATGGTTAACTGGAAAAACATAAATGCAAATCCGATGGCAGCGCTAAGCAGGAAACAGCGCGCGATTGATATTCTGCTCGGAAAGCGGAATACGGTCAATAAGGGACAGCGGGATTCCTTCCTAAGACGGGACAATTTTGTCGCTAAAATAGGATTATACACGGCCCCTGTAACGAAAACCGCAGGAAAAGTTTCCGATGAAATCCTTGATAAAATAAATTTTGCGTATCTTGATGGGACAGAGCTGCCGGATGGTTTTATTTTTGAGGGTGTGAAATATTCGAAAGAGGATTTTCCCAGTATCAGTCTGGATAAATGCGAAAAAGCCGTTGCCGAAAACAATGCCCTCGTTTTTCGACCCGGAAAATACTATCAGTTTACGGATGAAGCGGGTAAGACGCATATTCTTACCTGTACCTATGGGCGTCTGTATCAGCCCTTATCAGACACAAAAAGAGGCATAATAGACGACACGAGTTATGAAATTGGACAATTCTGGAACAAGTTGTCAATAAATGGCACCTTTATCGGATCATACTATTCTAATGAAACAGAGAGAAAGCTTTTGAATGATGCGGGAATCACAGAAGGTTTCTTTTCCGTACAGGTAGGGGATAACAGGCAGGAATATTTTTATTCCAACGGGAATGCGGGAACGGCAGTGCCGAAGGAGAGATATGATAACACTTATCATTTCTTCATGGAATATACGGAGACTGCGTTTCGGGATTATAATCCGGGCGATGTCTTTTTGGTTGGCGGCAAAGAGTATGTGTTGAGTGAGGATAAGAAGTTAGATCTTCCCTATGGCGCAGACGTCTATGACGTGAAGTGGCCACCGCGAAAACAAGCCCGGATGTAATTGTGTAAATAAGAAAGGTTCGTGTCTGGAACAGTCAGTCATCCCCAGCTTTTCAGTAAATTGGAGAGTCGGAGTGCAGGAGAATAAAAAAGGAATGGAGAATGAATAGAGATGGATTTTACATCTTTGAGTAAAATAAGTGATTATTATTCAGAAAGTATTGACTATCAGAATATTATGGTAGGGTGTATAATATGAAAAAATTCTATCTTATTAATTGTTTGCACTTGTGTTTTGGGATTAATGTTGATAAATAAACCAAATAAGGAGGTTAAGGAAGCAGGTGCTATAAGTCATCAAGAATATTATTATGATGATACAGAAGAAATCAGCGAGGACGAGGATGGTTTAACTCCAATAAGGACAAGTGTCTATGAACCTGTTGAGGAAAATGAATAGCGCGCTTATATGGAGGAGAGCTTGATGAGAAAGAGAGCAAGATTCTTTTTAGCAATGATGTGTGTGATGGTGTTAGTAGGATGTGGTACATCGGATAAAGTGGAAAAAGTAGAGAATAACATTTCACAGCCTGCTGAAGAAGAAAGCATAACATCAGAAGAAAATGGTATTGTGTCTGCGGCGGGTGACGCGCAGGAGCCGGTGCGGGACACTCAACTAGTAGTTGATGAATTGTCACAATCGGAAGACACTGATGATGAGGGAGAGGCAGATTCCGTAGCAAATGATTCGGGAATGATTGATAATGAGAAGATTGCAAATGGGTCATTCCCTTTAGCTGGAGTAACAATGGAAGTAGTAGAAAATTCTGATACCAGTGTTACCGTCCGGATTACGAATGATACAGATAAGGACATACAGTGTGGAGATATGTATCATTTGGAAATGTACGTTAAAGAAACTGGTGAGTGGCAGGAATTGGATACAGTAAATGATATTATTTTTAATGATGTTGCATATGAAATCAAGAAAGATTTTCCTTATAAAAAAACTGTTGATTTTGAACAAATCTATGGGAAATTGGAAGTAGGCAGATACCGTATTGTAAAAACAGTTATGGATTTTAGAAGAACCGGGGATTATACAGATTATGTATTTACAGCAGAATTTTGTATTAAGTAAAAATAGATATAAATTTAAAGAAAAAATGGTAGTCGATATATCTCCAATAAGCCACAAATGACGGGCGGGGCAGGTTTCTAGCAGATAGGGAAATCGGGGAGTTGGGGCGGATTCGTGAATGGTGGGAGGGCAAAAAAAGAATGGAGGAGATTTAGAAATGAACATAAATGGAATAGGAGCAGCAGGATACCCGGCAGCAGGGTATGAGACAAGAAGGACGGAAAGGAATGTAGCAGGAGGGAACTTTGCTGATGCGATAAGCAAAGCCGCGACACAGAATGAAACACCCAAAGAAATGAATACTTTCAGGCCGGAAAGTTCCGATGAAGTGATGCAGGCATGGGATAAGGCACTTGCGGAAACGGGAGTAAATCCTTTTCCGATGAACCGCATCTCAACAGCTTTAGTTCTGCACGTTGAAAGCGGACAGCAGGGGTTGAGTTCCACATTTTTAGGTGACAGTGTGGGTTCTGCAAAATCTATGGCTGAGAAAATCATACATAGGCTGAAGAATCCGTTGACACCAGCGGCGAATCCGGATTTTGCAGGACAAGAGTTGATATTTTACAAGAAATTCTTAGAGTTTTTGGGGTAATGGATTCCCGATATAGAAGAAAACCAATAAAGCACAAACGATAAAAAGGAACCAAGCAGGAACACTTCATGTTTGGTTCCCTTGTTCCATATCAGTGCGGTCAGCCTGCGGGATCGCTTTTCGTGATCACAAGTCTGTTCTTTTGGCACTTGATCTGAATATGGTCGCCTATTGAAAAACCAGTTTTTTCCAACCATTCCCCCTGCATCTTGATCTGTGGAATGTGCTGGTATCCGACTCCTGTTGTCTTATAGACGGTCATCTTTCTGTTTTTTCCTGTCATGCTGATTTCCTCCCTTTCTGGTCTGTGCCCTTGCAAGCTTTTTTCATAGGTCTTATATGAAGGTGGTAAAAGTCGTGTGCCTTAATCTTATCTATAGCTTGGCCGAGAGTAGGGGCGCTGCCCTGTTCGTGGAAGGGAATGGACTGCCGATGCTTATGCTGGATTTTGCATGTGGCAAAGGACGGGTACTGCTGGTGTATGATGTGCCAGTAGTGGTCTGTGTTTTGGGACTGTAGCGTGACGCAGTAGCATCCGGCGCTTATGATATGAAAGTAAGTACGGTCGATGTTTTTCAGTTCGTCAGTGGTAAACATTGGGTTGGTTCCTTTCTGTTGTCTGGAATATTATACTATAAATAGTATATACTAAAAATAGTATAATGTCAATAAAAATTATACTATTTTTAGTATAAAATTTGTTGACAATCATTCAGCCGGATGTTACTTTGTAGATGGAGGGATAGTATATGATAAGATACAAGATAGATGTATTTAAGGAATTGAGTAAACATGGTTTCAACCAGACCAGAATACAGAAAGAAAATCTATTGCCGAGACAGACGATCACGAACATTAGGGCGGGAAAGAACATAACGCTGGAGACGTTAAATAAAATCTGTGTGATGTGCGGACTGCAGCCGGGTGATATCATTGAAGTGGTCCCGACAGACGAGGAAAAAATAAAATACAGAATATAATAAAAAATCCGATGTTCCCAAGATGGAATACATCGGATTTTACTATGATCTGTTTCTTTGTACCGGCGCTTACTGCCATCCATTCAGGGACCCCGCCGACTTTTGAAAATTATGTCAGTTTACGCTTTTTCAGGTACAAGTTCAATCAGAAGTTGTTCCTGATAATCGGTATCGTAGGTTGTACGCTCTAAATCGTCATATCGCTTAGACTTGATAAGAATCGCATTAAGCTGGTTAATGCGTAATCTGGTTTCTTCATTTATTTTTTCCATAATTTCACACATAACCTGTTGTCCCTCCTCTGTCGTTTTATACCGGCGCTTACTGCCGGAGGTAACGGGAAATGCTACAGTTCCTTAGAATATGCCATAGCCTTCTGGCTGAGTTCGCGTACGCTGAGACCTTCATCTAAAGATTCCTGATGCCATTTTGTGTAATCAAATGGTTCGCTGTTCATTAGAACGATAAACCTCTCCGCATCAACATAGCCTAACTCGGAGATTAATGCGCTTATTCCTTCTTGTTTAATGACAGTATCTGTTTTCATATTCATTCATCCATTCAGATGTGACCCCGCCGACTTTTGAAAATTATGTTAGTTTACGCTTTTTCAGGTACAAGTTCAATCAGAAGCTGTTCTTGGTAGTCAGAGTCGTAGGTAGTCCGTTCTAAATCGTCATATCGTTTAGATTTGATAAGAATCGCATTAAGCTGGTTAATGCGCAGTCTGGTTTCCTGTTCTGTTTCTCTATTTAATCTTTCCATAATTTCACACATAACCTGTTGTCCCTCCTCTGTCGTTTTATACCGGCGCTTGCTGCCGGAGGTAACGGGAAATTTGCTGTTGTATGCAGCATCGTCAACAAATACTTCCATCAGCTCGGATACTTCGGAGCCGTCCTTTACTTTGGCGTTGACGTAAACTTCTTCAAATCCATTATCGACTACTTTTCCGGTTTCCCTTATGACACGGTCTACATGATACAAGGAACAGTTCCCCTTAAAGATGTCAAAGCGGGAGATAAATACCACACAGACATCTGGGACATTCTCAAACTTCACACCGGGATCGGTGAGGTTGGTCGTAAGGATCGCGCCGTTGTAGCGGACACGGCGCTGGTGGTCGGTGTCATTCGCTTTTTGGACTTCGATGTCGATCTTCCGCCCGTCCCCAAGGACACATTTCGCGTCGAGGATCACGGAGCGCCCCTGCGGATTCGTCCCGGCATATTGGGGCGTGGATTCCAGTACCGTAAGTGCCGGATCTGACAGAATCACCCGCAGGATTTCTTCGCAGAACGCTTTGTCTTCTGCCATCGTGCGGAACATCAGGTCGTCGATGGGATTCAGTTTTTTTGCCTCTTCTCGTATTTTTGCCTTATTGCTCATGCCTGATCCTTTGTTTGTATTCACAGCATAAAACTCCTGCTGCTAACTATAGTATACCATTTTTCAAAAGATACTCAATAAAAAATTTATAACAGTGGGCGCAGTTCAGCGCGTCGGCTCTTTACTGTGTTTCTGCTCGGAAACATTGTTTGGTTCCGCGTTTAGATACTGTTCCAGTTTATCCAGTTCACGCTCCAACTGTCTGCTTTCTTTTCCTGCAGTCTGATAAGCCTGCTGCAATTCTCTTTTCTTCTGTTCCATCTGCGAAAACTCTGCGCGGAGTTTGTTGATATCAAGAGTACGGGGATCGATCTTTGCCCTGCGCAGCATTTCTTTTGCGCCGTCGTACAGGATCAGTTCCGTCTCATGTTTCCGAAAATAATCGTCGGGATTTTTGGCTTTGCGGTAGCGGATCTGATAAGGGCGGTTCTCCTCATACTGCTGCGCGTATTTTATGATCTCCGCCATGCTTTTCATCTTACGTTCAAGGATAGTAAGTTTCTCGCGGGATTCTTTGGCAGAGGCGGTGCGTTTGTCGATTTTCTTCTCCAGATCAGCGATAGAGTTTACTTTACTGTATGCGCTGGCGGCTGTTTTGAGGTTCTCGATCTCAGCCCAGCGTTTTAAGCCTGCACTTTCCTGAAACTTTTCCTGTGAAGTGTCGATCAGCCGTTTCCCTGCATAACCGGCTGTCAGGGTTTTCCCGCGGTTCTGCACCCTTTCAGAAATCCGCCAAGCGATGCGCTCCTTCGTGTATTCTGCCCCAAGGGACTTCACGCTGCCGCGCACAAAACGCTCCCTGCCCGGCGGCAGGAAAGAAATGTATTTTGGAGATTTTTCGTCAAGGCTTTCCCCTTTCACAACGTAGCCTTTTGCCCGCAGAAGATGCAGGAACTCGTCATAAGTGTCGGCGGATCTGATGGCGGCATTGATATCCCTGCGCAGTTCTGATTTGCGGGAATCACCGTGTCTGTCTGCAGACCATTCGTTGTACTTTTTTCCGCGCTGTCCGTCCGGCACGATGACGGATAAATAGTGTTCCCTGCACAGGTCGTCGCTTAACTGACGGATACGGTAATAACTTCTTTTGCAGTCATTGTATTTGTGGTGGTCGATGTTGTCGGCGGCGCAGAAAATGATGTGGTTATGAATGTGATCCCTGTCGATATGGGTGCTGACTACATACGAATATTTCCCCTCTAAAACTTTATCGGCAAGTTCCATGCCGATCTGGTGCGCCGTATCAAAATCGACCTCGCCGGGGAGGAAGGACTGGATCAGATGATATGCCTTGTTTTCGTCATTCCGGGAAGTCTTTGACAGGGCAAACTTGAAGTCAAAATGGGCAGTTTCCGGGCTGCACCCATAGGAGGAAATCAGCAGGCTGCCATCGGTTTTCTCCGGGTTGCAGATGTAGGCTATTGCCTTATGCACGGTTGCTTTGACAGCATGGATTTTTGTGTATGCCATACCTGTTTCATTATCTCCTTTACCTCTTTTACATCTTCATCGTAAACGTGTCCTGTGGCGTTCATCCGTCTGGAGATCTGGTTTAGGCTGTTCCCGATGCGTGACAGATTCGTGTTGTACTCATGCAGTTCCTTGTAATCCACATCATAGACATATCCGTAAATAATGAGGTGCCGGAGGAAAGCCATGCGGCTGCGCATACCGGACAGTTTATATTTTGTGTCGAGGATATATTTTTCATCATCGTTCAGGTAGAGGATGAGGGAATGTTTTCTTGTCCTTTTTGCCATTGAGTAGTCCTTTCTTTGTGTGTATATACAGGATTTTTTGAAAGTGATGCCGTGTCAGAGGCAGCTTGTTTTTGTATCAGAAGGGGGACAGGGGGATTTCCCCCTGCAAGCAGATTTTGACAGTTTCCCGCCTGCGGGAAACTGTTCAAAATTTTGGATTTGCATATGCAAATCCAGTGCTTGCTAAGTTAGCCATTTACGGAAAATAAAAAACTGCTCCAGTTTTAAGCAGGCATGGTTGCCCGCCTAGAACTGACAGCAGTTTCAGTGTCTTTTATGTGTGCATAGATTTATCCATAACTGATTGTAAATCTGGACGGGGAAAAAGTCAATAGCCGCCAGAACAGCGCCTGTTTTACGGATATAATTTAGATTATAGTCTGAATGATACTGCGTTTAACTGCGGTTTACATTATAATAAGAAGGAAGGTGTAACAGGGGAATTGGAGAAGTGAATATCATATCTATGCGGAGGCTCTGATGACAGGGGACAACCGCCATTCTTTTTTTATATTTTTCTAAAAAAGTCGTTCACTAAAATCCACATTTTATATGCCTTCGGTGAGGTAGTTATAGTGAAGGGATAAAAACAGGAAACATTTCTGCGGAAAGGACAGGAATGAGAGAAAACAAAATGACAACAGACAATGCGGAGAAGATTTCTGCTGAGTTTCATGTGTTCTGCCGGAAGGTGATCAGGCGGAGCGTTCTGAACCAGCTCCGGGGGTATGTCAGGTACTGTAAGAATTATGGGACGGTGCCTTTGGAGGAAACAGAAGAAAGCGCGATGGCAGTTTATGATGATGTTCTGGAGGGAAAAGTTAAAATCCCCGTGTGCGGAACCGTTGTTCTGATCGGAGATGAGAAACTTGCCGCTGCGCTTTTGGAAATGCAGGACACAAAAAGGGAGATCGTCTTAAGGAACACCGCATTTGGATATTCCCTGTCAGAGATAGCCGGGCAGCTTGAATTAGAATACGACACAGTGAGGCATTACAAGTCAAACGCAATGAAGGAACTGCGTGGGAAGGTGGGGATAAATGCAGAAAAAGAATAATGGCGGAAAACTTCCGGCGGGGGTGATCGCGTTGGCAGTGATTGGCGATGAGGAGGCAATGCAGGAAGTTTTCGACCAGTACGAAAGACTGATCAACTATATACTCTTCTGTGAAATCAGAAGCTGGCAGTTAAACAGTACACTGATGCCTATAGAAGATATGGAACAACAAGTCAAGGCTGACCTGGTAAAAGCGATCAGGAAATTTACAATCAGGAATTAACGTAGTGGAGTGCGGAGATGCTCCTGGATTATCTTTTCATTATACTTGTCGCTCTGATAAAGTGCATAACATTTACGAAACGCCGACAGCAGGCGTCAGTGTCTTGTGCGCTTTACGGATTGATGAGCCGGACATAGATTTATCCGAAAAGTTTAGGCAGAATCCGGGGATGTACCTTGAAAACTGAATATGGTTCATTCTGTAAGACATATGGAGCAACGGAGCCATGTAATAGATACGCCATGATTGCCTGTCCAACTTGGATAATATGCGAAGAAACATGGTAGTACATGTTGAAGCAAAGGCAGGAGCGGGAAAATATTTATTACAAATAAAGCAGGGGTGTTTTAAGGCGATGAGGTTGTTTCTTGATAATGATACTTCTCGGTGATTCCGAGTCTATAGAAGATGGTGCAATTCCAATGCGGGCCGTTTACCTAGCGGCAGCTTACAGAATGTTTTTATAATATCTGTCAATAAAAGAACAGCTAAGAGGGTGTTCTTTTATTGATGGATATTATAGGGAATAAAAATACCTGAAATTGGAAAGAATAGAACAAATGTGAGGTGACTGATTTGGGTAGAGAAAATGTGATGCGGACAGGCAAAGTAAAACGTGATATTCAAAAAGGAATCGAAGAGATAGACGGATCGAAAACTCCATTACAGCGGACTCTGGATTATTTGTTACAAGTGGAGAATCCTTGTTGTTTTAACATGCAGGGATATCAGGTAGAACTGGAATGGACGAATACAGAGATCACCCTTCAAAATCGCCTGGAAGAGATGTTTGCATCTCTTTGAGGGAAAATTTAGCAAAGGAAAATAGTTTACTTATGTTGAAGGGAAAACGATGGTGTGCTATAATCAAGTTGTGTAGAACGTCAGTTTAGTATGCCATTCATCACAGAATGGAGGGTGTACTATGTTAAGACCAAATAATGTTCAAGTGAAAAAGAGGAAGCAGTCTGGCAAAAATAAGATTTGGCAGGCTGCTCTTTATTTACGTTTATCAAGAGAAGATGGTGACAAGGAAGAAAGCGACAGTGTAGTAAACCAGAAAGAATTACTGACTCAGTTTATATCTTTAGAGCCGGATGTTGTTGTGTATGATGTATATGTAGATGATGGCTGGAGTGGCACGAATTTTGACAGGCCAGACTTTATTCGTATGATGGCAGATATCAAAGCGGGAAAGGTGAATTGCGTCATTGTTAAGGATTTATCCAGATTTGGACGTAACTATATAGATGTCGGGCAGTATATTGAAAAGATTTTCCCTCTTTTGGATATCAGATTTATATCTGTGACAGACAATCTGGATAGTGTAAAATCCCCTCATACCATGAATACAATTATGGTTCCTTTTAAGAATCTGATCAATGATGAGTATTGCCGAGATATATCCAATAAAGTGCGAAGTTCATTGGATATGAAACGCAAACAGGGAAAACATATAGGATCTTTCGCTTGCTATGGATATAAGAAAGATCCCGAAGATCATAACCATCTTGTGATTGACGAAGAAGCGGCTGAAGTGGTAAGGGATATATACCGGTGGTATATTTCGGGTATGAGCATGCTGTCCATTTCACAGAAATTAAATGCTATGGGTGTGCCAAATCCATCATCATATAAGAAAATGCAGGGATTGAAATATAAAAACAGATATGAAAATATTGGCATGGGGAAATGGCCGGATAGTTCTGTCAGACGTATTTTAAGCAACCAGATGTATATTGGAAATCTTGTTCAGGGTACGTTAAAAATAAAAAGTTATAAAGTGCAGGTTGCTCAGAGACAGGACAAGGAAGACTGGATTATTGTTGAAAACACGCATGAGCCGATCATCAGCAAGGAAGATTTTGAAACGGTGCAGGATTTACTTCTTAGAAATACAAGAAAGGCTCCAGAAAGGACAACAGTGCATTTGTTTTCCGGATATGTAACATGCGGTGACTGTGGAAGAAGCATGGCTAGGAAAGAAAATCATCATGCATATGGTGATTATACCTATTATGTTTGCAAAACACATACGAAAATAGATAAAACGGCATGTAGCAGACATACTACGAGAGCCGATAAACTGGAAAATATTGTCTTGTCATCCATTCAGACGCAAGTCGCTCTGGCTGTTGATATGGACGATGCCATTCGTTCTATCAGTACCAATGCAAATGCAAGCAAGGAGTCACTTCGTTTAGAGAAACTATTGGAAAAGGCAAAGGACGAAGTCAAAGAGATAGAATCGATGACATTAGATTTATATCCGGATTGGAAGAGCGGTGTTATTTCTAAAGAGGAGTACCTTGAATTAAAGAAGCGCTTTGAGGATCAGAAGAAAAATTCCATGAAAAAAATACGGGACTTGCAGGATAAGATTGATGATATAGAAAGGGGACAGAGTGGAAGTAATCAATTTATTGACAATTTTATCGCGTATAAGAATATTGATAAGCTGACCAGAGAGGTTGTCGTAGCGCTGATTGAAATGATCTATATCTATGAAAATAATAAGATTAAGATTGTATTCAAATATCAAAATCCCTTTAAGGAAGCGATGGAATATATTGAAAATAATAAAACTCTGCTTAAAGAGGAACAGGCGAAAGCATTGCTGGGGGCATAATAATATATTGTCGTGGATATATGATATGTGATATTATATTTGAGAAATAGGTTTGTGAGAAAATCCTCTATTTTGTGAGGAATTTAGCATAAAAAAGCATGGGAAAAAATATATGGTTCTAACTTGACAGCAGCCCCCGCTGCGGCGGATACAATCAAACAAAATCTGGAAGATTTTTCCAGACAGCCGCAGGATTATGACAAGATCATTACCGGTGATCTGGGTATCGTAGGAAAAGAGCTTTTGTTTGAACTGCTTTCGGAGCAGGACATTGATATCGCCAAGCAGTATATGGACTGCGGTATTGAAATCTATGACAGTGAGAAACAGCACACGGATGCAGGCGGGAGCGGCTGCGGATGCAGTGCGGTGGTGCTTTCCGCTTATATCTTAAAAAAGCTGGAGGAGGGCGTGTGGAAGCGGGTACTTTTTGTGCCGACGGGAGCGCTCTTGTCTAAGACCAGTTATAATGAGGGACAGACGATTCCGGGCATTGCTCATGGGGTGGTGCTGGAATGCTGGCAGAGGTGAAAGTGATTTAGCAACGAGGGCGTAATAAAAATGGGACCTCCGATTCTGATGGAAACAGGATCGGAGGTCTTTGTGGCGTCGTATTTTTGATTTACATGAATCAGAATAGTTTTATTGGTGTGATTTTTTGCAATATTTGAAAAATATTTATGCAAATTGATGATGAAAATAAATAGAAATATGTTGATTTTTACACGAATATAAAATATACTATACATAATAACAGGAAAGAGGATTTTTTATGGATAGAAAGATTATGGGTTATCTGGAAAACTGGAAGCGCAGCGAACATCGTAAACCCCTTGTTTTACAGGGAGCAAGGCAGGTCGGCAAGACGTACTCCGTTTTGGAGTTTGGCCGCACGCACTACGAGAATGTGGCATATTTCAATTTTGAGACCAATCCCAGACTCAATGATACCTTTGCGGATAATATCAGTCCCGATTATCTGCTGCCGATTTTGTCCCATATTGCGGGGCAGACGATCATCAAAGAAAAGACGCTGATTGTCTTTGACGAGATACAGCTTTGCGAAAGGGCTTTGACGGCACTGAAATATTTTTGTGAAGATGCGCCGGATTATCATATTATCGTGGCCGGCAGTCTGCTCGGCGTGGCGGTCAACAGGGCGAAATTTTCGTTTCCGGTAGGGAAAGTGGATATCAAAACCATGTATCCCATGGATATGGAAGAGTTTATGATTGCTATGGGAGAGGAGGGGCTTGCGGCGCAGATCAGGGAGTGCTTTGCGACGGATACGCCTTTGCCGCCGGCACTTCATGATACGGCAATGCAGCTTTATCGCAGATATCTCATTGTAGGCGGTATGCCGGAGTGTGTGGCGCAGTTTGCAGCGACCAAGGACGATATCCTTGTGCGGCATACGCAGGATACTATTCTTGTGAGTTACTTAAACGATATGAGTAAATATAATAATCTGAATGAAATAAAAAAGACACGGCTTGTCTATGACAACATTACCGTGCAGCTTTCCAGAAAAAACACGCGTTTTCAGTATAAGCTGATCAAAAAGGGCGGACGCGCCGCAGAATTTGAAAATGCGATTGAATGGCTTTGCCTGTCCGGTATTGTGTCACAGGTCTATCGAGTGGAACAGGTGAAAAAACCGCTTGAGAATTACCGTGACATTGACGCCTTCAAGATTTATGTTTCGGACATGGGGCTGCTCTTTGCCAAGAAGAATCTGGTGGCAAACGATGTCCTCTATATGGTCGAGGAGATCAATGATTATAAAGGCGGTATGGTGGAAAATTATGTCAATGTGCAGCTTTCCATAAACGGGTATCAAACTTATTATTGGGAGTCTGCGCGCGGTGCGGAGATTGATTTTATCATCCAGCGGAACGGCAGACTGATTCCAATTGAAGTGAAAGCCGCCGATAACACGAAGGCGAAAAGCCTGAAAGTATATATGGAGACGTATCAGCCTGATTATGCGATCAAACTCTCTACAAAAAACTTTGGTTTTGCGGACGGGAAAAAGACGGTGCCGCTTTATGCCGCATTTTGTATTTAAGCCCGGGTATATTCCCGCCATTCCTTCCGTTCGCTTTTCATATGTTTCTCTTCGTCATATTCAAAGATACTCACTGTGATTGCTTCCGCTCGATTCTTAGCCAAAAAGTCTGCAAGGATACCGTTTTTGATACAATCATCTACCGCTTTTTCTACTGCCTCCGATAAGGGCATTTGTTGGGTATATGTCCTTACCTGTTCCACATACTGCGCATACTCCTTTAACAGGCGGCATGCGTTAAGTAGTTCCCGTTTATGTCCGTGCTTTGTAAATGGTTAGTTGGGTGCAAAGCATGGATTTTCTGAAACTTAGAAATAGAGATAGAAGTTACCGATCTGTTTTAAGAAAATATGCTTTTTTTACTATAACACAAAGGTGACGAAATTGTAAATATTTGTCTTGAATATTTAATAAAGTTTGATTTCCAAAGGGTTACACGCTGTATTACAAGTGCAGCGTATATTTCAATTTGCATAGAAATCCTTAAGATGATATACTATATGCAATCGCAATGCGCAGTTAATAGCCCAAATACCGTAGAAAAGGCGGATGACGATAAAGCGGCAGGCTGATAATTCGGCTGGCGAGGCAGGAAAGAAGCGTGATCGGCATGAGGGAAATGGAATTTAAGATGGAGCGCCCTGGACTTCTCAAGGAAGGAGACCGTGTCACGGTGACCGAGGGTGTGCTTCCCAGCAATTATTATTATACGATAGACCCGTCACTGGCGATGTCCGGGAATTTTCCCTTTCGGGAGCGGATGCTGGAACGGGAGGGCGTGGTGACGGAGGTCATCGAGAACGCCAGAGGGTTTTATGTCAGGGCAAGGTTTGGAGAGTAAATATTTACATAAATGAAAACGCTAATCCCCCAGCTATGCTGGGGAGAATAGAGTAAGATGTAGCGAAGAAGATGGTATAGAA
>DLAF01000044.1 GCA_002492725.1 Lachnospiraceae bacterium UBA7054
GATAAAACTGCGGAAACTCAAGTAGGGGATAACGGTTGAAAAAGTGGATTGCAGATGCTATAATTGGTGATATGTAAAATGAGGAATCCGGGCGGATATTATGGACAGGGAAATCTATTCTCTCAGAAAGGAAATCAAATATATCGTGCCGCTTGGTAAGGCTTTGGCGATCAGGGAACAGCTTGACAGACTGCTGCAAAGAGATGAGCACTGTGCGGATGGGCCGTATCTGGTGAGGAGCCTGTATTTTGACTCGGTGAATCAGATAGACTTTGCGGAAAAGCTGGCGGGCGTGAAGGATCGTAAAAAGGTGCGCCTTCGGATCTACGGTGGGGAGGCGTCTCTGTGCAAGTTGGAAATCAAACAGAAAACCGATGACCGGCAGCAAAAACTGAGCTTGCTCGTATCGCCATCCGACGCGGCAGCTCTTTCGCGTGGCAATATAAGAGTGTTACAAAACTATTTTGAGGATTCCCAAACCAGCCTGAAGGCTTACGGTATTATGGCGCAGGGGCAGTACCGTCCTGTTTCACAGATTGCATACGACAGGCTGGCCTACACATACCCCATGTACGATACGCGCATTACACTGGATATGAATGTCAGATCCTCCGAATCCAATCTGGATATCTTCGCGCCGGACGTCCATTATACTCCCATTTTGAGAGAAGATGTGGTTTTGGAAGTAAAGTACAGCGGGAAACTGATGGGATTTTTGTCTGCCTTGTTTGCGCAGTTTCATTTGACGCAGGGCGCCTACAGTAAATACTGTGCCGGGCGTCCGGTTTACTATGATTTTAATTATTAGGGGAGCGGATTGTTTATGTCAAAGGAAGAGGTTCTCGGATATTTTTATACAAACAGCAGTAAGTACGGCGTGAAGACAACGCTGATAATTTTGCTATGCGGTTTGGCGGTTGGAATGGTGATCTATCTGACATACTACATTTCTTCGGAAAAAATTGCGTATAATAGAAAATTTAACTGGTCGCTGGTGATCATGCATCTGATTACCGTGGTGGTTATGCTGATGATCAGCAGCAATATCGCCGTGTCGCTTGGTATGGTGGGCGCGCTGTCCATTGTTCGTTTCCGGACGGCGGTGAAGGACAGCCGGGATACCATGTTTATTTTCTGGGCCATGGCGGAAGGACTTTGTGTGAGTTCGCAAAACTGGCGGCTGACATTTACCACAGTGCTGTTTATTGCCGCCGTTTTGATCTTTTCGAGCAAGGTGCCGGGAAGCCGGAATAAATATCTGCTGATCGTAAGGGGGGGGGCAGGCAATTGACAGGAAACAGTTTGAGGGGAAACTGCAACCCTATGTAGTCAGCTTTCGCGTGCGGACGGCAAACAAGGACGGCGAGCATGAGGAGCTGATCTGTGAGATCGGGACAAAGGGTGAGATCAATCTGGACGTGCTGGATGCGCTTTTGGCAGTTCCCGGCATTCAGTCTGTCAACTGGGTTGCCCAGTCCGGGGAAACGGTAGGATGATGAGTCGAAAAAGTGCACTGCTTTGTCTTTTATTGATATGTGGCGGAATTTGTCTGCTTCTTTTGTGTGACAAATACAGCCCTACGGATCTGTGCTTTTCCAGGGAATCGGGATTTTATGAGGAGCCCTTTGAACTGCAACTGACAGCGCCGCTGGGTGCGAAAATCTATTATACGTTGGACGGTTCTGTGCCGGATGAAAATGCATTTCTCTATACAACCCCTATTTTGATAAACGATGCGACTTCGCAGCCGAATGTGCATTCCATGAGGACGGATACATCACCTGAATTTATGTTGGAGAAACCGAAATATAAGCTGCCGGATTATCCTGTGGATAAGTGTACGGTTGTCAGGGCATCTTACCGGGATGCGGACGGAAATTTCAGCAAGGTGAAAACGGAAAGCTATTTTGTGGGGTATGGCGCGAAAGCGGGCTACCGGGATATCAATGTCATTTCGATTGTGACGGACCCTGAAAATCTCTTTGGCCATGATAAAGGAATTTATGTTCTCGGCCGTAAATATGGTGATTATTTAGAGAATGTGGGGAATCTGGAGAATCTGGAGGAGGACGCAAATGCTTACCAACATGGCAAGGAATGGGAGCGCCCGGCAGATATCCAGATCTTTGATACGGAGCGGGAAGTGTTTTTGAAGCAGTCCTGTGGCATCAGGATTCAGGGAGGTGGCAGCAGGATTCAGTTGCCCAAAAGCCTGAATCTTTATGCGAGAGAAGACTATAGCAGTGCGACACGGTTTTATGCGGATCTGTTTGGTACGGATTACATGGCGGACACGATAACGCTCTCGGCGGGGGGACAGGATGCCATTGCCAAATTTCGCGATATGTTTGTGTCCACGCTGACCAGAGACAGAGCCTTTAGCACGATGAATTATGAGCCGTATGCCATGTTTCTGGATGGGGAATACTGGGGTATCTACTGGCTTACGGAACGATATAATGATACGTACCTTGGCTACTATTATGGCATTGATGCCGATAACATTATCATGATGAAAAATAGCGCATTGATTCGCGAGAGCGAGGAGGATTGGTCGACTTACAATGTGATGTTATATTATTTGCAGGAGACGGATTTTACCAGAGAAGAGAATTACGAGTCGGCTGGCTATATCATCGACCTGCAAAGTTATATTGACTATTATGCCACGGAAATTTATATCGGAAGCTGGGCAGATTGGCCCGGCACGAACGAGGCTTTTTGGCGGGTACGTGAAATTGCTTCAAATAGAGAGAGGGGGGGAATCTATGAAGACGGCCGATGGAGATGGATGCTGTTTGACGTCAATACCAGCGCGCTGCGGGAAAATGTGGTGGAAAAAGACGTGTTGGGTTATGCCATGGAGAGAAGCCCCATATTTCTTAACCTGAGCCGGAGCGATGCGTTCAAAAAACAGTTTACCCTCACGCTCATGGATCTTGCCAATGAGACGTTTTCCATGAGAAATGCGGAGCCTGTGATCGAGGATTGGCTTGCGCTGATGACAGAGCCGATGGAGGTACATCTGCGGAGGTTTTACGGGGAAGAGAATCTCTATCTTTTTGATGAGGAAGTGGCGGATATCCGGGCTTTTTTGGAACAGAGAAAGCCATATGCCGCGCAGTATTTGAAAAAGGATTTCGAATTGGAGGGCGTGCTTTCGCCGGTTGCGTTGGAGACAACGGATGTTTCCGCCGGATGCATTACATTAAATACGATAACGCCAACTTTCGATGAGCAGGGAAAGTGGGAAGGAGAATATTTTACGGATTATCCGATCACGCTTTCAGTGACTGCCAGCGATGGGCACCGGTTTGCGGGATGGGAGATTGTCACCGCGCAGGGGAAGGAAAACGTCGCGGAGACAACGCTGGAATTGGAGATACCGGAAACCGGGCTTCGGGTAAAAGCGGTGTTTGAAGAATAGGGGACATGAAGAAAAAAACGGCAGATAAAGAAACTATTGCGGAGAGTAGGCTGCTGCGGTTTCTTGAGACTGTGGAGGCGTTGACAGATGAACAGATGGAGATACGGGAGCGCGCTTGTTCTGGCAGCATTGGTAGGATGCCTGCTTTTGTCTGAAACAGTACAGGCGTCTCCGGCAGAGACAGACGAGTCTTCCGTGCTGGCGGAGTACGAGGCATATTATGACCGTCTGTTGTCTGTAGAGAATCGGGACGGGATAGCGGACGGCGGTTTTCTTGTGGTGGAGGATCAGATTTTTCCCTTGGAGCCGGAGGAAGAGGACAGTATTTTGATGGTGCCTGCTTTTGACGGACGGTATCACCGGCTGGCACTGTTTTTTGTGGACGTGGACGGGCGGATCCTTTATCGGACGGAGCAGCTGGAGACCAATTACTGCGTCAGGGGACAGATGAAACAGCCGATACAGGCCATTGCGGCGGTCTCTTTTCAGGATTTGAACCGGGACGGCAAGACGGATATCATTCTGATTACTTCCTGTGTCAACGAAAGCGGCGCATATGCCGGCGAGACTTACAAGGTGGGGGATGTGCTTTTTCAGAATCAGGCGGGAGACGGTTTTTACAGGGATTATCGGATTTCGGAAAAGATCAACCGCTTTGGGATGAACAAGAGCGCGGATTCCATCGCTGCCTTTGTCAGGGATGGAGATTCCACGGAGTTTTTATACACGGCATCCACCCTGCAGGAGCTTATAAAAAATCGGTTTCGGGTCATTCAGGAGCAGTGCTATCTGCGGACATTCGGCAAGCTGGGTAAGCTGCAGGTGACGCCGGGAACTTATCGGATCGCGGATTATGATATCTTTATGATTTATCTGGTGAACGAGCAGGGAGACATTGTATCGGTGCTGCAGCCGATGGGGGAGTATGACAACCTCTATGCGCTCAAGGGAGTCACCTGTCGGGATATTGACGGGGACGGACTCAAAGACATCGTAGTCTTGGCCAGATACAGTTATGAGGGTGAGGCCGGGGAGCTTCTCATTGAGAGCGATTACCGGATCTATTATCAAAGGACCGGCGGGTTTGTGCCGGATACGGAGATCCGGGATACCTACCGATGCAGTGATGAAGATACGATGGAAATACTGGTAGAGAAGGCGCGGGATTATTGGGGGTGGCAGACCACAGATGATTAAGATACTGATTGTAGATGATGAAAAGCCGATCTGTGACTTGATCGATTTAAATCTTTCATCCGCCGGCTATCACTGTACGGCTGTACAGGACGGCTTACAGGCGATCGACCTGATTGAGAAGGAAACGTTTGAACTGGTACTTTTGGATATCATGCTGCCGGGGGCGGACGGATATGACGTGATGGACTACATAAGACCATTGGGAATTCCGGTGATCTTTATCACCGCCAAGCATGAGGTGAAGCATCGGGTAAAGGGATTAAAGCTGGGTGCAGACGATTATATCGTAAAGCCCTTTGACGTGGTGGAGCTGGTGGCCAGGGTGGAGGCGGTACTGCGGCGTTATAACAAGGCGGAGCAGCATCTTGTGGCGGGAGACGTGACGGTGGATGTGGACGCGCGCAGAGTGACCAGAGCAGGGCGCCCCGTGGAGCTGACGAACAAAGAATTCGGTCTTTTACTCCTTTTTATGAAAAATAAGAATGTTGCCCTGTTTCGGGAGACTTTATACGAAAAGGTGTGGGAAGGAGAATACTTTGCGGACAGCAGGACGCTTGATCTGCATGTACAGCGCCTGAGAAAAAAACTGGGGTGGGAGCATAATCTGGTAGCGGTGTATAAGGTGGGCTACCGTTTAGAGGTGCAGGAATGAAATTTTCAATCAAATTAGTGCTGTCTACCATGATCGTGCTGGCGCTGGCGCTGGGATTCAGCGGCTTTTATTTTGTTAACAACGTGTTTGAGACTTCTCTGGACAGAGAGGTGGGGCAGGCGCTCGACGAGAGCAGTATCTTGAGCTTTGCCTTTGAGACGGCGGCTTTGAATGTGCCCTTAAAGTACAGTGTTCTGCCCGACAGTGTGGTGGAGGAGATTGCGTCCAGGCTGGAAATGGGCGGGCGCAGCGGCGGGCGTCTTTTGCGGATTGCCGATGAAGAGAAAAACGTACTGTATACCAGCAGCGGATTTACTGCGGATGAGGGGCTGCTTCCGCAGACGGATCAGCACAACAAGGCCTATCGCGTGATACGCGCGCAGGATAACTATTATGTGCATACTTGTGTGTCCATCAACGCGCTGAACCGCATTCTGTATCTGGAGACCATGAAAGATGTGACAGAGGTGTTTACGGAACGGGCTCTCGGGTTTTCGCTGTATCGGAAGGTGACGGTGGTCATACTGTTGATTGGGACCGTCATTATGCTGGTTATCGCCTCCCTCCTGACGAAGCCGATCCGCCTGTTGACGAAGGCGACGAGACAAATGGCGGCGGGAGATTACGCATACCGGGCGAAACAGATCAGCCGGGACGAGCTGGGGCAGCTCACCGGGGATTTTAACAGGATGGCGAATGCGCTGGAGGAAAATATCTGCAAACTGGAGGAGGAAATCGAGGCCAGGGAAGAGTTCATGGGCGCGTTTGCCCACGAATTAAAAACGCCCCTGACGGCGATCATCGGCTATGCGGACATGCTGCGCTCTCACAAGCTGGACGAGGAGAAGAGCATCCTGTCGGCAAATTATATCTATACGGAGGGAAAACGTCTGGAAGCCATGTCCTTCCGCCTGTTGGATATCATTGTAGCCAAGCAGGGTGAGGCCAAACTGCGGGAGACACCCGTGGGAGAATTGTTTTCCTATCTGCAGGAAATGTTTGCGGAGAAAAAGGAGGCGGATATCCGTTTTGCGCACGAGGAAGCCGTGGTGCGGATGGAAGCGAATCTGATCAAGACGGTGATGGTCAACCTGATCGACAATGCCTGTAAAGCATCGGAGACCGACGCTGGGACGGATGGCGCGGGTTCCGGTATGGCCGGTGTGATTGAGGTGACAGGGCAGCGGGTCGATGGCGGCTATCTGCTCGCGGTGAGGGACTACGGCATCGGGATACCGGAGGCAGAACAGAGTAAGATTGTAAAAGCTTTTTACATGGTGGACAAGTCCCGGGCAAGGAGCAAGAACGGGGCGGGTCTTGGGCTTGCGCTCTGTGCGGAAATCTTAAGGATACATCATAGCGAATTACGGATCGAGAGCAAAGTTGGGGAAGGTTCCTGTTTCAGTTTTTTACTGCCATAGTCTTTCCTTTCATTTTTATGGAGAACAGTACATATGAAAAACAAGGTATATTATCTGGCGGTTCCGCTGTTGGCGGCAGCGGCGATGTTTCTTTCCATATGGGGGCCGGAGCGGCTGGCGGAGTATAAGGATCAGGGGATTCTTAACAGCCCGCGCACGGAGAGCGTGGAAACTGCAGGGGAAGGCTACCGTTATCAAATGAACAGCAATGAGAAGCTTTATCTCCTCTCCTGTTGTTTGAACAGTCAGACGGTTTTGGAGAGCGAGACAAGTGCGAACGCCCGTGGGGCGGCTGCGGAGGCAGCATATCAGGAACCGGAGGGCTCCTATGCCTTTGTGGTGAACCGCAGAGGGCCGTCCGGCAGGGAGATCACGGACGAGCAGATTTATGCCACTTGCAATGAAGGACTAAAGCTGCTGAAAGAAAGGGGTATCCTGCCCAAGCAGGTGAGGGAGGTAGATGCGTCTTCCTATGACGTTACGCTTTACTCGGCGATTGATGTGCTGGAGCCGCGCAACAACGTGGCGGTCTGGAAGATGAGCCTTTCCAATTCCCAGAAAAACGCGGATAAGGCAAACCGCCTGATGGATGCCTATATTGATGCGGATGACGGAAAAATTTATGAGTTTTATGTGCGGTCGCCTCTTTTGTGGGAAGAGATCGATGCGGATGCGCTGGTGGCGGAATGGGCGGCGTATATGGGACTTGGAGAACCATTGCCTTATGAGTCGGATAATCCGCTGCTGGAGACGACGCCCTATTTTCGCAAATATGTTTTTGCAGGCATGGGGGATGGCCAGACGGTGGTGACGCTGGGATTCTATGAGGGAATCAATGAGCTGTTTTTGAAAGTATCCCGCTAACCGTGGCTGTGTGAGAAATGATGATGCAACTTTGATGCAAAAAAGATGGGATTTTGATGCAAATATTATGGCGTTTTGATGCAACTTAGATGAAATTATGATGCAGCCTGTCAGTATTCTTGAAATGTAAGGCATACAAAAGAATTCTGAGAGGAGCATCAGATATGTACGGAGAGTCAACCTTTACCTGGGAATATGTCTGTGGTTATGAGACGAGGGAGCAGAGAAAACGGCGGCTGTTTCGGAGGGCATATGCGTTTAGTGTCGCAGCATGCGTTGTCGGTCTGACGGCAATGCTGTCGGTGAAGGCTGCGGAAGCGGGCGGCATCCGGCATCTGACGGAGAAACTGTGGAATACGAAAAAGGAAACGGCGGCTGTCCTGTCACCTGACGGGGCAGGGGCAGAGACAGTAACGGCAGAAAAGATCGTGATGCCGCTTGCCCTGATGGCTTCACAGGCGGCGATCCTTAGCGGGGATACAAGCGGACAGCCCGCGGCTGTGCATGTTCCCACGGTCTATCTGGACCCGGGACACGGCGGCACGGATGAGGGCTGCGCCAGAGAAGGCGTGCGGGAAAAGGATTTGAACCTGGCCATTGCGCTGCTTGTGAGGAATCAACTGGAAGAACAGGGATATCAGGTGATCATGTCCAGGGAAACGGATACCTATATTGCCAAGGAAGCGCGCGTTGCACAGGCAAACCGCTCCGGGGCGGATATCTATATCAGCATTCATCAGAATGCCACGGAAGAGGGCACTGACGTGAACGGGATGGAAGTGTGGTATACGCAGGACGGCGACAGGAGTGACAGTAAAAGACTGGCGCAGCTGATCAGACAACAGACCCTAAAGAGCACGGGAGCCGCAGACCGGGAGCTGCGAAGCGATGCGGATTTTTATGTGACGGAAAACACGTCCATGCCCGCCTGTCTGATTGAGACGGGATTTCTCTCCAACACGGCGGAACGCAGGAAACTGGGACTTGCGGAATATCAGCAGCAGATCGCGGACGGCATCGTACGTGGCGTCTCCTATTATTTTCATCCAAAGACCATGTACCTGACCTTTGACGACGGCCCTTCCGAGGAAAACACGGAAAAAGTGCTCGATATTCTGCGAGAGAGAAATATCAAGGCAACCTTCTTTTTGGTGGGAGAAAATGTTAGAAAACATCCGGAGGTGGCACGTCGGATCGTGGCGGAGGGACATACCATCGGTATTCACTGTGACAACCATGATTATGATGCCCTATATGCGAGCGTGGACAGTTACGTGGCGGATTTTGAGAAGGCAAGGCAGACCGTGTATGAAGTGACGGGGGTGGAGACAAACCTGTTTCGATTCCCGGGCGGCAGCATCAATGCCTTTAACAAGAAAACGGGAAATGCCATCATTCGTGAGATGACGAACCGTGGCTACCTTTATTATGACTGGAACGCCAGTCTGGAGGACGCGGTCAAAAATCCGGATCCAAAGCAGTTGATAGAAAACGGCGTTTCGACGACGCTTGGGCGAAAGAAGGTCGTTCTGCTGGCCCATGACGTGGTCGGCAGCACGAATCTCTGTCTGGAAGAACTGTTGGACAGCCTGCCGGAATATGAAATGAAACCGCTCAGTGAGGATGTGGAGCCGATTCGCTTTTGAGGAGACGAAGATTTTTCTTGACAATCCCGCCTTTCAATGCCAAAATGATAAGCAGTTATCATAGGCACAGACATTGAGGAAGACAGTACCTGATCATTAAAAGTCACAGCGAGCCGGTGAGGGTGGAAGACCGGTACGAGTAGGAGATCAGCGAAGATCACTTCTGAGTTTCAGACCGAACCTTCCCCGGAATCCGTTTCAGAGAGCGGAAAGCGGGCGGCGAAGCAGTAGGCTCTGACGGCATTCCGCCGTTATCGGGAACCGTATCGCCATATCAGTGGCAGTACGTCGTAACAGGTGGTATCACGGGAACTTTAGCCTCGTCCTTTTACGGGACGGGGCTTTGTTAGTTTTAAGAAAGGAAGGAAAGATTGAAAAATCACACTGATGTGCTGATTTTTCAATCGCGAGTTTGTGACGGAGCCACAAACTCGGAATCGCAGCCGAGAATTTGAGATTCTCGACGCGTGCCTTCGCAAAAAAAGCTCCGGCATGGAGGTAACTATGTATCAGAAAGTTGACGCGAACCTGAATTTTGTGGACAGAGAAAAAGAGGTATGCCGGTTCTGGAAGGAAAACGATATCTTTCAGAAGAGCATGGACTCCCGCAAGGACGGCCCTACCTACACTTTTTATGACGGGCCGCCGACGGCCAACGGCAAGCCCCATATCGGGCACGTATTGACGCGTGTCATCAAAGACATGATTCCCCGATACCGCACCATGAAGGGATATATGGTGCCCCGTAAGGCGGGTTGGGACACCCACGGCCTGCCGGTGGAGCTGGAAGTGGAGAAATTGCTGGGCTTAGACGGCAAGGAACAGATCGAGGAGTACGGCCTTGACCCGTTTATCAGCAAGTGTAAGGAATCTGTCTGGAAATACAAGGGCATGTGGGAGGACTTCTCCGGCACGGTCGGTTTCTGGGCGGATATGGACGACCCTTATGTGACGTATCACGATGATTTTATCGAGTCCGAGTGGTGGGCGCTCAAGCAGATCTGGGATAAGGGGCTGCTCTACAAAGGCTTTAAGATCGTGCCCTACTGCCCGCGCTGCGGTACACCCCTGTCTTCTCATGAGGTGGCGCAGGGCTACAAGGCGGTAAAGGAACGCTCCGCCATCGCCAGATTTAAGGTGGTGGGCGAGGACGCCTATTTCCTGGCATGGACGACCACGCCCTGGACGCTGCCTTCCAATGTGGCGCTCTGCGTGAACCCGAACGAGACTTATGTGAAGGTGAAGGCGGCGGATGGTTATACCTATTATATGGCGCAGGCGCTGCTGGACACGGTACTTGGTAAGCTTGCGGAGGAAGGAAAGCCGGCCTACGAAATTCTGGAGACTTACGTGGGCACGGACTTAGAATACAAGGAGTACGAGCCGCTGTTTGCCTGCGCGGGCGAAGAGGCGGCCAAGCAGAATAAAAAAGCGCACTATGTGACGTGCGACAGCTACGTTACCATGACGGACGGTACCGGTATTGTGCATATCGCTCCGGCCTTCGGTGAGGACGATGCGCAGGTGGGACGCAAATATGACCTGCCCTTCGTGCAGTTTGTGGACGGCAAGGGCAACATGACAGAGGAGACGCCTTACGCGGGCCTGTTTGTAAAAAAGGCCGATCCGGAAGTCATCAAGGATTTGGATAAAGAAGGGAAACTGTTTGATGCGCCCAAGTTTGAGCATGATTATCCGTTCTGCTGGCGCTGCGATACGCCCCTGATCTACTATGCCCGTGAGTCCTGGTTCATCAAGATGACGGCGGTGCGCGACGATCTGGTGCGCAATAACAAGACGGTGAACTGGATTCCCGAGTCCATCGGCGAGGGGCGGTTCGGCAACTGGCTGGAAAACATTCAGGACTGGGGTATTTCCAGAAACCGCTACTGGGGTACGCCCTTAAACGTGTGGGAGTGCGAAGGATGCGGTCATATGGAAGCCATTGGTTCCCGTGAAGAACTGGAAAAGATGAGCGGCAACCAGGCGGCAAAGACCGTGGAGCTGCACAGACCTTACATTGATGAGATCACCTGCACCTGCCCGAAGTGCGGGAAAACCATGAAGCGCGTGCCGGAGGTGATCGACTGCTGGTTTGATTCCGGCGCCATGCCTTTTGCACAGCACCACTATCCGTTTGAAAATAAGGAGCTGTTTGACAGCCAGTTCCCGGCGCAGTTCATCTCCGAGGCGGTGGATCAGACCCGCGGGTGGTTCTATTCGTTGATGGCGGAGTCCACCTTACTGTTTAACTGCGCGCCTTTTGAGAATGTCATCGTGCTGGGACATGTGCAGGATGAAAACGGTCAGAAGATGAGTAAGTCTAAGGGCAACGCGGTCGATCCCTTTGAGGCGCTTGAGACTTACGGCGCGGACGCGATTCGCTGGTATTTCTATATCAATTCGGCGCCCTGGCTGCCCAACCGTTTCCACGGCAAGGCGGTGCAGGAAGGACAGCGTAAGTTCTTAGGCACGTTGTGGAATACCTATGCTTTCTTCGTGCTGTATGCGAATATCGACAACTTTGACGCGACGAAGTACCGTCTGGAATATGACAAACTTCCCGTGATGGATAAATGGCTGCTCTCCAAATTGAACACGGCCATCAAGGAAGTGGACGATCATTTGAACCATTACAGAATTCCCGAGGCGGCGAGGGTGCTGGACAACTTTGTGGATGAGATGAGTAACTGGTATGTGAGAAGAAGCCGCGAGCGTTTCTGGGCGAAGGGCATGGAGCAGGATAAGATCAACGCTTACATGACTCTTTATACAGCGCTTGTGGACATCTGTAAATGCGCAGCGCCCATGATTCCCTTCATGACGGAGGAAATTTACCGCAATCTGGTGTGCAGCATCGACAAAGACGCGCCGGAGAGTATTCATTTATGTGATTTCCCGACGGCGGACGAGGGAAGAATTGATAAAAAGCTCGAGGACTCCATGGAGGAGGTACTAAAAATCGTTGTTATGGGGCGCGCGGCCCGCAACACGGCGAACATCAAGAACCGCCAACCCATCGGCACCATGTATGTGAAGGCGGAGAGTGTTCTCGACGATTTTTATCAGGATATCATCAAGGACGAGTTAAATGTAAAACAGATTGTATTCACAGGCGATGTGTCGGCGTTTACCAGTTACAGCTTCAAGCCGCAGCTTAAGACCGTCGGCCCGAAATACGGGAAACAGCTGGGCGGCATCAAGGCTTATCTGTCCGCAGTGGACGGCAGCGCGGCGATGGAGACCCTGAAATCACAGGGCGCGCTGAAATTTGATGTGGACGGTGTGGAGGTTTCCCTTGCGGAGGAAGATTTGCTCATTGATATGGCGCAGAAGGACGGCTTTGTGGCGGAGGCCGATAATTATGTAACGGTTGTACTCGACACGAATCTGACGGAGGAGCTGATCGAGGAAGGCTTTGTGTACGAGATTATCAGCAAGATCCAGACCATGAGAAAGGATGCGGATTTTGAGGTGATGGATCACATTAAAGTGACCTTAAACGGCAACGAGAAGGTGGCGCAGATTGCTGCGAAAAATGAGGCTGTGATTGCCGGGAAGGTGCTGGCTGAGAGCATCGGTACGGGAGAGAGTCTGGCGGTTTCCAAAGAGTGGAACGTAAACGGAGAGACTGTGACGATCGGTGTTGAAAAATGTTAATTCCTTTTATAGGAAGAATGTGGTATACTAGAAACAGAATTTTCATGATTCGACAGGAAGCGTTTGACACAGCAAGGAGGAATAAAAAAGAATGGTAAAAAAGCAGACAGCATCAAACTTTGATACAGAATTATTCAAGCGGAGCGTTCTTTACAATGTAAAGACCCTGTACAGAAAGACGCTGGAGGAGGCGACAGATCAGCAGATTTTCCAGGCGGTATCCTATGCGGTCAAGGACGCAATCGTGGATCAGTGGTTAACGACCCAGAAGGAGTATGACAAGCAGGATCCGAAGATGGTCTATTATCTGTCCATGGAATTTCTGATGGGCAGAGCGCTTGGCAACAATATGATTAATCTGCAGGCATATAATGCGTTTTCGCAGGCGCTTGAAGAGCTTGGCATTGACATCAATGTGGTGGAGGATCAGGAGCCCGACGCGGCGCTTGGAAACGGCGGCTTGGGGCGTCTGGCAGCCTGCTTTCTTGACTCTCTGGCAACGCTTGGTTATGCGGCCTATGGCTGCGGCATCCGTTACCGCTACGGTATGTTTAAACAGGAGATCCGCGACGGTTACCAGGTGGAGGTACCCGATAACTGGCTTAGAGACGGCAACCCCTTTGAGCTGCGCAGGCCCGAGTATGCAAAGGAAGTGCGTTTCGGCGGCTATGTGAACGTCTATGTGGATGAGAACGGCAGGAGCAATTTCAAGCAGGAAGGCTATCAGGCGGTGACGGCGATTCCCTATGATCTGCCTGTTGTCGGCTACGGCAATGGTATTGTCAACACGCTTCGTATCTGGGATGCGGAGCCTGTGAACTGCTTCCAGCTTGATTCCTTTGACAAGGGCGATTACCAGAAGGCGGTGGAGCAGGAGAATCTGGCGAGAAATATCGTGGAAGTTCTCTACCCCAATGACAATCACTATGCCGGCAAGGAGCTGCGCTTAAAGCAGCAGTATTTCTTTATCTCCGCATCCGTACAGGCAGCGGTAGAGAAGTATATGAGAAAGCACAACGATATCAGGAAGTTCTATGAGAAGGTGACATTTCAGTTAAACGACACCCACCCTACCGTGGCCATCGCGGAGCTGATGCGTATTCTGATGGATGAGCATTATCTGACCTGGGACGAGGCGTGGGAAGTGACCACCAAGACCTGCGCTTACACCAACCACACGATTATGGCGGAGGCGCTTGAAAAATGGCCCATTGAGCTCTTCTCCAGACTCCTTCCCCGTGTGTATCAGATTGTCGAGGAGATTAACCGCCGTTTCATTGCGAGAATCGAGCAGATGTATCCCGGCGACCATGAAAAGGTCAGAAAGATGGCAATCATCTACGACGGTCAGGTGAAGATGGCGCATCTGGCGATTGCGGCGGGTTATTCCGTAAACGGTGTGGCAAGATTACATACGGAGATCTTAAAGCATCAGGAGCTGAAGGATTTCTATGAGATGATGCCCGAGAAATTCAATAATAAAACCAACGGCATCACCCAGAGACGTTTCCTGCTGCATGCGAATCCCCTGCTTGCGGATTGGGTGACGGACCATGTGGGCAGCGATTGGATCACCGATCTGCCGAAGATCAATAAGTTAAAGATCTATGCGGACGACGAGAAGGCGCAGCAGGAGTTTATGAATATTAAATATCAAAATAAGGTGCGCCTGGCGGAGTATATCAGGGAGCACAACGGTATTGAAGTAGATCCCCGCTCCATCTTTGACGTACAGGTGAAACGTCTGCACGAGTATAAGAGGCAGCTTTTAAACATCCTGCATGTGATGTATCTCTACAATGAGTTGAAAGAGCATCCGGATATGGATTTCTATCCGAGAACGTTCATTTTTGGCGCGAAGGCGGCAGCGGGTTACAAGAACGCGAAACTTACCATTAAGCTGATTAATTCCGTAGCGGATGTGGTAAACAATGATCCTGCCATAAACGGAAAGATCAAGGTTGTCTTTATCGAGAATTACCGTGTGTCCAACGCGGAGATTATCTTTGCGGCAGCGGATGTGTCCGAACAGATCTCCACGGCCAGCAAGGAGGCTTCCGGTACGGGTAACATGAAGTTTATGTTAAACGGCGCGCTTACCATTGGCACCATGGACGGCGCGAATGTGGAGATTGTCGAGGAAGTGGGTGAGGAGAACGCCTTTATTTTCGGCTTATCTTCCGATGAAGTCATCCGTTACGAGAATTACGGCGGTTATGATCCCACGGAGATCTTCAACAACGATCCCGACGTGAGAAAAGTGCTGATGCAGCTGATTAACGGGACTTATGCGCCCGGTGATCCGGATCTGTTCCGCTCCTTATACAATTCGCTTTTGAACACGCAGAGCACGGCAAAGGCGGATACCTACTTTATCCTGAAGGACTTCAAGTCTTATGCGGAGGCGCAACGAAAGGTGGAAGCGGCTTACCGTGATGAGAAGGGCTGGGCAAAGAGCGCAATCTTAAACGTAGCCTGCTCCGGCAAGTTTACTTCCGACAGAACCATTCAGGAGTATGTGGATGAGATATGGAAGCTTGACAAGGTGGTGCTTCCGAAGGAGACGGTGCCTGTGGCTGCAACAAAGAAGTCCATCAAATAAAATGAAATGAAATAGAGTCAAAAGGCCTCCTTTGTCATGTACGAAGGAGGCTTTTGAGCAGGAGGCCCATGGATAAAAAACTGGCTTTTCAAATACTTCGCATTGCGGAAACAAAGGAAGAAGAACCAATCAGGAGCAGCTACCTTGCGCTGTTAAAGGATACCAATCCGGAGGACGATCCGGAAGGGTTTAAACGTCTGCGCGAGGCATACGAGGAAGCTTTGCGGTCTGCGGCGGAGCGCGGCGCGCAGGCTGCGGAGGAGGAACCGCAGGATGAAATCGGCATTTGGATGAAACAGGTGCGGAACGTCTATCGGGATATCCTTTTGCGCAGGGAGGCGGAAAACTGGAAGCCGCTTTTTGAGGATCCTGTCTGCGTCGGTTTTGATACATTTCTGGAGGCGAGGGAACAGCTTCTTGGCTTCCTCTCCGGGCATGCCCTTTTGCCGCAGACCGTCTGGGTGCTGCTGGATCAGACCTTTCATGTGCTGGAGGATTTTGACGCCCTGAAAGAGCAATTTCATGTGAATTTCCTGAAGCATATCGAGTACCATGTGAATACAGGTGATTTTCTCGATTACAGTCTGTTTGAGGCGCAGGATGGCTGCGTGCCGGAGAACGATGAGGAGACGGACGATTATATCAAAGAGTATTTTGACATCAAAAACCGACTGGAGAATGACGAGACGGAGGGCGTGTCCCAGAGGCTTTCGGATATGAAACGGCACGGCGTTTACCACCCTTATGAGGATGTGGAACGGCTGCGCCTCTGCATCCGGATGAAAGAATGTGAAAAGGGAAAGGAATTGGCACAGGAGCTGATTGAGCGCTATCCGGAGGACGGTTATGTCCGGGTATGGACAGGAAAAATCTTCTATGATACGGGGGAGAAGGAGAGGGGATTCGCGCAGTGGGAGGCAGTGCTTACCGAGGAGCCGGATTATTATATGGCGAAATATTTTGCCATGCATCATCTTGTGGAGCAGGAGAGCTGGGACCGGGCGGACAAGTATGTAAAGGAACTGATTAAAGTAAATCGGCGCGATGAGGAGCTTTTGGAACTGCGGAAGGAGATTGACAACGCGCTTGTACCCCAATTGCGGGAGGCGCTTGACAAAGGGGAACCTTACGGGGAACATTCCGGGAAGGAGCTGCGTTCGTTTCTGGGGTGGCGGCTGTTTGACCTGGAGCGGTATGAGGATATTCTTGACCTGCTTGCAAAGGACAGCGAACTGGAAACGGAGGCGGACGGTCTGGAGCTGAAGGCGTGGACGCTTTACAGGATGGAATGCTACGAGAAGGCAATTCCCGTATATCAGGCGCATTTGAAAAGTGTGCAGGAAAATGAGGATGACGAGAAGGAGAAGACTTCCAAGACGGCACAGAGCCACCGTCTTCTTGGCGTCTGCTATTACTGTACCGGAAGGCTGGACGAGGGAGAGCGGGAGACCAGGACAGCGATTGAGATGGAGGAAGACCCAAAGATCCGCATTGACTGTAAATATTATTTGGCAGACAGGTATCTTTCCCAGAAAGAGTATGAGAAGGCGACAGAAGTCTGCGATGATATTCTGGAGGCGGACGAAGGGTTTTATCCTGCCTATCTTGTCAGACAGGAAGCGTGTTACCATATGAGGAAGGCGCAGCAGGTGGTGGACGATTATTATCGCGCCATTGACCTGTATGCGGGTTTTGACAAGCCGTATCTCTACGCAGCGATGATCTTTTATGACTACAGCCAGTATAAGGATGCGCTTGGCGTGATAGAGAGAGCCAGGGAAAATGAAGTGGAGTTTTCCAAAAAGCTGCGTTTTCAGGAGGCGAAGATTCTGAGGATGCTTTCTGAGGATGCGGAAAGTCGGAAACGTCCTCTGGAAATACTGGATGAGCTGCTTGCGGAGACGAAAGGAGCGGCGGAGAAAGAGCCGGAGGACAAGGACGCTCTTGACCGGGCGGAACTGCTTTTTGAGAAAGGGCTTCTGTTTGAAGCGGATGAGAAGCTTGATACGGCGATAGAGCTTGTAGAGGGAGCCATCATGTCAGACCCGGAGGAGCCATACTATGTACTTGTGCTGGGCAATCTTTTGCGGGATTCGGAGCAGTTTGACAAGGCGCTTGTGCAGTATAAAAGGGTGGAGGAGGTTTACCACCACACGGAGTTTTATTTCGGCGTGGGCGTCTGCTATCAGCTGACGGAGGCGTGGCGGCAGGCGGCAGCTTACTTTGAGAAGGCGGTGGAGCAGGACGAGACTTACCGTGACGCGAATTTAAGGCTTTACCGCTGCTATGAGAATCTGTACACCTCGGAGTATAAGCGGGCGGATTATGACAGGGCGATGCGCTATATCAATAAGCAGATGGAGATTACCGAAAACCGGGGTTACCGTCTCTGGGACCGGGGCAATCTGTATTCGGACGCGATGGAGACAGCGCTTGCCGTGGCGGATTATGAGGCGGCGATTGCGGCGGGGACTGTCCCGGAGGATGAGATTTATATTCTCTGGCAGAATATCGGTATTGCCTACACGAATGACATGCAGTATGAAAAGGGGTACGAGGCATATAAGCGCGCGGTGGAGCTGATGGGAGCGAGAGACACATCCGTTAAGGGCTATCGGGGCATGGCGGAGTGTCTTCAGAAGCTGGGAAATTATGAGAAAGCCATTGTCTGCTGCAGGGAGGGGCTGGCGATTTTCCCGGCGGACAGTGCAATGTGGGATACGCTGACTACCTGTTACTCGAGGCTGAACCGTCCGGAGAAAGTTCTGCAGGTGCAGGAGGAGAGGCGCAAAGAGCTGGGGGACAATGAGGATTATTACAGCAATGTAGCCTTTACATTGATTGAGATGGGAAAGATCGGGGAAGGACTGGCGGTCTATGACGAGGCGAAAAGGTCTTATTTTAAACGTGTGGCGGACAGGCAGGAGCTGGCGAAGCTGTACAGGGAGTGGGCTGACAATCTGGACGACGTAACCGAGTTCGAGAAGGCGGCAAAAAAGTATCAGGAAACAGCAACACTTTATGACAGCAGCCGGGAAAAATTTAAAGCGGAATGGCGTGTGGCGAAAAACTATTATATGGCGGGACGGCGCGAGGAGGCGGCACGCTGGGCGAAGAAGGCGCTGGAACGCCTTGCGGAATGCAATATAACGGAAGAAGATTATATGACTTATACTCAATATGCGCCTATGCAGAGCGGGTGGCTTGCATGGTGTTATCTGGCGCTTGGGGAGAAAGAGAAAGCAAAGGACATTTTTGAGAGGATGGAGCAGCTCAGACCCTGCGCCGCCTGCGCGTACAAAAAATGTTTTGAGTCCTCTCTCTGGCTTGGCTGTTATTATTATACTGAGGGGGAATTTGAGAAGGCGGCGATGTTGTTTGAGGAGACATTAGCAAGATACGGAGACGTCGTGGTGGAAGCAAAACTTCTGCTGCAGAAAATACAGAGCGGCGAAAAGCCTGGAGGCGCCATACAGACGCAGGGTTTTATGGCGAAGCTGTTTCACAAAAAAGAGAAGCCTGTGAAATAGGAGCGCAGAAAACGGAACATAGACAGAGCGAAGGGATTTGAGTAAACATGATCATCGGAATTGACTTGGGAACCACAAACAGTCTGGCGGCCTATTTTACGGAGGAGGGGCCGCAGATCATACCGAACCGCCTCGGAAAGAGGCTGACGCCCTCCGTGGTGAGCATGGATGAGGAGGAGCAGATCTACGTGGGCGATCTGGCGATGGAAAGAGGCCTCCTCTACCCGGGAAGCACAGCCGCCGTCTTTAAAAGAGACATGGGAAGCGGCAGGAAATTTAACCTTCTGCATAAATCTTTTACGGCAGAGGAATTGTCTTCTTTTGTGCTGCGGGCCTTAAAGGAGGATGCGGAGACCTTTCTCGGGGAGCCTGTGACGGAGGCTGTGATCAGTGTACCCGCATATTTCAATGATGAGAGGCGTCGGGCGACCAGAAGGGCCGGGGAATTGGCGGGGCTTAAGGTGGAGCGTATCATCAGTGAACCGACGGCGGCAGCTATCGCTTACGGCCTCTATCAGAGTCAGGGACATATGCGCTTTCTGGTGTTTGATTTGGGCGGCGGCACCTTTGACGTGTCGGTTTTGGAGCGGATCGATCAGATTCTCGAGGTGCGCGCCGTGGCGGGAGATAATTTCCTCGGCGGAGAAGATTTCACGGCCGTATTGGAGGATATGTTCTTTGAAAAATATCCGCAGTTTGACAGACTTTCACTGGATGCAAAGACTCTGCGCCATATTCATAAGCAGGCGGAGAAGTGCAAGATCGGCTTTACGGAGGAGAAGACTTCTACCATGGAATGCAAGATCGGGGAGGAAGTTTATACTTACCCCGTGGGACTTCCCGCCTATGAGCATGCCTGTGAGGAGCTTCTTGACAAGATCAGGCAGCCCGTGCGGCGCAGTTTGTCGGATGCCCACATCCGTCTTTCCGATATCGACAAGGTAGTGCTGGTGGGCGGAGCGACGAAAAGTCCCGTGATCCGTCGTTTTGTCAGTAAACTTTTCCGGGCGCTTCCCGATACCAATATTAACCCTGACGAGGCAGTGGCGCTGGGCGCGGCCATTCAGGGCGCGATGAAGGAGAGAAACGAGGCCATCAAAGAGGTGATCCTCACGGATGTCTGCCCGTTCACGCTGGGCACGGAGGTGGTCAGGGAGTGGGACCGCGGCATCTATGAGAACGGGGTATTCTGCCCTATCATCGAGAGAAATACCATTATACCCGCCAGCCGCACGGAGCGGCTTTATACGGTGCGGGACGACCAGACGAAAATACGGGTCAATGTTTTACAGGGGGAGAGCCGTTTTGCAAAGAATAATCTCTCACTGGGAGAACTGAATATCGAAGTGCCCGCTGCGCCCGCAGGAGAGGAACCTGTGGACGTGACTTATACCTACGATATCAATTCCATTCTCGAGGTGGAAGTGAAGGTAGTTTCCAGCGGTAAGAAAGAAAAAAAGATTTTTGGCGGCAAAAACGTCGATATGACGCCGGAACAGATTCAGGAACGCTTTGAGACCCTTTCCTACTTAAAGATTCATCCCCGTGACAAGGAGGAAAATAAATATTTACTCCTGCTGGGGGAAAGGATGTATGAGGAAAGCCTGGGTGACAAAAGATATTTCATAGCGCAGGCTCTTCACAAGTATGAGCAGGCGTTAGATACTTACGATCCGGGCATGATCGAGCGGGCGAAGGAAGAATTTCGCGCGTTTTTAAAAGAGCAGGAAGAATTTTAGGAGGCAAAGGCGTATGGAATGGGTGCTGCTTGTAGGCACAAACTTAAATGACGGGGAGGATTATCAGACATCCTTGGAGGAGCTGGGTGCGCTGGCGAAAGCCTGTGATATGGAAGTGGCGGGCAGTGTCTGTCAGACACTCGAGACGGTGCATAAGGCCTTTTATATCGGTACGGGAAAGGTGGAGGAGGTCAAGGCGCTCGCCTTGGAGTGTGACGCGGATGTCATAATTTTTGACAATTCCCTCTCTCCCATGCAGATGCGCAATCTGCAGGAGCGGTTGGAAAAGCCTATCCTTGACAGGAGCGCGCTGATTTTGGAAATCTTTGCGGACAGGGCGCGTTCCAGGGAGGCAAAGCTGCAGGTGGAGACCGCGAGGTTACAGTATATGCTGCCCCGTCTGGTGGGACTCCATGCGGCACTCTCCAGGCAGGGCGGCGCGAGCGGCGCTCTGAGCAACCGCGGCGCAGGCGAGACGAAGCTGGAACTCGACAGGCGGGTGCTGGAGAGACGGCTGACACAGCTTCGCAGAGAATTAAAAGAAGTGGGAAGCGAGCGTAAGACGCAGCGGAAACGGCGCGCCGGATCGGGCCTTCCCAGAGTTGCTCTGGTGGGGTATACCAATGCGGGCAAATCTACACTCCTAAATGCCATGCTCGATGTGTATGGCGGGGATGAGAGCGAGGGAGCGGAGAACGGGAAGCGTGTGTTGGAAAAGGATATGCTCTTTGCCACCCTGGATACCACCGTGCGCAGGATTGAACCGGAGGGGCATCACGCGTTTCTGCTTTCCGATACGGTGGGATTTATCCATAAGCTGCCGCATCATCTGGTGGATGCGTTCCGTTCCACCCTGGAGGAGGCCAAGGAGGCGGATCTGTTACTTCAGGTGGTGGATTACAGTGACCCGCATTACAGGGAACAGATCGCGGTCACGAACAGGACGTTAAAGGAACTTGGCGCGGCGGGCATTCCCATGCTCTATGTCTACAATAAGGCGGATCTGTCTTTCCAAGGCGGCGTGACTGCTGACGGCTGTTTTGCCGTCTCCGGAGACAAGATTTATCTCTCCGCCAAAAAACGGATCGGGATGGAGGCGCTGCTTTCCCTGATCGAGGAAAAACTGGCGGGCGGATATCGGGAGTGCACGTTTCTCATCCCTTATGCGGACGGCAGAGCGGTGTCTTACTTAAATGAGAATGCGGTGGTTTATGAGACGGAATATGTGGAGGAAGGCGTACGGATGCGGGTGAACTGCAAGAGAGAAGACTGCGGATATTATGAGAAGTATCTGATTTAGCCGGAAACCGTAAGTTTATCAGGGGCGTCGGAATCGCTCTTGCAAGGGGAACGGATATCTTATATAATAAAATGCGGATGACGCAGAGCAAAGAGACGGAAAGGAAACGGACGTTGGAACAATTTACGGCTCCCCAAAATGCCAGAAATTCTAATTTAGAATTATTGCGCATTCTCGCCATGTTCATGATCGTATTGATCCATGCCAACATGTATCTGTTTCAGTTTGTGACCGGGTCCGGCGCGGTATTTTTCAACGGTATGGTAAACGGGATCTGCAATATCGGTGTGTCCTGCTTTATTTTGATCTCCGGGTATTTCGGCATGAAACCTGACCTTGGGAAATTTGTCAGGATGGAATGTATGATGATAACCTGGTCTCTTGCGGAAACCGTTCTTTTGTGTATCTTGATGCCGCAGCAGATGCAGGGGGCAGCGCTCTTAGAGCAGCTGGCAAAGTCGTTTTTACCCTTTATCACAAGAAAATACTGGTTTTATTCCTGTTATGTGTGTCTGCTCTTTTTCAGCGGCTATCTTGAGAGACTGATTGGCGCGCTGAAAAAGGAAGAGTTTGAAAAATTGCTGCTGCTGCTTTTGGTATTGTTCAGTGTTTTGCCGACGCTGTTTTATTTTGAGCTGGTTCCCGATAACGGGAAAGGCCTTGTGCAGATGATCATGGTATATATGATCGGCAGATATATCAGAATGTACCGTGATGTGAAGATTTCGGCGAAGGCTTTGATCCTTTTTGTGATCCTCTGGACGGTGAACGGGGTGTCCCACGAGATTCCCATTCAGATCGGCGGAATCTATCATCATCTGTGCAAGGATAACAGCATCACGAATCTCATCATGGCGGTGATCCTCTTTTATCTGATGAAGGGCTTTGCATTCCAATCAACCGTTATCAATCGGGCGGCGGGAAATGTGTTTGCCGTCTTTGCGTTAAATAGTACGGTGGTTACGGTGGTAATGACACGGCTTTTTGACAGTGGATTTCACGGCGCGGATGGCATTGTCGGGTTTTTATTGCTGATAGGCGTTGTGACGGCTATTCTGGCGGGATGTCTGCTGGCCGGGGAGGGCAGAAGGCTGCTTTTTGACAGGTGCGACAGGTATCTTGGCGATTTGGCGGTAAGAAAGATCCTGCGCAAGGGAAAAAATCATTAAGAAACGGGGAGGGTGATTGAAAAATCACACTGATGTGCTGATTTTTCAATCGCGAGTTTGTGTCGGAGCCACAAACTCGGAATCGCAACCGAGAATTTGAAATTCTCGGTGCATGCCTTCGCAAAAAAGCTCCGGCGGGGAGGAAAAAAATGATACAATTATTTGAGGGCGGCGCATGGCTGGTAAACGGAACCGAGATCATTACGGACAATGCGGATGCGGCGGCGCAGGTAAAAAACAGGACCGGAAAGGAAGTGTCAAAAAGCGAGGCGGCGAAGAATACCATCGCCTATGGCATTTTGGAGAAGCACAATACTTCCGGAAATATGGAAAAATTGAAGATCAAATTCGATAAGCTGACGTCTCACGACATTACCTTTGTGGGGATCATTCAGACGGCGAGGGCCTCGGGGCTGACCAAATTCCCGATTCCCTACGTGCTGACAAACTGCCACAATTCCCTGTGCGCGGTGGGCGGCACGATCAATGAGGATGACCACATGTTTGGCCTTACCTGTGCCAAGCGGTACGGCGGCGTCTATGTCCCCCCGCATCAGGCTGTCATTCATCAGTACGCGAGGGAGATGCTTGCGGGCGGCGGAAAAATGATCCTCGGTTCCGATTCTCATACCAGGTATGGCGCGCTCGGCACGATGGCCATGGGCGAGGGCGGACCGGAGCTGGTTAAGCAGCTGCTGTCTCAGACTTACGATATCAATATGCCGGGTGTGGTGGGCGTGTATCTGACGGGCGAGCCCGTAAAAGGCGTGGGTCCGCAGGACGTGGCGCTGGCCATTATCGGCGCGGTGTTTGATAAAGGCTATGTAAAAAATAAGGTGATGGAATTTGTGGGACCGGGCGTTTCAGCCCTGAGTGCAGACTTCCGCATTGGCATTGACGTGATGACGACCGAGACCACCTGTCTGTCCTCCATTTGGCGGACGGATGAGCAGATCCGGGACTTCTATGAGATCCATGGAAGAACAGAGGAGTATCAGGAACTGAACCCGGGAGAGGTTGCTTATTACGACGGCATGATCATGGTAGACTTATCAAAGATCCGTCCCATGATCGCCATGCCCTTCCATCCGAGCAATACCTACACCATCGACGAGGTGAACGCCAACTTAAAAGACGTGCTCCACGACGTGGAGGAGCGGGCAAAAGTGAGTTTGGACGGCGCGGTACCTTACTCTTTACAGAATAAGGTCGTAAACGGTAAGTTTATGGTTGATCAGGGCATCATTGCGGGCTGCGCGGGCGGCGGCTTTGAAAACATCTGCGCGGCGGCGGATATTTTGCGCGGTTCCTACATCGGTTCGGACGGTTTTACGTTAAGCGTCTATCCGGCTTCCATGCCTGTATATATGGAACTGATCAAGAACGGCTGTGCGGCGGCAATCTTAGAGACGGGTGCGGTGTTAAAGACCGCTTTCTGCGGCCCTTGTTTCGGTGCGGGCGACACGCCGGCAAACAACGCCTTCAGTATCAGGCATTCCACCAGGAACTTCCCCAACAGGGAAGGGTCGAAACTGCAAAACGGCCAGATTTCTTCCGTGGCGCTCATGGACGCAAGGTCTATTGCGGCGACGGCGGCAAATAAGGGCGTGCTCACGCCGGCCACCGATTTTGACGGAGAAATCGGAAAATATCAGTATCACTTTGATGCCAATATCTATCAGAACCGTGTCTTTGATTCCAAAGGCGTGGCGGACGAAAGCGTGGAGATTCAGTTTGGACCGAATATCAAAGACTGGCCGGCCATGGGGGCGTTGCCGGAGAATCTGGTGCTGCGCGTCGTCTCGGAGATCCACGATCCGGTTACCACGACGGACGAGCTGATCCCTTCCGGGGAGACTTCCTCCTACCGTTCGAATCCGCTGGGGCTTGCGGAGTTTACGCTGTCCAGAAAGGATCCAGAGTATGTGGACAGGGCCAAGGATATCCAGAAGGCGGAGAAGGCCAGGATGCAGGGAGAGCATCCTTGTCAGGCGCATCCTGATGTGAAGCCGGTGATGGGTGTGGTGAAGCAGACCTTTGCGGACGTCTCACATGAAAATACGGGCTTCGGCTCCACGATCTTTGCAGTGAAGCCGGGCGACGGTTCCGCAAGAGAGCAGGCGGCAAGCTGCCAGAAAGTGCTGGGCGGCTGGGCAAATATCGCCAACGAGTACGCAACCAAGCGGTACCGTTCAAACCTGATCAACTGGGGAATGCTTCCTTTCCTGATTAAGGCGGGAGAGCTGCCTTTTAAGAATCTGGACTATCTGTTCTTCCCGGGTATCCGCAAAGCGGTGGAAGAAAAGGCGGAGACCATCGAGGCTTACCGCGTGTCCGTGGAGGAAGGGAAATTATTTCCCTTTACCATGAAACTGGGAGAATTGACGGACGAGGAGAGGCAGATTATCTTAAAAGGGTGTCTGATCAACTATAACAGGGTTGATTGACAAAGAAAGTCAATATAAGCAGGACAATTGGGGTAACAAGGGTAGGAACAAGTATTGGGGAACTATGTCTGATGGGGTAAAAAGAGAGTCCGGAAGTGTCTGGCGGCATGTGGGACTGGCGGTGTTCGGTCTTGCCGTCGTGGCAGCGTTTGGGTACTTGGCATTTCTGGGCATCACACAACAAAATAGCGAGGCGGATGCAGCAGGCCGGCAGCAGGAGGCCGGGGCGGAGGATGCCGCAGCTTCCATTGCCCTGCCGGAACTTGCGCTGATGCAGGAAGAGGCGGAGGTGGATTCTTCGAAGGAGATTGTGAAGGATGTGCTTCTAAGCAGTGTGCCAAAGGCGGATTTCAGCTATTCCTTCAACGGGAAACTGGGCGATGCGGCAGTAGTCACAAGAGCGGGCGATATCAATCACTTTAACGAGGGCACCTATCCCGAACAGACGACGGACGTGCTGCCTCTGTTTACGGAGGGGATGGAAGGGGATGCCATCTATCTGGACGGCAGCTACGGGGTGGAGCTTTTGGGGGTCAACGCGCTCTCGGATTCCTACACCATAGCCTTTTGGTTTCGGGCGGATGAATTGTGCGACTGGTCACCGTTTCTGCTGATCGGTTCCCATCTGCTGGACGTGGGAGAAAGTCAGAGTTTTCTTTCTTTTAACAAAAAGACCACGGAGGAGGGAACACAGGTCGTACCGGTTTTTAATACCATTGATGCGCCCACCGGCAACTCCTGCGAAGTTCGTCCTTCCATGGAGGATAAAAGGTGTATCTCGTTAAACGTATGGAGTTATATCACAGTTTGTGTGGACGCTTCTCAGAGATCGGAGGAGGATCCGGATAAGGTGATGGGGTATCTTTATGTGAATAGCGAGATGATTGGTTCCGGACAGGTTTCCAGGCTGCATCTGGAGCAGGGAGATATGAAAGCTTATCTGGGAATCAATTGTTTTGATGAACTGTTCCGTGCCAGTTACGATGAGATACATATCTGGAATCAGGTGCTTAATGAAAGCCAGATCAGCAGTATGTACGGCGCGTACATACAGACGGGTTAAGATATGGGAAAAATGTCCGATATATAGATTACAGGGAAGAAAACTCATGGCCGGGGTTTTCCTTTCTGAAATTTACATGATGTTGAGACCAGGGACGGTATTTTTAGGGAAAAGGAATTTCCGTAAAGATGCCGTCTTTTCTATGGCCAGGCGTCAGGGAAGGCGCTGTCTGGTGCACAGGCAGGCGTAGAGGGGCTTAACACGAAAAAGAAGTGAGAACGCTTCGGAAAAGGAGGGTGACATTGATCATTGATTCCGGCACCATAGGAATGCAGTCTACCAGAACCTACCGTTCGATCACGAAGGTGAGTGCGCGGTACTTTTGCGGGCAGGGCGGGCGGACTGAATTCGCTTTTTGAGGATCAGTCCGGTGTTGGAGAAAAGACTGCGGAGGGGGAAGGAAACGATCAGGCAAAGTGGTCCGACCTCTCCACACATATGCAGAATACCACGGGCGCATGGAAGATTTCTACGAGAAACGACGAGAGAGAGGCCTTGCGCAGCATTAAGCAGCAGTGCGTGGATTTTCTGCTGGAACTTCTGTTTCGTTTTCGTGGAAAAAGAGAAAACGCCAACTATCTCACCGGAGGAAACGCGGGCGGTACAATGTACAAAGTGAGCGGTTACCAAAAGCAATACTATCACAGCGAGGAGGAGAGTACGACCTTTTCCACGCAGGGTGTGGTAAAAACCGCAGACGGCAGGGAGCTTTCCTTCAATCTGGAGTTTGGCATGAGCCGCAGTTTTCAGGAGTATTACGAAGAGAACTACGTCACTTCCGTTACGACTTTCCGCGATCCGCTGGTGATCAATCTGGACAGCAATATTGCAAAGGTCTCCGATCAGAAATTTTTCTTTGATTTAGACTGCGACGGCAGTGAGGAAGAGATTTCAAGCCTGCAGGCAGGCAGCGGATTTCTGGCGCTCGATTTAAACGGGGACGGAAAAGTTAACGACGGAAGCGAGCTGTTCGGTACGAAAAGCGGCGACGGTTTTCGGGATCTTTCCCGCTATGATGCGGACGGCAACGGCTGGATCGACGAGGCGGATCCCATCTGGGAAAAGCTTCTTATCTGGACAAAAGACGAGGATGGGAAGGATAAACTGTATCATCTTGCAGATCTGGGAGTGGGCGCCATCGGCCTTGCCCGGGTGGGGACGCAGTTTTCCTTAAATGCCGAGAAGACTAACGAAACCAATGCCAGGATCCGTAATACGGGAGTTTTCCTGTATGAAAACGGCACGGTGTCCACGATTCAGCATGTGGACATGGCAACTTATTCAAAAAACGCATAAAATGCAGACAACCGCATAGATATAGACTATGTGGGGTGTCGCATGAAAAACAATGGAATCGTCTCAAATAAAACAAACAGGAGGGATGCTTTAAGCTTCCTTCTGTTTGTTTTTTTGCTGCCTTACGTCTGTGCCAGTCTCTGGGGGCATGTGGGGGAGGAGACAGCAAAGCTAAAAGGGGAAGTAAGAAAAGGGCAGCAGGAAGAAAGAATGGTGGAGGCAGCGCTTTCCTGGGGGGTGTGGGAGCTTCCCATGGAAGAATATCTTACGTATCTGCTTTTCCTGGTCATGCCGGAGGAAGGGGAGCAGGAGGCTTTAAAGGCGCAGGCCGTGCTTCTGCGGACAGAGCTTGCGGCCCGCTACAGAGAGCGGGGAGATCACAAGATTTATCTGGAGGCGGAGGAACTTGCGCAGTTTTACGGCGAATACGGCGAAGCGGAGGAACTTTCAGCGTATAGACGCGCGGTAACGGCCACTGCGGGAAAAATCCTCATTTGCAGCGGGGAACCCGTAAGGGCTTCCTCCCTGCGGCTGACAGGAGAGGGAGAGAGGTCTTTTTGCTATATGACGGACGAAGGAAAAGAATTTGTAATGAGCCAGAAGGAGGCGGAAGCCCTTGCACAGGAAGGAAAAACGTGGAAGGAGATTCTTTCTTACTTCTTTTTGGGTGCAGAATTAGCAAATTTTGAATAAGGCGGAAAAAAAGGGTAAAACTATCACCATGAAACCCGGTGGATCGAAAAAACCCGTCAGGTGTCGGGAAAACAGATGCCGGAAAAAAACAGGAGGCGAGTTTCATGGCGAGAAGAAATAGAAACAGTATCAATAAGGAGAGGATCATCATGCTGGCATCCTCGGTGTTCGTGTTGACGGCGCTGACGGTGACCGGCCTTTATGTGAGAAAGAGCAACCGCGCCGAGCGGGAGGAATATGTGGTGGACTTTGAGACGCTGGAACAAAGCAGCGATGAGCTTGCGGAAAACATGGTGTCCGGAGAGGAACTTGACACGCTTTTTGCGGAGGTTGGCACCGATGATCTGGATTATGATCCAAGCTTTCAGGAGGCCAATTCCCTGCATGTGGAGAACACGGAAAGTACGGAAGCAGGCAGTCAGAAAAAGAACACGGGCGATCAAAATGCGAAGACCGGTCAGGATGATGTGAAAACAATCAGTGAGGCCATAGAGGAGGCAGAAAAAGCAGAGGATAAAAAGCGGGAAGAGCAGACCAAAAAGGATGATCCCGTGAAACAATCCAATGCAAAGAAAAAGAGTAAAAGCGACGGAGAACAGGAAGAAGCGGGAATGTTTGACGAGACGGTGGACACTGTTATGAGTGCCGAAGTCGAAACGGAAGGAATCTCTACCACGGTGCAGCCGGAGCTTAGCTTTGGTGAAGAAGACAATCTCGTGTGGCCGATCGTCGGCGATGTGCTGATCAACTATAGTATGGACAAGACCATCTATTTCCCGACGTTAGATCAGTATAAGTACAATCCCGCCATTGTGATTGCGGCGACGCAGGGTGAGAGCATCGGTGCGGCGGCGAACGGGCGCGTATCCTCCGTCAGTTACGACCGCGCAACAGGAAATACGGTGGTGATGGAGCTTGGAAACGGCTATGAGCTGACTTACGGCCAGCTTGATAATATTACGGTGTCTGAGGGCAGCTATGTGAATGTAGGCGATGCCATCGGTACGGTGGCGGTTCCCACAAAATATTACAGCTTAGAGGGCGCAAATGTATACTTCAAGCTGACGAAGGACGGGGAGCCGGTGAATCCGCTGACGAAACTGAACTAAAGCGGCAAGGCGGAAAGGTTTGCGGCGATTCAATCAGAAGGGTGATCTTGAGATGCTTATCATACACGGAAAGATTAAGACAATGGCGGGACAGGATTTCCCGGATGGTTTCGTACAGATCGCGGCGGGAAAGATTGTGGCCGTCGGCAGTATGGAAGACTGTCCTGCGGCGGAAGAAAAGGGCTGTCTCGCCGGAGCGGGTGAATGCGGAAAAACGGAGGAAAGTGTTCTTGACGTGCAGGGAGCCTGGGTGATGCCCGGCATTGTGGAGGCGCACTGTCACATGGGCATTACCGAGGAAAAGAAGGGCATGGAGGGAGACGACTGCAATGAGACGGTCGATCCCATCACGCCGCAGCTTCGCGCCATAGATGCCATCAATCCCATGGATGCGGCCTTTAACGATGCGCTGGCAGCAGGCATTACGTCTGCAATGGTCGGTCCCGGCAGTGCCAATGTCGTGGGCGGCCAGTTTGCCTTCATTAAAACACACGGGCGCTGTATTGATCGGATGATCGTGAAGGCGCCCGCCGCCATGAAGATCGCTTTCGGGGAAAATCCCAAGGTGAATTATTCCGGACAGGGCAAGTCACCCTCCACCCGCATGGCCATCGCCGCCATGCTCAGGGAAGAGCTGACAAAGGCCAAAGAGTATCAGGAAAGACGGGAAAAGAACAAAGAAGACGCAGCGGATTTTCGTTATGAATGCTGGCTGCCCGTCCTAAAGGGAGAAATTCCGCTTAAGGCGCATGTGCACCGTGCCGATGATATTTTGACGGCGGTACGTATTGCGAAAGAGTTCGGACTGCGGATGACGTTAGATCACTGCAGCGAGGGGCATCTGATTCTGGACGAGCTGAAGGAGGCGGGCTTTCCTGCCATTGTGGGGCCGGATATGGCCAGCCGCAACAAGATCGAGGTGCAGAATATGGCCTTTAAGACGGCGGGTCTTTTGGCGGAAAAAGGGATATTGACAGCCATCACCACCGATCACCCGGTCTCCAAGATCCAGTTTCTGCCAATCTGTGCGGGACTGGCTGTAAAGTCCGGCATGGATCCTGAGGAGGGACTTCGTGCGATTACGATCAACGCGGCAGCAATCTGCGGTGTGGAGGAACGTCTGGGGAGTCTTGTACCGGGGAAGGATGCCGATATCGCCGTGTTTACGGGAAATCCCATGGAGGTGTTCACGGAAACGTTATATACCCTGATCAATGGAAAAATCGTCTATCGGAAGGACGAAAAATGTGCTACAATGAATCTATGCAAAAAAACATCTTACGGGAAAAAACAATAAGCCTTTTACTTGTCACCGCGCTTCTTTTGACGGGCTGCAGCGGCCTTCAGACACAGACGCCATCCAGCGTGGAGGAGACGGATGAATTTACCAGCCTCGGACTGTCCCCGGAATTTGACTATGAGGTGCCGGAGAGTCTGCCGAGCATTCTGGTAGATCAGGTCGGCTACGCTTGCGGGAGCAATAAGCTGGCGATGATAAACGGGGAGGAACCCCCGGAACATTTTGTCATACTCGACGCGGAGAATGGACGGGAAGTCTATACGGGAGAAATAGAGAAAAAAGGCTATGACGAGACTTTGGGCGCGCATATCAGCTATGCGGATTTCACGGATTTTAATACGCCCGGGATCTATTATATTCAGGCGCCCTCGATTGGCCGCTCCTACGCGTTTACCATTGCTAAAGAGCCTTATGAGGAACTGTTTTTAAAGACCTTCCAGCAATATTACTGCAATCGCTGCGGATTGACTTTGTCTGCTGAGATTGCGGGTGATGCAGCTCACAATGCCTGTCACTCCAGAGAAGCGCAGATGAAGGATGAGGCGATGATCAAGCTGGATGTGTCGGGCGGGTGGCATGTGGATGAGATTGGAAGCCGAGACGTGGCAAAAGGCTGTCGGACCATAAACTCCCTGCTTCTTGCCTATGAACTTTATCCGGATGCCTTTGGGGATGCAATGGGGATACCTGAGAGCGGAAACGGTGTTCCTGACATTTTGGACGAGGTAAAATACGAGATCGACTGGCTGTTAAAAATGCAGGATGCAAAAAGCGGGGCGGTTTATGCTTCCGTCAGCTCGGTGGACAATAAAACGTCAGGCTACATTCTTTACATAGACGGAATCACCATGGATGCTACGATTCACTTTGCGGCGGCCATGGCAAGATTCAGTTACCTTTATCAAAGCTATGATCTGGAATTTGCGACACTTTGCCTGAAGGCGGCGGACAGGGCGTATCGCTATGCACAGCAGTATCTGGCGGACATTTCCCAGGAACAGTATTTTCATGCGGCAGCGGAGCTTTACCGTGCTACGGGCGGCTATCAGTATCACAATGTGGTGAAGACATATCTGGAACAGAATCCGCAGCCGGATTTAGAAAATGACTTTGCTTTTTGGGGATGCGTAACCTACCTCTCCACCAAGCAGGCGGTGGACATGAATCTTTGCAGTATCGTGATTCAGGATTTGATGCGTAAAGTGGAGACCATATCCTTTGCGTCGAAGAGCTCAAAACTGTTGGTAAAAACGAGTGAAAACCAGGGAAGTCACGCGGGGCTTTTGCGGGATATGACGAGACTGGCAGTGGTGGATCACATCATCACAAACCATGAATACGCCACAGTATTGGAAAATCATTTGCACTATATGCTGGGAAGAAATCTGCAGTCTATCTCCTACCTGAATGATGTGGGAGAAAGGAATTATCAGGATATTGATTCTGCCTTGGGCGTTATGAACCAGGTGGATCTGAATGCAGAGCTGCTGCTCATGTTTGCTGCGATCATGGACGATGAGCTGGTAGTGAGTGAGGAATAACAACGTGAGAAGATCAAACAGCTGATTTATTTTTGAAATACATGGTTTGGATGACGGAAAGAACCGTATCATCGATGTGGCGCTTCTGCTCCTTGTCGAGATCCTTTATGTAGATGGGTTTGCCGTATTCGATGACAACGTGAGCCTTTTTGATCCAGGGGAGGTGGGCCTCCCAAATCTGGTCGGCGTTGTTGATGCTGATCGGGATGATGGGACAGCCGGATTTTTCGGCGATTTTGAAACTGCCGCCGTGGAAGGGCAGAAAGGCATCCGGCTCCTTGCTGCGGCTCCCCTCCGGGAAGATGCAGATAGAAATGCCGGATTTTACTTTTTCGACTGCGGTGAGGATGGTTTTCATCCCCTGCTTAATATCGTTTCGATCCAGAAAAAGACAGTGCAGATTTTTCATCCAGTTTGATAAGAGCGGCACCTTTACCATGCCGATTTTTGCGATGTAGCCGGTGGGTCTGGGCACACGCACATAGGTCATGATGATGTCAAAGTAGCTTCGGTGGTTGCCGATATAAAGCACCGCCTCATCCTGCGGAACGTTTTCTTCGCCAATTACGGTAACTGATACGCCGGAGAGAAAGAGGACACAGCGAAAAGCCCAGTTGACAATGGCCAGAGAGCTTTTATTTTTAGCGTTCATATTCCATTTTCCCAAGAAATATTCAACGATCAGAAGCGGGATGCTAAAGATCAAAAACAGAACCACAAACAGGATGACAAAGAGAAGACGGATCATAATAAAAACCCTTTCTTTTGATGTTAATAGCGATTACCTAATAGTATACACTAACCTACAGGAATAGACAATGCCTCCGCATAATAAATTAGATAGTAAGAGAAAGTTGTGGAGGATTTATGGGGAAACGAGATGAATATCAGAGGAGAATGATAAGCGTCTGCCTGGTCTGTCTGTTGTGCTTTTTGGTGTTTGCCTGCGGGAAAAAGCAGGATCCGATGGAGAAGATCAAAGACTTGGAATACACCGTGATAGCGGAAGATAATATACCGAAGGAGCTGCTTGCAAAGATTGAGGAAAAGAAGGAGAACGCTTTTCGGCTGACGTTTGAGGACCAGGGTTTCCTCTATATTTGCATGGGATACGGGACGCAGCAGACGGGCGGCTACAGCATTGCAGTGAACGCTCTGTATGAGACGGCCAATGCGGTCTATATAGACACCAACCTGATCGGGCCTTCTCCCGAGGAGAAAAAGAATCAGGTCAAAAGCTATCCCTATGTGGTGGTGAAGATGGAGTTTTTGGATAAGCCGGTGGTGTTTGAATAAAGAAAAAGAGGGATAAAAATGTTATATTTGAAAAACGGATATTTAATAGACCCGGCGTCGGGTACGGAAGGATATCAAGATGTTTTGATAGATACAGAAAGCGGTAAGATTGTGGGAATCGTGCCGCAGGGGACGCCTTTGCAGGAGATTTTGCGCGACGGGTACAGGCAGCAGAATGGGGAGAAAACGCTGGAGGGCGCGGGTAAGGATTTGGAGCGTGCTTTGATTGACGAGATTGACTTAGAAGGTCAATATATTGCGCCGGGATTGGTGGATGTGCACGTGCATTTCCGCGATCCCGGTTTTACCCATAAGGAGGATATTTACACGGGGGCGGCAGCGGCAGCAAAGGGCGGTTTTACTTCGGTGGTGCTGATGGCGAACACAAAGCCGGCGGTGGATAACCCGGAAACGCTTTTCTATGTGCTGGAGAAAGGAAAAGAGACGGGGATCCACGTTTATTCCTGTGCCAACGTGACGAAGGGTCTTGCAGGAAAAGAACTGACGGATATGGAGGCGCTTTCACAAAACGGAGCGGTGGGTTTTACCGACGACGGAATCCCGCTGATGGATGAGGCGCTGCTTAGACAGGCGCTGCGGCGGGCAGCAAAGTGCGCAAAGCCTGTCAGTCTGCATGAGGAAAATCCGACCTTCATCCAAAACAACGGTGTCAATGCGGGAAAGGCCGCCGCACATTACGGGATCGGCGGCTCTCCCAGAGAGGCGGAAATCTCCATGGTTAAGCGGGATCTGCAGATTGCGCTGGAAGAGGAGGCGGATCTTTCCATCCAGCATATCAGTACAAAGGAGGCCGTGGAGCTGGTGCGGCAGGCCAAGAAAAAGAGCCGCCATATCTTTGCGGAAGCGACGCCCCATCATTTTACCCTGACGGAGGAGGCGGTGATACGGCACGGGACATTTGCAAAGATGAACCCGCCCCTGCGGGAGGAGGCGGACAGACTGGCAATCATCGAGGGGCTTAAGGATGGCACTATTGATATGATCGCCACCGATCATGCGCCCCACAGCGCGGAAGAAAAGGCGAAGCCGTTTACGGAGGCGCCAAGCGGTATCATCGGTTTGGAAACTGCCCTTTCATTGGGGATTCGGGAATTGGTGAATCAGGGATATTTGTCCATGATGGAGTTGATCGGAAAAATGAGTCTTGCGCCCGCGAAGCTGTATCACCTTGACGCAGGGTATTTGAAAGAGGGAGGCCCGGCGGATCTGGTAGTGTTTGATCCGAAGGGACAATGGGTGGTAAAAGATTTTGCGTCAAAGGCCGCAAATTCGCCTTTTGTGGGGGAAAGCCTGCCCGGGGTGGTCAGCTTTACCATCTGTAGGGGGAAGATTGTGTACCGCAGTTGAAATCATTTTGGCAGGCATAGAAAAAGGCGCTCGCAGGGCAAGGGGAAACGACCGGAAACAGATTAATTTTTTTCCGGTCGTTTTACATATTCTGCAATATCATAAAGCGTGCATTCCAGAACATCGCATAATTTATCCAGTGTATTGGTGCTTACACTTTCATTTTTTCTTAACCGATCAAGCTGCCCGGTACTAATTCCATAGGTATTGATCAGCTTATATTGCGAGATGTTTCGTTCTTTCAGGGTTTCCCAAAGTTTTGTATAAACAATCATAGCAGTCTCCGTTTCCTGATAATGCCCTGCCAGACATGGGGCTATTTTAGGGTATGATATAAGGATAAAGTGCAAAAAAGTCTTGCGTAATGCCCGATATCGGGCTATACTAAATTTGAAAATATATTAGGAGGATGCCCATGGAAAATGTACTTTGTGAAAAAAAAGAACAACTTATTTTGAACAATATTTTTGAGGATTTCAAAGTGCTGTTACAGGATAGCGATGCGGCGGAAGAAAAGGAAAAAGTAAAAAACAGTCTAAAAAAAATGGCGGATACGACCACTTATCTGATTTTGGGAGATGAGGGCGTGGGAAAGACCAGCCTTTTAAATGCGGTGTTTCAGGATATGGTTTCCTTTTCAGATGATTTTCCAGGGGAACTATGTGAATACCGATGGGGTGAGCAGGAGCTTCTTACCCCCGTATCGGACGGTATGCAGAAGAAGTTTGTCACGTCGGAAAACATGAGAGGTATTTCGATCGTGGATACGAGAGGAATCAATCGGTTTTCGGACGAGATGAAGATCAAAGTAAAAGAACAAATCGAAAGAAGCAGTGCGGTATTTGTTGTTTTCAGCGCGGACAACATCAGAAGTCCTAAACTGTGGGATGCGTTGGAGGGATGTCCGCAGAAACGAATGCTGTTTTTTCTCACGAAAAGTGACCTGCTTTCTCAGGAGGCGTTACAGGCAAATATAGAAAAAGTGAAGAAATACATGGAGGACAGCGGTATATCGGCGCCTGTTTTTCCTGTCAGCATAACATCGGGTGGCGGTCAGGGTGTGACAAATATGGACGAGGTGCGCGCTTATATCAGAGAGAATGTAATTGGGAACAATCCGATGCTGCATAAACAGATGGAAAATGTGGCACAAATGCGGAAAATCATTGTGCAGATGAAGGAATCCTTTGCCCTGCGAAAGCAGCAGTATGAGTCTGATCATGAGATCTTGCAGAAAATCAACCAGTCGCTGGATGATTATATGCTGAATCATAAAAAATTCCTGGACAGCTTTACAGGGAAGGTAGCAGCGGAAATCAGCAAGGACATTGACAATTACGAGAGGGAGATTATTTCAAAACTGGATCCCTATAAGATAAAGGAGCGGTTTCGGAAAAGGGAAGATTTTGAAGCATATCTGAATATGGTGAACGAGAACTACAGAACCATGATGAGTGACTCAATTAATCAAAAAACCATAGAAGCGATTAAGAGTTGCCTGCGCGATTTGGAGACTGTTTTTAAAGAGGCGACAGGGTATTTTAATACCAGAGAAACCATTCTTGTCTTAAACGATAAATTTTATGGGACGCTTTCCATAAGCAGACGGCAGATGGCTGATGAGACAAGGGAGATGGTGGTCTCTACGGGAGAATTGTACCGCACTTTAAGCGACGCGTCGGAGACTCTTTTCATGCAGATCTGGAATGAGAGGAAAAAATATGATAATAAGATCCGTAACAGTAAAGCTGCTTCAACGGTAGGGGGAGCCGCAATCGGAGGATATGCAGGGGCAACCTATCTTACGGCAGCCTTGGGGGTGGCAGCCGGATCATTTGCAGGGATATGCCTGCTTGCAATCGGAGCAATTGTCGGCGCTCTTGTAATTAAAAAAATGGCAAAGGAACTTTATGCGCCATATGCGGCAAACCAGATGGAGGAAGCGACAGGAAAATGTATCGAGCAGTTTAAGGAGGAGGTAAATCACACAAGAGTTGAGATGATTGAGCAAGTTACGAGACAGATCACCACGATTTTTGAGGATGAGCTTGCCTCCGTGGACAATTGCTTTACGGAATTTCGCATGTCTGTCAACATCGACGAGAGAAAAATACCGATGCTGGAACAGAAGATGCAGGAGGCGGAAGAACTGCTTTTGAAACTGGACAATATATAAAATAAGGGAGAAGAAAATGAAAGCAAACAGAGACGAAAGACAAAGAGAAACGGCAGAATGGTTTGACGAATTAGAGAAGTATGCGAAAGAGAAAAAACTGCCCATGAGAATCATGGATAAATTGGAAGAATGCCGGAAATCAGCACTGTCCGGCGGAGCGGATTGGGGTGTAATCAGCCGAAGCGTGGAGGAACTGCTGGGAAGCATTGCGGAAAAAACTGCGCCTACCGTAGTGCAGGAAAAGACGGGAAGCGAGGCTTCTCCAGAGGCTGTCATGGCACAGCTGGAAAAGATGGCGCGCCGATGCCACACGGAAAATATGACTTCCGTGAACAGTATGAGGGAAAGAAAAAATATGGCAGTCAAAAAATTGCACGGACAGTTGTCTGAGATTAGCCATACGAAGGCCCATTTGGACGAATTAAAAAATGAGGATTTATATCTACAGTTTTTTACACAGTGCAAAGTTACATATGAACGGGATGTTTTTGAAATGGTCAGGGATCTTCTTCAGAGCATCAGTGGTAATTACACCTATATGGTGGATCAGATGAGAAGCATGTTTCAAAGTATCGGCGGATATAGAAATGGAATTGGAAATGAAACCTTTTATCTTGAGTATGAGGGGCAAAAAGACAGTATAAATAAGAGTGTGCTGGCGGAGGCCGAGACAGCGGATATCGGAGGGAGCGATATAATTTCCTTTGGGCAGAAAACCGGGGACGTCGTAAAAAGTGTGGTTAAAAAGTTGGTGCGGAAAAGAAAGTTTCTGGCATGGGTGCCTTTGCTTGTTCTGTTGTGTTTGTTAATGACAGGGGTTGTCGTCAGTCATGTGCAGAACAGACAGGAATCGAAACGTGTGGAAATAGCGGATGAAAATGAGGATGCGATAGTAAGGGATGCAGCGCGGGAATTGGGGAAAATGGCGATTAAAAAAGCAACACCGGGAGTTATAAAGGCGGTTGGTGGTTTTTTTAAATCGCTGTTTGTCAGTCTTGGCGTGTTTCTTGTTTTGGTGTTGATGGTAATCGGTCTGCTATATATGTGCTATCTTAAGATACTGAAACACTGGTGTAACCGGCAGATAAGGAAAAGATGCGGGGAATATCTGAAGACGGAACTATCCCGGTTTGAACAGGAGAACGGTCTGTCCCCGAAAGTGGATAGTGTCATGCAAAGTGCGGCAGATGAATACGAGCGGCAGTATATGGAGATTCTGCATCAAATGTTTGCGGGGACAGCGTATGGGGCGCAGGATGCGCAGCAGGGTGAAAGGGCAGAGTGGAATGCACTGTGTGACAAATGGAACGCATTAAAATACAGATAAAGAGAGGGCATGAAAAATGGCGAATATAAAAGGATTTATGGAAAAAGTTAAAATACCGGAGAATATTTCCGTAATTCCCAAGGCATCGGCGGAGAATGGAGGCAACCTGAAAGCAGTCAGGAAAACTCTGGAGGAGAAAATGAATGAAAAGGTCAAGATATATGGATTTATCGGTATGGAAGTATATGACCTTGCCAAGGAAAACAGGATTGAGATTGCAGAAATAAAGACTTATCTGGATAAAATGGATGCGCTTAACGCTGAGGTAGAGGTTCTGGAAAAACAAAAGGAAGAACTGGAGAGAAAAAGTGTCAAAAAGAACATATGTGTATGTGGCTATAAGCTGAAACCGCAGGATCGTTTTTGCCCTAACTGCGGGGAAGTGGTGGAGAGAGATACTGTGACCTGTGTCTGCGGCGCAGAGCTGGAAAAAAGCGCAAAATTCTGTAATGTCTGCGGAAAATCCATGGAAGATATCATGAAAAGTCAGCAAGCCGCAACTGTGCAGATGCCTGCCATGAAAGAATGTATTTGCGGTGCAAAAGTGCCGGCAGGACAGTTTATGTGCATGGAGTGTGGGAGGAAAATCGAAGATTAGGATGCTATCATTCGAAAAAGCAAGGATATAGTGAAACGAGGGAAAATACTGAAAAAAGGAGAAAAGAAATGTTTTGTTCAAATTGCGGAAAAGAGATACCTGATCATTCAAAAGTATGCGGTTTCTGTGGCACGGTTGTGGTTAGCGGTCAAAGTGAAGAATTGAAACCTGATTATAAGTTTAATATTACAGCGTTTTTCTTTTCGACCTTTTGGTTGATGGCAAAAGGTATGTGGGATGCAGTAGGAATTATGATTGGAATCAGTGTATGTGTCTTGAAGGCATTTCAAGATCCCCAATTAAGAAAATTGTAAATAAATTGCCGGGAAAAAATTCCCGGCAATTTTTGTTGATATACCTTTGTGCTATAGCTCGTCCGCCGACAAAGTCACGTTGCTCAGCCCATAATAATAATTGACAGTTTCGGCAGTAAATTTGCAGACGCAGTAATCCTCGTCGTCCACACCTTTTGGATAATACATTTCAAACCCGTCCCGCCAGAGAAAGGCCTTTGTTTCGTGATCGGTGCAAACCTCCATGGTTCCCGTAAACAGGGCGCCCTTATACTGATCTTTGGTGTCGTCCACATAGTATACGGATGCTTTTGGGTTTTTTAGAAACTGCGCGACTCGTTTTGAGCTGGTGTTGGTGGAAAAGTAATGCACTTTTATACTATCATGTTCTAAGCAGAGCATTCCTTTGATTTGGGGAAATCCGTCCTCATTCACCGAAGCGATATAAGCGACCTGCGCATTCTCGCGCAGTTTGCGGATTCCCGCTTTGATCATAGTAAGTTCCATTTGTGTGATCCTCCTTTTTGCTAAGATTCGTAAGCATTTTCCTAAGAGCTGTTTCCAGAACGAGTATTTTTTCATCATATGATATAAGATAATACTATATAGAAATAATGTCAAGAGGATTTAAAATATAAAATGGAATTAACGACATATTTTGTCGCCTGATGTAACATGATGCGTTACATGGATGCTTTCAAAAGCAGATGACGGTTGATAGATTGGCATTCTTCTTTATGGCATAATGATAAATGATATCAGAAAAAAGATGCGCTCGTTTCCTAATAGGAAAAAGAGAAGCAATGAAGGAGGTGTCTGTTGATTTTGAAGCAAATAAAATATATAGAACAGCCGACAGCGTATTTGTGCGGACAGGCTTGCGTGGCCATGCTTGCCGGCGTGTCGGTAGACGAAGTGATCGAAGTGATGCAAAATGATAAGGGGACAGGCAAGAAAGATATTGAAAGGGCGTTGAATCATTATGGAATAAGGCAGGCAAAGACGATGACGAAAGCAGATAACAATTCTGTTTTGCCCAAAGTTTGTATTCTCAAGGTTCTCTTGCCGAAATATGGGCATTGGATTTTATACTATGATGGGAAATATTATGATCCGGAGTTTGGATTGATGGATAAATTATATGAAAAAGCAAGAATACAATTTTATTTGGAGATTTTTATAGACGAATGAAAAGGAGAAAGATGATCGGCTGAATGTTTACCTTGTAATGAAAAAAAGAATGTGTTACAATCATATCAAGCAAAGAATAAGTCTAAGATTCTTAATGTATCTTAACGGATTTTGTAAAGAATCCGTATCTGCGCAGAGTTCTCTCTGCCCAAACTCCTTGCTTACAACTTAATAATTGCAGGGAGGACGGATGACGGAAAGGAATGGCAGACCATTTCCCGATGCCTATCAGGTTAACTTGAGCGGCTTTGCACTGTTCTTGTCGGTTAT
>DLAF01000012.1 GCA_002492725.1 Lachnospiraceae bacterium UBA7054
TTTATTAAATGACTGCTATACAAACACAGAGAGGACGGCAAATTACCGTCCTCTCTTTCTCATGATTCCTGATTTGTACTGATTCATCCGTTTTCTTCAATATTCCTTCGCAATCTCCTCCTCGATCCCGTATTGCTTTTTGAACGCAAATAAATCCTCCGGGCCTCGGATCAGCATGACCTCCTCAAATTTCCCTGTCTGTAAATTCTTAAATCCGGCCACCTGTTCTCCGTTGCAAATGCTGCATTTTAAGATCGGTTTACAGGTTTCCCTGTCATAGGCGACTTTAGGTGTCGCTGTTTTCTTTTTGAACATGAAGTTACTCCTTATCACTGCTTATTGGAAATGATCCGAATCTCATTCCTGCCCTTCGTATAAGTTACATCCCGATACTCCGAATGCAAAAGCTCCCGCACACCGTTTATGATAATCACACAGCCCACGTTGGACAGACCGCTGACCACAATCTTTCCGTCGGCGGAACGCCTGTTGATATCAATCAGCTCCTCCCGCTTTTGCGTGATTTCCTTTAGCTTTAACTGATTATTGATCTTCCTTCGCATCTGCTCCGCCTTCTGCTCATTCAGCGCAGGCGTGAAAGGCTGATTCTTCATCTGATAATCGAGGCGATCCAGCGTGCGAATGGCATCCGTCATATTTTCCTCGTATTCTTCCGCCAGACGATCGATCTCACTCATCTTTGTCTTAAATTCACAATCCAAACCAATGACCAATTGCGTATCGACTCCCGCGCGGTTCCCGATCGAAGCGGCTGAAATTTCTTCCACCGCCGTCACCCTGCCGCCAATGATGGTTCCCCGATTGCCGACAACCTTCACATTGTGTCCTGACTCCACCTCGCAGTTTAACAGGGCTCCGGTGTTGACTTCCATACCCGCATAAACCTGCGTCTGTTCAATAAAACGGGCCATGACGTTTCCTCCGGCACGGATCGTACCGTTTCCCGATCCCTGCATGCCGTTCTTTAGGATAACATCCTTTCCCGCAATAATATTCGCGGTCTCCACATGCCCGTTGATGGTAATATTCCCCGTCGTCTTCACCGTTACACCGGCAAACACATTCCCCTGGATCAGCACGTCCCCGTGAAAATCCAAACTGCCGGTGGCCGCATCCAGATTGCCATCCAGCACATAGATCGGCGTCACGGTAAGAGTCCTTCCATTCAGCGTGACGTTGCCCTCCACGTCAGCATAATATTTACAGCCGTCTTCGTCCATGCTGCAGCGTTTACACTGCAGGGGCGGCAGTCCCTTGCCCTCATAAGCGCCAATATCATTCCCGCGGATATCTTTACCGTACACCGCCGGGATTGGCGGGTGATAGGTAACAAGCGTCTCCCCTTCCCGCACAAGCTCGATCTTTCCCAACACATTATAATCCACCGAACCGTCCGGCAGGATGATCGGCTCCGTCTCGGGATGCGGATTAAAATGGTACTCAAAATAACCGTCACGCCCGTCCTTCGCGGCGGTGCCTGTCGCAATCAGTATCTCCTCATAATTCTGTTTTCCCTCCGCAATCTCAGAAATCGCTTTTTCCCGGATACCATGAACGATACCGTTCTCCTTTAGCACCCCCTGCAGCTCCTCCATCGAAAAGCGGCGATATACGGTGAGCAGCGCCTCCATATAAGTCTGCCCGATCCGTAAAAGGTAGTCCTCTCCATTGATAATGATCGGATTCCCCTGAAGCCTCCCCTCCACAGCATAGTCCGGCTCCTCTTTTTCCTCCTTGAAAGAACGGCGGCTGTCTTTTTCTCCGGCAGGATATCGCTCCTCCGGTGAGAGGAACATGGTTTTCTTCTGTTCACTCTCGTTTTCTTTCCGCGCTTCTTTCTTCAGTTCTCTTTTGTTTTCTTTTCCTGTCTGTCTGAATAATCCCATAGCCGGTCTCCTGATGGCGTTACTTTTCGTAACCTATCCTCCCTTTCACTATACCCGAATCCCGGCTTGCTTACAAGTCCCTTTACTACTACTGCTACTGTTTACCGTCACTCTTGGAATCTTTGAGCGAAACGCTCTTTGTGATGCCAATTGGCAAAAGATAAAAAAGATGTCCCAAGTGATATTCCACGACAGTGCTTTATGCGTTACGCTCCGCTTGCAACCGACTTACTTCCTCAAGAGAAAGTCCTGAAATGGCTACGATTTCTTCTAAGGCATATTTCCCGGCAGATAACATGCGGAGAGCCGCTTCTTTCATACCTTCTTTTATACCTTCTTTCCGGGATTCATTTCTCATATCCTCCAAAATACGACACATCTCACCCACTCCTTTCGGATCTTCTTTTAAATATCGTGTTCGGTCTGCCATCAAATCAAAATACATTTCGGATGCCCGTGTGCAGTTAAAATCATGCATGAGCTTTCCGATATCGGATTCTCCACGATATTCTCCATTTACATATAGGATATGTTCCCCATCTTCAAAAGATTTACCCGTAGCAAGGTTCAATCTCTCAATCGGATAAACCGGCTCGCCTTTGCCATAAAAATCTTTCTCGATAATGAAGATTGTATAGGTGTCCGGCAGTTCCTTAAATTCCTGCCCGGCATGAAGATTCTCTATATCCATCACGCTGGAATGGTATCTTGCCCTGTGCGGATCCGCTCCTTTTTCCTGTCTCTGGATTTCCAGATCATATCTTTTCCCGTCTGAATCTGTCCCATATGCGTCCAGACAAATCGAACGAGCCCCAGCCAGCCTTTTCATATCTTTCTGTGTTTCGCAGGCGGTGATAATCAAATCCTGCTTATCCGTGATAATGCGTAACACAAATTCCGCCAGAGGAATGTTATCCTTGAACAGACAGCGCATAAAATCATCGTCAATAGGTCTTAAATCACGCAGGCATTGTAAATCTTCACGATGCCGCTCTCCTGCCGGCATTTCCCTTTGCTTATGTAACTCCATACTATCATAAACCTCCTGTTTTTACAAGCCGAGAGCAAAGTTGATCGCCACGATTTCTTCCATCTTCAAATGCAGCAAATTTTTCAAGCCGACAATATAAAAACCTCTACTACTACTGCTACTGTTTACCGTCACTCTTGGAATCTTTGAGCGAAACGCTCTTTGTGATGCCAATTGGCAAAAGATAAAAAAGATGTCCCAAGTGATATCAGAATAACACATTTAAAATGGCTATGCAACCCCATGCTGCATTCCCCAATCTATACCAATTCATTCTTAATAACATTTATTTTATGCAGCATCAAATCTATTTCCATATTTTCCTATTTTTTATGCGGTTTGTTTATTTTCACTCATCCTTTGCTTAAATAATGTACAGTAAAGAAAGTATAATTACTATCTTACGATCAGAGAAAAGAGGTTCTTATGGAATTTGGTGAATTTCTGGCTGAACTGCGCAAAGAAAAGGGCTATCTGCAAAAAGAGGTTGCCGCCTATCTGAACATGACTGTCGCTACGATTTCCAATTACGAAAAGGGTGTCCATGCTCCGGACCTTAGCACTTTGGTTAAATTGGCTGATTTCTTTGACGTATCCACTGACTATCTCCTGCAGAGAACTAAATATAAAGCCGGCATTGAGTCCTTAAACAAAGAACTCTCTGCCGACTATACCGTTGGCGACCTGATGAACACCACGCTGGAACTGGATCGCCGCAACATTAACGCGCTGCTTGATTACTATGAGCTTTTGTCACTGCGCAATTCGTTCAATCGGGTGAAGTAGAAAACGAGGAGCTATTCAACCTTCTTCGGCTTTTCAGGCTTTTCAATCAGCTCAATTTCCTCAAGCGTTTTCGGCTCGATCTCATCCTGCTCCATGATACCGGCAAACGTCACGCCCTCGCCCGCATTCATCTTAATGGAAAAGTCGCAGACGGCACGCTCCCCATCGCTTACAAACCCAATCTTGCCCTCTCCCTGTGCCACGTCCACCTTCACATCAATCTTTTTATCCGTGCCGGCCGCCAACAGAGTCTCCGTTCCGTCAGGAGCCGTATACACCAGCTGCAATGTTCCCCGCGTACACTCCATTTTGCCCGTAACGTTTACGCTGCCGCCGCCTTTTGCCGCCGTCACATAGACAAGCTCACCGTTACCGTCATCCGCCGCCTGATGCAGCTTCCCCTTCACCTTACAACTGTCCTCTTTTTTATCTATGCTGTAGCGGTCAAAATAACTCGTATCTGCATTAAATATGCCAACCGATATTTCCGTGTCCGTATTTTCATCCGCCATGGAAACACCTGCCCTGCATCCGCACAACACCACACAGACAGCCATTGCCATAATCAAATTCTTTTTCATTTCCTCCTCCGTTCCGAAACCTCACAGATTACCGTTCACGCCGGCTTGGGATTCCTATCTATGATAACGATTCAGAAAAGGAAATATCTTCAAAAATTTTAACGTCCGGCTTTTTTCCGTCTCTTATCCTCATACATCATCTGATCCGCCGCCTCCCTAAAGTCTTCCTTCTCCAGCCGACAGTATCCGATGGCGTAACTGACGGGAATCGCACAGGCTTGATTATAGTCCCCGCAGCGATCTTCCAGATTGCGCAGAAACGTCTGCGCATCCTTATCATACAGCACGGCAAATTCATCTCCGCCCTGACGGTAAGCCCTTCCGTCATCTCCCACCACGTCAGCCAGCAGGCGGGCAAACCCCTGCAGCAGTTTATCGCCGGCGGAATGACCGATGGTATCATTCACTAATTTCAAACCGTTGAGATCAGCAAGAAAATAAAAGGCGTTCTTCTGTTCCTTCCATTTAACCAGATCCCGCTCCAGCGCATTCCGATTATAGATATTGGTCAGATAATCAATATAGGCAAGCCTGCCGCCCACCTCCGTGCAAAATGATATGATATTGCGCATGCACTCGTGTTGATTTTTCGTCTCATTCCCTGCCAACACCTTTGTTTCTATGACAAAGGTCTCTTTATCATACTTTTTCTCAATGCTCTTTTTCACTTCGTCAAGCACTGTCTCCGCCTTCTCCTGCACATTACCGATAAACGCCACGCCGTTTTCACCGACCCGATAACCGCGCAGACGGTATTGTCTGAATTCCTTATGAATATCACGTAGAATCAAAACATCCTGTTTCCAGTCAAGATTGTTTTCTGTCTTACAGAAACATAAAACACCCACGATGAGCTTCTGTTTCCCGAAATCAAACTCCTCCAACACTTTTTCAAAAGAATATTGATTGAACAGCATAGTATTCTCGTCTACATATTTTTCAGTATTCTCATTGCTCAAGATCAGACCAAGCAAAATCAGGGTCGCGCAGACCACGACCACCAGCGTCTCCGGAATCAGCATCTGAATCAGAGCCGTAACCACAAAGAGCGGCACGGCAAGTATGATCGCCAGTCTCTTATCCTTATCCATAATCTTCCAGTAGCGAAGGCAGTAATATAAGATCAGTAGCAGATAAATTACCAAACTCGCATACAGTGCATACGCTTTAGGCCCCAGAGAATAATCCGTGGTCGTCCCGCTGACATAGGTGATCGGAAGCACAAAGATCCCCACAGCCGATGCCACAACAGGCAAACTCTGCAGAATCCTCACAGTCCCGGAAAATCTAAGGGTCGTTTCCAAATAGCTTCTCATATACACAAACAAAAGATAGACAAAACCCAGGATTGACAACAGATAAATAATGTGTGCGATTAAATTCAGCGCATCCGGAACCACATCCCTGTGATTGACCGTGCATATGGTAATCAGATCAAAGGAGGAATTGACGATTGCCACAGCAATCAACCACTGAAATATTCTGGTAGACCGCACCGGAATATGGGGCTTCCGATAATAGAAACCCACCATATATAACATAAGCAATAGACATGCCGCTGATGTCTTGACAAGTACTAGCATTAGGTGATTCCTTTCATTGCTTTTTCTTTTCTCCTGCGGCCATTATATCACAAAAGGCAGACCGGTTAAACCCGATCTGCCCTTTCTTTTTCTTTCTTCTCCTGTTCTTTCTTCTCCTTCTCCGCTTTCTCTTTTTCCCTCTTATCAATTGCCTGTTGTATGGTATCCTTCGTCTTATCCTTTTCCGACGTCTTTTCCCCTACCTTTTTATCCACCGTACCGGACAGCCAATTTGACAGGATATCGGAATACTTCCCGTTCTTTGTATAGGTCCCCTTTGCCTTCGCTGCAGCGGACGCAACGGATGCCGCACGGCTGATATTCCCCGCCTTCTGAGAAACCCTGTCAGCAAAGGAGCCATAACCCGAGAACGTGGATTTTAAAGTGTTAATATTGGCTTTTTTCAAATTGTCCTCATTTAGTTCCAGCTTATTGCCGCTGCCGATATGTAAGCCGATTTTCGAGAGCAGTTTCTGTGTCTTTTCCGTCATACCCGTCATCCAGGCCGCATTTTGAAGCACACCTTTGGTGTCCGAACTCCCCGTCTGTTCGACTACGGCATTATAATGATCCACAAAGGATTTCACCGCTTTCGTAATCGCTTCCCAGTCATAATCCTCCGTCTCGGTCTCCTCCCCGGTTTCTTCATCTTTCCCGGTAAATTTCTTCTTTTCCCAGAGGGCAGGATTGCTTAGAGCTTCCACCGATTTTTTTAGGGCATCCGCGCTCGATCCCATCAATTTTAATTTCTGCGCGCTATCTCCCGACACGGACGCTTTTTCCGCCTCCTGCTTGGCGCAGTATGCCTTCATCATCTTTCGATAGCTTCCGTTTTTGATCGAAGCGTAGTCTGAGAGTATATTCCCGCTGCCTCCCCCGCCCCCTGCGAGCAGAGCCGTGACATCATAACCGGAATTGGTATTGACATAGTCCTTCATATAATCGTTTGCCATCGTTTTCCGCCTCCTTTTTTATCTCTTTTCCTGTTCTACTGCTGCCTTTCATGGAATGTTTCGGAATCTGCCGACGCAAACTGAACCGCCGCGCACCGAAAGACCCTTTTTCTGTTGTAAAAGAACAAATTGGCAAGGAAAAAAAGCTCTTGTTTATCCGCGCAAAAAATGGTAAAATATAGATAATAATATTTTAATAACGGATATCATGCAATTATTATTTAGATGGGACGGAATTTCCAAAATCATCCTCTAACGGGGGAAAGGAGATGATTCTATGGCAATCGGGGGAATTGGCAGTACTTCTCCTATGAACAGTATGTCAGCTATGCAGACCACTCGTTCATCTGATTTAAAAGATCAGAAAACCAAGAGTCTGCAAAACGATATTACCCAGGTACAACAACAGATGCAGAAGATCTCATCCGCTGAAGATCTTTCTGTCACGGAAAAGGAAGCGGAGAAAAAGAAACTTGAACAGGAAAAATCCGACCTTTCCACCAAGTTAAAGCTGCATCAGGATGAGCTTCTCAAGTCACAGAAAAGGGAAATCAAACTGGCCCAGCTTCAGGAAGAACGCGAACCGGAAAAAGCAGAAGCCTCCGAAGACAACGTACAGACAGCGGAAACATCCTCTGTTTCTGATTCCACAGATAAAAAGAATCTGCCTGCTGACGAGAGACGCTCTTTACAGCCGGGAACGATTATTACCCAAAATAGCGACGGCACTGTCATTCTGAAAGAAGTCATGAATCAGACTGCGGATCGTAGTGCGGATGCCAAAAGCAGTCCGACTGACGAAGCCAAAGAAAAAACCGGTTTCGAATCCGAAAAAGCCGCGGCAAAGCAAACAGTCCAAACTAACGAAGACGATACGGCAGCAGATACCGGTTTGACCGAAAGTGAAGTACAGGCAATGGTATCCGCGGATTCCACCATGCAACAGGCGGATCGTCAGGGAACACTTGTAAACAAGACCGGCAACGACATTGCCGTTTTAAAAAGCGAGATTAAGCAGGATGCTCTCCGCGGCGTAGATACGGACAAAAAGGAAGCGGAATTAAAAGAGCTGCAGAAACAACAAAAACGGGAAATGGAAGTCCAATTCTCGATGTTGGGCGAAGCAAACCGCACGGCGCAGACAGCAACAGAAACAAATGCATCCGCAAACAGCACACAGATTGACTCGGAAAGAACCTTCCATGTCAGCGGTATCGGCGCGTCACAGGAGGATCAGGCATTACAACAGGGATTTCAGGTTTCCATCGCATAAGAATACGGAAATCGAGTAGGAGGAAATTTCTCT
>DLAF01000049.1 GCA_002492725.1 Lachnospiraceae bacterium UBA7054
CACATCTATGGGTACATTATAGTTTATGGAGGGGTCAACTTTGACAGGATGAGGGCCTTTTTTATGGGTTCCGATGATAATGCCCTAATGGAGCTGTATGAGCGGACGACGGTATTTATGTTCCACAGATCGTATCTTTTGTTGTTTGCTGCGATCTTATTTTCCGGCGGCGCTTATTTGGCGGCGGTGTTTATCGCAAAAAGAAAGCGGGGTGTGGCATAATGGCGGGACTTCTATACAAAGATTTTGTCGGTATCAGAGGCAGGTGGATTGTTTTCATTCTAATGGGATGCACCTTTGCTTTTTGGATATTGCGGTTTCTGTTCCCGGGGAATGTGGATAGTGATGTGCATGGCATCGCGGGCGTAAACGCAGATACGGTTATATCGACGGACAGGACGGAAAGTGCGGCTGCGGTTACGTCGTTTGGTATGGTGGAAGATGAAGCGGGAGAATTGGTGGAGCTCACAGTTGGAGAACTGCGGGACAGTTTGCTGATCATGCTGCCGCTGCTTTTTATTGTTGCCGGTCTTTCCCTGATACCGACATGGACAGCCGCGATCTGCAGGCATGACGAAACCAACAGGACGAGGCAGTATATAGCGGCGCTTCCCCTTGCGAAAAATGCGTACATTACCTCAAAATACCTGTTTATCGGAATCGCTGTCTATCTTTTATTTTCTCTGGACAGCATATGGATTATTATTTTTAACAGTATGGCGGGAAACAATAACAGTACCGAATGCCTCAAAATTCTGTCTCAATTTTTGATGTCGTTTTGTGGTCTGATTCTTGTGCTGGTTGCCATCGAACTGCCGTTTTTTATCACGTTTGGCGTAAAAAAGGGCATGTTGGTCAAGACAGCCCTCATAGAAGGTGCAGCTTTTTTGGGCATGGCGTATCTGCTCTTTGGTAATTTAGAAATCTTTACGAATTTTGACATCAACGTTTTTATGAACTGGTGTGAGGAACATCTGATGATCGCCATGCTGATTTCTATCCTGTCTCCGATTGCGGAACTTTTTCTTTTCTGGCTCTCCTATCGGATCACTTGCAGGATCAATCAAGACAGAGAGGTGGAAATGGATGGAAACTAGGCGGCTTTTTCTTTATCTTGCGTCTGCCTTCGGAATGACTTGGATCGTTTTTTTTGCTTATATTCTTTCAGGCCATATATGGATGGCGGATGGTGCGCTCTCCGGCATGGATCAGTTTGTGAGCTTGGGCATGCTTTTACCCGCTTTGGCGGCGCTTTTTACAAGGTGGGTGACAAAGGAAGGGTTCGCCGTCACCGGAAAAGATTCTCTGCTTCTTTGCATTTCTTTCCGAGATGGAAAATGGAAGTATTTTGTGCTGGCAATTATTTTGCCGTGGATTTATTTTGAATTGGGCTATGCCCTGATGCTGCTGTTATCGCCGGGGGCGTTTGATCCTTCTTATCCGACGGTCCTGGAAATGACGGATCAGGAACGGCCGCTTATCTTTTTGCAGCCTCTGATGATGATGCTTTCCGGCACCATCGGGTCTTTTGCCGCCTTTGGCGAGGAAGCCGGCTGGCGGGGATATATGATGCCTAAGATGATTAAGTTATGGGGAGTCAAAAAGGCAGTGATCATTGGCGGGGCTCTCTGGGGCATATGGCACTGGCCCCTTACTTATGTCGGACATAATTTTGGCCGTGAATATTTCGGCTATCCTTTTACCGGGTTTGGGGCGATGTGTCTCATGTGCGTGTTTATGGGCATGATCCTTACCTATGTGACGTATCGGTCCGGATCCATATGGCCCGCTGTCTTTCTGCATGCGGTTAATAATGCTTCGCCGTCCATTCTGCAATATTTTGTCAATGGGGATAACATTGTAGGATGGAAAGCGGACAGTGTGGTTTCTTCTCTTATTTTATTGCTGCCGATGATGGGGATTGGATTTTACTGTTTGACAAATATGAGATTTGATGATAAGATATCTTCAATTTAATTCCGATGAGGGAGTAGCAGGCGTATAGCGTAACAAGTCAACATACTGACCGTTTGGTCTGGCTTGTTTTAAATTGCGAGACTCATGTATGGCAAAAACTATACATGGAGTCTGCGTATTTTTGGAAGGATACCAAGTATGGTTTTTGAACTGTACTTGGTCTTTTTATTTTTAAAATCAGGAGGGACAAAAGATGGAGTGGAATTTATTCTTTTTTCTTAACAGCGTATTGCTTGGCGTCGGTCTTGCCATGGATGCCTTTTCAGTATCCCTGGCAAATGGATTGCATGAACCGGATATGGATCGCAGGAGAATGTGCACCATAGCCGGAGTGTTTGCAGTGTTTCAGGCGGCGATGCCGATGATCGGCTGGATCTGCGTCCACACACTTCTTCAATATTTTACGGTATTTAGTAAGTTTATCCCATGGATCGCGCTGCTTTTGCTGGTGTTCATTGGCGGAAAAATGGTTGTGGATGGCATGAAAAAGGAAAGTATGGAAACGGAAACGCCCAAGGTGGGAATGGCGGCTCTTTTGTTACAGGGGGTCGCCACTTCGATAGATGCGTTGTCAGTTGGATTTACCATTGCGGAATATGGTTTTGTTATGGCCCTTGTCTGTGCCCTTATCATTGCAGGCGTGACCTTTATTATCTGTGTGGCAGGATTGCACATCGGGAAAAAATTCGGAACGAAGTTTTCGAACAAAGCGGCGACGTTCGGTGGTACGATTTTAATCATCATTGGCATTGAGATTTTTGCAACCGGTGTGTTTTAGGATCAAAAGAATGACAAGGCAGAGGGTTCATGTTATACTGTTTAGTACATCGAAAAATGAATGAATATTCGTTGTACCGGTGATAACAGACAACGGGATCCGAAAAATCAAAGGAGAAGAAAACGCTCAGACAGGAGGTAACCATGCAGTATCGCAGACTTGGGAAAACGGAACTATTGGTAAGTGAGGTCGGTTTTGGCGGCGAGTGGCTGGAGCGGCACGAATATGAGGAGTGCAAGGCCATGATAGACCGCGCGGACGAGCTGGGAATCAACATTTTAGACTGTTGGATGTCCGAGCCGAATGTCCGCACGAAAATCGGAAAGGCGCTTGCAGGCAGACGGGAGCGCTGGCTGATTCAGGGGCATATCGGTTCCACCTGGCAAAACGGCCAGTATGAGAGAACCCGCGATGTGGAAAAATGCCGCGTGGCGTTTGAGGATTTGTTGACGCGACTGCAGACGGATTATGTTGATCTGGGCATGATCCATTTCATCGACCAGGAGGACGATTGGGATAAGGCGATGAACGGGCCTTTCCTTGCATATGTAAAGGAGCTGAAGAAAAGCGGAAAAATCCGTCATATCGGTATGAGCACGCACAATCCCCTGATGGCGAAAAAGGCTGCACAGAGCGGGCTGATCGAGATGATCTTATTCAGCATCAATCCTGCGTTTGATCTTCTGCCGCCTACGGATAATATTGATGATTATTTTGTGGAGGAATACAAGGATGGATTTGGCGGGATTGACCCGGCGCGCGCAGAGGTCTATAAGCTGTGCGAGCAGAACGACGTGGGCATTACCGTAATGAAGCCCTATGCAGGGGGAAGGCTGTTTGACCAGACGCGCTCCCCTTTTGGCGTGGCGCTGACGCCGGTACAGTGTATTCATTACTGTCTGACCCGCCCTGCGGTCGCGTCGGTATTGGCGGGATATGACACGCCGGAGCATGTGGAGCAGGCGGTTGCTTATGAGACTGCTGATGAGGCGGAAAAGAATTATGCGGCGGTTTTGGCAAAGGCGCCCCGCAACACGTTCGGGAAAGGCGAGTGTACATACTGTGGGCACTGTAAGCCCTGTCCCAAAGAAATTGATATCGCGATGGTAAACAAATATTATGACCTTGCAGTGATGCAGGAGGAGGTTCCCGCTACGGTGAGGGAGCATTACCTTTCTCTGGAACACAAGGCGGATGCGTGCATTAACTGTAAGGCGTGTGAGAGCCGTTGTCCTTTCGGAGTGAAGATTGCAGAACGGATGGCAAAGACGGCGGAACTGTTTGGGTAAAGCGGGGGCAGGTATGAAGAAAGTTTACAGTGAAATTCTATTAGGTGATATGCGCGCCTGCTATGTGCAGGACGAGGACACAGGAAGTATGGAGCTGGTGCTGCTCCCTGCGGTCATGGCCTATGAGGTCGCCTACCGGGAGAAACCTTACCCGGATTCTCTAATCCAGGTGAAACTTGTGGGGGATCCTTATGCGGGCGCTTACGCCGGGGGCAGAACGATGCGGCAGAATCCGTCCGTGGCCTCGTTTGTGTTTGAAGGACAGGAGATCATAAAGGAGGACGGCGATTCCAAAGTGCGGGAAAGCGTCTCGCAATATGCCGCAGCCAAGAGTGCAACAGAAGGAGTGGGAAACTGCGAAAGCGGAAGACAGGAAACGGATATTTTGCGCTTTGTCTCAGAGAATCAGCAGATAATAGGAGAAGGTGGCAGGACGGTCATCTGCACGGTGTTTACTGATAAAAGGGGATACCGCTGCCGCCATTATCTTGTCTGGAAAGAGGGAAAGAAAAGTCTGCTTTCTTTTACGGCGTTTGAAAATCAGTCGCAGGAGAACGTGGGACTAGAGCTTCTTTCCAGCTTCTCTTTGGGCGGTATCTCGCCGTTTGTGGGGGCGGATGAGAACGGGTATTTAAAACTGCACCGCATCCGCAGCGTGTGGAGCATGGAAGGCAGGGTGGAGACGCAGGTCTTTGAGGATCTCCAGCTGGAGCCTTCCTGGGGCGGCCATGCGGTGCGCTGTGAACGCTTCGGGCAGGTTGGATCCATGCCGGTGAACGGATATTTTCCGTATGCAGTCGTGGAGGACAGCAAATCTGATGTTTTCTGGGGCGCGATGATCTGTCACAATGCCAGCTGGCAGATGGAGATTTACCGCAGGGGAGATGACGCGGCCTTTTCCGGGGGACTGGCGGATTATGATTTCGGGCATTGGATGAAGGAGGTGGCGCCGGGAGAAACCTTTGTATCTCCCACGGCGATTCTTTCCGTATGCAGGGGCGAGGAAGGTAATCCCGGCGGATTCACTTCCCAGGTTTCACTGCGGGAATATCGGGGAGAAGATCGGCTGGATAGGATTTCCCAGCGGATGACGGCGGCCCTTAACGATGTTTTGGATCAGGGGCCGGCATCGGAGCAGACACTTCCTGTTATTTTTAATGAATACTGTACCACCTGGGGCTGCCCTTCCCATGAGAATATCTGTGGGATTCTGGAAGCCATCAAGGATAAGGGGATCTCCTATTTTGTGATCGACTGCGGCTGGTTCAAACAGGAGGGCGTTCCGTGGGATATTGCCATGGGGGATTACCACGTGTCGAGAGAACTGTTCCCGCAGGGACTTGATAAGACCGTGAAAGCAATCAATGATCATGGGATGAAGGCCGGGATCTGGTTTGAGATCGATAATGTGGGGGAACGGGCCAAGGCTTATCAGGATACGGAGCATCTGCTCAAACGAAATGGTGTGCCGCTTACCACTACCATGAGAAGATTCTGGGATATGCGGCAGGAGTGGGTGCAGCAGGATCTGGAAGAAAAAGTGATCGGCACGTTGAACAGATACGGTTTTTCATATATGAAGATGGATTACAACGATACCATCGGCGCTGGCTGTGACGGTGCGGAATCGTTGGGTGAAGGACTCAGGCAGAATATGGAAGCATCTCTGTCCTTTATCCGCAAAGTGAAGGAGAAGGTTCCGGGTATTATTCTGGAAAACTGTTCTTCGGGCGGGCATAAGCTGGAGCCGCTTATGATGAGTGAGTGCAGCATGGCTTCTTTTTCAGATGCGCATGAGTGTGAGGAAATCCCGATCATCGCTGCGGCCCTGCACCGTGTGATTCTGCCGAGACAGAATCAGATCTGGGCGGTGATTCGTGAGAAAGACTCCTTAAAGAGGATCGCTTACTCGATTGCCAATACCTTTTTAGGCAGAATGTGTCTGTCAGGAGATGTGACGAAGCTGACAGATGCCCAGTGGGATGTGATTGACAGGGGAATCGCTTTTTATAAAAAGGCGGCACCTGTCATTAAGGACGGATACAGCAGGCTTTACGGGCCGAAGGTACTTAGCTGGCGCCACCCGAAGGGCTGGCAGTGCCTTGTGCGCACGGAGGGCAGTGTGGAGCATGAGGAGAAGGACAGACTATTAGCTGTTTTCCATACCTTTAACGGAGAGCATGAGGGTGCGCTTACCGTTCCTCTGCCATATGGTGCAGACTATCAGGTCGAGGAAGTCTATTCGGACGAGGAAGCGGAAATTTCCGTGGAGAAGGGATGTCTTTCATGCCGTATTCCGGAAGATATGCGTGCGGTGGCTGCTTTATTGAGGAAAAAATAAAAAAGAAACGGAATCTTGTGCGTGCAGTGGTTGCATTACGCCTTTTGTGCATAGTATACTATATAAAGGAGGGTACTACATATGCAATCACTGTTTGACGCGATCAATGCGGTTTGCTCTAAGATTCAGGTCGTCTCTGATCTGTTTTGGGATTTTCCGTCCAATTTTGCCTGGTATGGGTCGGTACCGATCCTGGGAAATTTTTCGCTGGCTATCATCCTGCTTTTGGGATCGGGTATCTATTTCAGCTGCAGATTGAAATTTATTCAAGTCAGGCGTTTCGGCCACGGAATGCGTGTCCTAAAGACGAGCAAGGCAGCGCAGACGGGCATATCGCCCCTGGCAGCTTTTTTCCTGTCAACGGCGATGCGGGTCGGCCCCGGCAATATCCTGGGTGTGACGGGAGCAATTTCCATCGGCGGCCCCGGCGCTTTATTCTGGATGTGGGTCTCAGCGTTTTTCGGGATGGCTACAGCTTACACAGAGTCTACCCTTGCCCAGATCTTTAAGGAGAAGAAGGGCGATGAGTATGTGGGCGGTTTGGCCTTTTATGGGAAACGCCTCTTAAAAGGTTCGGCTGTAGCAGGCGTGATTCTTTCCGTGATGTACATTATCTATGCGCTTCTGTGTTTTCCGGCGCAGGGCTTCAATACGGTGTCCTCTGTCGGGCAGATCGCGGAGGTGCTTACGGGACACACCATTCCCACAACCTCGGCGCTTTACTGGATTTCTTTTGCGGCGCTGATCGTGGTGATGGTGGTAATTTCCTGGGGCGGTATCCGCAAAGTAACCAAGGTGACGGATATTTTGGTGCCCATCATGGCGGTCGTCTATGTGCTGACGGTGTTGGTGCTGATTTTGGTAAACTTCACGAGGATTCCCTGGTTTTTCTACGCGGTATTTACGCAGGCATTTAAGCCGGAGGCAGTCTTTGGCGGCGCGTTTGGCGTGGCGCTCATCCAGGGCGTAAAACGGGGCCTGATGTCCAATGAGGCTGGACAGGGTACGATTACCATGCCCGCGGCGGCTTCCGATGCGGCGCATCCCTGCGATCAGGGCTGTGTGCAGGCCATCGGCGTCTTCCTTGATACCATCGTGATCTGTACGCTGACGGGTTTTGTAGTTATCATGGGCAGGGTGTGGCTGACGGACAATGCGGCGGCCTGGTTTGACTTAGGGAAGCTTCCCAAGTATCTGGCTTCTGCCACGGAGCTTGCGCCGGGCACAGTGTTTAACAGTGCCGTTTCGCTCTTGATCTCGGTGTGTTTTGGGCTCTTTGCCTTCACCTGTCTGTTGGGCTTTTTCTCCTTTACGGAAATTTGTGCGAGCAGAATTTCAGCAAAGAAGTCCTTCCTCTATTTTATCAGAGTGCTCTGCCTGCTGGTGGTCTCCTTTGGCGTTTTAACCAGTATTGCGGGCATGGATCTTGGCTCTTTATGGGATTTGTCGGATTTTGCCAATATTCTGATTGCGTACTGTAATATCCCGCTTCTTTATCTCGGGTTCCCTTATGTGAAGCGCGCTACGGATCACTTTGAGAAGCAGGACGGTACACCGTTTACCTCAAAAGAAGCGGGTACGGAAGTGCCTGTTTGGGATGCGAAGGCGGGAAAATAAATTACAATGCGCGGCAGGAGACTGTCTGTCGCGCAATTCTTCTAAAAATCCCTTGCAAATTGGAGCGGGATGTGGTATCATAGCATTCGTTAAGGTGTAGTAAATGCCTGCGGCATTAACTACGCGAGCATCACTTCGTGAGCTCGGTGGAGTATTCTCCGGCTCCATGGTCAAGCGGTTAAGACATCGCCCTTTCACGGCGGTAACACGGGTTCGATTCCCGTTGGAGTCATTGGTCATTTGACCTATGTTAATAGGATATGGCGCAGTAGCCAAGCGGTAAGGCGTGGGTCTGCAACACCCTGATGCACCGGTTCAAATCCGGTCTGCGCCTCTTGTTGTGAGGTGGCTCAAGTCCTTGAAAATACTGGGATTGAGCCGCTTTCCTTTTGCGAATTTGTGCATCGATTGCTCTGCATGAAACCTGAATACTTTAGTGCGAAAAGTTTTTATTCCTCAACGCTGATGCGCAATGTTCCGAATACAATGGCTCCTAGCATATTCTGCTCTCCCGGGCACATAGGGAATGCGGACAAAAATCAGGCCTTCCGTAACTTTCTTGTCACAGAAGGCCTGTCGTCTAAACATCCGTCAAAACGGTATTACTTCCTCTTCCATTTACAGGAATTGCCCATCTCAAATGCGCCCGCACCGGCCATCACACCGTCAAACTGTCCGATCGGCGTTCCGTTTCCTTTAAACCATGTAATCTGAAAGACCCCGCCCATGCTGGCAATGCCCTGTGCATGATATGCCTCGGCTTCTTTAAAAAAATAATCCCATCCGGAAGATTCATCTGAATATGCGTGATACATAACTCCACTGCATGAACCGCCGCCAATGCCCAGTCCCCATGCCTGCTCATCGAATTTCCACGGCAAATCCTTCGGTTCGCAGGTAATGGTAGACCAAATCACCGCACTGACTATGCTGGCAGACGCTTCGATTCCTCTTCCCGGCTCAGCCGCAAGCATTTCCATTTTGTCCAGAAGCTGCGTGAGGGATTTTTGATCCACTTTTCCTTCATACGCCGATAAAGTTGCTTTACGGCACGCCCCGTACACCTCTTTATTGCTCAGCAGTAAATTTGACATATCTTTTCCTCCTTTTGTTATTATTTTTTGATTGCAATATGTAGTCATATAGATAATAACATACTCATAAAAGGATGTCAATCATTGTTTCATTTTGCTGGCGATGAGGAATAAATTTTATCGTTTCTGTTTCCCAAACGCTGTTTCTTATTTTATAAAAGTTATTCCGGCGTTTCGGAAAGTTATCCACAGTCCTGTTCTTTTGCTTTTCTTTTTTCTCTTTTTCTCATTTGCATCATCCTACGTGCGAAAAGTTTTTATTCCTCAACGTTGTTGGAAAGTTAAGGGGGGTAACTTTGGGGTTAACCCTGTGATAAGCCGCTCTCAAACCTCCTTTTCTATTTTTACAGCTGAACTTTCCCCATATGCAACGGAAAGTAGCACAAAATAAGCGCATTGTATCCGCTTGTTGGTAGCGTGGCACCCCTTTTCCGATTATGATGACAGCATAAAAAAGGAAAGGCGGTTGCATCATGAACAAACAGACGGTCATATCGGCAAAACATTTAAAAAAATCTTTTGGCAGTAAAGAAAATGTGCAGACGATTTATTCGGATCTGAACATTGACATTTATAAGGGGGACTTCACGGTCATCATGGGTTCGTCGGGCGCCGGGAAGTCTACCTTAATGTATTCCTTATCGGGAATGGATCAACCGGACGGCGGGCAGATTGATTTTGACGGTACGGATATTACGAAACTAAACAGCGATCAGTTAGCGGTTTTCAGACGGAAACAGTGCGGGTTCGTATTCCAGCAGATTTATCTGATCGAAAAGATGAGCCTTATGGATAACGTCATTACGGCGGGAGTTCTTACGAGCAAAAACAAGGAGGACATCAAAAATCGGGCCAGACAGCTTTTTTCTTTGGTGAATATTCCGGAAAGTACATGGAAGAAAACTTCCGCTCAGATTTCCGGCGGTGAGGCACAGAGGGCAGGCATCGTGAGAGCAGTGATCAACCAGCCAAACGTGCTTTTTGCGGATGAGCCGACGGGCGCGTTAAATTCAGCCAACGGAACGGCGGTACTCGATGTTTTCAGCTCGCTTCACGAGCAGGGGCAGAGCATTGTCATGGTGACACATGACAAAAAATCGGCTTTAAGGGGCAGCCGTATCCTTTATATCAAAGACGGAAAAATCTTCGGCGAGTGCAATTTAGGGAAATACGAACCGGATCGTGCAGAAAGAACAGAGGCTTTTGAAAAATTCATTGTGGAAATGGGGTGGTGAGCATGAATAAAACAAAAGCGCTTGTGTTGCATAATCTGAAGAAAGCAAAAGGGCAGTATCTGTCCTTTGCCTTGATCATCTGTTTGACGGCATTTATTATGAATATTGCGCTCGTACTGGCCTTTCAGACATTCGATGCCTATGACAGTCTCTTTTTAGAACTGGACACGGCCGACATCAATGTTTTGATTCCGCAGTTTCAGGATGACGACGCAATCAGGAACGAACTTACTAAGATCGACGGGGTATCGGCGGTAGAAAAGCATAGCGGCATCTTTGTTTCGGCAACGGTTCGTGAATTTGCAGATTCTGATTTTGACATGAATACCGTATTTTATAATCTTGACGAGGCAAGGACGCTGAATCGGCTTACTGTTTCCGAATATCTGAAAAGGGAGAATGACACGGTTTATATACCGATGTTTATGAAGGAGCTGGGCGGTTTTCATGAAGGCGGCAGTATTACCTATTCCATCGGGGATGCGGATTACACTTATGAAATCGGTGGGATCGTAACGGAAATGCAGTATGGTAATTATGGTACCGGACTCATAGGCGGGTATCTGCCGGCGGCAGCCTACGAGGAACTTGCGGATGCGCAAAGTGAACGTACCGTTGCAGAATATTCGATTAGAACTGAAGATACCGGAGAGCTGCTGCAAATCAAAAAGGATATCACCGAATGTTTAGGCAATCGAGGCATTACTGCGCTAAACATCAATGACAGGGCGGCGACCAGGCAGACCAGAACGATGGTCTGTACCCTGCTGATCATCATATTTTTAGCACTGGCGGCAATCATACTGGCGGTCAGTATTTTCTTAAGCAGTTTTCGGATTCGCAGTACGATTGAGGATGAACTGGTGCAGATGGGCGTTTTGAAAGCGGTCGGTTATACCGGTACCATGATTATTTGCTCGGCCGTCCTGCCTTACATGCTGACAGGTTTTGTTTCTACGGTGCTTGGGGCATTTTTATCCTATACAGTATTATCCAATGTAGCGGCAATTCTGGCGGTTCAGTCAGGGTTTCTCTATACGCCTGCTTTTGATGTGGCAGCGCTGCTGATTGTGGTAATCGTGCCGACGGCTGTGATACTTCTATTTGCCTATCTTTCTGCAAGAAAGATACACAGGCTGGAGCCAATCGATGCCATCAGAGGAATCGTCGGAAAGGGAAATACCGGGCAGAACTTATTGCTGTCTGCGCTGTCAATTGGTATCATGGTATTGTTATCCTTTGCGGGAACTCTCTTGTATAATGTAAGTATGAAACCTGACAATTTTATGAATACGCTTTCCGAAGAATCTCCCTCCGTTATTTTTACGGTACAGCAGGATAAAATGGCGGAACTGAAAGAGCTTCTGCAGGACGATAGCCGTGTTTGCCTGGTTTTAGAATACGCTGCGGTATCTGTAAGTTATGAGGACGGAAGCCTTACTGCCTTTGTGTGTGAAGACTTTGGAAAGGTAACAAACGATATCTGCTATGAGGGGCGCAGCCCGGGGGATGAAAACGAAATCGCAATAGGGAATGCGCTTGCAAAGGATTATCCGCTTGGCAGCAGGATAGAAATTACTTTTGCCGATTGCTCAAAAGATTATGTAGTAACCGGCTATATCCAGAGTGTTAATAATGGCGGCAAGGTGTGCCAGCTGACACAGGAAGGATATGAAAAGATCGGTGAAAAGACGAGCACGGTGAATGTTTATCTGCAGGATGCAACTGCGGAAACGATGATCGCAGAGTATGAAGAGAAGCACGGGGAACTGATCGCATCTTCCGTAAATTATGAACAGTTAAGTGAAAATGGCCGGAAAATGTATGCGGGCATTGTTTCCGCGGTGACGGTGGTCTTGTTTATCATCTCTGTGCTGATGGTGCTGCTTGTGCTGTATGTCATTATCCATTCCCTCATCAGCAGGCGCAGACAGGAGTTTGGCATCTATAAGGCAATCGGGTATACAAGCAGACAGCTGACCATCATGACAGTAAGCCGTTTCATCCCTGTCGTGGCGGTGTCCGCGGTTTTGTCGGCAGTTGCGGGGATTTGGTATCTTCCCGTGATCAATCAGACCATTTTCAGTCAAATCGGAGCGATGAAAAATCATTTTGAAGTATCGGTTGGGATACTGCTTTTATTTGCCGCTATTTTTACAGCAACGGCGTTTCTGATCAGTGTGCTTTTGGCAGCGCCGATCAAAAAAATTACCGTTTATTCCCTTTTAAAAGACTAGTAGGAGGTGCCTGATGAATTTTTCAGAAAAATTAAAAGAAATCAGAAGAAATGAGGGTTTGTCACAGGAGCAGCTGGCAGAGAAGATTGGCGTTTCCAGGCAGGCGATCACAAAATGGGAAACCGGGAAGGGATTGCCGGATGTTGAAAATATGGTCATTATTGCGGAAATCTTTAAGACGACATTAGATGAATTGCTTCGGGATTCTGCCGCAACCGTTAGACAGGAAGAGGAGAAGTCTGTTTATAGCAGTGAGACTATCTATGACATTGACTGTGAGAAACATTTTGATATCAATATCGGGAATGCGTCCGCCATCATACTGTCTTCGGGAACGGATGAAAAACTGCATATCAGGCTGTCCTCTGATACCCTGGAGAATTTGGACACCATGTTTAAGATCAAGCTGGATGAAAAGAAAAACAGGCTGGATGTAAACTGTCTTAATAAAAATAAGCTAAGCCGTTACGAAGTGGAAGATTCGTTGAAGATCGAGATTTTGCTGCCCGATCAGTATGCAGATCATTGTGAGATAGGGGCTTGTGTGAAATGTCTCGAAATAAGGAATCTTCATCTGCGGCGCCTCGAATATGACGGAAGCGCGGAACAAATCCTGATTTTAAACAGCAGCGGCAGCCTGGAATTTACTGCCAAAACGGATTATGACATTGTGGTGGATCAGATTACGGGAAGATTGGATATCAATCAATGGAAGGCAAAAGCGATTGTCCATATTCCCGAGAATCATATGGTTCCTGTCATCAATAAAGGACGAAAATGTGCGGTTTATTATGTGAAAGACGGAAAAGTAGCAGAGTGTGAAAAATCTGCCGATGATGAGAACGCGATTTGCGTTTCCGGGATAGGCTCGGAGCTGATTGTAGATTTGACGAAGAACGGCCCCTCGTGAGACAGTTCGGGGCCGCTTCCTTCCTTCGTTTTTGACTTACTTTAGCGCGGGGAAACTTTCTGGTCATCTACCAGGAAGGAATCCCCGTCCTCCACGATGCAGACCATCGTCTTTCCCGTGTTCAGCTCGATCTCATTTCCGGCGTCGTCATAGTATCTCGTTGCTCCGTAGTCTGAGGTCTTTTTCCAGTTTACATGAATGCCTTTTCCGTTTGTGAAAAACCAGCCGTCCCTTGTGGTATCATGGCATTGGAAAGCGAGATACCCTTTATCGTCACGCACCTCGTGGTATGTATTTTGGATCAGCACATTCTTAAAGGTCAGCTGTTTTCCTGTCGCCAGATCCGTGTGCGGGCCGTCGGAGGCGCCTGCAAGATGCTGAAACCTCTCATAAAGGCCGGTATCACTGTTGTAAATAAAGTAGCAGTTGGTGACGGGATAGGTGGGTGACATATCGATTTTGTCTGCCGTGATCGCGTCGCTGTACTGGGAAAGATCGTTCGGTTCCTTTTCCGAAGCAAAGCGGTAATGCTGCTCGTCCGCGTAGCCGTCTCTCAATTTCAGGGCGTAACCGAGCCTGTCTATGTCCGTCATGATGCCGGCAGCGTCTACATAGGCGTTGTCGGTAGCGTTTTTTGCATCCTTTGCGCGCCAGAAGTTGCTGCTGGTCTTGCCGTCAATATCGTCGGTGCGGCTGATCACTTCGTCTATGTAGAAGGGGCCGCCAAAGTGAACATAGAGGGCATCCCATTCAAAGGCCCAGTACACATAATAGTCGCGGCAGCTTCTGACGTTGCCGAGCCTGTCTGCATTTTTCCAGTCCTGAATGATCCACATCAAACGCGTGATGCTTCCCTCCACATTACATTCATATACGACGTCAGCATTGGAAATGCCGTATTGGGAAGCGGTTTTTGTGTTGGGGGTCATGATTGCCAGGGGCCTTGTGTTGTTGACTTCCTCGGTCACCCATTCGTTGGTGATACGGCTTCTGACCATTCCTTCTTCGGGAGGAAGATTCTCTTCCGGTTCTTCCGGTGTTTCTTCCGGTTCCGGTTCTTCTTTAACATCGGGTATGTCTTCAATGCTCTGTTCCGCGACGGGGACTTCGGCCGTAACGGGCTTTTCTTCCTCCTTGCCGCAGGCGGAAAACAGGAGAGCGCAAGACATCGTGGCGAGAAGGAAAATTTGCAATTTCTTCATTGTGAGTACCTCTTTTCTTTCTGTCATTAGTCTTGTCTAGTATAGCATAAGAGGCGGGGGGAGTCACTAGGAAAGATGGGAAAAGATAAATGGAGATTGACATTTGAAAAACATAATAGTATGATTAGTTATACAAATCATACTTTCGGGGGTAAAAGAAAATGAAAGTGCCAAAGGGCAAATACGCCTGGACGGCTACGGTCGGAGAAAAAGGGCAGATTGTTATCCCGAAACAAGCACGCGAATTATTTGAGATTAAGCCGGGGGATACGCTGCTGCTTCTCGGAGATGAGGAGAGAGGCATTGCCATTCCTAATAAAGGGGCGTTTGCCGAATTGTTTGACGTGGCATTTCAGGAAAAGGAGGATGAGGACAAATGAAGAAGATTGCATGTTTTTGCATTCCGGCGCACGGGCATACCAATCCGATGCTCCCGGTTGCCGCTGAGCTGGTCAAACGCGGGAATGTAGTTCGATTCTATTCGTTTGATGAATTTGAAAATAAGATCAGTGCTGCCGGAGCGGAATATATATCCTGTGACGCTTTTCTTCCAACACTTACAAAGCAGGAAGAAGCCGGCTTAAAAAAGGTTTCGACCACGGAAATGACCATACAGGATATTCGCATTACCAGCAGCATGAATGATTTTCTGGAGAAGGAGTTTCAGTCATTTCAGCCGGATGTGGTTTATACGGATTCCGTTTGTTTTTGGGGGAAGTTAAACGCATGGAAGCATCAAGTGCCGATGGTGGTGTCAACAAGCACTTTTGCTTTTAATCAAATGTCTTCCCGTTATATGAAAAGCAGTCTGAAAGAAATGGCGGACCTGCTCTTTGGCATGCCGAGAGTTTCCAAAGAATTAAAGAAGCTGGAACCCTACGGATTCCATGTAAAGAATGTCTTTTCCCTGATTCAGAACGACAATGATACGGATACCATTGTGTATACTTCGCGGCGCTTTCAGCCGTGTGCGGAGAGCTTTTCAGAGCATTATGCCTTCGTTGGACCCTCGGTATTTTCAGAGTTGCAGCCCGAAAAAGAGAAGGAGCGTCCGCTCATTTATATCTCTTTGGGGACGGTCATCAATGATCGGCCTGATTTTTACACGAAATGTATGGATGCGCTAAAAGACCTGAATGCCGATGTGGTGATCTCCGGCGGAAATGCAATCGACCGCGAAGCGCTGGGAGAATTGCCGGAGCAGATTAAGGTGTATCCCTATGTTGACCAGCTTGCCGTCCTTGCCAAGGCGGACGTTTTTATCACGCACTGCGGCATGAACAGCGTTTCCGAAAGCCTGTATATGGCGACGCCGATGGTACTTTATCCGCAGACGAATGAACAGTGCGCCGTGGCGAGGAGAGCGACCGAAATCGGCGCGGGAATGCTGCTTGCGGAGGATTCTTCAGAAGGCATCCGAGCAGCTGTACAGGAGATTCTAAATAATAAGGCATATGCGAATGCTGCTGCGGATTGCAGCGCAGATTTCCGCGCCTGTTCCGGCCCCGCAGGGGCAGCGGAGTTTATTGAAAATGCACCTCATTCTTAAGTGGGCATGTCTATTCTGTTCCCATGTTCTCTTTTGTATCGTCCGGGAGAAATCCCCGCATATTTTTTGAAGCTTCGCAGGAAATTTGCATAGTCGTTAAATCCCGAACGATAGCACGCCTCCGATACATTACATCCCTCATCGAGTAGTTTTTTTGCCAACCCGATTCTTTTGTCAAGAATATAGGTTCTTATGGTAAGTCCCGTATACTCTTTAAACAGCTTGCTGATATATCTGCCATGAAAATGGAAGTTGTCGGCAAGCTTTTCCATTGTAATTGTTTCTGTAATATTTCGATTGATATGATCCATAATATCGCTGACAAGCTGCGGCATAACGTTGTCTTCTTTGGAAATGTCATCATCACGTTCAAACCAGCGGTTGACAAAGATCAGGTACTGCAGCATATAAGTATCACACAGAAGAGTACTTGCATAATCATTGCTTTGCTGTGCTGCGGCAAATCTTTCAAAAAGCTCGATTACGGTTTTTCTTTCATGATAGCCTAAATGTGTGCGTTTGATCGGGGCTGTACCGTCAAAAGCAAAACAGGCATTGATTTGCGCGCCTTTGTTGCATATTTCATCAATAAGCGCAGGCTGTATGTTCATAATAATGCGGTCATATTCGCAGTCTTCATCACAAAGTCCCGCATGAAATGTTTCCGGGCGGATAATAAATAAATCTCCGGGCTGGCATAGATATGCGGCGTTTTCTACACATACTTTTCTGCTGCCGCTCAGAAAAAGGTAGATTTCAAAAGCGTTGTGGCGGTGGTAGCAGGTATGCGGTAATGATTTTGCGGTGTTCGTTATGTTTCGAAAAAAGATGTATGGTTGTGATATGGGATCGTAGAGATTTTTCATGTTTCAGGCATCCTTTCGTAAAAAACGCAATAAGGCAGTATGATTATGCTTAGATTATATAGAAAATTAAGAATTGGGACAATAAAAATAACATTAACGCAATAAATATATTGAAAAACGCAATATATTTTAATTTTGTTGCGTTTATAATTGACGTAATAGATAGGAAAGGCAGGATAAAAATGAAAATTACCGTGAATGCGTCCATAAAACTATTTTGCGCTGCAAGTGAGCTGAAAGGTACTGTCAGAGCGGCTGTTTCCGTTGATGAAGACCTGCGCGCCGTGTTTGGGAACAGCGGCGGCGTTTGGACGATTCATTTCTTGAGCGAAATACAGGCCGACTGTATCCTGTTTGGAACGATACAGACGAGCGAAATTCTTTCCGCGCTTGAAAAGAGCGGCCTTTTATCTCTTGATGAGATTCGGGGAAAGCGTGAGGTTTATAAAATGTGCGTCGTTTCTCTGCCGACTGAAAACATGGCATCAGCTCTTGTCATTGCCGGAAGCGACAAGCGTGGCACTATTTATGGGCTTTACAAATTCAGTGAAATGTGCGGTATTTCTCCGCTCAGGAAATGGAGCGGATGCGAGCCGAAAAAGCAAAGCAGTATCGTGCTCGATCTTCCTGCGGTAATGACGTCGCGGGAACCGTCAGTCAGATACCGCGGCATTTTTATTAACGATGAATGGCCGGCATTCGGCAACTGGGCAACTCTTCATTTTGGGGATGTAAATGCGAAATGCTATGAGGGGATTTTTGAATTGATTCTCAGACTGAAAGGAAATTATTTTTGGCCTGCAATGTGGGCAAGCTGTTTTAACCTTGACGGACCGGGACTTGCGAGTGCACAGCTTGCCGATGAGATGGGGATTGTGATGAGTACTTCGCATCATGAGCCCTGTATGCGTGCAGGTGCGGAATATGGGAAAATGCGGGGAAAGGATTCGCCCTATGGGGATGCCTGGGATTTTATCTCCAATCGGAAAGGCATTACAAAATTCTGGGAGGACGGGCTGAAAAGAAACGCCTGCTTTGAGAATGTCATTACCCTTGGCATGAGAGGGGAAAACGATACGGCTATCATGCAGAATGCGACGCTTCAAGATAACATTGCACTTTTGCGGGATGTTCTGCACACGCAGAATGAGCTGATCAAAAATACGGTGAATCCTGACTTATCAAAAGTGCCCAGACAGATCGTTTTGCACAATGAAGTTGAGAAATTTTATTACGGTGATGATGAACATGAGGGGTTTTATAACGATCCTGAGCTTGATGGCGTTTGCGTTGTTTTAGGGGACGCAAACTGCGGTTATGCAAGGTCGCTGCCGACTGCGAAAATGCTTCAACACAACGGCGGCTACGGCATGTATTATCACATTGACATGCACGGCGGGCCTTACGCCTATGAATGGGTGGGAAATTCCCTTCTTTCCAGAATGTGGGAGCAGATGTCAATGGCGTATGACTTCGGCGTAAGGGAAATCTGGGTCGTGAATGTCGGCGACATTGCTACGCAGGAGCTGGCTATATCTTATTTTCTTGATTTAGCCTATGATTTTGACAAGTACGGCACGTTACATCCGAATCAGACTGAAGCTTATCTTGAAGCATGGATGCGCACGCAGTTTGGCGGGTTCATGGACGAACAGGATATCGACGATGCCGCTAATGTAATCAGATTATACAGCAGGATGTGTGAGCGCAGGAAGCAGGAAGTCATGAATGACAAGGTGTATCATCCCGTCCATTTTGGAGAGACGGACGAGCTGATAACGGACTGCAATACGATCATTGGTATCTGTGACAGGATCAGGAGTAAATACAAAGAAGAACAGCTTGCCGGATTCTGGGAGCTGGTGTATTACCCCTGTGTGGGTACGGCAAATCTAATGAGAACGTGGTGCTTTGCCACAAAAAACAGACTTTATGCGGAGCAAAACCGCAACGAAGCAAATCTGCTGGCGAATCAGGTGAAAGAGGGAATCGCGTTTGACCGCGCTCTGACGGAGGCGTTTCATGCAGTGGCAGGAAGAAAGTTTGACGGCTTCGGTCTTTCCGAGCATTTTGGGTTCACGCATTGGAGCGAGGAGGACTGCAAGTATCCGCTGAGAATTTACACGGAGCCTGCCAATAAACCAAGAATGATCGTCTGTAAATCCGACGAGACAACGTACTGCATCGGCAGGGAATGGCGTGGTCACAGTCTTACTTTTAACGATTTTATGCGACCCGATATCGATTTTATCATGTTTGACGTTGCATGCGGGAGCAGAGAGGAGATAACCTATCAAATAACGTGTGACAAGCCGTGGTTGAGCTTTTCCAAGATTGAGGGAAAAACAGCGCTCACGGACAGAATCAGCGTTTCCATTGACAGGAGTATGTTTGTCGGGAAAGACAGTGCTTGTGTCGTTGTTTCAGGAAGCGAGGCGCGGATCGAGATTACCGTCAATGCCGAAAATAAAAACTTCGAGGGTTATGAGAGGATGACCTTTATCGAATATGACGGCTATATTGCCATGGAAGCAGAGCATTATCATGCAAAGCATGGCGCGGATCAGGCGGCGTTTCAGCTTCTCAAGCCATACGGCAGGACAGGCAGCGCCATGAAAGTATATCCTTCCACTGCGGATTTCAAGGGAAAGGCGGACAAACCGTATCTGGAATATCTTTTCGAGGCAAAAAGCGAAGGGGTTTATGAGCTTGAGATCAGTTTTGCACCCTCGACTCCGACCACGGCAAAACCGTCAATGTTTTCGGCCATCAGTGTAAATGACGGTGAGGAAGTCCTTTTTGAGACCGTTTGGGATCTGAACGCTTTTTATCCGACATGCGAACAATGTACGGAGGAGGCGCGAAATAATGTCAAGCAATACCGATGCGGGGTTTTTTGTAAGCAGGGCGTTAATATACTGCGCTATTATCATGTAAGCCCGAATCTGATTCCGGAAAGATTCGTTTTGCATAAGCAGGGGGAGGCTGTGCCGGAATCGTATCTGGGACCTAAAGAGAGCTTCTATATTCAGTGACCAGTAGAATACAAAAAATGATTTCTGTTATCAGCATAAAAATCGCGACGGCAGCAGGCGAAAAACAGATGCCAATCTACAATACGGTGATCGGTATGACAAGAGAAAAGAAATAGTAACTTTTGGACTGATATAACCATCCATAGGGCAGAAGATGGGCGCCGAAGATCATGGCATAAACCATTAACATTTTTTCCGGTACAGCGGCATAGATCCACAGCGCGATCAGCAGATAGAGCATTTGATTCAGAGAGACCAGCGGCGTGGAGCAGCAAAAAGTGAGCAGATTTTTTGTCATGATCGGTAAAGCGATTGTCTGTTCGCAATTCCTGTAACGCTGACAGTAATTCCTTTTTATTAGGCATTGCTCTTTCTCCTCTCCTGTTGATATGTTTCCAAAGCCTGCGTATAACGTTCGCCCTGCCGTTTACTATATTGCTGATAGATTACAATACAGATAACATACAGGACAAAAATAATGCCGATAAAGATACTCCATTGCATGAAATTCCCTATTTTTTGAAAAAGTCCGATTTGATAAATTTCCGTCCCTTCATATAGGGTGATCAGCGCCATAAAGCAGGATTCATTGTCCTTTTTGGCATGCAGTTTATCATCGAACAGCTCAATGTGAGTTTTTAAGCGCAGTACTTTATTATCTGCTTTTTTGCATTGAATATGCATTTTCAGCGTGTCTTCCATTTGTTCTATTATTTGAATTTCCTTGTTAATTCCCATCAAACAATCCCTCCAATCATTATTATAGACAGCCAATTTTTTTTCTCAACTGATTTCAGGTAAGAGGTACAAAAAGGAAAGGTGAGATGCCAAAATGGATAAGTTGGTTTGTATAATGTACCCATAGATGTGG
>DLAF01000022.1 GCA_002492725.1 Lachnospiraceae bacterium UBA7054
AAAAAATGGGGAAACTCAAAAAAGAGGAAAAAGATTGATTATTTAGGAAAAATGTACTAATATAGAATTGTGTCACATATGAGGGAGGTTCAAAATGGAAGGCTTACGAAATATCATGGAAGACGCGGTGGAGTACCAGCTCAATAAGCTGCTGCCCACAATGCCGGAGATTTGTTCTTGTGAAAACTGCAAATTGGACATGATGTCCTTTGCTCTGAACAGGCTTTCTCCTCAGTATGTGCGTACAGACACAGGTGCGCTTTATCAGAAGTTGAGTAACTACCAGCCCCAGAACGAAGTGGAAATCCTTGCTACCGTTATGACTGCGATTAATAAGATTGGTGCGCATCCGCAGCACCAGTAAAGGAAACAAGATTTGTTACGAAACAACCCCCGCGTGCAACAGGCACCGGGGGTTTTCTGATTTCATTGCTATCTTTCTTTAGTTTTCTACAATTGCAACCTCGGTCTTCTCTCCCTCCTCCTTCTCATACCGCTCAGCAATCGCCTTCGCTGAAGATTTCAGGCTCTCCTCACAGGCTTCTTTTGTGGTAACTAAATAATCGCTGACCACACCGTCCCATCTGCAGCTGACAAGATCCGCCGAACCGTCCTCCCTGACAAATAAGACATCCACCAGCCTGCTGACGCTGCCGTTTATGGTCTTAACCAGATAATACGTTTTCACTTCCTCATAGCTTTCCTGAATGTCCAGCTTTTCCCTGAGAAAACATTCCGCCACACCTTTCATTTCCTCCGCCTTTTCCGGCGCGTCCGCGCTTGATGGCGTTGCCGCCTCATACACCTCTCTATTTTTCCCGTCATTATACGTCATGGCTCGCAATGTGCCGTCCAGCGCATCGATATGGAAATAATAATATTTGTAATTCCCCATATCGCTCCAGTTTACGCAGTAAGTGTTGCTATACATCGGAATATTCTCATCCTCACCTTGATAATACCGGTTCCGTTCCATACCGCTTCCGTCAAGCCCAAACAACCGCTGTAGATATCCCTCGGCCGTCTCTACCGCCTGTTCCTCCGTAATGCCGCCCGCGTCCGTAAGTTCTTTGATCTGCCGTTTCTCTTCCTCTTTCCGTGCGGCAATCTCCTCCGCATGCTGCTCCTCCAACGCATAGTCACGCTTTTTCTCAAAATCGATCTGCTCCAAAATCTCCTCATCCGTCAGCTCCCTCTCCGCCGGCAGATAGAAGACTCCCGTCGTTGTCAGGAAACAAAATTCGTGCGCCGCGGCTTCCTCCTCACTATCCACCCGCACCAGCTCTTTCTCGGGGAACAATCCCTCCAGATACTGCGCATAGAGCCTTCCCTTTCGTTCCTTCTCCTGTGCCGTATACTCCCTGGTGCTGCTGTCCGCATCAACGCGCTGGCTCTGAATCTCCTCTGCAAGCTCAACAACCTCCTCTTTTGGCTGCTCTTCCATCCGCTCCTGCACCAGAGAAGATACCACCGCGCGCACCGGCACGCTCAAAATCCCTGCCGCCAAAAGGCACACCGCAAAGGACGCTGCAATCCGCAAAGTGCCCGCCTGTCCGCCGCGCCGCTTTCCCGTCCGCAATGCACGCAGCAGTTCTTCCTGTTTTTCGTCGTCAAAATTTATTTCTTCTACCGCTTTTTGTAAATCTGTAATCTTCATACGATCTCCTTTCTGACTAATCAATCGCGGGGGAGTTTCGCAATCACCCGTTTTCCTCCAACCTGATCCGAAGCAGCTGTCTTCCCCGCTGCAATCTCTTTTTCACCGCATTCGCCGAAATCCCAAGCATTTCTGACACTTCTGTCGTTTTGTAGCCTTCAATATAATGGAGATACACTGCCGCCTTAACGGGCATCGGCAGCGCGACCAACTCGGCTAAAACCTCGCTGTACTCGGGGTTTTCATAGCTTGCGCAAACCTCCGACAACTCCGCCTGCGGATGCCGCAGATGAAACCGCCGCAGATCACGGCATCTGTTCTGTGCCACCTTGATCAGCCAGGCTTTCTCATGTTCCTCATCCCGAAACTTCCCGGCATGTCCCAGATACTTACAAAAGGTATCCTGTACCGCATCCTGTGCGTCCGCCTCATTGCCGAGCATAACCACACAAATTCGGTAGAGCATGGGGCTGTACTTTTTGACTGCCTCCTCTATCGTCATAAAGCTGCCTTTCCTTTCCCAATCCGCGAATCGTTTTTGAGTCCTCTACTGATAACACGTCCCGGAATGCAATTTGGTGCCAAAAAAAGAAGCAGAAAACTTTCGTCTCCTGCCTCTGTCTGTTTTTTATTGATCCGTTTTCTGCTTCGCGATCGTACTGATAATCTGTGATCCCACCTTCTCCTTCGGGATGGAGAGCGCTATGGACATCTCGCTGTAAAGAAGTTCTTCCGCCTTGTGCAGATACTGCTCGTCCGAGGAGAGAACCTTTTTTCCCTCACTGATGCGGCTTGACTTACGCTGGTAAAGCGTCTTGATAATCTGCACCAGACTTCTGGAATCGTAGGTACGAATGGCTTCCTTATAGGTCTGCTCCCTGCGTTTTTCTTCCTGAATCCACACGGTCTCAATCTCCGGAATCTGCCCAATCAGCACCTCTGCCTCGTCCTTGGTCATGATCTTGCGCATGATGACCTTTTCATTATCAACAGGCGTATAGACGGTGCTTGCCTTCTCAAAGACGGGCTCCAGCATATAATACTTTTTCTTGGTATCCATCCGATCAATTGGATTCCCCGTGATATCAACGACGCAGCAGACCCCGTGTCCGCCGCACATAATCAATTCTCCCTTCCCAAACATGACGTTCCCTCCCGGTAAAAACCCTCCTTTGCCAACCGACTCCCTTGTACTTCATTTTAGCATACCGCCCGTCTTCTCGTAAGTCCTTTTCCCGGCAAAAACTTATTTTCAGCGTTTTTATGGAAGAAACCGCCGCTTCTATTGTGAAAAATTACCTGATTTTATCACATGATCACCGCATTTTAAAGTTATCGCAGATAAACCGCACCTCCTGCATCGGAAAAATACGAATCATAATACCCTTTAACAGCTTTGCCGACTCAAAGCGGGACAGAATGATGACTACTTCATTTCCCGGAAAAGGAAGAATGTCAATGGAATCCACCGCTTCCTGATCAGTTACCAGCGTAGCCTTGGGTGGATTGATATCCACGGTCTTGTGTATCATCTCCGTCAGGGAAATCGCGGAAGAACCCATCATCTGGTTCATCACCTCAGACACACAGGAAAGGTGCATCTCATTGAGCTCTCCCGGTGCTGCAACACCTTCGCCGCCCATCATCAAATCCATAACTATTTTGACATCGTTTTCTTTGAACATCAGAAGATTATTTCCGTAAAAATCATCCTTATAGTCAATTTGAACCGTCACACTACCCATCCCAAAAGCTGCTACGATATTTTTGATATCCGCACTGTTGACAACCTTCACTGCGGGCGGACTGACAGTAATGACCTTTCTGGTCAATGTATTCAGAGAAGTCGCCGAATGTGCCATACAAATCTGCGCTACTTCTGCCATTTTATCCTGATCCATCGGTGATAGTTGTTCCATACGTCCACTACATCCTTCTCAAATAGTTGTTCTCTTGATGTCAGTCTCTCTATAATACTATACCTTATTTCTGCCCTTTTGCGCAACATCTTATTTGGAAAAATGTAGGATTTTTTCTAAAGGTTTATTCATGGTGGCCATTGCATTTTTGCGACATTTTATTCCGCTTCCCGCAGCCTCTCCACTACCGACCGCTTCGCTACATAATAATAAGTTATCAGAGGAATAACTGCTCCGATTATTAGGAACACAGGCATCACCAAAAAAATCGGAGTTACCGTCAAATGGTAGCTGAAAAACCAAAACATTCCCTCCAATACGCTGCTGGCTAGCGGTCCCATAAGGATCGTCAAAATCAATGTGATCACGATGGAACTGCCCGCAAATACCATACCCTCCGTGATCAGCATCCGATTAAGCTGTTTTCCCGTCATGCCCACAGACTGGAGCACCGCAAATTCCCGCTTTCTTGCCATGATACCCGTAAGGATTGCATTTAGGAAGTTTAAGATACCGACCATGCCAACGATCAGCGCAGCGCCGCTGCCTACCATGACAAACATGTTGCGGAATCCGTTAAATTCTTCCTCCTCACTTTTTCTGCTCTCATAATCATATTGAGAATCATCGCTGCCCGCAAAGCCGTGCATCCACTGTTCCACGGCATCCATCTTATCATCTTCACAATCAAAAGCATAATAGAGGATATCCGACGTCCCCGAATCCCGGATAAAGGTATCGGCACCCATCACAAACTCATCTGCGCCGTAATAACGATAAGAAATCTGGCTCGGCACATCCACCAACGCCGCCACCTCGTATACTTTATCCTCATAAACTGTAGCCCTTTGCCGCCACAGCTTACCGCTAAGATCCTCGTCCTCTCCGTAAAACTCACCTGTCTCCGGATTATAACACTCGTACTCCTTTATATAGCGGATTGTAACCTGATCCCCCAGCTTCGCCCAGTGAGAGTCCTCGTAAATATTACCGTAATCATCTGCACCGTAAACCGCCGCCACATAATTGCCGCCCTCTTTCAGCTTACCAAGATCGCCTTCCAGCACATTGAGTTTATCCAGCACAAAGTCCTCCATCCCGAAAAGCTGCACGCGGTCAAGATACAGATCCCCCGCCTTTTCCAATAGCCCTATATACTGGTCTACTATTTCCGGGCTGTTCCACTGACCCTGCGTTTTACGAATCCATTCTTCCTTGACAAATTCCACCGCACTGAAAGTTTTTTGATAAGTTCTGCCGCCTTTCACACCATCAAGCGCCTCGATCTGCGAGACAGCCTCCTCCGGAAAGGACGCTGCGTTAAGATGGCCGGTTACCTGAAAATAGGACGCGTCCGCAGTAATAAAATCCGTCACTACGCGCATGGATAAATATTTATCCATATCAAACCCGTTTGCCACAATAAAGGTAAGGTTCAGGATCACCACCGCAAACGACATGGAGATTACCGTGATCACAGTCTTGCTCTTATTTCTGCCAAGGTTCGCCATTGCCATACGGAAGATAGACGCGCCCTTTTGCGGATTCTTAGACTCGCTCGGAGAATGCTGTCTTTTCGGCATTCTCCTGCATGAAACATAGAACTTCTTCACGAAGCAGCCTCTGCTGCGAGTGTTAGAAGTTCTTTTCATGCTTTCTGTGTAGCGCACAGCCTCCACGGGAGAGATTTTTGCCGCCATCCTGCGGGGCTTTCTGCAGGAAAGCCAGACCGTCACAAGAGAAAACGCCGCCGCTCCCAAAAAAATCACAGGGTTGACCGAATAAGTCAATACAATGCCGTTTAGCTGAGACACCACAATGCCCGTCATCACCACGCCCATACCATAACCGAAAACCAGGCCAATGGGAATCCCCAATGCCGAGAGCAAAAAAGCCTGAAAAGAGATGACCCGCTTGATCTGCCGACCCGTGGTGCCGATCGTTTTTAATAAACCATAAAACCGCACGTCATTGGATACCGATATCTGGAAAATATTATAGATGATCAGGTATCCCGTAAAAATAATCAAAAGCAGCACTGCAATCAAAGCAAGCACCGTTGTAATATCTAAGGAATTCTCAAACTGCGCTGAGACATAACCCCAGTTAACGCCTATACGGATATAGTTATCTCCCTGATCCGGACCTTCCGACTGATAACCGTGCCGCGCCAGAATGGTATCCATGTTTTCCTCAATATGAGAGGCATTTTTAAACATTACATCCATATTCCAGGTTCCTGTCATCCCATCCTTGCCCTGCGTATGCAGTTTTTCAAAGATTTCCTGCGTCCGGCTTTCGGGAATCAATACATGATTCGCAATAATTGCCTCGTCATACTCCCACCAGCCGCACAGCGTAAAAGTTTCTGTCGTCTCCTCGCCGTCCACCGTAAAAGTCATCGTAAACTCATTGCCGATTACAGGCTCCACTCCCAAGAGGGAAAGGACTCTCAAATCCGTTGCCGCTTCATTTGTGCCTTCCTTGGGCAGCCGCCCTTCCTTCGGTGTAAGGAACATCCATTTCGCCTCGTTTTCGTCGCAGTAGCTGACCTCCACATGGCTCTTTTGAAAAGGCTCTTTTTCCGGCATACCGCAGAACATTCTCTTTCCGTATTCCTTGATCAGCGGATCATCTTTTAATGCCTCAAATTGTTCTTCCGTCAGATACTTAAAACCGCCATGAGAATAACCGCCCACCTGCCGAAAATTCGACTGCTCAAATCCGTGCTTGATGGACATGCCCACCGTAAACAGAACGGTAAACAAAATCGTAGTCAGCGCAATCGCCGCCACCGTAATAATATTTCTGATCTTCGCCGCCTTAAAACTGGCTACGCTGAGACGGCGGATAGTTTTTCTATTTGAAACACGCATTATGCAATCCTCCCGTCCTCAATCCGAATAATCCGATCCGCCAACTGCGCAATCGCCTCATTATGCGTAATCATAACAATGGTCTGCGAAAATTTCTGTCCCGTCACCTTAAGCAGGCTTAACACATCCTGGCTGGTCTTGGAATCCAGATTTCCCGTGGGCTCATCCGCCAGAATGATGGCGGGCTTCGACGCCAGCGCGCGGGCGATCGCCACCCTCTGCTGCTGCCCGCCGGAAAGATTATTGGAAAGATTATTCAGCTTTGAAGTCAACCCCAGCGTATCAATGATATCTTCAATGTAAGCACGATCGGGAGTCCCTCCGTCGAGCTGCACCGGGAGTAGGATATTTTCGTAAACATTTAACACCGGTACCAAATTATAACTCTGGAAGATAAAGCCGATCTTTCGGCGCCGAAATATTGTCAGTTCTTCATCTTTTAAGGTAAAAATCTCCTTGCCGTCTACCGTAACGCTGCCGGACGTTGGCCTGTCAAGCCCGCCCAGCATATGAAGGAGCGTGCTCTTTCCGCTGCCGGATGTACCCACAATAGCGATAAATTCGCCCTTTTCCACTGTCAGATTCACACCGTCCAGGGCGCGCACCTCGCTTTCGCCCGAACCGTAGACTTTTTTTAAATCTTTTGTTGACAATATCGTCATACTTATTTTCCTCCTTTAAAACAAAATCTGCATTGTGAAGCGCTATACCGTCCTCCACAATACAGATTATCTCATGGCATTCTTTCCACATTCTTTCTCGTAATAAATCAATTCTATCAGTTTCGTAAGATTTGATTATTCCAGCATAATACTTTTAACGGACTGCCCGCTTATTTTTTTTGAATAGCAGTAAAGAATCATTTCATATGCCGCAAGGAACGTCACGGCGGAAATTGCCAATGCTTCAAAATTAAAATGAAATTCGGGCATGTTTTCAAAGTCGGCAAAAACAACGTCCACCATAATCCTAAGAAGCAGATACTGATACGCCGTGCCTATAACAAAGCCCACATATGAAATAGGACGGTATCCGCCGAGAATGGAACCGCTGCATTCCCGTTGCGAATAGCCAAAAACTTTCATCATCGCAATGGTTTTGGTATTGGATTTTACCACGCTCGTAAGGGACATAAACAGCGTCATGAACGCTAAAATAAGTCCTATGGAAATTATCATAAAGGACATGGCCTCACTTGCCAGTTCGTCCATAGACATGGACATCTGTGTCATTGCAGAAAAGCAAAACGCTGAAAATCCAACGAAAAACACAAGGATTTTTCTGCTTTTTAAAGTACTCTTTTTCAGATCTGTCAAAAATGGGAAATCCCCCTTATCGCTTTTGCTTACTTTGAATTTCACATTCTGCGTTTCCCTAAGCAAGCCGAGTACGGGACTTTTTATCTTGAAAAACGCGTACAGAACCGCCAAAAGCATAAAAAATACCGTTGGAAAAGCGATAATGTACAGCACAAGAGAAACATGAAATTCCGGCTTCATTTGCGGAAAAAGTTCCATATTATTCTGTATGTCATAAAATGTGGGCATATAGAGCGCAGCGGCGGCGTACCCGATAACCGCACCGGCGAACACGCTTACTCCGAACACCCAGAAATGCTTTGCGACACTTAAATCCGAGTACCCCAAAGCCTTTAAAATACCAAGCTCCTTGCCGTGGCTGTCAATATAATTTTTCACGTAAAAAATCAGCAGCACTATCGTTGTCGCTACAAGACAGCCCCCCGCGATTCCTGCCACGACCTTGCCCGTTGCAACCTGCGCGTCGTACATAACCATTCCCTGCGGCGTGGTTATTTCGTCCTTTATTCCCACAATATCAATGTTGTAATTCAGAAAAAGCGTACACACAAACGCCGCGCAGCAGGTCACAACGCTTATTGCGAAAAGCTTGGCAATATCCTTTATTCCGATAAGCATTTTCTCACCACCCAATCTCGTATGCGGTTTTCCGCGTTTCATTTGCGTAAATTTCCGAAATTTTTCCGCTGTTCATTTTTATAACGGTATCTGCCATTTCGGCAATATTCAGATTATGCGTTACCATAACGATCGTAAATCCGTACTCGTTTTGCAGAGCACATATGTAGTCGAGGACTTGTCTGCCTGTTTCCTCGTCAAGCGCGCCCGTGGGTTCGTCAAGAAACAAAACCTTTGGATTCTTGGCAAGAGCCCTCGCCACCGAAACACGCTGCTGTTCGCCGCCTGAAAGCTCGCTTGGGTATTTGCGGAGCTTTCCGCCCAGCCCCACGGCTTCTATAACGGACCTATAATTTTTGTTTCCCGAAAGATCCGCGCCCATTTTGACATTCTTGTCAACGTTCATATTCGGCAGCAGATAGTATTGCTGAAAAATAAATCCGATATTGTCTCTGCGCAGCTTTGTAAGCTCGCTTTCCGAAAACGTTGTAATGTCCCTTTCGTCATAGAAAATACTGCCGCTGTCGGGACGTTCAAGAGAGGAAAGAGTGTTTAAAAGCGTTGACTTTCCCGAACCCGACGCTCCCAAAATAACGGTAAAATCACCGTCATTGATTTTTATACTGATGTTTTTCAGTACCTGAAAACGGCTTTCTCCCTTGCCGTAAAATTTGGTTATTTCCTTTGCTTCAATCATATTTTTGCCTCCGTCATCAGTTTTACTTTAAACTTTTTAGCAGTCCGATAAAGACCTCCGTCATCATCTTGCTTATCTCTTCCGATGTAAAGCGGCACATTTTTGTCGCGCACAGGGCAGCAATACCGTGGGTATAAATCCAAAGGTGGCGGTACAGCTTTTCCGCGGTTTCAGTATTCAGCCCATAACCATCCTTTACCGAAGAAAGTATCGCGTTATAATTTTCGTCAATGACAGGCAGCACTGACGACAATTCGGGGACATCCACATTTTCTTTCATAAACAAAAGCTGAAAAAGCTTCGGTTCGTTCACGGAAAAAAGAATATACTGCGTTCCCACGCCTTTGAACGCGGGGATATCGGAAAGTCCCCTTTGAACATATTCCTTGTACAGCGCTTTTGCCGCGTCGATAACGGCTTCCTGGACTTCCTCCATGCTTTGAAATACCGTAAAGATTGGTCTTGCGGAGCTTCCCAGCTTTGCACCCAAGGCTCTTGCGGTCAATGCAGAAAAGCCCTCGTTCCTGACTATTTCCAAAGCGGCTCCGATAATTTCTTCTCTTGTGAATTTTGCTTTTGGCGGCACTTTATCACCTCCGTCATATTAAATCACGCGTTTTGCAACATCTGTTTTAATTATGAGCAAAACGATTTTAAATGTCAATAGTTTTCTGAAAAATAAAATGGCTGTTATACTTAGGTGCGTAATCTTAACTGTAAGCAACACCTATATTGACGCAGGAGGGTATGCACATGGAACCCGCTGAACGGCGGTTAGGCACTCTGAAAAAGTATATCGGGCAAGCCGACATTTATTTCAAGCACAAAGGAAAAAAGCCATTGACCGAAGCCGGGCAAATCCTGCTTACGGCGGCGAAAGATTATCTCAGAACAAATCCGAAAGAGCGTTTACAGTATCTTGCGGCAGGAACAGCGGAAATCCCGCAGGGCGCAGGATATGGAGCGATAAGAAGCGGGGCGGCGGGATAGTCAATATCTCCCCGCCACCCATGTTTTGAGTTTTTCGTCTGACCTACACATTTGAATTTACTTATTGGAGATATATTCGCGAATTTTTTCTTTTTGCTCCAGTATCAAAAAATCTGTTTCATCAACATACTGTTGAAGTTTTTTCCATTTTTGTGAAATACAAAGAACAGCAGCTTTACAGCACCAATACCCATTTGTTCTAACAACACTAAAGCCATTTTTACAACTACTATTATCATGGTATTGTTCAAAGTGGCTTTCAAGTTTATCTATCGTATTATATTTGTCATAAAAAGAAAGTGCGTAAGAATGAAAATCTTGTGAAACCATATCCGCAAATTGTTTCAATGAATCATCGGAACAATACTTATATTTTAGTACAGGAATATCCGGAAGAACTGTATAAAATGTCCTTGTACCCGTAGGCCATTTTGAATTATATTCTTCCCCCATGAAATGGCTTGTCAATCTATCCACCTTTGGAAAAGAAAAACTTAATGCTGCAGACAACGAATATGTATTTCCTGGCAGACCACGATCTCTCGTAAAATAAAAAGAGAATTCTTGCACACATTCGTTTTCTTTTCTGAATAAGCAACATATTCGCTTTTTTCTAAAACCTGTATCTGCTAATAAATCATGCAATAAATATGTTAATTCCTTATTTAATTCTGATGGTGTCATGTACTTTCACCTCTATTAACTATCGATTTATCGGTCAGTTTATATTGGAGAAATTATACCACGCCTATTCAGGAAAAACAATCTGCACTTTACTCCGTTCCGCCTATCCAGACCGTTTGCACTATTGCGGCGGCAGTCGTTAGGTTATGCGGTGGCTCTGCCCCGCGCCCCCGACCTCTCCCAAAGAACAGAATGGAGTGTTTGCGTCAGCAACTCAAAAAAGCATTTAACAAAACGCTTCATGACAAGCGCGTTAGTCAACCGGTAGATACATGGAAAATGCCGCGCCCTTGCCCAGCTCGGAAACAAGCTGAATATATCCCGACTGCTGCCTTAAAATCTCCCTCGTCAGATAAAGACCGATGCCCACGCCCTGCTCCTGTGCAACCGCCATGGAACGATAAAACCGCTCAAATATTTTGGCATGCTCTTCCCTGGCAACGCCAATCCCGGTATCCGCCACCTCAATGCAGACAAAAAGCTCGTAAGGCTTCACGCGCACGGTAATGCCGCCTTCCTGCGTATATTTAACGGCGTTGTCAACCAGATTATCCAGTGCCTCCAGCGTCCATTTCGGATCAAAGCAAGCCGTTACTTCCCGCGCTTCCTCCGAAAATACACGCAAATAAATTCCCTTTTCCTGCGCACGGGCGGCATACTGTTCCTTCACTTCCTCCAGAAGCTGTGACACCCCGCTTTTGCTTGGATGCAATACAAGGATTCCCGTCTCCAGCCGTGAGAGTTTCACCAGCGACTGGATCAGAAAGTCCAGCTTTTTCACCTGATTTTCTAATAGTGCAACCGTCTCGTTGTCGTTTCCGTTCTCCTCCCGTAAAAGCTCCGTATAAAGTACAAGATTCGCGATCGGCGTCTTTGTCTGATGGGAGATATCCGCAATCAACGCCTTTGTTTTTTCCTGCTCCGCCGCTGCTTTCCTCATCTGCGTTTCCGTCACGGCAAGATACTCCGCCAGCCTGTTTTCCACAGCCGCACACAAAGATTCGTCATAAATATCCGCCCGAAAGGTTCCGTCAATGGCAGCCTGTATCATTTGATTCATGCGGCGCAGACTGCGTCTTCTGAACCCAAATTCTAAAATCACGGCAACGGTGGCTGTGAACAGGCACAAAATCCCTGCCGCAAAAAAAATCATCGCTACTCGCTCATTCATTTTCTCTTATCCTACTCCCACCGATACCCGATGCCATACACCGTCTTGATCCGCTCCTGCGCACCCAGCTTGTCCCGCAGTCGTTTTACTGCTACGGACAGCGTGTTTTCATCCACAAAAGCCGCATCCACAGACCAGGTAAAATCAAGGAGCTGTTCCCTGGTCAGCGTTGTGTGCTTATTTTCTACTAACATCCGCAGAAGCCTTTGCTCCGTCTTGGAAAGCTCCACCTGCTCATCGCCGTGAAAGAAAAGCATTTTCGCAAAATGAAACCGATACGCGCCGTCTGTGATCCAGCCGTCATCCACAAGTTTTGTCTCGCTGCCATTCTCTGCACCGTTCCCTAACGCATCGCCGCTTATCATACTGCCCGCCGCCTGTCTGCCCTGCATCGCCCGCCGAAGCTGCGTCTCCACCCGCGCCCGCAGCACAGCCAGACTGAAGGGTTTTGTGATGTAATCATCCGCGCCAAGCTCCAGCCCCGCCACGATATCCGTCTCCATGTCGTTTGCCGTCAATAGTATGACGCATATGTCATATTTTGCCTTGATTGTTTGCAAAAAATCAAAACCGTTGCCGTCGGGGAGATTGACATCCAGCACTACGAGATCAAAAGCAGACTGCTCCTCCTCATCTCCAAGCAGTTTCTCCGCTTCCCGCAGCGTATGGCAACTTACCGCCGTGGTACTGTCATTTTGCAGGGCACGACATAAGCCGTCGGCAAGCGGGCAGTCATCCTCCACGATTAAAATCCGCTGTTTTACAATTCCCGTCATCTATTCGTTGCACCTCATTCATTAATCGTATCTAACATTTCATACTTATCCATCTACAGACCCCTACTTTAGTTCATTCGCCGTCACATAAAAATGATGATAGATCCCGCCCTGCGCAAGCAGGCTCTCATGGGTGCCTTCTTCCACGATGCCCTCCTCCGTCAGCACCAGAATGCGGTCGGAATTGCGAATGCTTGAAAGCCTGTGCGCAATCGTAATGGTCGTCCTTCCTTTAGCAAGCGCTTCCAGCGACTTCGCCACCTGAAATTCGCTCTCATTGTCCAGGGCGGAAGTGGCTTCATCCATAATGAGAATAGGCGGATTTTTCAGAAATACTCTCGCTATGCTGATGCGCTGCTTCTGTCCGCCGGAAAGCTTCACGCCGCGCTCGCCCACATAGGTATCATATCCATCCTTCAAAGCCATAATAAAATCATGCGCCCCGGCCCGCTTCGCCGCCTCGACAACCTCATCCCGTGTGGCATTCTCTCTGCCGTAGGCAATATTGTCATAAACCGTGCCTGAAAAGAGATAGACATCCTGCTGTACCATCCCGATATTCTGCCGCAAACTTTTGATCGTATACCCGTGAATGTTTTTTCCGTCCAGCAAAATCTCTCCCTGGTCGATATCGTAAAAACGGGGAATCAGATTGCAAAGCGTAGTCTTTCCGCCGCCGGACGGCCCCACAATGGCAATCTTCTCACCCTGATGAATCTCCAGATTCAAGCCGCGAAATACCACATTGTGGTCATCTGGATACTCGAAGCTGACATTATGAAAAGAAATATTCCCCTTCGGGTTTACGCATTCCACCGCGCCCGGCTCGTCAAAAATCTCAATATCGCTGTCCATAATCTGCACGAAGCGCTCGATTCCCGTCATGCCGCGCTGGAACTGCTCTGCAAATTCAATAATGCGGCGGATGGTGGCGATCAAGGTCGTCACATACATCACATAAGCCACCAAATCGCCGGGCGCAATCTTCCCATTTATCATAAAAATGCCGCCCGCCACAAGGAGCACCAGATACATCAATCCGTCAAAGGCTCTGGTGGTCGTGTGGAACGCCGCCATAAACTTATAAGTTTCTTTTTTGATGTGGAAAAAGCTCTGATTGTCCTGTTCAAATTTCTCCTTTTCCTTTTCCTCGTTGGTGAACGCCTTCACCACCTTCTGCCCGAGAAGGCTGTCCTCGATGCGGGCATTCAGCTCGCCAATCTGCACGCGCTGTTTCCGAAACGCTTCCCGCAGCCGCAAATTAATGACCGTACAGGTCGCCGCCATGATCGGCACTATGATAAAAATAATCAATGTCAGTCCCAGACTGATCTGCGCCAAAATGATAAAGGAGATCACCGCTTTGATGCCCGCAATGAAAAACTCCTCCGGGCAGTGATGGGAAAATTCCGTCACATCAAACAGATCGTTGGTGATGCGCCCCATGATCTGCCCGACCTTGGTATTATTATAGTAGGTATCCGACAATTTCTGTAAATGCGCGTAGGCGTCCCGCCGCATATCCGTCTCGATCTGCGTCCCCATCACATGACCCGTATAAGCCATGTAAAAATTCGCCACCGTATCAACGATGCGCAGACAAAGGTAGAGCACGCCCAGCCGAATAATGACCGATATAGTCAACGATGTCAGATCATTCATCCCCGTATTGGTAAGATAGCGAATGATCATCGGCAGCACCAGCTCGCAAATCGTCGTGAGACCCGCGCAGAGTAGGTCAATCACCACGATTTTCCAGTATTTTTTGTAATAAGGAAGGAATCGCTTTAACAATTCCCCGGATTGATAAGTTTTTGCATTTTCTCCACGCATCTTTCCACAAACTCCTCCATAACCTCTTTCGTATAAAACCGATATCCGCTCACATCGACCGCATCTTTCCCGATAAATTCCTCATATAAAAGGAACCGCTTCTGCCGCGCAAGGTCTTCCTCCAAAATACACCCGTCCACGCCGCAGACTTTTCCCTGTTCCAAAAGCCGCCAAATCTCCTGCGTTTCCTTATCATTCTGATACAGCCACAAGTCCATGCCCTTGGACTCCTGCGCATACTCTCCATACACCTCGTCACGCTCCGCACCCCGCTTCATTTTCTCCCGAAAAGGTGCCCAAATCCTTCTGTCATTTTCCCAATCCGTCAGAAGGTGCGCGCACAAACCCCAGCGCGGACCGAACTTTCATATATGGCTTCTCTCTTTCAAAGAAACATCATAGCTGTCGTGAAAATGCACCGCATCCGGCGCAACCGAGCCAAGCAGGAAATCACCGGATCGTTTTATACGTTCGCCGTCATCCCGCACAAGCAGACCGTATGCAATTTTTAAATGAACCATTGGATAGGACATATCTTTTTCTCCTATTTAATACATATGTTTGCATGTGAAAAATCAAGATACATTCCATTATATACTGCATGCAAAACAGTGTCAAAAAAAAGGGACTGCCCTCTTTCAGACAGCCCCTTCCCTTGTTACTTCCTGTATAACCATGTGACTAACTCACATAATTATCAAAATATCCCTGAATCAAAACCACCGGCGTACCTTTGTCGCCAGAGCCGCTTGTCAGGTCACACAGAGAACCGATTAGATCGGTAAGCCGCCTTGGCGTCGTACCCTGAGACGCCATATCGCCTACCAAATTATCCTTCTTCTCTCTGATACGATCAGAAATCGCTTCCTTGAGCGCCTCGCCGGACAGATCCTTAAAATCGTTATCCGCCAGATATTTTAATTTCACTTCATTGGGCGTACCCACTAGTCCGGGCGTGCTGGCTGGAGAAACACAGGGGTCTGCAAGCTCCCATATTTTTCCTACCGGATCCTTAAATGCGCCGTCTCCGTACACCATAACTTCTATCTGCTTACCGGTTCTTTCTAAAACAGCCTTTTGAATAGCCATCACCAAATCGGTACACTCCCGCGGGAAAAGCTTGATCGTATCCTCGGTGGACTTATTGGAACCAAGCAGACCGTATTTCTCGTTGCACCCGCTGCCGTTTACAGGCTGGTTAAGAATATCGTCCAGCCCAAGCACCGTTTCCGCTCCCGCTTCCCTGAGAATCCTTTTCGTACGCGCCCTCGTGTGGATATCGCAGTTGATCACATTTTTAGTATAAGAAAGAATACTGCGACAATCGTTCGCAAACAGAATCTCCACCTCTGCGCCCGTTTCTTTGATCAATTCCTCATAATACGCCACATAGTCAACCCCTGTAAACGGATGCTTATTCTCTCCAAAGAGTTCACGATATTTTTCCAGTGTCAATACATCGCTGTAAGGGTTGATCTTCGCCTGATCCAGCTGATCCAGCGAAACAAGTTCGTTGCCCACTTCATCGCTGGGATAGCTGAGCATCAGCACGACCTTCTTCGCTCCCATTGCGATTCCTCTTAAACAGATTGCAAAACGATTTCTTGACAAAATAGGAAAGATAACGCCAATTGTCCCGCCGCCAAGCTTTTCTCTTACATCCTGAGCAATTGCCTCCACCGACGCGTAATTACCCTGTGCCCTCGCTACGATGGACTCCGTCACCGCGATCACATCCCTGTCGCGGATTGCAAAACCTTCCGCCTCAGACGCTCCCATAACGCTGTCCACGACAATCTTTGTCAAGTCGTCTCCCTGTCTGATGATTGGACATCGTATCCCTCTTGATACCGTACCGACTTTTCTTTCCATCAGTTCATCCTTTCTCGCTTTTGCAATAACTATCATTTCGTTTCAATGCCTGTACCCGTCTGACGCTCGCGGAATAAACCGCAATACTGCCATACACCCTCTCTTATTTTACAAAAAATTTATAAAAAATCAAGTGAATTATAACCTATCATTTTTTCTTCCCGTTATACTCCACGATCCGGTAAAAATCCCTCTCCGAAACATAAGCCTGAACCTTCCGCAGCTCCTCATCGGTCAGTACATTTCCCAAATCAATATAATGATAAACACAAGTCACCACATCATCCTCTTGCACATAAGCCAACACATGATCCAATCCGTCAAAAGACAGTTCATCCATTGCCGCCACAACATCCGTCAGAGATTTCGTGGATACATAGGGACAGATTTTCTGAAGCGCTCTATCGCTAAAATCGTTAGCTTTTCCCTCCCGCAGCGCTTCCGCAAGATATCCTGCCGACTTATCCGCATCGGAATAAACAAAAATTTCCTGCCAATCCAGCACAGCTGCCGCATCCCGCTCTAAAAGATATCGGAAACACTCGCTTACGTCCACCGCCTGCATATACGGCATAATTGCAACAAGTATTTCGCTGTCAAACTCTCTGACCCCGTCCGTCTGCAATGCCTCCAAAAGATACCGTGCCGTCAGTTTCTCATCGGAATAGATAAAGAATTTCTGCCAGTTTTCTTTCGATAAAATGACTTCCTCCTCCAGGGCTTTTCGACATAGCTCGCTTACCTCTTTTTCTTTCAGATAGGGACCGACTTCTTCCAGCTTGGCGGCATCAAACGGTTGTTTTCCCGCCAGCACCTGATAGGCATACTCTGTAGCTTCATTATCATAAATACCGTCAAAATCTTCCTTTTTCATCCTTCCATATGCTATACTGAGGTCTTTCACTTTCGCCTTCTGCCCTACCATCTTAATCACATTTCTGCCTTGCGGAAGTGTGAGTTTCACGGTACTCTCTTCCCCGCTCTCATTAAGCGTCTGCACCGTCTGATCTGGTCCTACCCAAACAAACTTAAAACGACCATCATAGAGGCTGAACACAGAAGATATCTCCAGCGTTGTCTCCTTGTTGGCATACAAAATCCATAAAGTATCGGAACCGTTAAATAGAAACTTTTGCACGTCCACTCCCCCGTCACCGCCGATATACTTCCATGCACGCCAGCAGTCATTCTCGCTGTCCCCGGCAATCAGAGCGTCATCATCATACATCTGATAAGCCGTTCCGCTGCTGCTTACCACAATCGGCTGAGCCAAATCAAAGGAATCTTTCCACATTTCTGACCACGTCGAGTTCTCCCAGAAATGCTCCGCGAAACTGCTCACGAGATTTCCACTGTTATGCAGGAGCAAAGACTTCCCGGAGCCGCCATAGGTTCCCTTCACGCCGCAGACGACTGCCGCTATCACAAACAGAACCAATACTGCCGCCGAGCAAAGCCCAACTATCAGTCCCGTTTTATGGTAGCGCGCAATCCCCCGTAATCTCTCCTTAAGCGTGCTTTTTTCTTCCAGCAAAGTCATCGCCGGCACATCTGTGCACTTTCCCAAACTTTTCCCTGAAAACATCCCCTCAGACCACTCCTTCTGCGCCACATCCAAGAGCACGTTCCCGTATGCCAGACGCCCTTCTTCTGAAAGGAGTTTTAGCACTGTCTCATCGCAGGCAAGTTCGCAGTCTATGTTAAACTTGCGGCGAAACACATACACCAATGGATTAAACCAATGCACACAAAGCGCCGCCTGAAACAGCCATTTATACCAAATGTCCTTTCTCCTGTAGTGAACCAGCTCGTGGTGCAGCATCAGACAGATATCATCCTCCCGCCCTGACATCTCTGTAAGGAGTGCCTGCGGCAGATAAATACGCGGCGTCCAAAATCCGATCAGCATCGGGCTTTCAATACTTGTGCTCTCATAGAGCGGCACCCGCTTGCCGATTCTAAGTTTTCTTTGGATTTCTGCAGACTGCACAAGAATCCGTTCGTTGGTGACTTGCGCGCATGCCGTACCGACTTCCTTTACAAATCTGCGGTAAATTAAAAGTTTTCGCAAAACGGTAAAAAGCACGCCCAGGATCCAGATAATAGCCGCAGCCTGTAAGACACTTGCCCGGATATCGATTTTCGTGCCGCTATTCCTACTTCTGTCCGATATCTTTTCCGCACTGCTGACACTGCTTAGCCCGACCGCCTCTCGGTTTCCGATTGTATCTGTATCCGTCACACCGCTTGCGTTGTCCTGCCCTGCAGTGTCTTCCATCCTCGTCACATCCGCCGCCGTTCCCATACGCCCATTGTCATCCTCTGCTTCTGCCGCATTCGTCAGATGACTGCCCACCGTCGCCAGATTTTCCGACAAATATTCCATCAGATTTACATCCGCATGTATCGGCAAGAGCATCCTTGCAATCACCAGAAGCCACAGATAATACGCCCATCTCTTTGAAAAAATCCGCCCGTATATCGGGCGAAACAGCAGCACCAAAAGTCCCACCAGCGCGCCAGACACTGATAAAGATAAAACCACAGTGAATAATTGTGTCATAAACCCTCTCTCCTCTCAAAATAACACCTTATTTAGGCGTTTGCGAAACGC
>DLAF01000064.1 GCA_002492725.1 Lachnospiraceae bacterium UBA7054
AAAAAATGGGGAAACTCAAATTTTCCTCTTTTTTGTGCAAAATTTACCCGTACTTGCTTTTTTTAAAAAGAATGGTATCATAGACTCGATGATTGCCGCCATTGCCCGCCAAACACTGTATGGGTGGAGGCGAATGTCGAAAAGATGAGAAATGGAAGACGCTTTATTAGGATTGAGATCAAAGTGATGCAGGAATGGAGCAATATATGGAAATGATTTTGGATGTGATATATGATACTTTGATAGACGGTCTCAGAATTTTGCCGTTTTTGTTTTTGGCTTATCTTGCTATGGAGTGTCTGGAGCACTGGGCAGGTGACAGGATGCAGGAGATTGTCAGGCGCTCGGGCAAGGCCGGCCCCATCATCGGCGGTTTTTTGGGGATTTTTCCGCAGTGCGGTTTTTCTGCGGCAGCAGCAAATCTTTACGCGGGCAGAGTGATCACCCTGGGTACGCTTTTGGCGGTTTTTTTGTCCACTTCCGATGAGATGCTCCCCATCATGCTCTCTGAGAATGCAGGGATTTTCCTGATTGCAAAGATTTTGCTTACGAAGGTGGTCTTTGCGGTGGCGGTGGGATTTTTGGCAGATTTTCTATTCCCCGGGAAAGAGGAGCCGCAGATCGGGCATTTTTGCGAAAAGCATCACTGTCACTGCGAGAAGGGGATTTGGCGGTCGGCAGCCAGTCATACCTGGAAAATATTTTTATATATCGTTGTGATTTCCCTGATCTTAAATTATGTGATTGCCATGATCGGTGAAGACAGACTGGCAGCAGTCGTCTCAGACAGACCCGTGCTGGGACTTTTTGCAGCTGCGCTGGTGGGAATGATTCCGAACTGTGCTTCTTCTGTTGTTTTGACGCATCTTTATCTGGAGGGCGTTCTGGGGGCCGGGCCCCTGCTCGCCGGGCTTCTTTCCGGTTCGGGCGTGGGGTATCTGGTTCTGCTTCGGGTGAATGAAGATAAAAAGGATAATCTGCGGATCTTTGCGCTTTTGTACGGCGTCGGCGTTGCGGCCGGGGCGGTGGTGGAGATTTTGGGGGTGAGGTTCTAGGGCATGCAAGCATGATTTCCGCGCTCAGCCGGCGCATGGCTGAACTGGGGCATAAAAAAAGAACCGCCCCCAGAGCACTTACGTCTCCAAAAACAGTTCTTCCAATGCACCGCCAGGGGCTCGAACCCTGGACACCCTGATTAAGAGTCAGGTGCTCTACCAACTGAGCTAGCGGTGCTTGTCAACGCAAAAGTTATTATAGTATAATGTTTTCCGTAATGCAAGCATTTTTTTGGAAATTTTAAGATAAAGTTTAGGAAATGGGAAGAATTTCGCAGAAAGGGGACAGACAGATGATATTCGAGAGTCATGCACATTATGATGACGAGGCTTTTGACGCAGACAGGGAGGCGCTGCTTTTGTCCCTGCGAGAGCGGGGAATCGGCACAGTGCTAAACATCGGTGCAAGTCTTTCCGGAAGCGAGGCGACAGTGAAGCTGGCGGAACAGTATCCCTTTCTTTATGGGGCTGTGGGAGTGCATCCCAGCGAAATCGGGGAGCTGAACGAGGAAAGTTTTGCGCGCCTGCATGCGCTGTGCGCCCATGAAAAGGTGGTAGCGGTGGGTGAGACAGGGCTTGATTATCACTATCCGGAGCCTGAGGCAGCCCTGCAGAAGGAGTGGTTTGAAAGGCAGCTTATGCTGGCGCGCGAGACGAAACTTCCCGTGATTATTCATTCCAGGGAGGCCGCGAAGGATACGCTGGATCTTATGAAGGCGCTTCACGCGGAAGAGATTGGCGGTGTTGTGCACTGTTTTTCCTACGGGAAGGAGATGGCGCGGGAATACCTGGCTATGGACTTCTATTTTGGGATTGGCGGCGTGATTACCTTTCAAAATGCGAAGAAGCTCAAGGAAGCGGTAACATATATTCCCATGGAAAAGATCCTTTTGGAGACGGACAGCCCCTATCTGGCGCCCCAGCCGCACCGCGGTGAGCGCAATACCTCCTTAAACCTCCCTTATGTGGTGGAGGCGATTGCGGAACTGAAAGGGATTTCCCGCGAAGAAGTGGAGAAGGTTACAGAGGAGAACGCGAGGAGACTGTTTCGTTTGCAGTAGATTGTTCCGTCAAAAGAGAGGGAAGGAAGAATCGTTTGCGCAAAAACTGCTTCAGCTTAGAGGTGCATATGGCAAATTTGGGAAACTTTACAAATACATCGGAAATCCTGCATAAATATCAATTCCGTATGCAGAAAAAATATGGCCAGAATTTTCTGATTGACGCCAATATCTTAAATAAGATCGTGGAGGCGGCGCAGATCACGAAAGAGGATTGTGTGCTGGAAATCGGACCGGGGATTGGTACGATGACGCAGTATTTGGCGGAAGCGGCAGGCAGGGTCGTTGCCGTAGAGATTGACAAAGAGCTGATACCGATTTTGGAGGAGACACTCTCACCCTACGACAATGTTGTGCTATTGTGCGCGGATATCCTGAAAGTGGATCTGACTAAATTAGTGAATGAAAACGGCGGTGACCCTTTCAAAGTGGTGGCGAACCTTCCTTATTATATCACGACGCCTATTATCATGGCTCTTTTTGAGAGTCATGTGCCACTGACGAGCATTACGGTGATGGTGCAGAGCGAAGTGGCGGATCGTATGCAGACGGGGCCCGGTACAAAGGATTACGGCGCACTCTCCCTGGCGGTGCAGTATTATGCGAAGCCGGAGATCGTGGCCAGAGTGCCTGCTTCCTGCTTTACCCCCCGCCCGAATGTGGACAGTACGGTGGTGCGCCTGGTAAAACATGCGAAACCGCCGGTCGAAGCGCAGGACGAGGAGTGGCTTTTTCGCATCATCCGTGCGTCCTTTAACCAGCGGCGAAAGACCCTGGTAAACGGGCTGACGAATGCCGGCGGCCTGGGGCTTGTCAGAGGACAGGTGGAGTCCGTGCTGGAAGAGATGGGGCTATCCAAAACGGTGCGCGGAGAAACGTTTACTTTGGAATGTTTTACAGAATTATCAAATCGCCTTTTGCGCGTCAAAAATGAGGGCGGATTTTGATGAGGGACACAAGATAGAGGAATTTTTTGGATAGAAAGCTCCATATATTGGGAATAGAGGTACTTTTTTTCAACGGAATTTATTTACATATACGGGCGACTATGGTAAACTGAAACAGATACTAGGGTCATTATGAAGAGAAAAGGAACCGTAAAGTACGTTGATGAGGTGAGTACCTTGGATAAGTTTGAATACAAAGCCAGCGCCGATGAAATCAAGGCGTTGATTGCAGAGGGTGAATACGTGGAGGCGATGAAGATCGCCGATAAGATTGACTGGCGCCGGGTCAGAAGCGTCATGATGCTGTGTACCATCAGTGATCTGTATAAGATCAACAGAAGATTTCAGGAGAGTAAAGATGTTCTCCTGATGGCTTATGAAAAACACCCGACGGGCAGACTGATCATCTATTCTCTGTGCGAGCTCGCGATCAAGATGGGCGAGTACGATGAAGCAAGCAGATACTATAAGGAGTTTGTGCAGATTGCGCCGCGGGATACGGGAAGATATGTGCTGCAATATCGTCTTTATGAGGCGCTGGATGTCAGTATTGAGGAGCGGATCGCCGTTCTGGAAGAGTTCAAGAAGCGAGAGCCGAAGGAAAAATGGGTGTATGAACTTGCCTATTTGTATCACCGCATCGGCCTGACCACGAAATGCGTGGAAGAATGCGATGAGATGTTTATCTGGTTCGGTGAGGGCAGATACGTGATTAAGGCACTTGAATTAAAGGCCCTGCATCAACCGCTTAGCCCGGAACAACAGGAAAAGTACGACGCTTTTGTGGAAGGACGGAGTGCGGGGCGCGTGGACGAGGAGGAAGAGCCCGAGAACGAAGAAGAGGACTTGATTCCGCCCGGAGATACCCAGGTAGCCGGGAAGGTCAGGCGCGGTCAGGTGTCGGAGGAGAACGAGGAAGAGGTTCTCATGGCGCCCACCACGGAGCTGCCGGAAGTCAAAACCGTGGATGTGGGGCAGTATAACACGATTAATCTGCAGATGGAACTTGCAGAGAGTATGAAAGAGATTTTGGAGGGGGAGACGCCAAAGCAGGAGCCTTCTATTACGGATGCGTTAATTGCGCCGCTTTTGGAGGAGACAGAGGAGCTTCCCGAGACTAATCTTTCGGAAGAGGAAGCGGGTCCCGGGCAGGAAGCGCTTTTAAGAGAAGAAGAGCCGGAGGATTTTGAAGAAGAACCGGAAGAAGAGGATGAGGCGGCAGTTTTTGAGGAGGAAGAACCAGAGGAGACGGAAGGTTTCGAAGACGAAGCGTCCGGGCAGATAGAAACATTTGAGGAAGAAGAGCCTGGCGGGACAAGTGATTCCGATAAGAACAGGAATGCGCTGAGCACGGAGGAATTACAGGAGGCGAGCGAGGAGATCGTGCGGGAGGACACGATCGTATTTGATGCACAGAAGATCATTGAGGAGATGACCAGAGAAGCTGAGCGGCTGCAGGCGAAAGCCATGCGGGAACAGCAGATGGCGCTGGCGTCGAAACCCACACAGTATGACAAATTTTTGTCTCAGGAGTACGATGGACAGATCAGTTTTGTAGTGCCCGATGCGGGACAGGTGGAGAAACAGATCACGGGGCAGCTCAGCATAGATGATATCATGGCCGAGTGGGAACAGAAGAAGAAGGATAATGAGGAGAAGCGGATGGAGGATGTCCGCCGGCATATCCTTGCCCAGACAGGCAGTCTGTTTGCCAGTTTTGACGAGGCTACGAAAAACGGTCTTTTGGAAGAATTGGAAAAGGCTTTCATGGCAGCGATCATGAAAGAATCGGGGAAGAATCCCCATGTGAAAAAGGTGATCTTTCCAGAGGATGCAGAGGAGGATGTAACGCCTGCGGCGAAAGCTGCTATTGTAGAGGGGGAGCCGAAAGAGGAGGTTTCGGCGGAATCTGCATCGCAGGAAGAGACTCTGCCGGAGGAAAGTGCGGCAGCAGAGGCGAGTCAGGAAAGCGGAGAAGAGGAAGAAAAGGTTGTTTTGCCTGTCGAGCCTGTAAAAGAAGCTGCGCCGTCAGGGAAGAAGACGGAGGCCGTGGAGCCGGTCGGAAGAGACAGGGAATTAAGCCCTGAGGAGCAGGAGCTTTTCGGCAAATTTGTGCATCAGCGCAAATCGAGAAGGCAGTTAGTACAGGTGCTGGATAATATGAGCCTGGCATCCTGTACGGGGAATGTGCTCATCAGCGGCGAGGAAGAGACGACGACGCTTTCTCTGGCAAAGGCGCTGGTCCGCGAGATGCAGCTGAATGACAGTAATTTTTCGGGTAAAGTGGCAAAGGTTGAGGGCCATACTTTGAATAAAAAGGATGTAGAGGCAACTTTTGGCAAGCTTGCAGGAGGTGCCCTCATCATAACGGAGGCGGATCAGTTAAAGCCCGCCACGGTGGTTTCCATGTTAAAGACGCTGGAGAAGGAGAACATGGGACTGCTTGCGCTGGTGGTGGGTACGAAGAACGAGATTGCCGAGTTCCTTTCCCGAAACGAGAGACTTACCGTGCCCTTTAATCTGCGGGTAGATATCGAGCCTTTGGATGATGAATCCCTGGTGGCATACGCAAAGCAGTATGCGGAGGAAATGGAGTATTCCATCGATGAATTTGGGATCCTGGCGCTTCATACGAGGATTGCGGACAGACAGACCAGCGACCATGAGGTGACCCTTGCCGAGGTGCGGGAGCTGGTGGATGAGGCGATCGGCTATGCCAATAAAAAAACACCAAAACATTTTATGGATATTTTGCTTGCAAAGAGGTATGATGAAGAGGACATGATCATACTGCGTGAGAAAGATTTTATGCACAATTAGTCATACCTTGTGCAGAAAGGAAATAGGGGGTTTCATTATGGCAGGAACGAAAGCAGGTACGACGGCAAAGAAACCGACGGCAGAGAAGAAAACAGCAAAGAAGCCGGCGGCAAAAACGGCAACGGCAAAAAAGACGACAGTGAAGAAAACGACGGAAAAGCAGGATGTCGAGGAGGTATTTATCTCCGAGGCCGACCAGTATGTGTTCGCGCAGGGCACACACTATGATATTTATAAGAAACTGGGAGCGCACCCCTCCATAGAGAACGGCAAAAAGGGCTTCTGTTTTGCCGTATGGGCGCCAAATGCGGCCAGTGTTCACGTGATCGGCAGCTTTAATGACTGGAACGAGGAGTCTCATCCGATGGAGAAGCTGGGGCCGGGTGGTATCTACAAACTCTTTATTCCGGGTGTGGGAGAGAATGAGCTTTACAAATACCTGATTCGCACGCCCGCGGGGGAGAAACTCTATAAGGCGGATCCTTTTGCAAACTATGCGGAGATGCGGCCGGGCAACGCTTCCAGGACGTTTGATATCAGTAAGTTTAAGTGGTCAGACGATGCTTGGGTGGCGGACAGACAAAATAAGGACTATAATAAAGAGCCGATGGCAATCTACGAATGCCATATCGGATCCTGGATGAAGCATCCCGACGGCACGACGGAAGGTTTTTATAATTACCGCGAATTTGCCGACAGGATCGTGCCTTACTTAAAGGAAATGCATTATACCCATATTGAGCTGATGGGGATTGCGGAGTATCCCTTTGACGGTTCCTGGGGCTATCAGGTGACGGGTTACTATGCGCCCACTTCCAGACACGGAAATCCTACAGATTTCATGTATCTGATCAATGCCTTACATAAAAATAAAATAGGTGTGATCCTGGATTGGGTGCCGGCGCATTTTGCGACCGATGCGCATGGACTCGGACGGTTTGACGGACAGTGTATCTTTGAGCATCCCGATCCACGAATTGGCGAGCATCCTGATTGGGGAACAAAGATTTTTAACTATGCCAAGAATGAGGTGAAAGATTTCCTGATCGCAAATGTGCTCTACTGGATCAGGGAGTATCATATCGACGGCATCCGCATTGACGCAGTGGCCTCCATGCTTTATTTGGATTACAGCAAACAGGCAGGCCAGTGGGTGCCCAATAAGTTTGGCGGCAGGGAGAATCTGGACGCGATTGAGTTCTTTAAGCACCTAAATTCCGTGGTGCACGGCGCTTATCCCGGCTTCCTTACGATTGCGGAGGAGTCTACGGCGTGGCCGAAGGTGACGGGAGCGGTGGAGGATGACGGTCTCGGATTCAGCTTCAAGTGGAATATGGGCTGGATGCACGACTTTTGCGAGTACATGAAGCTTGACCCGTATTTCCGCAAGAATAATCACTATGCGATGACCTTCGCGATGAGCTACAATAACAGCGAAAATTATATCCTGCCGCTTTCTCATGATGAAGTGGTGCATTTGAAGTGTTCCATGGTCAATAAGATGCCCGGCTATCCCGTAGATAAATATGCGAATCTGCGTGTGGGGTACAGTTATATGATCGGGCATGCAGGCAAGAAACTGCTCTTTATGGGTCAGGATTTTGGCCAGGAGAGAGAATGGAGCGAAGAGAGGGAGCTGGACTGGAATCTGCTCGGTGAGGAGCAGAACAGGGGAATGCACGAGTATGTGAAGGAGCTTCTCGCACTGTATCAGAAGTATCCGGCAATGTATACGATCGACAATGATTGGGCAGGCTTTGAGTGGCTGAACGCGGACGATGCGGATCACAGCGTCTATAGCTTTTTCCGTAAGGATAAGACCGGGAAAAATAATATCATGTTCGTGCTCAACATGACGCCCATGAAGTGGGAGAATTATAAGATTGGTGTGCCGAAGAAGAAAAAGTATAAGCTTCTGTTAAACAGCGATGACAAGCGGTTCGGCGGCAACGGAAACGTGATTCCGGCAGAGCTTACCGCGGTGAAGGAGCCTTGTAATTTTAAGGATTACAGTATTTCCTTCGATCTGCCGCCTTACACGGCCGCAATCTTCATTTTCTAACGATTGTAGTACCGATATAGCGCATAAAGTTTTTAAACGATACTAAATGGATCCGACTGTCGGTGAGAGATACGGCAGTCGGGTCATTTCAAATCTGTTTATGGGAAAAGGATGATTATGGCGAATCATTTTTAAGATAATTACATAAACTTTTAACACAATATTTAGGAGAGGAGAGACGCTATGTGCACGGCAGCCACTTATCAGACGAAGGATTTTTATTTTGGACGGACGCTTGATTATGATTTTTCATACGGAGACGAGGTGACGATCACGCCCAGAAATTACCCCTTTCACTTTTTGGAGCTCGGAGACATGAAGAGGCATTTTGCAATCATCGGCATGGCCTGCGTGATGGAGGATTACCCGCTTTATTACGATGCTGTCAACGAGAAAGGATTGGGGATGGCGGGTTTAAATTTTGTGGGAAACGCCGTCTATCGGAAGTGGGAGAGCGGAAAGGATAATGTCGCCCAATTTGAGTTGATTCCCTGGCTGTTAGGACGGTGCGCAACGGTGAAAGAGGCGAGAAAACTTCTTGCAAGGCTTAATATTACAAATATTCCTTTCCGCGAAAATCTGCCCGTGGCGCAGCTGCACTGGATCCTCGCGGATAAAGAAGAGTGCGTTGTGATCGAGTCGGTGGAGGAGGGCCTGCAGATTTATGAAAATCCCGTGGGTGTTCTGACAAACAATCCACCCTTTCCAATGCAGATGTTTGCACTCAGCAACCATATGGCCCTTTCGGTAAAGGCGCCGGCAAATAATTTTGCACCGGGATTGACCTTAGAGCCATATAGCCGCGGTATGGGGGCAATCGGTCTGCCGGGAGATCTGTCCTCCCAGTCACGCTTTGTCAGAGTGGCTTTCACGAAGATGAATTCTAAATGCGGTGATTGTGAGTTGGAGAGCGTCAGCCAGTTTTTCCATATTTTAAGTTCCGTGGACCAGCAGCGCGGATGCTGCGTGCTGGAGGACGGCAAGTGTGAGGTCACGATCTATACTTCCTGTTGCAATGCCGACAAGGGCATCTACTATTACACTGCTTATAATAACCACCAGATCACCGGTGTGGATATGTACAGGGAGGATTTGGAGGGGAAGGCGCTGATCCGCTATCCGGCGATCGAGGAGGAACAGATCAGGATGCAGAATTGATCAAGAGACGATAAATCAATTGCAGGGCTGCTTTGGCAGCCCTTTTTTCACACCCAAAATGAAGCAATTGGCACCCAGTAATCAGGTGATAATATGCTAATGCCGATATAATAAATGATTCAGGTATCTATGTTTGGTGTGGAAAGGCAAAAATTAATGAAGATAGCAGTTTGTGATGATGACAGACCAATCCGGGAGGAACTGATTCGGTTGATACAAAGGCAGGTATCCGATGCAGATGTCACGGAGTATCCGTCGGGGGAAGAATTGATTGATGGCGGGGCGGATTTTGACATTTATTTTCTTGATATTGATCTGGGTTCCGTGTCCGGTATGGACGTAGCAAGAAATATCAGAGAACAGGAAGAAAGCGGCAGGCAAAGGAGCATTATTATTTTTGTGACAGGGTATCGAGAATATATGGAAGCGGCGTTCGATGTCAATGCGTTCCATTATCTGGTTAAGCCCATAGACGAAGAAAAATTTTCAGAGGTTTTCAGCCGTGCTTGGAAAGAAGCATCTGTATCCCATGAACAGATAAAGAAATACATCATGGTGAAAAGCCTTGGCACACGGCGGAAATTACTGTTGAAGAATATTTATTATATAGAGAGCCGTAATAAAAAAGTCATTATCCATACAACGAACGAAACGCTGGAAGTCTATGGAAAGATGGAAGAACTGGAAAACAGGTTAGGGAACGCCTTTTACCGTTGTCACAGATGCTATCTTGTCAATATGGAAAAGATCGCAGCTTACAGTGGGGATAATATACAGGTCACAAATGGGGATAATCTGCTCCTTGCTAGGACGAAATATTCTGATTTCATCAAAAACTATATGCGATATATAAAAAACGGAGGAATTGTCAATGGCTGATATATTGCCTTTGATTTTCATGTACTTTATTAACAGTATATTGAGTGTTGTCTATACACGAAATTTTTTGAAGGAAAAGCATGGGAAAAGGATAATTTTGGCAGTATGGGTTATCGTCTATTTTCTGATTCAGATTCTGGTATTTATCATATGGGCTGACAGGTTTCCAGTGGGTAAAGTTATGGGGATCATTCTAAATGTCTGTATTCTGTTGTTCATGCAGTCGGTGTTCTTCCTGAAAGATATTCCAAAACAGATTTTTATTACCGTTAGTTTCGTGGCAGGAACAGAAACGGCGAAGTATATGTTTGTTACGTTCGATATTGTGGTGAGCGGGTGGGGAAATAAGGTTTTAGATTATCTGCTTGCGGAGGAGATCTTAAATACGGCAGAAAAAATTGAGGCTGCTGTCACAGTTTACAATGTCCTGATGGCAGTTTTATGTGCAGTATTCTATTTCCTGCTATTAACCGGATATCTGTTTTTGATAAGCCGGAAATATGTAAAAAAGGATTATCCGTTGCAGACACATGAAAACGCTTTTCTGCTCTTACCCTGCATTGCGGCATTGTGTATTTCAGTCGTAATAAGGCTGATTATCAGTATACTTAATAATGGGCTGGGGATCGTTATCTATGAGGTCGTTCCGGAAATCCGTTTTTGGCTGCTTTTTATCGGCGTCCTGATGTTTTCTGAGGTGATTACCGGTGTCATACTGTTTCAGAAACAGATACAGTACCATGAGGAGAAAGGGAAACGTGCCCTGCTGGGAAATCAAGTCCGGCAGATGCAGAAAGAGATCGCAGAGATACAGGATATCTATACCGATATGAGAGGACTTCGGCATGATATGCGAAGCCATTTAGCCAATATCTCCCTGCTTGTCAAGGGCACGGAGGGCTCCATGAATGAAGAACTGGAAGGCTATATCGGGAAAATGGAGGAAACGGTCAGCAGATTAGATTTTACCTATCAGACGGGAAATCTGATCACGGACATTATCATTCACCAGAAAGGACAGGACGCAGAGAAGAAACAGATTCCGTTTCAAGTTGATTTTGTCTATCCAAACAAACTGTCTATTGATGTTTATGATATTGCGGTCATTCTGAATAATGCGCTGGAAAATGCCATAGAAGCGTGCGGCAGAGTGGAGGGAGAAAAGCAGATCAGCTTACGTTCTTATGTAAAAGGAAGTTTGTTTTTTATCGAGGCTGAGAATGATTTCGTGGGAGACATCGTTATTGAAAAAGAGAGCGGGCTGCCGGTCAGCAGCAAAGGAAACGAGAAGCTGCATGGGATTGGAATATCCAATATACAAAGATGTGCGAGAAAATATATGGGTGATATTGACATAGCGATTTCCAATACAAACGGCGAAAAGAAATTTTGTCTTACAGTTATGATGAATGGAAAGACAGCGGCGGATACTTGACAGCATATAGGAAACTTCACACCTAAAACGGAGCAGCTCACGCCAAGTCTATGAAAAAATTTTGTCAACCGGCGATAAAGAAAGTAAGAATACTTTTCAGAAGGAGGACAGGATGATAAACGGGATGATAAAAACAGCTTTTGCAGGCGCAAATGGAGTCCGCCAGCCATTGTTACATTCTAAAAAAACAAACAAACTGGCAAGACAGCGGGCGGCACTCCAGCTATTGTCGAGAACAGGCAGCGACAAAAAAAGGGATAGCCTGAGCATATCCAGTGAAGCGAGGAAGTTTTCAAGGGAAAGCATCGTGGCTTTGATTGACAAGAGCGCAAATGTATCAAGAGAAGAGTTATCCTATTATTTCGAGCATTATAATGACGGCAGTGCGATTCTGGATGCAATCAATTTTGGGGAGAAGGTTTCCCGCGGATACAATCCTGCATTTAAGGATTACGGCGTTATACGTTTTGAATGTAATGGAAATAGGCAGATCATACCCAATTATGCCGTACCCAAAATGAACGCAGGGTCCTTGCCGGGAATCCATGCTGTCAACAATTCTCTTGTTTTGGATAATAGAAGTTATTATGCATGGACAGCGTCAAATGGTAGTAGGTACGCATGGTCAGTGAATAACGGAAGGATTGGGTATGTGCAGTCGGAAAAATTATTAGCGGAGGGTAACAGTGGAAATTATGAGGCGGAAATGGGAAAAGCAGGCGATATTTTGACTGCATTGGCACAGGGAAGGGAACCGTGGGAAGAACTATACAGCAGGAAGGAAGTTTTAGCGACCTGCGAGAAAGTAGGGATTAAGCCGGGCTTCTTTTCCATAGATGCAGGCGCCGGGAAGCATACCTATATACTGCAGGAATCCGGAGACGTAATAAATGTGAGTAAGGAAATTAAATATTTGAGTAGCACAAATTGGATAAATGCCGGCTATAAAGAAGGGGATGTATTTTCCGTTTATGGTAATGAGTATGCGATAGACAGTAGTGGACACATTCATGTTTCGGAGGATGATACGTTTACCGGAATGAATGTTAAGTTTCCGAGGCGTTCTATTTAATAAATTTAAGATGCCAGTTTCGTAAAGAGAGGAGAAAGCAAAATGCAGGTGGGATTAAGTAATTATCAGATTGGGAACAGCAATGTGGCAGAGATGGCCGGCAACAAGAATGTGGAGAAAAAAACAGAGGACAAATATGCCAGTGTATCAGCGTATCAGGTATATCTGAAGGATAAGTACCCGTGTTTGACGGCTCCTAATTATAAGGTGACGATATCGCCGGCATATTTGGAGAAATGTATTAAAGATCCCAAGGAAGCAGAGTCGTTTGAGAAGGTTTTGGACCATCTACCAATTAGTCATCAGAATTTGATAACAGGATGGAAGGCTATGGGGGCGGAAGTAAAAAATGAAGAATGGGTTTTTTATGAAGATGGTACTGGAGGCATGAGTCCGAATATGTATGTTACCAGCAAGAATACATCCTCTGGTGGTAGTGTGCAGGATAAAATATCGGAGAAAAAGGGACAGAGAAAAACGCCGTCACCGCTAGAACATTATGAAAAGAGAAAACTTTTAAGAGAGCAGTTTGAGGAGAGGCTGGCGGAGAAGGAGTATCTGAAAGACCAGTTAGAAGAAAAAGAAATGAAGGAAGAATTACTGGAAAAAAGCATTTTGTCAAAGGAGCGAAACGCGGACAGATTCATTGAGCGGTATGAGGCTAATATCTTGACATCCTAGTGCTTAATCTTCAGATAAGAAGCGGTTTTAAATCATTTGCTTACGCAGCAAGATTAAATGGTTTGATCGCTTCTTTTTATATCTACTATGAAATGCGGTTGTTTCTGATTTAACTTCTTTACATATTCTGTCATTTGTGGTATGGTTGAAATAACATATCTGGGAGTCTGAAATTCTGATATATCTTTGAGCACATCGCGGAACCTGAATCCCTTATATGGAAAATAAAATAAAGGGAGGAAGGCTGATGGGAACAAAAGATGAGTATCAGTTTGATTATCTGGATGACAATGAAAGGTTTGCAGACCAGATAAACGGCGCATTATTTGGAGGCAGACAGGTCGTAAAGCCGGAGGAATTGGAGCCAGCGGAGGCGCAGACGGTAGTCACCGAGAAGAGGGGCAGAACAGAAAATATTAAGACGATTGTGGACAAGGTGCGTCTCTGGAAGGGCAAAAAGCTGCATATCCTTGCGGTGGAAAACCAGAACTACGTGGACTATCGGATGGTGCTTCGGAACATGCTCTCAGAGAGCGTCGGCTATCAGAAGCAATGGAAACGAAAGAAACGCGCGCATGAAAAATTGCATGACCTGAAAGACGGAGACGAATACCTGTCCGGAATGAAGAAAGACGAAAAATTTGCGCCAATCATCACGCTGGTAGTGTATTTCGGAACGGACGGCGGTTGGAATGGCGCGCGATGCCTACACGATCTGCTTGACATCGACGAGGAGTTAAAGGAGTATGTAGTAAATTACAGGCTGAACCTGTACGACTGCCATGAACATGATACGTTCGAAGAATATAAAACAGGTCTGCGGCAGATATTTGAGACAGTCCGATATGTAAAGGATGAAGAAAAACTGCTGAAGATTATGAAAGAAAACCGGGAGGCGTACAGCAGGATAGACAGCGAGACCAGAGACATGCTGGAAGTGGTGGCTAATATCAGGATACCGGAAGAATGCAGAGTTTTAGAAACAGGAAAGGAGGGATACAACATGTGCGACGTATTTGAGAGAATAAAGATTAAGGGATACGAGGAAGGGATAGAGAAAGGCATCCGCGTGCTGATTGAGGCATATCAAGAATTGGGAATGTCTCAGGACATTATTGCAGAAAAGTGTGCGGAAAAATATGATATATCCAATGATATTGCCAAGAAGTATGTGAAAGAATGCTGTGTTTGAGTTTATCATTTATAAGTCAGACAAAATAATACAAAAGGTTAAGAAAAAGCCAAACTATGCCGAAATAAAGGGTGAATGTAAAAACATTCGCCCTTATTTGTTAGCAAAAAAATCGAAAACACTACATTTGGTATGAGGTAACTATGAAGATTACGTTTGACCACAACACAGCAGGCCAAAATGTAGACAGGGCGACAACTTCATATCGGGACACCCAATCGATGGAGAACGAATCGAGGAAGATTTCGCGTGCGGGTGATTACGCATTAGACATTTCTGGCAAAGTTACGGATAACAACGCTTATGGGGGTCATGGAAAGACCGCAGAAGAGGTTATGCAGGATGCGGCGGCAATTGACGTGGCCACGCAGACAGACTTTATGACAGTGATGTCTAATACTATGTCCGGGGAAGATTTTTCCCGCTTACAGCAGGAAGGCTATCATCCCGGAGATATGGAGATTGAAGAGGTTGTCACCATTGTCGACACGATCAAGGCGGCGCTTGTTAAGGGCGGTACGCAGGTAACAGGCTATACAGACGACCTGGATGCGGATACCCTGGCGCAGATCACGGGGAGCGAGGCCTTTGCACAGGAACTTGCGAGACAGTTTTCGGCGCACGATATTCCGCTCACACAGGAGAATGCGCAGGCGGCGAAAGAAGCTTTCGAGAGAGCCGTGCAGACGGGAAAACCCGATGAAGGTACCGTCAAGTATATGGTAGAGAACCGCAAGGAGCCAACCATTGATAATCTCTATCTGGCAGGCCACAGCGCTGCCACGGACAGTACCCGACAGGGGCACGGTTATTATGTGACAGACAATAGCGGTTACTACGCAAAGAAGGCGGAGGAATACAACTGGGAGCAGCTTCGTCCTCAGATCGAGCGCGTCATTGAGGAGGCCGGACTTGAGGTCAGCGAGGAGAATGTGCGCGGTGCTCAGTGGCTGATCGGTGTGGGAGTACCTTTAACGGCGGAAACCATGCAAGCGCTTCATGGTATTGACCAATCCGGCCAATCCAAGAGCAGAGAGCAGGTGTTATCCGCGGTTGCGGCGGCTATTTCCGACGGGAAAAAGGCCGGGGACGCAAATCTGGCTGACGGCAGGAGCGCACTTGAAAAGGCAGCCGATTATGTGGAAGCTTTCGGAAAGATCACGGAAGAAGCCGTGGATCGAACAGTAACTGCTAAGAACGCGTTAAATCTGCGTTCCCTGACGAAAGCGCAGGAGGAGATCGATCGGGAGGCGCAGGGCAGGGCAGAGCGCGGTGAGACTGCAGTTGATGTGCCGGAGGCCGTCACGCAGAGGCGGCAGCTCGAGGAAGTCCGCCTGATGATGACGATTGAGGCGAATCGAAAGCTGATAGCGAGCGGTTATGCGATAGATACCACGGAGCTGGAAGCTCTGGTGGAAGCTTTAAAAAAGCTGGAACAGGAGCAGAATCAGAAGCTTTTCGGAGAATCCGATGCGGCAGCAGCCGTGGAAAAAGCTGCGCTGTATCACGAGGTGCAGACAAAGCTGTCGGAGATTCCCTATTTACCGGCGGCAGTGCTGGGACAATATGTAGACGGCACACAGGCATTTACGATTGACGGTGTACATACAAACGGTACGGCACTCAAAGCGGCCTATGAAGCGGCGAGTGAGTCCTATGAGACGCTGATGACGGCACCGAGAGCGGATTTGGGCGATTCTATCCGCAAGGCATTCCGCAATGTGGATGACATCCTTACGGATATGGGCCTTGAAACGAGCGAGGAGAACCGTAAGGCTGTGCGAATCTTAGGCTATAACAGCATGGATATCAACCATGAAAATATGGATGCTGTAAAGAAGTACGATATGGAGCTTCGCCAGACCATCCGCAGGATGACGCCGGCAGCTTCCTTACAGGCAATTCGTGACGGTAAAAATCCGCTCACGATGTCCATTTCGGAGCTTAATCGTTACCTTGATGAGAGCGGTGCGGATGATATTGCAAAACAGGAAAAATTCAGTAAATTTTTATATAAGTTAGAGAAAAGCCATGGCATCAGCGAGCAGGAAAAAGACGCCTATATCGGTATTTATCGAATGTTCCGACAGTTGGAAAAGACGGATGACGCGGCGGTGGGCAGCCTTTTGAAGGAAGGCGCAGAAATGACGTTTGGCAATCTCCTGACGGCCATGCGCAGTACGAAAAAGCAGGGCATGGATTATCGGGTGAATGATGGGTTTAACGGTGTGGAGGCAGTGAATACAGGAAAATCCATCACCGACCAGATACTGGCCGGTTTTCCGGGGCTTGGGCAGGAAAAGGCGGACGGAGGCAGTTCGGGCGAAGGACAGGAACATCGGCCTTCGGAGGAAGCGGAGAGCTATTACCATATGCTGGCGGGACAGATCGCCGATTCTCTGGAGCCTGAGATGCTAACAGATGCACAGCCGCAGGCGCAGACTTCCATGGAAGCTTTTGCGGAGGCACTGCAGGAACAGACGGCGGATGCAAATCTGGAGCAGGCTTATGTACAGGAGCAGCTGCAATCTTTCCGCGGACTTGAGAATGTCGAGCAGGCCGTGGTACAGGAGCTTCTCGTATACAAACAGCCTGTGACGGCGAATACCTTAGAGGCGGCAGCAGCGCTTCGCAAAAAGCCCGGCGCTCTCTATCAAAAGCTGCGGGATTTGGAAAACGGTACGGGGATTTCGGAAGGGAATCGAAAAGCGAAGCACTTGCTTGAGAGCCTGACAGATAAAGATAGCGCGCAGGAGGCCTGCGAAGAGATGAATGAAGCGTATTCGGCGCTTTTGGATGACGCGGCCTGGGAGGCGGAGAATTATCTGGATCTGCGTGCCCTACAGAGCTGTAAAAAGCAGCTTGCGCTGGCGGGAAGCTTTGCAAAGGAAGAAAATTATCAGATTCCCGTGGAAATAAATGGGGAGCTGACAGCTATTAACCTAAAGGTTCTGCATGGCAGTGAGACCGGAAAAGTGAGTATTACGGCACAGACGGAAGAATATGGGCGGATCACGGCGCGCTTTTCGTTGAAGAAGCAGACTGTATCGGGTTATATCGTCTGTGACAGCAGGCAGGGAACGGACTGGCTGCGGAGCAGGCAGGATGCACTGGAAGGGGCGCTTGCAGTTCCGGGTTCGGACGGTAAAACAACGCAGGTCGGCAATGTGGCGGTTCTCTATAGCAAAGAGATAGCGGACGAAACTTATGAAGCAAAATCTGAGGAAACGACACAGGTGCAGACGGCGGATTTGTATGGTATGGCAAAGTCGTTTATTACGGCGTTGACAGCATAGCAGCAAAATAAATATAATGGAGGATGATTGAAAAATAAGTCTGATGACCTTATTTTCAATCGCAAAAAGAGCTTCGGTACGGAGGAAAGATTATGAAGATTGGTTATAATGCGCCGGCAATGCGCGCAAGCAATGCGTTGAACGCGTCAGACAGTAAGGTGTCCAAATCGTTGGAACGGCTCTCATCGGGTCTTAAGGTGACGGCTTCCAAGGACAATCCCTCGGGTTATGCTATTGGCAGAAGAATGAATACGCAGATCACGGGTCTTGGTACGGCGACTCAGAGTGCAAATAATGGTATTTCCGTGATTGAGACGGCGGATGGCGCTTTGACGGAAGTGCATGAGATGCTGCAAAGAATGAATGAACTGGCAGTCAAGGGCGAGACGGGAACTCTTACGAGCACGGATCGCACGACGCTGGATGCAGAAATCAAGCAGTTGAAGGATGAAATCACCAGAATTTCTACAGATACGCAGTTTAATGGGCAGACGCTTCTGGACGGTACCTTTGACTTGAAGGGATATACCAACAATCATCAGGTCAAAGTGGACTACTATTCAGACGGGGTGATTCCTAAAGTCTATCATATCACAGACCTGGAGATTGTATATGATGCAGAGGGCAAGATCGATAAAGATGCGACGGCGGCTACTTTGCAGAGTGATTTTCCGTCAGTTGTAAAGCTTACGGAAGTGACGGGAAATAAGATAACATTTAAAGGACCTGCGGATTTTGAGATGATACTTGCAATTGAGGAAGGCGTCACAACAGTAGCAGATTCAACCGCAACTCCGGCGAAAACGTTGGAAATAGACGCCACCGGTATCGGCTCCATGGATACCCAGACCGGTGCAAACGAAGGGCAGCAGCTGGCGATTCGTATTCCCACCATTTCATTGGATAGAATGAATATGACAGATATGAAGATGACTACGGCCCAGGATTGTAACGAGGCAAATGTAACGATCAAGAAAGCGATCCTTTATGTTTCAGATGCGCGAAGCAGGCTGGGTGCATATCAGAATCGGTTGGAGCATACGATTAACAATCTGGCAGTCTCAAGCGAGAATATGACGGCTTCCTATTCCCGTATCATGGATGTAGATATGGCGGAGGAGATGACAAATTATACTACGGAGCAGGTAATCTCCCAGGCGGCAGTGTCCATGCTTGCACAGGCCAATGAGAGACCCTCACAGGTGCTGCAGTTACTCCAGTAGAAAATTTGCTTCGCAAATTATCTACGGAAGAATGTAAAAAGCACATTCTTCCCGTAGTGAGCACAAAAGTAAGGCAATCAAACATAATTTGTCACATTAGAAAGGTGCGAAATATGACCAAGGAGTTAAAACAGGAATATACCCTGCGGATCACGCAGGCGAACAAAACGCAGCTGATCACCATCCTTTACGAGATGGCGCTTGCGTATGTGGATGAGGGGAAGGAAGCACTTGCCGCGGGGGACAGGACAGAATTTAAAAATGCTGTCCGCAGGATCCAGGGGTGCATGTGTGAGCTGATGGACTCCCTGCATCTGGAATACGAGGTGGCGCAAAACCTCCTGCAGCTCTACCTCTATGTCAACAGGGAGGTAGCAAAGGCGGCCTTGTACAACAATGGTGAAAATCTGGAGCATGTCCGTCTCGTACTGGAAAATCTGGCGGCAGCCTACAGGCAGATCGAGGGACAGGACACGACGGGGCCTGTTATGGGCAACACGCAGACCGTGTATGCAGGTCTTACCTACGGCAGGGATAATCTTACGGAAAGTGCTGCGGATCCTGCCGCAAACAGAGGATACAGCGTGTAGCAAGTCAGTCTGCATGCAACATTTTTATCCGATTCATGCGATTATGACATTGTCAGAGGGCGCATTGCCTCGGCGTGTTCTTCATCAGGCAGCGGTTCCGATTCCGCTGCCTTTTGCAGCAGATATTTATACCGCTTCATCACAGAATTGAGCTCATAGATATAGCAGTCGATCAGATCCGGATCCGTGGCGTTGTCAAATCCCGCATAAGCGTTCTCCAGGGCACGCCTCGTCATGATCAGCTCTTCTCTTAAGGTCGGCCTATGCCCGTCCACGATAATGTCAGGGTCTGCCGGAATACAGGGGCTTTGTCTGAAAATAACTCTCATCTGAAATTCACCTTTCCTTTCCTGTGATACCTATCATATGCAAATCAGTCTTTGCTGCGAGTGATTAGAAGTTCTTCTCACACTGTCTTACTTTAAGTTTAGGTAAATTTTACCAGAAATATTCCTGTCATATTACAGATGGCCTGTGCATAGCGTGTATAGACAAGAAAATTTGTTGCGTAATGATCTGTGGAAGAATGAAAAAACACATTCACATTCTTCCCAAAAGGAGAGAAGCAATATGGGAAATATAGGCGGCGTAGCGGCTATTTTGGTGGTTTGCCTGATCGTTTTGGGAATTGGAGCCATGGGACGGAAAGTCGAATGGCTGGTGAATTTCATCCTGCGGGCAGTCATGGGAACGGTAGGTATTTACGCGATTAATTACATGTTGGCACAGAGGCAGATCGCTGTGGCGGTGGGTATTAATCCGCTTACGATTTTGACATCCGGAGTCCTTGGTTTTCCTGGGGTTGCGGTACTTTACGGAATTCATTTCTTTAAAATTTTGTAAGGTATTCACAAAAATAAGTTTTTTGGGGAAACCCTATAGACAAGCATTTTATTTGTGCTATAATTCAATTCACAACTCAAGAAATTCTATGTGGAATTTCATTCCACGGTCAGGCCGTATGGCACAGGGAAGTTCTCCCGATTATTTCATTGAGTCAGGGTAATACAAATTCAAATCATAAGGAGGCGGTTTTATTGGACTGAATAACTGGCAATCTGTTTTATTGTTTCTGCTTTTTCTTTCGGCGCTTTCTGACCTGAAGACGAATCGGATTCCAAACGGCTTTATTCTTCTTGGCATTTCGTCCGGAATCCTCTGCAGCATCTTGGCCGGTCGGAACTTATTGACGATTCCGGCATCAGTGCTTCTGGCTTTTCTGCTTCTATATCCCCTGTTTCAGATAGGCGTTTTGGGCGCGGGCGATGTAAAGCTGTTTGTTATGATCGGATGCTTTTATGGGGTAAGAGATTTGGCGTACATCATGGCGGGAGCCTTTGTGATCGGTGCAGCGTTTTCGATCGGTAAGCTTATCACAGAAAAAAACGCAAGAGAGCGTTTTCGGTATTTCTTTGCTTATCTGTACGAGACAGGGAGGAGCAGACGACTAAAGATTTACGAAGAACAAAATCAGGATGATCACACCTACTGTAAAAACAAGATCCACTTTGCGGTGCCGGTTCTTTTCAGTGCGGTGTGCAGAATGGGAGGATTGTTTTGAGAGAAAAAATTATGGCAGTCTGCGATACAGAGGAAGGTTATGCCTTTCGCATGGCAGAGTATCTTCTGGAGAAGGTGAAACTGCCCTATACGGTGCATCTGTTTACCGCAGTGGAAGAGCTGGAACGATTTGCGGGGCGGGAAGAGATCGAAGTTTTGCTGATTGCAGAGAGCGCGTGGAAGCTGTTAAAAGAGGAGTACGTCAGAAAACAGGTGGCACAGCTGTTTATCTTACAGGAGAGCGAAACGCAGACGGCGGCAGACCTGTGCTGCATCAGCAAGTATCAAAGTCCGGAAAAGGTGGTACAGGCAATTCTGGAAGGTCTTGCAGAAGGGGACGGTTGGAAAGGATGTTTTGAGACATCAGATGTTGCGGCGAAAATGATCGGTATTTATTCACCGATCAAGAGGTGCCTGCAAACCTCCTTTGCCTTGACATTGGGACAGCTTTTGGCGAAGGAGCACAAGACGCTGTATCTGAACTTTGAAATGTATTCCGGGCTGGGGGAAATTCTGCGCAGGGAATACCAGACAGATATGATGGATGTTGTGTATTATTTTCAAAGCGCACGGGATAAGCTTGCACTGCGGCTTCCATCCATCATACAAAGTGCCGGGGGATTGGATTATATACCGCCCATGCAGTATGCCCTTGGAATCAGGGAAGTGCCGGGAGAGCAGTGGCTTACGTTGTGTCAGGATATCGCGACGATCGGAGAATATGAGTATCTGATTTTGGATCTGGACGATGGAATGGAAGGACTTTTTGAACTGTTAAAAAATTGTCACAGGATCTACACGATCACCAGAGAGGATCCGTTTGCCCAGGCTAAACTGCGCCAGTATGAACAGATGCTTTTGGCAAATGAGTTGGATGAGATTGCAGATAAAACGGTGAAATGCCGCTTCCCAATCTTTAAGGAGCTGCCGGCAAGTCTTGATATGATGACACACGGGGAGCTGGCAAAGTATGTAAGGGCAATCGTTAAAGAGGATATCTATGGGTCGTATGAGAAATAAAAATGTGGAAAAGCAGCATTTTGTGCATGGATAAAAGTGGAGGTTTGCATGGAAGACAGAAAGCGCATTCTGCGGGAAAAGTTATTGGAGAGAATCGACTATTCCAAAGAGAGCAGCGATGAGGAGATTCGGGATCTCATTGATGAAATGCTGATCAGAGAGAGCAGGGAACAGCCGTTGTCTTTGCAGGAACGGGGGCGGCTTCGAAAGGAACTTTTCCATGCGGTGCGAAAACTGGATGTGCTGCAGGAGCTGGTGGACGATCCCGGGATCACGGAGATCATGATCAACGGGCCGGATCATATCTTCATTGAGCAGAAGGGGAGGCTTTTTGAGAGCGAGCTGCGGTTTGAAAGTGAGGAGAAATTGCAGAATGTGATCCAGCAGATCGTATCGGATTGTAACCGCACGGTCAACGAGGCCTCCCCCATTGTGGATGCCAGACTGCAAAACGGCGCGCGTGTCAACGTGGTTTTAAATCCCGTGGCGCTAAACGGCCCCATTGTCACCATAAGGCGCTTTCCCGACAAACCGATCACCATGGAGGATCTGGTTTCCTTCGGCTCTGTTACCGGGGAAGTGTGTGCGTGGTTAGACAGGCTGGTGCGGGCAAAGTACAACATTTTTATCAGCGGCGGGACAGGCTCGGGGAAAACCACGTTTCTCAATGCCTTATCCAATTATATCCCGCAGGAGGAGCGCATCATCACCATTGAGGACAGCGCTGAGCTGCAACTAATGAATGTACGAAATATCGTCAGAATGGAAACAAGAAATGCCAATGTGGACGGCTGCCGGGAAATCACGATCCGCGACTTAATCAAGACGTCCCTGCGGATGCGCCCGGACAGGATCCTGGTCGGCGAGGTGCGCGGCGGCGAGGCCTTTGATATGATGCAGTGCCTGAACACGGGGCATGACGGTTCGATGTCCACAGGCCACGCCAACAGTGCGCGGGATATGTTGAGCCGTTTGGAAAATATGATCCTTATGGGGATGGAGATTCCGCTTACGGCAATCAGGCAGCAGATTGCGTCGGGCATTGATATCATTGTTCATCTGGGGAGGCTTCGCGATAAGAGCAGAAAGGTTTTGGAGATCGTGGAGGTCACGGGTTATGAGGACGGGGAAATACAGCTGTCACCTCTTTATCACTTTGAGGAGGAGGGGGAGACGGCGGATGGGAAAATACAGGGGATACTGAGAAAGAAGGGAGAGCTTGGTTATGTCGAAAAATTACAGGCTGCCGGACTATGGTGAGTATCATTTTTCCACAAAGGAAGGAATTCTTGCTGTTTTGGAGAGTGCGTTCCTCATATTGGCAATCGGTTATTTTTTTTATCGGTCTCTTATTGCCTGCGCGTTTCTGCTTCCCCTGTTCGGATTTTTGCTGCAAGAAAAAAAGAGGGAGCTTTCCAAAAAGCGCAGACAGGAGTTGAATGCGCAGTTTAAGGATCTGGTGCTATCACTCTCAGCGAATATGAAGGCGGGATATTCCATTGAAAATGCCCTGCGGGAAGCTTATCGGGATTTGGAGCCGCTCTACGGCGCGGACAGCCCTATTGTAATAGAAATGCGTCATATGATACGCGGCATGGAAAATAATGTGGTGCTGGAACGACTGCTTTACGACTTGGGACTTCGCAGTCATCTTTCGGATATCATGCAGTTTGCGGACGTCTTTTTGATTGCTAAAAAGAGCGGCGGCAATCTTACAGAAATCCTGGAAAAAACGGCGGGGGTGATCGAGCAGAAGATTGAGACGGACAAGGAGATTCAGCTTATGATCAGCGCCAAAAAGATGGAACAGAAGATCATGAATCTGGTGCCGTTTCTGATTATTTTTTATATTGGAACGACCTCTAAAGGATTTTTTGATGTCCTCTATCACAATCTTGTGGGAGTCGTAGTGATGACGGTTTGCCTGGTTTTTTACGGGGCGGCCTGGCGGTTTTCAAAGAAAATTGTCGAGATTGAAGTGTGAGCGGCATAAGAAAGGAACATTTTATGATTTATGTATATGTAGCTATTCTGGGAGCCTATCTGTTCCTGTTTCTCGTGTCTGCAGGGGAGGCGGGAAATCCTTTCCAAAAAATGGCGGCTTGTATCCTGCGAAAACAGAGGGCGGGAAGAAGCAGGAAAAGAAAGCGGAAAGGGGATTGGAAGCGGGAGCTTTTTGAGAGACAGCTGGGCGATAAGTTAAAAACTCTGCGGCCCGAAATTGCGGCAGACAAACAGATACGGGAACATTACCTTAAGTTGTACAGCATGCTTCTTATGGTGGTGTTTGTGGGAAATCTGCTCTGTCTGGCGGTTTGGATCAGCGCTCGAAACAGCGCCAGGTTGATTGACGGCAGTTATCTTCTCAGAAATGCCTACGGGGAGGGAGAGGTGGCGGTGGGCCTTACGGCGGAAATTCCGGGGATACAGGAGGAGGTTTTTGACTATCTCGTGAAAGAAAGAGAGTTTACGAAAGAGGAATTGGAAAAGCAATATGAGGAGGCGCAGACACTTCTTGCCGCGGCGATTCTTGGGGAAAACGAAAAGCTTGAGGATATTCGCAAAAATCTGAATTTGGTTTCCGAACTGGCAGACTATCCCTTTGAGATCAGTTGGGAGAGCAGCGCTTATTCCATAGTGGATACGGATGGAGCCGTGCACAACGAGGAGATGACGGCGGGAGAGATTGTAACGCTGACAGCGCGGTTTATATATGAGGAGTGGAGTAGGGAATGTCAGCTTTTGGTGCAGGTCAATCCTGTTATCCATACGCCGCAGGAGGCAATCCGCAGCCGCATGGAGGAACTGATTAAGGAGCAGGAGGATAGCACAAAGAGCGCGGAGGTCATGACACTGCCGGAAAAGCTTGGCACAGAGCCAATCGTATGGCGGGAGATTATCACGGACAGCAGCGGTTGTTTTCTGCTTCTGGTACTGATTGCGGCGGGCGCACTTTACTGGGGAAAAGGCAGGGAGTTGGATCAGAAACTGGAGGCAAGACGGCGGGAGCTTTTGTTGGATTATCCGGAAATCGTTAATAAGCTGGCACTCTATATGGGCGCGGGCATGACCATCCGCAACGCCTTTTTCAAGATGGGCGAGGATTACAAAAAGCAGCGGGAGCGCAGGAAAAAATATGTCTACGAAGAAATATTGATTACCTGTCATGAGCTGCAGGGCGGCAGATCGGAGACGGAGGCTTATGAGCGCTTCGGTAAACGCTGTCAGGTGCAGGCTTATATTAAGCTGTCAGCTCTTCTTTCACAAAATATCAGAAAGGGGAGCAACGACCTTTTGCGGATGTTTCGCCAGGAGGCGGACAATGCTTTCGCAGAAAGAAAGAATCTGGCAAAAAAATTGGGCGAGGAAGCGGGCACCAAACTGTTGATGCCTATGATGATCATGCTCTGCGTAGTCATGGTGATAATTATAATCCCGGCTTACTTTTCCTTTACACTGTAGTCAATTTGCTCCGCAAATTAACTACGGGAAAGAACGGGTTTATATAGAAAATACAGAAGCGGATACTGCTTCAGAAAGAGAGGAAAGCGTATGATTACAAAACACGAAAATGTGAAACTGAAAGGGTTTAGGGCCTTCCTGCGGGAGGAGGAAGGCATGGGCACTGTGGAGATCATTCTGATCATCGTGGTGCTGATTGGCCTGGTTATCATTTTCAAGACGCAGATGCAGTCTTTGGTGAAAAAGGTGTTTGAAAAGATCACCAAGGACAGCAACACAATCATGAAATGAGGCGGGGATACATAACGGTATTTTTATCCTTATCCCTCACATTGATCCTGTCCCTTGTATTCACAGTAATAGAAGGGGCACGGATCAGTGCCATCCGCATGAAATTTGAGTGCGTGACGGATATCGGTATGAATTCCGTTTTAGCGGAGTATCACAGAGAACTTTTAAAACAGTATGATCTGTTGTTTGTAGATACCTCATACTGCGGATCTCATCCTTCTATAGCGAATACGGAAGGGCATCTGCGCAATTACATGCACAAAAACTTACAGGCCGGAGAAGGAAGAGGTATCTTTGGCGGCAGGGATTTTCTGGCAATGGATGTGGGGTCGGTTAAGATTTCGGAGTACTCCTTAGCATCGGATCAAGGCGGTGCGGTATTAAAGCGTCAGGCTACGGATTATCTGAATGATTATCCGTTGGGAGCGATTCTTGATAAAGTAACGGAAAATGTCGGTCTGCTGCAGGGTTTTGGACTCGATACAACGGATGTGGGGGCAATGCGAAGCCGATATGAGGCGGAAATTGCAAAGATTGGTCTGCCGGAAGTGGAGGTGGAGGAAGGCAAGTTTGAAAAAGTGCCTTTAAATAATCCCGCCGATGCGGTAAATGCGCTCAGAGGCAGCGGCGTGCTAAACCTTGTTCTGGAGGATCCTTCCGCCGTGTCTGCCGTAAAGGTTGACCTGGGATCATATTATTCTCATCGGTCGGAAAGGGTGACGGGGACGGGACTTTGCGAGGAGGCTGTGGAAGTGGGCGGAGAGGCAAATGAACTTGTCTTTCAGACCTATCTGTTTGAGAAATGCGGCTACTATGGGGAGGAATTGGAGAAAGGGCTGTTAAAGTACCAGATGGAATATATCCTGATGGGAAAAGACACGGATTGGCAGAATCTGGAACAGGTGGCAAAAAGGCTTCTCTTATGGCGGGAGGCGGCAAATGTGCTCTATATCCTTTCGGACAGCGCGAAGGTGGCGGCTGCCCAGGCACTGGCGGCAGCACTCTCAGCAGTGATGCTGATGCCCGCGTTGATGGAGCCGGTGAAATATCTGATTCTTTTTGCCTGGGCTTTTGTGGAGAGCCTGCAGGATGTCAAAACGCTGTTTAGCGGCGGCAGGGTGCCTATTTTTAAAACGGCGGCCGACTGGAAGACAGGGATTGGCTGCCTTCAGAATGCGAAGGGAAGTCTGACAAAGAATGAGGGCGGACGCGGACTGAACTATAAGGAATATCTGCAGATCATGCTCTTTTTGCAGAATGCGGAGTCAAGGACGGAGCGGGCCATGGACATTATGGAGATGGATATCCGCCTGACGCCCGGCAATGCGGCATTTCGGATAGATGCCTGTTTTGATTCCTTTCTGGCGCAGACGTCCGTAAGCAGTCGTTTTGGCTATTCCTACGAAATGAACAGACGTTATGGATTTTATTGAACGGGAGGTGATAAGAGATGCCCTTTTTGCGTAAGAAAAAATTACAACATCCTAAAAATACGACAGCACATTCTCTCCGGGCATATCTTGAGGCATATCAAGATGGTCATGTACAACCTTTCGTCATTTGTCTGGCAAAGAGGGCGTCTCTTATCTTCTCCCGTAAGAGAGGATCCATGACGCTGGAAGCGGCCTTTGTGCTCCCCTTCTTTCTGTTTGCGGTGCTCAACATTCTCTTTGCAGTCAATATCATCGGTACCCAGAGCAGGATCGGCGCAGCTTTGCATCAGGTGGGAAACAAGATGGCGTTTGCGGGCTATGCCTATGAGAACACGGTAGAAGGTGCGCTGCCTGAAGGGATTGCCGGCGCGGCACTTAGCAGCGGCTATGCCAGATCGCAGGTGATTTCCGGTGTGGGGAGCGCCTACCTGGCGGATTCCTGCGTGAAGGGCGGAGCCGCAGGTTTATCTTTTGCGGGTTCTTCCGTCATGGAAAAGGGAGATATCATTGATCTGCGGGTGAGTTACCGCGTAAAACCCTTTGTGGAACTGCTCGGATTCGACGGGTTTCTTATGTCTCAGCGCTATTATGCAAAGGCATGGACAGGATATGATGCTTCCGATACCGTGAGCGATATGACGGCGAAGGATCCTATGGTGTATATCACCGAAACGGGGACAGTCTATCACTTGAACAGGGATTGCAGTTACTTAAATCCTGCGATAGAAGCGGTATCTGCGAAAGCGGTAAAGCATCAGAGAAATGCGTCGGGGGCAAAATATGCGCCCTGCGGACTGTGTGGTGCGTTTACGGAAGGCGAGGTGTATCTTACCCGTTACGGCAGCAGTTATCATAGCAGGCTGAATTGCCCGGGACTAAAGCGCACGATTTATACCGTGCCGCTCTCGGAAGTCGGCACAAGAGGGAGGTGTTCCAAATGTGGGTAGAAATCTTTTTGTTTTTCTTTTTAGCAGTCTGTGCTGTGTTTGACGGTCTGCAAAAACAAATTCCGCTGGTGGCAGTGTGGCTGGGAATGTTGGCGGCGATTTGCCTTCGGGCGGGCGGCATGATGGGGGAAGTGAACGTTTTGTCGGTGGCATTTTCTTTGGTACCGGGTGCGGCGTTTTTTCTGTTGGGATTTGTCACGAGGGAAAAGGTGGGTTATGGGGATGGCTGGGTACTTATGATGATCGGGCTTTTTCTGGATCTTCCCCGCTGCTTTTTAATCCTGTTGGCGGGACTTTTACTCGAATCGACGGTGGCGCTTGTTTTGCTTGTGTTTCACAAAATTCAAAGAGATAAGGAGATCCCGTTTTGTCCGTTTCTCCTTTTGGGAATGGGGGTCATGCTATGTTTTTAACAAAGACGGAGAAGGGGTATATGACGCTGGAAGCTTCCTTTCTGATTACCTGGACGATGTTTGTCTTCGTGCTTTTGATTTATCTGTCTTTTTATTCTTATGATAAGTGTGTGCTTTTTCAGGACGCCTACACCGTCTGTTTTAAGGGAAGCATTCAAAAGGAGGAGGATCGGGTAGTGCCTTATATAAACGCCAATTTGCAAAAACAGTTTGGCAAGAAATATTTCGGCGTGGGCATGGTGAAGGGAACGGTTGACAAAAACGGCAATACCGCAGGTGTGACAGGAGAATGTCAGGTGAAGGTGCCAATCAGACAACTTTTTACCATGCAGAAAGAGGCGGGCTGGAAGATCAGCACCCGCGCGAAAGCGCAGATTGCCAATCCCACGAAAATTATACGAAAGTGCAGGTTTGTGGGGCATTTATTAAGGGAGTGAACAACGTTAAGGTGCGGAGGTATGTATGTTAGAAGCAAGATATTTCAAGGACTACAAACATAATTATATGATTTTACGGTGCGGGCAGCAGGCAGGGTCAAGTTATCAATGCAGACTGCTCACGTCCGGGCGGATAGATGGCATTCTGCGCTGCTGCCTGCGGCATGTGAACGGGGAGAGCTATTTTTATTATGACATCAGCTCCCGCGCAACGCTGGAAGGTTTGTATCGCGGCAGGAAGATGTCTGCGCAGCAGATCAGGGAATTGCTTGAACAGCTTTACGAGATCTATTGCGGGCTGGGAGACTGTTTTCTGGAGGAGTCCCGATTGGTGCTTTTGCCGGAGTATATCTTTTATGATATGTCTCATAAAAAATACGTCGGACTTTATTATCCCGATTATGAGGAGGACAAGCCTTATGAGGCGCTGATGGATTTTCTGCTGGAGCATCTGGACGGCAGAGACGAGAGGCTTGCGGACTGCATATATACCATTTATGAAAGAATGGAGGAGAGCAGCTTTTCATTGCGGGATGCGCTGCTGATTCTGGGGGAAGAAGAGGAGGAAGCAGGGATAAGAGAAACAGGGAAGGTTGTGGATTTTCCCGCCGCTGCCGATTCGGAGAAACAGACTTTTCCGTCAGGCTTTGCTAAAGCCGAATCTGCGGAGTCGGTGGAGGAGAATGGAAGCGAGGTTTTTGAGGAGGAGAAGATGTCTGCGCCTGCAAAAAGGAAAAGTATTTTCTATCCCCTGCTCTCCCTGCTTTCCGTTTTGGGAATTGCCGGAATCATTTATATCTACGGATCTTATGATCTGGCACAGCAGGAGATTATGACGCTTTTTGGCTGCGGCGGCCTGCTTGCCGTCTGTCTGCTGGTGGGGGTGATCGGCACCGTCAGGGGCGGCGTGCAGGAAATAAAGCCCAAACAGGGAATGGAAAATGTGGAGCCGTTTCCAAGTGAGGACAGCTTTTATCCGTCGGAGCAGACACCGATTTCTCTGGAAGAGGTGCTTAGCAGAAAAATGGAGATTGGACCGGTCGCAGGAAGCAAAAACGCAGCACCGCAGATGCCGTTTCAAGAACAGACAGCAGAGGATTATGCCGATACGGTTTTCTTCGACAGTGCGCAGATGGTGGAATATAAATTGTATGCGCTTGATAAAAAGAATAAAAAGCATATTACACTGAATAAATTCCCATACACGGTAGGAAAGATGGCGGGTTGTGTGGACTGTGCGCTGGCGGATGATTCCATAAGCAGGATCCACGCGCGTTTTGAAAAGGTGGGAGACAGAGTCCTGCTGACGGATATGAATTCCACCAACGGGACGTATCGAAACGGCCTGCGGATGCAGCCACAGGAGACGGTGGAGATTGAGCCGGGGGATGAGATTCGGTTTGGAAAGTTGAATTACTGCTTTCGATAAATAACAGAAAATAACGAGTGGAAATAAACCCTTGACCGAATATTTTACATTGCTTATAATCAGGGTAAGGATAGGACATGCGGAAGGATGACAACAGAAGAAAAGATTGCTCGGGCCAAAGAGTTTCGGCTTATTGACGATGTGTTTTTTGAAGTTTTTGCCGAGGACGAGGAAGCCTGTCAGGAAATACTGCAGGTCATTTTGGAGGATGGACAGCTTGCGGTTCTTGATGTGGTGGTGCAGAGCAGCAAACGAAATATTTATGGAAGATCGGTGAGGCTGGATGCTCTTTGCACCCTTGGAAATGGGAGAAAGTGCAACATCGAGGTGCAAAGAGCTAATGATGATGATCATTTCAGACGTGTGCGTTTCAATGCATCAAGTATTACCGTAAAAGAAACAGATACCGGAGAACGTTTTGAAAAGATTCTGGATCTTTACATGGTTTATATCTCGGAACAAGACTTTATTGGCGGGGCACATACGATATACCATGTAGATAAAGTAATCCGGGAAACTGGCGGATCAGTGGATGATGGACTTCACGAGTTGTACGTCAATACTAAGGTAAAAGATGGTTCTAAGATTTCAGATCTCATGGATTGTTTTATGCAACGGGAGGTATTCGATAATGTGAATTTTCCTGCCACGTCAAGACGAGTGAGGGAGCTGAAGACCACGGAAGGAGGTGCTGGTGCAGTGTGTGATATTGTGCAAAAGTTAGTGGATGAGGGGCGTGAAGAAGGGCGTGAAGAAGGGCGTACAGAAGGTATCGTAGAAGGCATAAGCAAATTGATCCGGAAAGGTTACAGCAAGGAAGATATCCTTGATTTGGATTACACAGAGGAGGAATATGCCAGGGCAGAAGCCGTAGTGTATAGTCCGGCATAAAATAGGGGGTTCTGTAGAGAAACCTCTACTTTTTATGATACCATCATATGAAAAGAAGGAAGTCAAACAAAAGGCGATTTATATTCTGTAACTGAAAATGCGCAATGAGTTGAAAGGAGACTGCAAATGTTCCCCAAAATGATTCTCACGGACCTTGACAAAACATTGCTTTGCTCGGATGGTAATATTTCGGAATATACTAAAAATATTCTGGTAGAATGTCAGAATAGAGGGATTCTAATCGTGATTGCGACAGCCAGATACTGGATAGGAGCAGAACGTTACATAGAAGAACTTAAGCCTGATTATGAGATTACGACGGATGGGACGCTCATTCATCGGTTTGGGGAAGAAATCTACAGCAGCCGTATGGATGCCCAAAAGGCAAACAGCATTGTACAGGATTTGCTGCAATATGATCCGCAGACAGAGATTACAGTTGCGGCGGGACGGCAGGTTTTGTGGAACAGCCTTCATATTTCAGAATCTGAGAAATTGCATAAGGCAGTTTATTATGACTATAGCAAGCCATTGGCCTGTCAGGCTAATAAGATCGTGGCGGAGCTTTCCGACAGCGGTATCGCGGCAAAGATTGCAGAGAAGAATAAGTGCCGCCTGCAATGCTACCGGGGAGAAAACTGGTATGCTTTTTTACCGCAAGGATCTGGGAAGATACAGGCGATCTATGCGTTGGTGGAGAAGTTAGGGATATCACTTAAAGAAATCGTGTCGTTTGGCGATGACTTAAATGACAGGGAGATGCTGCAGATCAGTGGAACGGGCGTTGCCGTTTCCAATGCCGTTCAGGAAGTGAAAGATATTGCGGACGATGTGACGCTTTCCAATGATGAGGACGGGGTGGCGGTGTGGATTGAGAAAAATATTCTGCAAAGGCAATTGAGATAAGAGGGTATCAAAATGACAGGAATCTATTTCAGCGGAACAGGAAATTCCAGACATGCAGTGGAAGTATTTCTGCATGAATACGACAGAACGGCGAAGGATTACCCGATTGAGGATGTGGCTGTTGTTGAATACATAAAAACAGCAGAAGAACTGGTTTTTGCCTATTCGGTACAGTACAGCAATCTTCCGAAAATGGTTGCGGATTTTGTAGATGATAATCAGCATCTGTGGCAGGGGAAAAAAGTATTTATCATAGCGACGATGGGATTATTCAGCGGAGACGGCGCGGGGATGCTGGGACGGAGACTGCAGAAGTATGGAGCGCAGATAATCGGCGGGCTTCACCTTAAAATGCCCGACAGCATAGCGGATGTGGCGGCATTAAAGCGCCCGTTTGAAAAGAACAAAAAGCTGGTTCGGCAGGCAGAGCAAAAGATTTGCAAGACGTTACACGCTATAAAAAATGGCAAACCGCCGCAGGAAGGGATTGGATTTTGGTATCGATTGGCAGGATTATTTGGACAGCGACTTTATTTCTATCATAAGACAGCCAAATATTCGGACCGATTAAAGATTGATGACCACCGTTGTATTGGATGCGGTAAATGCGCAGATGCATGCCCGATGAAAAATCTATACGTGGAGGATGGCAGGGCGGTGGCGAAGGATAGATGTACGATGTGTTATCGCTGCATTAATCTTTGTCCAAAACAGGCGATTACATTGATTGGGAAAAAGGTGCTCGAACAAGGGACAATAGAAAAGTATTTGTAAGAGCAGGCAGGGGATTGAAAAGGAGAAAAATATGCAAAACAGTATTGCATATAGTCAAAAGAATGAGCATATAGAATGTATTTATTATAGGAATGCCCTGCTTTCTTATCCCTCGCATACACATAGCAGCCACGTTACTTTCGGTTACGTTTTAAAAGGGAAAGTAGGTATCATGTTTGACGGGAAAAGGAAGTGCTATTATGCGGGGGAGCATTTTATCATTCCACCGGATACTTCTCATGCGATTGAGACAGTAGATGATACACCTTATTCCATGGTATGTTTTTGCGTGGCTGCCGGTATGGCATCTTCTGATGGGGACAGCGGGAATACGGTGGGTGTCAAACGGTTGAAACAGATGATTTTGGAATCACCTGAAAATGTTTTTTCTATTGAAGACATGGCACACCATATCGGTATCAGTCCCTATCATATGATTCGCCGGTTTAAGGCGGCCTGCGGCTTAACGCCGCATCAGTTTCAGATACAGTGTCGGGTGAGAAAGGCACAGAAATTATTGGAGCAGGGAGAAAGCGTGACCGAAGTAGCTTACGCCACGGGATTTTGCGACCAAAGCCACTTCGATCGGTGTTTTCAAAAGATTGTCAGACTTACGCCGAGGGAATATAAGCATTGCCTGCGGCGGTGAATTGCTGTCGTATCCTATAACAGTGCCGGTATAAATTTGGCGAACAGGAAAAGGCCGTTTCCTCCGGCAGTCACTTCGTGTGGTATGCCGGCAGGCAGGATAGAAATGACACCTGTGGCATAAGAAATGGCAGTGCCGTCGTTGATACAGATGCCGGAGCCGGCAATTACTTCGTGCGTTTCCAATTGCGTTTTGTGGACATGGTTTTCTATCGTTTTGTCAGGTGCGATGCGGACAAGATGATAGCTGAATTGTCCAGCCGTTTGTTTGGCGGTGACGATGTGCTTAAGCTCCACGCCGTCAAATTCAGGGTGTTTTGTCCAGGGAATGTCTGCGAATTTTACGGTTGATGACGGCAGTCTGAGGGTGCCGTTGTCAAATGCGTCAAATAAATTACTGTTCATAAAGATGACCTCCTTTTTTGATTAGCTTAATGATAAAGGAAGCAAAGAGGCGGCGATTGGATAAAATTGCGGTATGATAAAAGAGGGAGGCTTACTATCTGGGAAGAATTATAAAGGAGAAGTTATGGAAAAGGAAATGACCACCGGTAAAACAGTTAGCAGAGTGAAAATAACGATTGAAAGAGCAGATATAAATGATTTGCAAAAAATACTTGATCTCCAATATCTTGCATATCAAAGTGAAGCCAAACTTTTTAATGATTCCAATATTCCGCCGTTAAGACAGACTTTAGCCGAGTTAGAAAGCGAATACCAAAATGGCATTGTTTTGAAAGCAGTAGATGAACACAATGTCATAATAGGTTCCGTCAGAGCCCGTTATGATAGGGGTACTGTTTATATAGGGAAACTAATGGTACATCCCGAAAAGCAAGGTCTGGGAATAGGAACACAGCTTTTGCTTGCGATTGAAAACGAATATCTGAAACAAAGGTATGAACTTTTTACAAGTTCTAAAAGTACAAAAAATATAGAATTATATAAGAATTTGGGATATCAAATCTTTCGTGAAGAACAAATTACCGACGAATTAATATTTGTATACCTGGAAAAATAAATTATTTTCTTTGCGGTAGAGGATGCCGTCTAAAGTTAAAGACTTGTTAAGAATTTCTATGATATGATTCAGAACATAGAGAAAATCAAACGCGAGAAAAGAGGGATACACTATGTTCTGGAGGATATTGAAAAAAGACCTGAAACGCAAAAAGACCATGAACATCATCCTGCTGCTGTTTGTCATTTTGTGTTCCATGTTTGCAGCGGCAGCGGTGAACAATATTATAGCTGTGACCGGCGGTATTGAGCATTATTTCGATGCGGCGAATGTTCCCGATATCACCGTGATGACCCTGGGGGAAAACGACGCCGAAGAAAGGATTGGAAAGCTTGCCTGCGTCAGGGAGATAAAGACCGAGCATTGGCTGAGTGTAGCCAGTTCGAGTTTCAGGCATAACGGAAAGAAACTCGATAATTTTACGAATTCCGCCCAATTGATTTCCGATCGTGAAATGGCAGTTAACTATTTCGATGAAAACAATAACATCATCGAAAGTGTGGACAAGGGTTGCTTTTATGCCAGCGCTCCTTTTTTACAGGACATTACGATAAAAGAGGGCGACAAGGTGGAGCTTACTGTCGGTGACTGTCATCTTACCCTTCAGTTTATGGGTCGGTTTAAGGGTGCGCTGTTCCGTTCGGGAAAAGCGGATGCCCCGTATCTTATCATAAACTCTGCTGACTATGACTATCTTGACAAGGACGAAGCCACTCATATCCTGGATTACAAGCTGCTTTGTATCAATACATCAGATGTGGATGAAATCAAGAAACTTGCAAAGAACTATGACCGTGTATTTGTCTTCACACGGGAAGAAAACAAGAGTATTTATCTCTATGATATGCTCTTGGCTTATGCCTTAATGATAATCAGCGTTGTGCTGATGTTCACAGCTTTTGTGGTGCTGCGTTTCACGATAGGCTTTACGATTAATGAGGAATTTCGTGAGATTGGTGTGATGAAGGCAGTCGGTATTGATAACGCCAGTATCAGAAGCCTGTATATTGTCAAATATCTTGCCATTGCCGTGGCTGGCGCACTGATAGGATATTTTTGTTCCATTCCGCTCGGGGATGGGATGATGAAAACCGTATCGGAAAATATGGTTCTTGGCAGCGAGAACGGCACTATGATAGGGCTTTTCAGCTCTGCGGCGGTAGTTATGATGATCCTGCTGTTCTGTTACAGCTGCACACGCAGAGTCAATCAACTCTCACCGATTGATGCGGTAAGAAACGGGCAGACGGGAGAGCGCTTCCGAAAAAGAAGCCTTATGCGCTTAGGACATTCAAAGCTGCCGCAGGCTGTATTTTTCCCGGTCAATGATGTATGCAGCTCACCGAAGCAGTTTTCTATCATAACGGTTGTGTTCACGCTCTGTATGCTGCTTATGACGATCATGTCCAATTTTGAGTTGACATTAAAAAGTGAAAAGCTGCTGCGCTTCTTCGATGTACCCTCAAGTGAAGCGCATATTATAAATGCCGAAATATTGGGAGAGGTCATGGCGGATTCGAGTACGCATAAGCAGATTATCGCAGATACCGAAAAACTCCTTGCTGATAACGGAATGCCCGGTAAATGCACAATGACGATAGGAGCGCAGTTTGAAACATCACACGAAGACAAAACGGAAACGGTTAATTTCCGCGTCATGAAAGGGGAAACAAATGACACGTTCCATGTAGACGAAGGCAGCGCTCCACAGAAGACGGATGAGATCGCCGTAACGGCAGGCACCCTCGATCACCTGGGTGCAGAGATCGGCGACAGGGTAACGGCGGTAATCAATGAGAAAGAGTATGAGTTTATCATCACGGGAACATTTTCTACGTTCGCCAACGCCACTAACGCCGCTTTTCTATATAAAGATTTTGACTTCGGACATCAGGAGGCAAGCAATGTGATGGGCGTGCAGATACACTTTGACGGCAGTCCCGACAAGGAGCAGATTAATCAAAAGATTGAAAAGTTGAGAAGCCTGCTCGAAACGGATAAGGTGTATTCGACCCCGGATTACATCAATCATTTTACGGGAATGTCCGATACGGTGAATGCGACTAAAAAAATGATGATGGTTATTACAGTGATCGTAACGGCATTGATTGTCATACTCATGGAGCGTTCGTTCCTCTCAAAGGAAAAGAGCGAAATTGCACTGATGAAAGCGCTGGGGATTCCTAACAGCAGCATTGTTGCACAGCATACACTGCGGTTTGTCATCGTATCGGTGATAGCCTGCATCGTTTCTTCGGCGGCGCTTATGCCAATCAGCAACGTAATGATGAATTGGATCGGTAACATGATCGGCGATATATCAGGCTTGCAATGCGATTTTAATCCGCTGGAAATATTTGTGGTCTGCCCGGCAATTCTCATCGGCGTGACCGCCATCGGCTCATTCCTGACAGCGCTTTATACAAAAACAATCAAGGCTTCCGATACGGCAAGCATAGAATAAGGAGGATTTTAGAATGAATACAGTTTTACTGGCAAAGGGACTTTGCAAGACCTATATCGTGAACAAATGTCAAAATAATGTATTGAAAAACGTCGATCTGACGATTGGCGAGGGCGAAATGGTAGCGGTCATGGGGCCCTCCGGCTCGGGCAAAAGCACACTGCTCTACTGCGTTTCGGGAATGGACAAAGCGACCGCGGGCGAGGTGTTCTTTAACGGAAGGGAAACGGCAAAGCTTGGCGATCGAGAGCTTGCAAGGCTCAGACTGGACGAAATGGGATTTATTTTTCAGCAGATGTACATGATGAAAAATCTTTCGGTACTTGATAATATCATTTTCCCTGCGGTAAAATCAAAAAAGAATATGGAGAGCCGCAGACAGACCGAGGAGCGTGGCAGAGCACTCATGCGCAGACTCGGCATCGACGATGTGGGCGGCAATGATATTAACGAGGTGTCGGGCGGACAGCTTCAGAGGGCCTGTATCTGCCGCAGTATGATAAACAATCCCAAGATGATCTTTGCCGACGAGCCGACAGGCGCATTAAACCGCGCAAGCTCTGACGAGGTCATGAACGAACTGCTCTCCTTAAACCGTGACGGTACGACGGTTATGTGCGTGACCCACGATGCAAAGGTTGCCGCCAAGTGCAGCAGGGTACTTTACCTTGTGGACGGCGGTATCGTTGGTGAAAAAGAAATGGGACATTTTGACGGCGGTGACAGGGAGCTTCGTGACCGTGAAAGAGAGCTGAACAACTGGCTTATGGAACAGGGCTGGTAATACTGTGAGAAAGGTATGGTTATTTTTATGACCGATATTCTGATAGTAGAAGACGATAAGGAACTGGCCGGCCTGCTGACTGATTTTCTGCGTGATGAGGGCTATACTGTGTCAAACACAGGCAGCGGAGAGCGTGCAGTGCAGCTCTTTGAACGATATGGCGCAAGGCTTGTGGTGCTTGACATCAATCTCCCCGATGTAAACGGCTTTGCAGTCTGCTCTAAACTTCGGGAACATGCGGATACGCCGATACTGATTATAAGCTCAAGGACAGGCAGGGAGGATAAGCTGAACGGCTTTGACCTCGGTGCCGACGATTATATTGAAAAGCCTTATGACATTGATATTCTGATCGCCAAGATCAAGGGGATATTCAAACGGCGGTATCAGCGTGATATATTGTCGGCGGACGGCGTGACACTCAATCTTGCGGATAAAACTGCGGTCATCGACGGAAAACCCATGGAACTGCCGGCAAAGGAATTTGACCTGTTAGCGCTTCTGATCGAGAATCAGGGTAAAACCCTGAAAAAAGAGTACCTGTTTGGCACTGTTTGGGGCAGCGACAGCGATTCGGAGCTGCAAACGCTCCATGTGCATATCAACCGCCTTCGCCAAAAACTCGGTGATGATCCTAAGAATGCCAAACGTTTGTTGACTGTCTGGGGTGTGGGGTATAAGTTTGTATGAGGGCTTTCCGAAGACTGTGTATTGTGGTGATTACTGTATTTCTTTTTCTGACGGCGGTATTGAATCTGCTTCTTGTGGGAGTGAAAGACAGAAATGAAGGCATTTATCGTGTGGAAGCCAAGCGCTTGGCAGATGAAATAGCGGAAACAGGCGAGTTTGAGCTTGAAAAATATCCCCACATTACGGGGGTGTCGGGGGCTGATGACGGCGAATTGTACACCTCCGATGAGCATTATCTGATCATAGAAGCAGGCGGTACACTATATCGTGTGGAGTATATTGTCGGAAACGGACAGCTTAGCATTGTGGTAATAAATTGTGTACTTGGTGTGCTGCTCCTGCTGATCATTGGTCTTTTGTATTATATCCGAAGACATATCATTGTGCCATTCTGCAGGCTGAACGATGTTCCGAAAGAGCTTGCAAGGGGCAATCTTGCGGTTCCGATACCAGAGGAAAAAAGCCGTTTCTTGGGAAAATTCACATGGGGTGTGAATCTTTTGCGTGAGAGTATCGAGGATACACGCAAAAAAGAAATCACAATGCAGAGGGATAAAAAACTCTTGCTGCTCTCCCTTTCCCACGACATCAAAACGCCTTTGTCGGCAATCAAGCTGAATGCCAAGGCACTTGCCAGGGGATTATATAAGGACGAGGAAAAACGACGTGCTGCCGCAGAGAGCATCAATACCCGTGCAGATGAGATAGAGCGTTTTGTCAGCGAGATTACAAAGGCGGCAGGCGAGGACTTTATGAGCTTTGAGGTCACACAGGGGGAGGCTTTCCTAAGCGTTATCATCACAAGAATAGAGGAAAGATATGCTCCGCAGCTTGCCATGTCGGGAACGGAGTTTGCGATTCAAAAAATGGATGACTGCATTCTTTCCTGCGATCCCGACCGTCTTGCGGAGTGCCTGCAAAACCTGATTGATAATGCAATCAAATACGGTGACGGCAGACGCATTGCAATCAGCTTTGACAAAATGGACGGCTGTGAGCTGATCACGATATCAAACACGGGCTGTACGCTTGAAGTAAAAGAACTGCCGCAGATATTCGAGAGCTTTCATCGTGGAAATAATGCAAACAATGTGCAGGGCAACGGGCTCGGACTTTTCATATGCCGCAGGCTGATGGGGCTTATGAACGGAGAGGTATATGCTGATATTCGTGACCAATGCTTTTATATAACGCTTGTTGTGAAAATGGCGTAAAGTGATAGCCGCTTACTCAGGGCGAAAATAAGGGAAAGTTAAGGCAATTAACAAATAAAGAAACAATGAGCCCCGTTTGACATCCCTCACCGAAAATGATACTCTCTACTCATGGATATGTTAACTTTGAACCGATTGGAAGAGCTGTTTTTTGCGCAGGGGTATGATAAGCTTCCTTCAAACCTTCCCGAATTTAATTTTTACTGTCACCGTGAAGTGCAGGGGATCAATGTGCTCCATGTGATCGACTACAGACAGGGCCTTTATATTTCGGGAGACCAGTATGCGCATTTGAAGGAAAAGATCACAGAATTTTTTGCGAAGAGGGGAGAACCTGAAATTCACGTGATGACGCTGATCCTAAGCGAGGATACGGAAAAGGCAAGGCAGCTTTGTGAGCAGGACGCGTTTTGCTGGATCATCGATGCGAGGGCTTTTCGACTGATCGTGCACGAGACGCAGGCTTCGGATTTTTACGGCTGGAAAGGGCTTTTGGAAGAATATCTGTTTGCGGCGGCGAGGGAGACTGCGGAAACGACAACGGCTGATCAGCCCCAAGAGAGGTTTCGATTACCGGCGCCTGTCAGCGCTTTTTTGGTAGCGGTCAATGTAATCGTATTTCTAATATGTACATTTACGGGAGATTTGTTATATAATAAGGGTGCCTTTGGCGTGACCGAATTGCTGCAAGGCGATATATACCGTCTGTTTACGAGTATGTTTTTGCACGGAAGCGTGCAGCATCTTTTCAGTAATATGATTGTTTTGTATTATGTGGGAGAGATGGTGGAACGGGAGCTGGGGCCTTTTCCGTATGCCGTGCTTTATCTGCTTTCCGGTCTTGCGGGGAATATTTTTTCTGCGGGATATGAGCTTATGACGGGGAATTTTGGCAGTTCGGTGGGAGCCAGCGGCGCGGTATTCGGCGTGGAGGGGGCACTTTTGCTTCTGGTGATGCTGCATCGGGGAAGACTTTCCACCATGACGGTCGGCAGGGTAGCATTTGCAATCGCCTTTTCCCTTTACTGTGGATTTACCAGCGTCGGTGTCAATAATGCCGCTCATGTGGGCGGCGTTTTGATGGGTTTTTTTACGGCGGCAATTATCGCCGCGATTAAGAGCCGGAATAAATTTTCTGAACACGGATAAGAAAGGAATGGGTTTTATGCAGATTAACATCTATTACGGCGGAAGAGGATTGATGGATGATCCGACGCTCTTTGTGTTAAAAAAGATGAAAGAAGTGCTGGAGGAGCTGCGCGTGACGGTGGAGGTCTTTCATCTTTACGAGCAGAAAAACAGCATTCCGACCCTGCCGCAGACATTAAAAAACGCGGATGGGGTGATTCTTGCAACGACGTTGGAGTGGTACGGCATCGGCGGCTATATGCAGCAGTTTCTGGATGCCTGCTGGCTTTATGGAGACAAGGAGAGAATCAGCAAAATTTACATGTGCCCGATAGTTATGTCAACTACATACGGTGAGCAGGAGGGTAAGCTGCAGCTTGCTACGGCCTGGGAAATTTTGGGAGGACTCCCCTGCAGCGGGCTTTGCGGCTATATAGCAGACACCACACTGATGGAGGAGAACGAAGACTATATCCGCATTATTGAGAAAAATGCCGAAAATCTCTATCGCACGATCAATCAGAAGATGCCATGTCTGCCGGCCAGCAATCAGGCGGTGAAGCAGAAGGTGGCAATCACGAAGACCATTAACTTTACGCCGCAGGAGTCCGAGCAGCTCTCCCAGTATGTTTCGGATGATACTTATGTACAGCGGCAGAAAGCGGATATTCAGGAGCTTGCAAGTTTGTTCCGGGATATGATGGGCAGCAGCGAAAAGGAAGACACTTCCGAATTTGTAGAGGAGATCAGACAGCATTTTGTTCCGCAGCCGGGTTTTACGGCAGGTTTTAAGGTGGTGATTGAGGAGAAGAAAAAGCCGCTTATGATTGAGATTGACGGCGCAAGTCTTGACTGCTACTATGGGGAAGGCGGCCGCGTGGATGTGGAGATGCAGATGGATCGGGCTTCCTTTGCTGATATTGTTTCGGGAAGGACGAGCTTCCAGACTTCTTTTATGGCGGGCGATATGAAAATGAAGGGCGATTTCAAGGTACTGCGGTCATTGGATCAGGCTTTGCCGTTTGTGGAAGAGTAAATTTTGTGGAATAGAAAATAAATATTGGAGTAGATAGGAAAGGAGAAAAGTGGAAATATGGGACAGGATAATTGCATTTTTTGCAAAATAGCAAACGGGGAAATTCCGGCGAAGACCTTGTATGAGGATGATCAATTTCGTGTGATCCTGGATCAGGGACCGGCAACCAAGGGTCATGCGCTGATCCTTCCCAAAGCGCATTACAGGGATCTTTTTGAACTGCCGGAAGAGACGGCGGGCGATGTAATGAAACTTGCTAAAAAAATGATTGTGAAAATGCGGGAAAAATTTAAGTGTGAGGGTTTTAATCTGGTACAGAATAATGGCGATCTTGCGGGGCAGACGGTGTTTCACTTTCATCTGCACCTGATTCCGCGCTATGGTGCGGACGGACAGAAGATTGGCTGGAAGCCGCAGGAGGTAACGCCTGAAGAGCTGGAAGAGGTTCGCGCACAGTTTGCTGACTGATCGTGTGTTTTACGGTGATTCGCAATGTTTTGAAATGTTTAAAAAGCAGACATCAATGGGAATGGATTAGAATGAAATGAGAACGATAGAAACGAAAGAGATTACCCGAAATATCAAAGAAATGTGTATAGAGGCCAACCACTTTCTCTCGAAGGATATGGCGTGTGCGATGGCGCAGGCGGCGCAGACGGAAGAGTCTCCACTGGGGAAACAGATCCTGGGGCAATTGCAGGACAATCTGGAAATTGCCGGAAAGGATATGATTCCCATTTGCCAGGACACGGGCATGGCGGTGATCTTTTTGGAGATCGGTCAGGACGTGCATTTTACAGGAGGCGACTTGACGGACGCGGTCAACGAAGGCGTGAGGCAGGGATACACGGAAGGTTATCTTCGCAAGTCTGTGGTAAGCGATCCGCTGATTCGGGAGAATACAAAGGATAACACGCCGGCGGTTCTTCACTGTGAGATCGTGCCCGGTGGCAAAGTGAAAATCACTGTTGCACCCAAGGGCTTTGGCAGCGAAAATATGAGCCGTATTTTTATGTTAAAACCTGCGGACGGCATAGAAGGCGTAAAGGACGCAGTTCTAACGGCAGTGCGGGATGCGGGCCCCAATGCCTGTCCGCCCATGGTAGTGGGTGTGGGGATTGGCGGCACCTTCGAAAAGTGTGCGCTGATGGCAAAACACGCCCTCACAAGATCCCTGGATACGCATTCTGATATTTCTTATATTAAGGAATTGGAAGAAGAAATGCTGGCAAAGATAAACAGAACAGGAATCGGGCCGGGCGGGCTTGGCGGCACAACGACGGCTTTGGCGGTCAACATTGAAACCTATCCCACACATATCGCGGGACTGCCTGTGGCGGTCAATATCTGCTGTCATGTAAACAGGCATGCGGTGCGGGTATTATAAACTTTTGGGTAACTGACGGTTTGGAGCCTCAAAGTTGTTTATTAGATAAATTGTATTTCTTCTATATATAGTATATATTGTGTCTTGGAGTGAATAGGATACAAGATATATGATTGTCTAATGGTAGTATGGAGTGGAGGAAAGTATGGAACGGCATATCACAGCGCCTATTGATAAGGAAACGGCAAGTAAGCTGCGGGCGGGAGATTACGTCTATCTCACAGGAACGATTTATACGGCGCGCGACGCGGCGCACAAAAGAATGCAGGAAGCTTTGGAAAAGGGAGAAGCCTTACCGATCGCGATGGAGGGCAACGTGATTTATTACATGGGTCCTTCCCCGGCAAGGGAGGGCAGGCCAATCGGTTCCGCAGGCCCTACCACCGCAAGCCGTATGGATAAGTATGCGCCGGCGCTTTTGGATATGGGGCTGATTGGCATGATTGGAAAAGGAAAGCGCTCCCAGGCAGTAAAGGATGCCATTGTCAGAAACGGCGCGGTATACTTTGCGGCGGTTGGCGGCGCAGGGGCATTGTTGGCAGGCTCCGTCAAGTCATCGGAAGTGATTGCTTATGATGATCTGGGGACGGAAGCGATTCGCAGACTTACTGTAGAAAATTTTCCGGCAATCGTGGTGATTGACGCCGAGGGACAGGACCTTTACGAGACGGCAGTACAGGAGTATTGTACGCTGTGAGTGAAAGATAATTAGTTGGGAAATAAATAGCGGACGTAATTCAAAAGGAATCCGCGAAAAAGGCATTGACAAACAAAATCAGCTTATGTATAATTACTTTACGTTCGCTTTAAGAGGAGTAATTTTCTGTGAAAATAACTCCGAGTAAATTCTTACAGAATTAACTCCAAGTAATTTTCTGCGAAAATAACTCTGGTGCAAAAACGATATATAGGAAAATAAGTAATAATTCAGACTATGGAGAAATACTCAAGAGGCTGAAGAGGCGCCCCTGCTAAGGGTGTAGGTCGCGTGAGCGGCGCGAGGGTTCAAATCCCTCTTTCTCCGTTAAAAAGAATCTTAAGAGATTGAGATTTCTTTTTTTTCCTTCTTTAAAATTTCATAAAGCAAAAAATTATGAAATTTTTTAAAAAAGGGCTTGACGATGTGAAA
>DLAF01000062.1:0-59643 GCA_002492725.1 Lachnospiraceae bacterium UBA7054
CTTGACAAAGGGTATAGTTTATTAAAAGCTACCTATAGCGTAAAGGAAAAGTGGTATTCTGTCAAATAGCACTTGCAATGGAAGAAAAAGGGTGCTATAATACTTTCAGTATTCAGAATGGTTACTGAGATAAAGAGTGGACTTGCGAGTCCGCTCTTTCTATGTGCAAGGGCATTATTAAGGAGAGAAGGATGTCTAAAAGAGAAACTTACGAGGAGCGGACAGAGAGCCTTCTTTCTCCCATCGTCAGCAAAGCGGGAGTAGAGGTCTACGATGTGGAGTATGTGAAAGAGGGAAAAGACTACTATCTGCGGGTCTATATCGACAAACCGGGCGGTGTAAACATTCAGGACTGTGAAGATGTGAGCCGCGCCCTGTCGGATGCGCTCGACGCGGAGGATTTTATCCCGGATGCTTATATCCTGGAGGTCAGCAGTCCCGGGCTTGGCAGGGTCTTAAAAAAGGACCGGCATTTGGAGCAGAGTCTGGGAGCAGAGGTCGAAATCAAGACTTACAAACCGATTGATGGAACGAAGGAGTTTTTGGGAGTTTTGAAGGCGTATGACGCGGGAACGATCACCATAGAGGAGAACGGATCCCCACATGTCTTTGAGAGACAGGATATTGCGACGGTCAGACTGGCATTTGATTTCTGACGCGTTAAGGATAATCAGCAATGAGACATAGGAGGACAATGGAAAATGAATAAGGAATTGATGGAGGCGCTGGAGATTCTGGAGAGGGAGAAGGAAATCAGCAAAGACACCCTCTTTGAGGCCATCGAGAATTCTCTGATCACCGCCTACAGAAACCACTACGGCAAGGCGGACAATGTGAAGGTGGAGATCGACAGGGAAACCTGTGACTACTATTGCTATGCGGAGAAGGAAGTCGTGGAGGAAGTTGAGGATCCGGTGATGCAGATTTCACCGGAAGATGCGCAGGAGATTGACCCGGCGGCCAAGGTGGGTGATATCGTCCGTGTGGAGATCCGTTCCAAGGAGTTTGGCCGCATTGCGACCCAGAATGCCAAGAGCGTGATCTTGCAGAAGATTCGTGAGGAGGAGCGCAGTGTCATTTACAACCAGTATTTCGAGAAAGAAAAGGATGTGGTGACGGGCATTGTCCAGCGTTATATGGGGAAGAACATTTCTATTAACCTTGGCAAGGCGGATGCTATCTTAAATGAGAACGAGCAAGTGAAAACCGAGCATTTTCGTCCGACGGAGCGTATCAAGGTGTACATTTTAGAGGTGAGAAACACCCCCAAGGGGCCGAGAATCCTGGTGAGCCGCACGCACCCTGAGTTGGTGAAGCGTCTCTTTGAGTCCGAGGTGACGGAAATCAAGGACGGCACGGTCGAGATTATGAGCATTGCCAGAGAGGCGGGCAGCAGGACGAAGCTTGCGGTACGCTCCAACAATCCAAACGTGGATGCGGTGGGTGCCTGCGTGGGCATCAACGGCGCCAGGGTCAATTCTATCGTAGATGAGCTTTGTGGGGAGAAAATCGACATTGTCAACTGGGATGAGAACCCGGGCAATCTGATTCAGAATGCGCTTTCCCCGGCAAAGATCGTGGCGGTGTTTGCGGATCCCGATGAGAAGACGGCAAAGGTCGTAGTGCCGGATTACCAGCTTTCCCTTGCCATCGGTAAGGAGGGACAAAACGCAAGGCTGGCGGCAAGGCTGACGGGATATAAGATTGACATCAAGAGCGAAACACAGGCCAAAGATGCGCCCGGCTTCCGCTATGAGGACTACGTCTATGACGATGAGGAATATGACGAGGAAGGCTACGATGAGGAGTACGGGGAAGAGGCGTACACCGAAGAGAGCAGTGATGAGGCCTATGAGCAGGAAGAAGCGGTAGAAGAAGACGGCGCCGAGGCATAAGCGCAGGATTCTCAGGGTGTGTTACAGAGTGGACTGCTCAGAAATGAGGATAAATATGGCAAAAAAAATATCTCTGCGCCAGTGCGTGGGCTGCGGGGAAATGAAAGATAAAAAAGAGATGATGCGCGTGCTCAAAAGTGCAGAGGGACCGATATTTCTTGATATGACGGGAAGAAAGAACGGCAGGGGCGCCTATTTGTGCAGGCAGAAGGAGTGTCTTGCCAGAGCCGAAAAGAACAAGGGCCTGGAACGTTCTTTGAAGCAGCGCATACCGGACGAAATATACGAGGCTCTGGAGAAGCAATTTGAGGAGGGCGGGCATGAAGCAGATACCGGGAAAGGATAAGGTATTATCCATGCTGGGACTCGCCGCTCGCTCCAGAAATGTTGTCAGTGGCGGATTTGCAACGGAAACTGCAGTAAAGAGCGGTAAGGCGCACCTGGTCATCATAGCGGAGGACGCGTCGGATAATACCAGAAAGAAGTATAATAACATGTGTGATTATTATGAGGTACCCTGTGCCTTCTATGGGACGAAAGAGGTGATCGGCCACTCGATGGGCAGGGAAGAACGATCAGTCCTTGCGGTGACAGACGAGGGATTTGCAAATTCGATACAGAAGCATTTAGCGGACTCGAAATAGGTGGAGGTAGTAAGTATGGCGAAGATGAAAGTACATGAGCTGGCAAAAGAGTTGGACAAAAAGAGCAAGGAGTTGATCGACTTTTTGCAGGCTAAAGGATATGAGGTTAAGGTGGCGCAAAGCTCCATAGAGGACGATGCGATCGCGCTGGTGCGCAAGGCCTTTGGAGCTGACGGGAAGGCTGATGCGGCGAACCGGAAGGAAGCGGCGTCCGAAAAGAAAGATATGCCGATAAAGAAGGACGTTTCGCCGGCAGGGGAAGCGGTACCTGTTGAAAAGAAGGAAGAAAAGGGGCCTAAGGAGAAAAAGGCAGCGCCCGCAGGAGAGGAGAAACCGCAGGCGGAGAAGGCACCCGCAGCGTCAAAATCCGAGGGCTCGAGGACTGAGGGGAAAACGGAGTCCAGGACAGATGCGCCGAAAAAGAAGAGGATCATCTTCGTGAGCAACCCCCACAATTCCAAGATGGGAGGACGCCCGGCGCAGGGTGGCGGACAAAACAGGGGGGGCAGCAGACCCATGTCGAATGGGGCCCGTCCCGTACAGCCACAAAATACACCGCATAAGATTGTACGTCCCACCCAGAAGCCGATCCCGGTGACGGCGGAACCCTATGAGGTTCGTCAGCGGCAGCAGGAGGAGAGACGGCTCGAACAGCGGCAGCAGGAGAAACGGGAAAGCGCCAAAAATGAGGCGGCCGCAGCAAGATCGGCAGCCGGACAGGAGAGAACGGGCAGTGCAGAAGAAAATCGCAGACCTGAAAGCCAGAGCAGGCAGAATCATAACGGTGGTCAGACTGATCGCAGGGGTGGCGCTGCTCCCTTCGCTGCTGGCAGGAATGGCGGAAATAGTGACCGCCCTCAGAGAGGAGCTGGCGGGCAGGACAATAGATTTCGGAAAAATAACGTTCAGAAGGACTTTGTCGCTGCCGCGCCCGCTAAGGACGTGCCAAATCACAGGGAAGACGAGAAGCGCAGGGCAAATCAGGACAGGGATAAGAGGTCGAAAAAGGACCACATTTACGAGGAAGACAATGCGGCAGTAAAGAACCGCAGCAAGGCAGGCCGCTTTATTAAACCGGAGAAGAAGCCGGAGGAGGCAAAGGAGGAGCAGATCAAGGTCATCACGATCCCGGAGACGCTGACCATCAAGGAACTGGCTGACAAGATGAAAATCCAGCCCTCAGCGATTATTAAAAAGCTGTTCCTGCAGGGACAGGTTGTGACCTTAAACTCTGATGTTTCCTATGAAGAAGCGGAGAATATCGCCATCGAGTACGAGATCATCTGCGAGAAGGAAGTCAAGGTCGATGTGATCGAGGAACTTTTGCGCGAGGAGGAGGAGGACGCCTCCACCATGGTATCGCGTCCGCCCGTCATCTGCGTGATGGGACACGTAGACCATGGTAAGACTTCGCTGCTGGATGCCATCCGTAAGACCAATGTGACGGATAAGGAGGCAGGCGGTATCACACAGGCCATCGGTGCCTATACTGTGAGTGTCAAGGGGCAGAGTATCACCTTCTTGGATACGCCTGGCCATGAGGCGTTCACGGCCATGCGTATGCGCGGCGCGAATTCTACGGATATCGCCGTTTTGGTGGTGGCGGCTGATGATGGCGTGATGCCCCAGACAGTGGAGGCAATCAACCATGCAAAGGCTGCCGGTATTGAGATTATCGTGGCGGTGAATAAGATTGATAAGCCGAATGCAAATATTGACCGTGTGAAACAGGAGATGACGGAATATGAGCTGATCCCGGTAGACTGGGGCGGGTCCACGGAGTTTGTGCCTGTATCTGCGAAATCCGGGGAAGGCATTGAAAATCTGTTGGAGACGATTCTGCTCACGGCAGAGATTCTGGAACTTAAGGCGAATCCCGACAGGAATGCGCGAGGCCTGGTCATTGAGGCGGAACTTGACAAGGGAAGAGGACCCGTGGCTACCGTTTTGGTACAGAAGGGAACGCTCCATGTAGGCGACTTTATCTCCGCAGGCGCAAGCCACGGCAAGGTGAGGGCCATGATCGATGACAAGGGCAGACGGGTAAAGGAGGCGACGCCCTCCACACCGGTGGAAATTCTCGGACTGTCCGATGTGCCCAGCGCCGGTGAGGTGTTCATTGTACACGAGAACGACAAGAGCGCAAAAACTTATGCAGACACATATCTTGCGCAGCATAAGGAGGAGATGCTTGCCGATACCAAGACAAAGATGTCCCTGGATGATCTGTTCAACCAGATTCAGGAAGGGAACCTGAAGGAACTTAACCTGATTGTCAAGGCGGACGTACAGGGCAGCGTGGAGGCCTTGAAACAGAGCCTGAGCAAGCTTTCCAACGAGGAAGTGGTCGTGAAGTGTATCCATGGCGGTGTGGGTGCCATCAACGAGTCGGATGTGTCTTTAGCTTCCGCATCATCGGCCATCATCATAGGCTTCAATGTGAGACCTGACGCCACGGCGAAAACAGTGGCGGAGCGCGAGGGCGTGGATGTGCGTCTCTACAAGGTCATCTATCAGGCAATCGAGGATATCGAGGCTGCCATGAAGGGTATGCTTGATCCCGTCTTTGAGGAAAAGGTGATCGGGCATGCAGAGGTGAGACAGATCTTTAAGGCATCTGCCATCGGTAATATTGCGGGTTCCTATGTGCTTGACGGCGAGTTCCAGAGAGGCTGTAAGATTCGTATCCGCAGAGGAGAAGAGCAGATTTACGAGGGGGAGCTTGCTTCTCTCAAGCGCTTTAAGGACGATGTCAAGGAGGTCAAGGCCGGTTTCGAGTGCGGTCTCGTGTTCGAGGGCTTTGACAAGATGGAAGAGCTTGACATCGTGGAAGCTTACATCATGGTTGAGGTGCCGCGTTAAGCATAAAATATCATTTGTTATCAATAAAAGCGCAGAGGAAAGGATGAGCTGCAATGCGTAAAAACAGTGTTAAAAATACCCGCATCAACGGGGAGGTACAGCGAGTGCTGGCACAGATCATCAGGGGAGAGATCAAGGATCCCCGGATCGCGCCCATGACCTCGGTGGTGGCGGTGGAAGTAGCGCCGGATTTAAAGACCTGTAAGGCGTGGATCAGCGTGCTCGGAGACGAGAAAGCGCAGACGGATACGCTTGCCGGGTTAAAGAGTGCGGAAGGCTATATCCGCGGACAGCTCGCACGGATCATCAATCTGCGAAATACACCGCAGATCACCTTTATCATGGATCAATCCATTGCCTACGGGGTGAGTATGTCAAAGCGGATTGAGGAAGTGGTGGCGTCCGACAGGGAGGCTGCCGGAGAAAGCAAGGGGAGTGAGGATGAAGAGAATCAATGATTTGACCGGTGCAAAGACCATAGCAATCGGCGGACACGTGAGACCTGATGGGGACTGTGTCTGTTCCGTCATGGCGCTGTACCGTTATCTGAAAAAGGAGGTTCCAGGGGCGCAGATAGACGTTTATCTGGAGGAACCGCCTGCAGTTTTTCGGATTTTAGATGATATTGAAGTTATTAAATCAGAATTTAACACCAACATGTGCTATGATGTTTTCTTTGCGCTTGACTGCAACGAGGAACGGCTGGGGGATGCGCAGCCCATCTTTGCGCGGGCGCACAGACGGATCAATATCGATCATCACATCAGCAACGCCGGCTGCGGCGATGAGCATGTGGTGGAACCGGAGAGAAGTTCCACGGCGGAGCTTCTGTATGAGCTGATGGAGCCTTCGCTTGTGGATGAGGAGATTGCCAAGGCCATTTATATCGGTATTGCTCACGATACAGGAGTGTTCCGCTTTTCCAACACGTCTCCGCGGACGATGGAGATTGCCTCGGAATTACTTAAATTTGGATTTGATTTTTCAAGTCTGATTGAGGCAACCTACTATGAGAAGACTTATTTGCAGACGCAGATCTTGGGCAGAGCCATTCTGGAGAGTGTGCGTTTTATGGAGGATCGCTGCATTGTCAGTATGGTGAGCCGCCGCATGATGGAGTTTTATCAGGTGGGTCCCAAGGATCTGGACGGTATTGTCAACCAGCTGCAGGCTGTCAAGGGAGTGGACTGCGCCATCTTTATGTATGAGATCGGGACGCTTACGTACAAGGTGAGTATGCGCTCCAACGGTGTGGTGGACGTGTCGGAGGTAGCCTTGAAATTTGGCGGCGGCGGTCATGTGCGGGCTGCGGGCTGCACGATGAACGGAACCTATCACGACAATATCAACAACCTTTCACATGAGATTGCGGCACAGCTTTCGCGGGCACGTTTGCGGGAGCAGGTATAGCACATAGCAATAAGGAGATTTATGTACAACGGAATCCTGAATGTATACAAAGAAGCGGGCTACACGTCCCACGATGTGGTGGCCAAGCTTCGGGGTATCTGCAGACAGAAAAAGATAGGACATACAGGGACACTTGACCCGGATGCGGTCGGCGTGCTCCCTGTATGTTTTGGTTCGGGAACGAAGCTTAGCGATCTGCTCACTGATTGGGACAAGGAATATATTGCGGTTCTGAGGCTGGGACTTTCCACGGATACGCAGGATATTTCAGGACAGGTGTTATCGAAAGCGGATGAGGAAGCGCTGGCGAAATTGGACGAGGAAGCGGTGCGGGAAAACATTCTGCATTTTTTGGGCGGTTACGAACAGACGCCTCCCATGTATTCAGCCCTAAAGGTGAACGGCAAGAAGCTCTACGAGCTTGCCAGAGCCGGGAAAGAAGTGGAGCGTAAGCCCCGTCCGGTGACGATCAGTGAGCTGGAGATCCTTAAGATGGCCCTGCCGTTAGTGCGCTTTCGCGTGGTCTGCTCCAAAGGCACCTATATCCGCACGCTCTGTCATGACATTGGAGAACGGCTTTTGGTGGGCGGCGTGATGGAAAGCCTTACGAGAAGCCGGGTCGGTATCTTTGGTATCGACGGGGCGATGACGCTTTCGCAAATTGAAAGACTGCGCGATGAAGATAAGATATCGGATGTTATTATTAAACCTGATGCTGTGTTTGGGAATCTGCGGGCGGTAACGGTGGAAGAAAGCGGAGAGCGGCTTCTTCGAAACGGCAATCGCATCCCTGAAGCAATGTTTGCGCGGTTTTTGCCTTTAAAAGCGGGAGAAGAGGTTCGCATGTATGACGCGGCGGGCCGTTTTTACGGAATTTATCAGTATCAGGACAGGGAGCGGGACGCGAAGCCCTTAAAAATGTTTTTATCGGAGTAAATCGGGAACAAGGGAAAAGAGTATGGAGATCATAGAAGGTACGACAGACTTTATGCTGTCACAAAAAAGCGCCGTCGCCATCGGTAAGTTTGACGGGATTCATCTGGGACATCAAAAACTGCTCTCACATCTGACCTCGCAAAAAAAGCAGGGGCTTATCGCAACGGTCTTTACTTTTGACACACAGGTGTCCGCCTTTTTTGGCGGAGAGGAAAAGGAGCTGACGACCAGAGCGGAGAAACGGGAGGCGTTTGCTGCGCTGGGCATCGACGTACTGATTGAGTTTCCCTTAAACAGGGAGACGGCGGCCACCGCGCCCGAGGCCTTTGTGGAGCACTATTTGGCAAAGCGGATGCGGGCGGCCTATATCTGTGCCGGGCCGGATCTTTCTTTCGGAAAGGGAGGCGCAGGGGACTTTGCTCTGCTTGCGCACTGTGCGGACCGCTTTGGTTACTGTACGGAACTGATCGAGAAGGTGAAAGTGGGCGGGAAGGAAGTAAGCTCCACCAGAATCAGGGATGCGGTCCGTCTTGGTAAGATGCAGGATGCGGCAGAGATGCTCGGCAGACCCTATACGGTGAGAGGATCCGTGGAGCATGGGAAGCAGCTGGGACGCACGCTGGGAATGCCCACCGCGAATCTTGTGCCGGAAAAGGATAAGCTCCTTCCGCCCAACGGCGTCTATAATACGCGTGTGCAAATCGACGGCAGAAAGAATATCTGCAAAGGGATTTCCAACGTGGGGTGTAAGCCGACGGTGAGTGATGAGAACAGAGTCGGGATCGAGACCTATCTTTATGATTTTGACGGAGATCTCTACGGGCGTGAAATGATTGTAGAGCTGCTGCATTTTTGCAGACCGGAGCAAAAATTTGATTCCGTAAAAGCATTAAAGACGCAGATTGCTGCGGATATTGCGGCGGGAAGAGAATTCACGTGATCATATAATTTTAACTGGGGCTTGTCAGAAAACCCCATATTCGATAAAATAGTAGCGTATAGCTTTTTATCAGTGATGAACAAAGGAAGGATATCTGAAACGAGATGAATCCAACGATCATTCTTTCCATGGCCGGCGGCCTGGGGCTGTTTTTATATGGTATGCGCATTATGAGCGACAGCATCGAAAAGGTTGCAGGCGCCAGGCTCAGAGGCATTTTGGAGAGACTTACGACGAACCGTTTTATGGGCATTTTAGTGGGCGTCATCTTTACGGCGGCAATCCAGTCGTCTTCGGCCTGTACGGTGATGGTGGTCAGCTTCGTCAATTCCGGTCTGATGACGCTTACGCAGGCGGCGGGCGTGATCTTCGGTGCCAATATCGGTACGACGGTGACAGCCCTCCTCGTTTCCCTGAAACTGGAGAAAGCGGCGCCTGTGATCCTGCTTGTGGGCGTTCTTATTATTATGTTCGTCAAGAAGCAGAAGATATCCAGATGGGGCGAAGTCATTATCGGCTTCGGCGTTCTCTTTATGGGATTGAGTACGATGTCGGGAGCGATGTCGGGCATGAAGGATTCGCCGGCGGTCTTACATATGTTTGCCTCCCTGCGCTCGCCGATCCTGGCGGTGCTTTTGGGGACGGTTCTTACGGCGGTGATCCAGAGCTCCTCGGTGACGGTCAGTATCATGGTTCTTCTTGCCAATCAGGGCCTGATGAGTCTGGATATCGGCATGTTTATTATCTTAGGCTGTAATATCGGTGCCTGTACCTCGGCTCTTCTCGCGTCCTTAAACGGTAAGAAGGATGCAAAGCGGGCGGCGGCGATCCATTTGGTTTTTAATATCATCGGTACGATCATTGTATACGCCATCTTTTTGCTGGCGGTGGAAGAGATCGTGAACGGATTGGAAATTCTGGCGCACGGTGATGCGGGCCGAGTGGTTGCTTATGCGCATATCCTGATCAAGGTATTTCAGGTGATCATTATGATGCCGTTTATTAAGCAGATCGTAAAACTGACCCATGTGCTGGTACCGGGCGACGACAAGAAGATTGGTTACCGGGACAGCTACCAGCTCAAATACATAGGCGAGAAGATGCTTTTAAATCCGGCTACTGCCATGGTGGAAGTCATTAAGGAACTTGACCGCATGGGCTCCTTGGCAAATGAAAACTTAAACCGCGCGATGAATGCCCTGATCACACTGGACAGGGAGGAAATCGATGAGGTATATGAGGTGGAGAAAAATATCGACTTCTTAAGCCATGCCATTACGAACTATTTGGTAAAAATCAATCAGACGACCCTGCCGATCGAGGACTTGAAGAGTATCGGTGCGCTCTTCCATGTGGTCAATGATATCGAGCGGATTGGAGATCATGCGGAGAACATTGCGGATGCGGCGGCGCGCAGGGAGGAGACCGGCATCGGTTTTTCCAAGGAGGCGCAGCGTGAGCTGGGCGAGATGATGGATATGGTCAATACGGTTCTGCGCTTTTCCTTTGAAATGTTTGTAAAGAGTACGGAAGAGCATGAGGAAGATATCAGAAACCTGGAAGAGGCCATTGACGAGAAGGAGAAAGAATTGCAGCAGAAGCATATCGAGAGGCTGTCAAGCAACGAGTGTACGCCCGAAGCGGGAGCTCTGTTTTCCGATATCGTTTCGGGGCTGGAGCGCGTGGCGGATCATGCGACAAACATTGCCTTTGCGAATACTTATTTTGAGCCAAATTAGGAACGGATACAGGGAGAAAAACTATTTCCATGAAGAAACGGAAAATGGCGCTTGTAATAGCGACTGTTATTTTAACAAATGCAACGTTGACTGCGCGGGCTTCCTCGCCCATATGTGATCTTTTGCCGGCCGGACAGTTAAAGCTGGATCGGGAGTCGGAACAAGTGGCAGAAACGCTAAGCGGTAACAGTACACAGGTCAGCGGCAACAGTATCGGGAGCGGCGCAGAGACGGCGCAGGATGTATTGAACGGTTCGTTAGGCTCCGGTACGGTACTCCTTTCTGAAAAGACCGCAAAAGATTACGAGCTTGCTTATGAGCGGGCAAAGAATGCCAATTGGGGCTATACCAATCTCGGCATTGCCAACGTGAGCGATAACCTGAATATCAGAGCGATTGGGGCAGAGGACGGGCGGCTGGTAGGAAAACTGCCCAAGGACGCGGCCTGTGAAGTACTTGATATGGACGAGACCTGGGCGCATATCAGTTCCGGAAATGTGGAGGGGTATGTGAGCCGGGATTATCTTTTGACAGGAATTCCCGCCAAGCACAGGGCGGAAGAACTTGCTACCACCATGGCGAAGGTCACGACGGACAGCTTAAAGGTGCGGGCACAGGCCAATACGGACTCGGAAGTCATCACCCTGGTACCACGAGGCGAGGAACTGGAAGTCTCTGCCGTGGAGGGCGACTGGGTAAAGGTCTTTTTGGATGACGATGAGGTCTTTGTTTCGGCGGAGTATGTGGAAGTCAGCGCGGAACTTGGCACGGCGGTCACGATGTCGGAACTTCTTTACGGGCAGGGCATTTCCGATGTGCGTGTGGATATCTGTCAGTACGCGAAAGAGTTTATCGGCAATCCCTACGTGTGGGGCGGGACAAGCCTGACAAAGGGAGCCGACTGCTCCGGTTTTGTGATGAGCGTCTTTCAAAAGTACGGTGTGAAGCTTCCACGGAATTCCAGAGCACAGGCAGGCTGTGGAACTACGATTAAGGTGTCGGAAGCAAAACCCGGTGATTTGATTTTCTACGCCAAGGGCAAGACCATCAATCATGTTGCCATTTACATCGGAAACGGCCAGGTGGTTCACGCCAGCAGCCCCAAGACGGGAATCAAGATTTCCAACGTTTCCTACCGTTCGCCGTTTAAAGCGGTGCGGGTATTGTATGACTGAAGCAGGGAGACTAAGATGGAAAAACGTATCCTGACTTATCGAAAATATATGGATGAATTGCTTTTGCGGGAGGATGTTGATTGGGAGCGGATCAGGGAGGAACATCTCGTGCAGGTGGGATTTTTCCAGCATGAGCGGCTGATCCATCTGATTGTCACGGTGATTTTTGCCCTGTTTACCATACTGTCGATCGGTATGGCATTCCTGCTGATGGCGCAGGGAACGGACGGCGCGGGAAGTTTGCTTTTGGTGGTGGCGGCGTTTTTGGTATTGCTCATTCCCTATGTGCGGCACTACTATATTTTGGAAAATGAAGTACAGAAAATGTACCGTCAGTATGATGAGATCGCGGCGAAATTGGGGGAGAGTTATCGACAGAGCGCGCACTGAGAATAAAAAAACTGCGGCGGCCTGTGTATTTGATACGCAAATTTCTGCGGCAATGCAAAATAAGCTTTACAACACAGTACCACTGTGGTAAAATATGACGGTATGAAATTCAGCCGATACGCGGAGGCGGGACACTCCGACCCCTTCCTGGTGTCAGGCGGTTATCAGGGCAGCCCCCTGAAGGAAAGGAGAAATCATGATTTCTAAGGAAAAGAAGACAGCGATTATTAACGAGTATGCCAGAACGCCCGGCGATACCGGTTCACCGGAGGTACAGGTGGCAGTATTGACGGCAAGGATTCAGGAACTTACCGATCATTTGAAAGAGCATCCCAAGGATCATCATTCCAGAAGAGGTCTTTTGAAGATGGTAGGTCAAAGACGCGGCCTGCTGGGATATCTGAAAGAAAAGGATATCGAGAGATATCGTGCACTGATCGAGAAACTTGGACTTCGTAAATAAGGAGAGCTGATGAGCGGAGATAGGGTTGGCAGGTCCGACCCTAAATCCGCTTTTCCATTTAGAAGCAAAGAGAAGAATCAAAGAAGAGAAGAAGGAGAGAGGATTATGTACAAGAGTTATACCATGGAACTCGCCGGCCGTACCCTTCGTGTGGACATCGACAGAGTCGGCAAACAGGCAAACGGCTGCGCGTTTATGCAGTACGGGGAGACTACCGTGTTGTCTACCGCAACGGCTTCGGACAAGCCCAGGGACGGCATTGATTTCTTCCCCTGCAGCGTAGAGTATGAGGAAAAATTTTATGCGGTAGGAAAGATTCCCGGCGGTTTTAATAAGAGGGAGGGAAAGCCTTCTGAGAACGCTATCTTGACGAGCCGCGTGATCGACAGGCCCATGAGACCGTTGTTTCCCAAGGATTATCGCAATGATGTGACCTTAAATAATATGGTGATGAGCGTGGATCCTGCCTGCCGCCCTGAGCTGGTGGCGATGCTTGGCACGGCGATCGCGACCTGTATTTCGGACATTCCCTTTGCAGGGCCTTGTGCGATGACGCAGATGGGTATGGTGGACGGCGAGTTGATCGTGAACCCTTCCCAGGAGCAGTGGGATAAAGGTGACCTGAAGATGACGGTGGCTTCCACCTCTGAGCGGGTTATGATGATCGAGGCAGGCGCCAACGAAGTGCCGGAGGCGAAGATACTGGAAGCAATCTATAAGGCGCACGAGGTCAACCAGACGATCATTTCCTTTATTGATAAGATCGTCGCGGAAGTCGGTAAGCCCAAGCACAGTTATGAGAGCTGTGCAGTGCCTGAGCAGATGTTTGAGGACATGAAGAAGATCGTGACGCCTGAAGAGATGGAAAAGGCAGTCTTCACAGACGAGAAGCAGGTGCGCGAGGAGAATATCAAGAATATCACCGCAAGGCTGGAGGAGGCTTTTGCGGAGAACGAGGAGTATCTGGCAGTCCTTGACGAGGCGGTGTATCAGTACCAGAAAAAGACGGTTCGCAAGATGATCTTAAAGGATCACAAGCGTCCCGACGGCAGAGCCCTTGACCAGATCAGGCCGCTTTCCGCAGAGGTGGATATCATACCCAGAGTGCACGGTTCCGCGATGTTCACCAGAGGACAGACCCAGATCTGCAATGTATGTACGCTGGCGCCGCTTTCTGAGATGCAGAAGGTGGACGGCCTTGACCCGAACGTTACGAGCAAGAGATATATGCACCACTACAATTTCCCGTCCTACTCCGTAGGTGAGACTAAGGTGAGCAGAGGCCCCGGCAGAAGAGAAATCGGTCATGGTGCGCTGGCGGAGAGGGCGCTTATACCTGTGCTGCCCTCCGAGGAGGAGTTTCCCTATGCCATTCGTACCGTATCGGAGACTTTTGAGTCCAACGGTTCTACTTCCATGGCTTCCACCTGTGCGTCCTGTATGTCCCTGATGGCGGCGGGCGTGCCGATCAAGAAGATGGTTGCGGGTATCTCCTGTGGTCTGGTAACGGGCGATACGGATGATGATTTTGTGCTTCTGACGGATATTCAGGGGCTTGAGGATTTCTTTGGCGATATGGACTTTAAGGTGACGGGAACCCATGAGGGCATCACGGCCATTCAGATGGATATCAAGATCCACGGTCTGACAAAGCCTATCGTGGAAGGCGCAATCGAAAGATGCCGCGAAGCGAGGGAGTTTATCATGGCTAACTGCATGAGCCCGGCAATTTCTGCGCCCCGTAAGGAGGTTGGCCCTTACGCGCCGAAGATCATTTCCATTCAGATCGATCCCGATAAGATCGGTGATGTGGTGGGTCAGCGCGGCAAGACCATCAATGAAATCATTGCCCGCACCGGCGTGAAGATCGATATCAACGACGAAGGCCAGGTTTCCGTCTGCGGTACGGATGCTGAGATGATGGACAAGGCTGTGGAGATGATCAAGATGATTACCACGGACTTTGCGGAAGGTCAGATTTTTCAGGGTAAGGTAGTAAGCATTAAGGAATTCGGCGCATTTATCGAGTTCGCACCCGGCAAGGAAGGCATGGTTCACATTTCCAAGATTGCGAAGGAGAGAATCAATCGCGTGGAGGATGTGCTCACGCTTGGCGATGTCGTCACGGTGGTGTGCCTTGGCAAGGACAAGATGGGGAGGATCAGCTTCTCCATGAAGGATGTTGCGCAGGTGTGAGGACGCGGATGCGCGTGACACAGGCTATGGACAATGAGGAGAACAGAGATGAAGGATTCCGTTATCTTGATTGTTGACGATGTGGACATCGACAGAGGCATTCTGTGTGAGATTTTTTCTGAATATACGACGGTGGAGGCTGCCAATGGCAGACAGGCCATCGAGATTATCGAGGCGAACCCGGATCGGATATCCGCGGTTCTCCTCGATGTTGTCATGCCCGTAATGAATGGTCTGGAAGTGATCGACGAGATGAAGAGCCGTGGGTGGCTCGCTCGTATTCCCGTCATCCTGATCTCGGGCGAAGCAACGCTGGCGGCGGAGCGAATCGCCTACGAGATGGGCGCGACCGATGTGATCCACAAGCCCTATGACAGTATTGTGATCAAGCAGAGAACGCAGAACATCATGGAGCTTTATTATAATAAGCGTCATCTGGAGGAGATGGTGGAGCTGCAGACGGGTGTGCTGCGACAGCAGGCGGCGGAACTGCAGCGCATGAATAATCGTATCATAGACACCATGAGCAATGTGGTGGAATTTCGCAATCTGGAATCGGGGGATCATGTCAAACGGGTGAAGAAGTTTACGCGCATTCTGGCAGAGCATGTGGCGGCGGTTTATCCGGAATATCAGCTTGACGAGGAAGCAATCGACGTGATCACGGCGGCGGCTGCCATGCACGATGTGGGAAAGATAGCGATTTCTGATGCCATTCTTTTAAAACCGGGCAAGCTTACAAAAGAAGAATTTGATGTGATGAAGACACATACCATCAAGGGGTGTGAGATCATCGAGATGCTGGAAGATATCCAGGAAGGTGAATACGGCAGAGTGAGTTACGATATCTGCCGCTACCACCATGAGCGGTATGACGGGAGAGGTTATCCGGAAGGTCTCAGGGGAGAGGAGATTCCCATTGCCGCGCAGATTGTTTCCGTGGCGGACGTTTATGACGCGCTGGTCAGCGACCGATGCTATAAGGAAGCCTATACCCCTGCAGAGGCCTACGATATGATTATGCGGGGCGAATGCGGTGAGTTTTCGCCTAAGATACGCACATGCCTGGCCCGCGCACGGGAAGAGTTTGAGCGGGAGGCCGTGCAGAGCAGAAAGTAAGCTCACCACTGGCTGGAAGAATTGCTTGCCTTTTCTTCGCAGTATTTGCAGCGGTAGATTTCCTTTTCTTCATCCGCGAGTACAAAGATGTGAGGCAGTTCCTGCTCGATTGAGGTGATGCAGCGCGGGTTTTTGCACTTGATGACATTGTGGATCTCCCGAGGGAGCACCAGTTCTTTCTTTTCTACAATTTCACCGTTTTTAATCACGTTGACGGTGATATTATGATCAATGACAGCAAGGATATCCAGATTCAGGGTGTTGATATCACACTCCACCTTGAGGATATCCTTTTTCCCTTTCTTATTGCTGCGGGCGTTTTTGATGATCGCCACCGTGCAGTCCAGCTTATCCAGTTTCAGGTGATGGTAAATGTCCAGACTCTTGCCGGCCTGGATGTGATCGAGCACGAAGCCTTCTTCGATTTTTCCTACGTTTAGCATGTAGATACCTTCTTTCTTAATTAGTTTTCTATTTCAAGCAGTGTCAGGATCAGCGCCATCCTTACATAGACACCGTACTGTGCCTGTTTGAAATAGACGGCGCGGGGATCGTCATCTACCTCCACGGAGATTTCGTTGACCCTGGGCAGGGGATGGAGCACCAGCATGTCCTCTCTGGCGGCGGAGAGTTTTGCCTTGTCCAGAATGTAAAAGTCTTTTAAGCGGACGTAGTCTTCTTCGTTAAAAAAACGCTCCTTTTGTACTCTGGTCATATAGAGAAGGTCAAGCCGCGGCATACAGTCTTCCAGACGAATGACTTCCTCATAAGGAATATGCCGTTCCGTCAGCATGTCCGTGATGTAGTCGGGAACCTTTAATTCCGACGGGGAGATGAAGAGGAAGCTGACGTCGGGGTAGCGAATCAGCGCGTTGATCAGAGAGTGTACCGTGCGCCCGAATTTCAGGTCGCCGCACAGGCCGATGGTAAAGCCGCCGAGCCTGCCTTTCAGGGAACGAATCGTGAGAAGATCCGTGAGGGTCTGGGTGGGGTGCTGGTGTCCGCCGTCGCCCGCGTTGATCACGGGAATGCCGGAACGGCTTGCCGCTACCATGGGAGCGCCTTCTTTGGGATGCCGCATGGCACAGATATCCGCATAGCAGGAAATGATGCGGATGGTATCCGACACGCTCTCGCCTTTTGCGGCGGAGGAGGAACCGGCGTCTGAAAAGCCCAGGACCTGTCCGCCCAGATTCAGCATGGCGGCTTCGAAGCTTAAGCGGGTGCGGGTGCTTGGCTCGTAAAAACAGGTGGCAAGCTTTTTACCCTCACAGGCGTGGGCATACCTGGCGGGATCGGCCTCGATCCTGTTTGCCAGGTCGAAAAGCCGGTCAAGCTCCTCCACGGAAAAATCAAGCGGGTTCATCAAATGTCTCATGTGATATCACACTCCTTTGCAGTAATGTCAAAAAAAGTAGAAGAGAAAATTCTCTTCTACTTTTGAAATCACGATTGATAGGATAACAATTCTTCCACAGGCTTTCTCCGTGGAGCGACAGGCGTTTCATCGGGGTAACCGATCGGAATCAGCGCTACCAGTTCTCTGTCTTCGGGAAGCTGTAAGAGAGATTCCGCAGGTTCCTGATCATAGAGACCAAGAATGACGGAACCAAGCCCTTTTTCATAGGCCGCAAGACAAAAACTCTGCGATGCGATACCGGCATCGTACATCTGCCAGCCGTCGCCCTTGGGAGTACTGAAAGAGCCGTCGCGTTCAAAGCCGCTGCGGTTTTTGATGATGGTGACCGCAATCAGCACGGGAGCTGACGAAATAATATCGCCGTTGGGGGGATACAGAGAAGAACACTCTCTGGCAATCTTTTCTTTCAGTGCGCCCTCCACCGCGATATAGCGGGTGATCTGCGTGTGCTTCCAGCTTGGAGAGTAGGAAGCGGTCTCAACAAGCTCGGCAATGAGCTCGTGGGAGACGGGATCGGCTTTAAACTTACGGATGCTTCTGCGGCCGAGAATACAGTCTTTAGCAGTCATACGAAAACCTCCTTATCATGTGGGACGGTTACGGTCGTTTTCCTATATTTTGTATATCATAGCACAAAGGCGGAGGGGTTGCAAGGGGATTTCCGGAGGGCGGGGCACAAATTGTAACGAGGCCAAGTGAAGCTTGTGAAATGGGGTGTTTTATGCTATAGTAAACGAGGAGAATTTATAAATAAAAAGGGAAGGAGACCGACATGGAAGAGAGACAGGAAGATATGAGGGAAGACCAGGCGGCGGATACAGGAGAGCAGTATGTGGAGCGCAAGCGATGGCTCTTTTTCGGTTTGCCCTTTACCTTTACCAAATATACGATTAATGAGAAGGTGATCACGGTAGACAGAGGATTGTTAAACACAACAGAAAACGACTGTTATTTATATAAAGTACAGGATGTGGAGTTGAAGACCAGTCTGGCGGAGCGCATCTTCGGGCTGGGCACCGTGGCCTGTTACACCGGGGACAATACGCATCCCCAGCTCTTTTTGGAACATATCAAACATGCAAAAGAAATCAAGGACTATATCCTGCACACGTCGGAGGAGGCCAGGAGAAAACGGCGCACGCTCAATACTCTGAATATTGACGCTGAAGATATTGACGCCGATTGAGGATCATAATTCAGTCGGGGCGCAGTGTTTCATCATTTTCGCGCAGGAGTCTTTCATAGAGCAGTCCGGTCAGAAACCAGAAGGGTGCGTAGTCTAGGCGAACCACTTTCTTAAGGTTCCAACGGGCGCGCTCGTAATTCCAGGGACAGATGTGGCGGCGGCTCAGCCATATGCCGGTGATAAATTCCCCTGCGTAGATCAACGTGGTATATACGAGGCCGCGCAGCCATACGGAACGGTTTTTTAAGAGGCGGCAGATGGGGGAAAAGAAGGCCATCAGGCCGTAAATCGGAAACATCCAGACGGAGGTAACCCCGGACAGCCTTAAGTCACGCCTGCGGAAGGCGCCAAAGGCCGTGAAGATGATTTCCAAAAACCATCCGAGAAGGCCACAGTGAATGAAGTTGTGCAAAAATTTTTTCATAGATACAGTCTAACCTGTTTTCGGGTTGCTTATACATAAGACAGAAGGAAGGTGAGGAGCCGTGAATTATCGGGAAGCCATGCAGTATATAGAGGAATTGCGGCCCCTCGGCAGCGTCATGGGTCTGGAGACGATGCGGCAGTTGTGTGCCCGCCTGGGTGATCCGCAGGAGAAACTGAAATTTGTACATATCGCCGGCACCAACGGCAAGGGATCAACCCTTGCCTATGTTTCCACAGTGATGCAGACGGCGGGATATCGTGTGGGCAGATACCTTTCCCCCACGGTACGGGAGTACAGGGAGCGTTTCCAGATAGACGGCAGAACGATCACGCAGTCGGGTCTGTGTAAATATCTGGAGCCGGTAAAGCAGGCGGCGGAGGCTATGGCATTGGAGGGGTTTGCCCATCCCACCCTCTTTGAGGTGGAGACGGCGGTGGCCTTTCTCTGGTTTCAGGACAAGGCCTGTGATCTGGTGGTTTTAGAGACGGGACTTGGCGGAGCTTTGGATGCTACCAATGTGGTAAACAACACGCTGGTGGCAGTCTTTTCCTCGATCAGTATGGATCATATGGAGATTCTTGGCGAGACTTTGGAAGAGATTGCGGGGGTCAAAGCGGGAATCATAAAAAACAAGTGTTATGTAATATCGGTAAAGCAGATGCCGGAAGTTATGAAGGTCTTGCGGCAGGAAGCGCTTCTTAAGAAGGGAAAGTTTCTGACGGCGGATGTGACACGGGCAAAACAGATCAGGTATGGCGTGACAAAGCAGAGCTTTTCCTATGACCGTTATAAGAATCTGGAGATCTCCTTGGTGGGCCGGTTTCAGATCGAAAACGCGGTACTGGCAGTTGAGACGGTCATGGCGTTGACAAGATGCGGGTTTCCGGTGACGGAAGAAAAACTGCGGCAGGGAATGTTTGCCGCCAGATGGCCGGGACGCTTTGACGTGATCGCGAAGAGACCGCTTGTGATCGCTGACGGGGCCCACAATGAGGATGCCGCGAAAAAATTGGCGGAAAGTATCCGTTTTTATTTTACAAACAGGAAAATTATTTATATAATAGGAATGCTACGGGACAAAGAGTACGACAAGGTGATTCGCGCTACCTTTTCTCTGGCGTCCCATATCATCACTGTGACACCGCCGATCAAAGAGCGGGCGCTCACGGCTTTGGAGCTTGCGGAAACCGCCCGGGAATATCACAGCGCCGTGACGGCAGCGGACAGTGTTCAGGAGGCTGTGGAAATTGCTTATCTTCTTGTGGGAAAGGATAAGGAGGCTGTGATCGTTGCCTTCGGTTCCCTTTCCTATCTGGGAGAATTGATGGATACGGTAGATCACAGAGATACGATCAGGAGAGACGATCATGGTAGATCAGATAAAGATTAAGGAAGCAATCAGACTGCTTCTTGAAGGTATCGGCGAAGATACGGAAAGGGAGGGACTTAAGGAAACGCCGGACAGGATCGCCCGTATGTATGGAGAGATTTTTGCCGGGATGGAAGAGGACGCGGCAGTGCATTTATCCAAGACCTTTGCCGTTAAGAGCAATGAGATCGTGCTGGTAAAAGATATCACCTTTTATTCTATGTGTGAACATCACCTCATGCCTTTTTACGGGAAGGCGCATATCGCCTATCTGCCGAATGGCAGAGTGGTGGGCTTAAGCAAACTGGCAAGAACCGTGGAAGTGTATGCCAGAAGGCCACAGATTCAGGAACAGATGACAATACAGATCGTGGAGGCTGTCATGGAGCACTTAAAGCCGCAGGGCGTGATGGTGATGCTGGAAGCGGAGCATACCTGTATGACCATGCGTGGAGTGGAGAAACCGGGAAGCCGGACCGTAACGGTGGCTTCCAGAGGCTGTTTCCAGACAGACCCCGGGTGGCAGGAGCTGTTCTTTCAGATGCTGGGGAAGGGAAAATATAATCAGGATTTAATACAATAAAATCCTGTGGATAAACAGTCATATCATAAAAACACGGAGGGATGCAAAATGAGGATTGGACAGAGGGATTTTAGGCCGAAGGGACACACTTATGTGATGGGAATACTAAACATAACACCTGATTCTTTTTCAGACGGCGGAAAATTTAATGAGCTGGATCAGGCATTATATCACGTAGAACAGATGATAACGGATGGTATGGATATCGTGGATGTGGGCGGGGAATCGACCAGGCCCGGCTACACCGTAGTTCCTGAGGAAGAAGAGATCAGCAGAGTGGTTCCTGTGATCGAAGCTATCAAATCCAGATTTAATGTCCCAATCTCTCTGGATACCTGTAAATCCGCGGTAGCGAAAGCCGGCATTGCTGCAGGTGCGGATATGATCAATGATATCTGGGGCCTGAAGTATGATGATAAGATGGCACAGGTGATCGCGGAATCGGGGCTTCCCTGCTGTTTGGGGCACAATCGGAAAGAGGCAAGATACACGAATCTGATCGAGGAAATTCTCTGGGATTTGGAAGCTTCTTTGGAGACGGCCAGGAACGCCGGCATTGCCTATGACAGGATCATTCTGGATCCGGGCATTGGTTATGGCAAGAGTTATGAGAACAATCTGGAGATCATAGATCACCTGCAGAATTTTCATTCGCTGGGATCGCCGCTGCTTTTGGGGGCAAGCCGTAAGTCCGTGATTGGTATGGGGCTTGATCTGCCGGTGACGGAGCGCGTGGAGGGAACGATCGTGACTACCGTATACGGTGTGCAGCAGGGCGTTATGTTTGTCCGGGTGCATGATGTGAAGGAGAATGTACGCGCCGTCAAGATGACGGAGGCGATTCGCGACGCGTATAAAAATTGATGATTCCGGCAGGACAAATGAGGATTGCCCGGTGGCGCGCGGAGTTTGCAAAGCAGTAGGGATGGGAAATACCGCAAATAGATAACGGGAGATATTGTATAACGAAAGCGACGGGAGAAAAAAGATGGATCAGATCATCATAAGCGATCTGCAGGTTTACGCACATCACGGCGTGTATCAGCAGGAGACGGAAAAGGGACAGAATTTTCTGGTCAGTGTAACGCTTGAGACGGACACCAGGGCGGCGGGTATGACGGATGACCTGGGACTTTCGACAAATTACGGTGTGGTCTGCAGATTCTTGAACGCTTTTCTCACCGAACACACTTTTAAGCTGCTCGAGACGGCGGCGGAGAAGACGGCGGAAGCGCTGCTCCTGCAATTTCCCCGTGTGAGAGCGGTCGATTTGGAAATCAAGAAGCCGGAGGCACCGATCCCCCTTCCGTTTGGGATGGTCTCCGTAAAGATTTGGCGGGGATGGCGGCGCGCCTATATAGCCTGCGGTTCCAACATCGGAGACAGAAAGGGCCATCTGGATGCAGCGGTGGCGGCGCTTCGGGAAGACAGGCAGTGCAGGGTGATCCGGGTATCGGACTGGATCGCGACGACGCCCTACGGCGGTGTGGCACAGGCAGATTACCTAAATGGGGTGATTGCGATTGACACGCTTTATCCTCCTGAGGTATTGCTTTCCAGACTGCAGGAGATAGAGCGCGCGGAGGCCAGAGAGCGCAAGGAGCGCTGGGGGCCGCGGACGCTTGATTTGGATATTCTTTTGTACGAGGGCGTTGTGATGGAGGAGGAAAAGCTGACCATTCCCCACCGCGATATGAAAAACCGTGATTTTGTGCTGCGGCCTCTGGCGCAGATCGCTCCGTATGAAAGGCATCCCGTGTTGGGAAGATCGATTTTAGAGCTTTTGGAGGAAGTGGAACAAAACGGAGAAAAACACGTGTTATCAAATAATGATTAGCTATAGTGATGAAGAAACATAGGATAAAGAAAAGGCTCGGAATGTTCCGGGCCTTTTCTTTTGTTTCCAAACGGATTTTTACATCACGCCTGTTATTCTGTCATATTAGCGAGCGCCGCCGCTCTGGCGGCATCAAAGGTGGTCACGTTGACGGGGCCGGAGGTGTAAGTCCGATAAACGGGAACACTCTCGTTGAAGGTGTTAAAGTACACATATTGTGAGGTGATATTGATGTTTTGGTAGATGCCTTCACGCACAAGCTCCTGGGAACTGCCGTCTACCCGCATTCGTTTGAGGGCGGGCGCATCCGCCGAACTCACCTGATAGTAGATGTAGTTGTCATAGACATTGAACATATCCAGCCGCTCGTTGGTTAGCACTTCCACCACCTTATCGTTTAAGTTGTAACGGCAGAGGCGGTAGTTTTCCGAAATGTCCATATAGTATACGTAATTTCCCTGCACGATGGGATTCCAGAGATCTCCCTGCCAGACGACCGAGGAGCGGTCGGTGCGCACATCGAGGGCGTGCAGATAATGGTCTCCCGATTGGCCGTTATAGTAGATCCTGCCGTTTGCAAAGCAGTTGGGGTTGATGATCTCGTCGGCAACGGTCTTTTGATCTGTCTTGTCGATCTTGATCTTATCAAGGCTGGTGCCGTTTTGACTGCTGTAGGTTTCATAGTAGAGATAGTTGCCGCAAAGCTGCATTGTGACAATATTCAGGCGTCCAAGTCCGGCAGTATTCTTACCGTTTTTTTTGCTCCGGTAGATGCCGGCAGTCTGGCCCATATAGCCGAGGCCGCTGCCGTTTTGGCTGCTGCTGGTCATATAGTAGTAGAGGTAGTCTCCCGCTGCATTGATGGAAGAAACCGAGTTGCCGCTCAATTTCTTCATATCGGTCTCATCCGGATTCATGGAGTAGAGCGCGTTGTTGTCATAAGCATTGGCAAAATAAACGCGGCCATCCGATTCACAGAAATATCCGCCGTTATTCAAATTGCCGGGGGTGTTTCCCACCGTATCGGGATCGTTTTCCGGGATGCGTCCGGTGAATAACACACACAGGATCAGCACAATTATAATAACAAGTGCTATTATTATGGCCAGAATATTTTTTGCTTTGCTTGTCATTGGTCTTCCTCCCCCATAACTCCTGTTCTTTCTTACTATTATTATATCGACAATCCGACTTGCTATCAAGAGCAAATTGGGGTAAACTTAGGGAGGTAACAAAGTTGAAAGGATGCAGGGAATATGGATTTACTTCAATTGCGGGAAAAGCTGGATCAGATTGACGAAAAGATCGTGGCGCTCTACGAGGAGCGTATGGAGATATCTTCTCAGGTAGCCGACTATAAGATCGAGACGGGGAAAAAGGTGCTTGACAAGGCAAGAGAGATGGAAAAACTTGCGAGGGTGCGCGCTCTTACGCACAATGCCTTTAATGCGCATGGCGTGCAGGAGCTTTTCGAGCAGATCATGTCCATGAGCAGAAAGCTCCAGTATAATAAGCTGGTGGAGGCAGGTGCTCTCGGCCGTCTTCCCTTCATTGCCGTGGACAGGCTGGAGACAGAGCAGGCCAGGGTGGTCTTTCAGGGAGCGGAAGGCGCCTACTCTCATTTGGCGATGCAGCGCTATTTTGGGGAGCAGATCAAGAGCTTTCATGTGGAAACTTTTCGGGATGCCATGACGGCAATCGAGGAGGGAAGCGCGGATTTTGCGGTGCTGCCGATAGAGAATTCGACGGCAGGTATTGTGAGTGAGATCTACGACCTTTTGGTGGAGTTTGAAAATTATATTGTGGGAGAGCAGATCATAAAGATAGAACACTGTCTGTTGGGACTTCCGGGATCCGATATCTCGCAGATTAAGACGGTGTACTCTCATCCGCAGTCGCTGATGCAGAGTGCGAGATTTCTCGCAGTACATGAGGACTGGAAACAGATCAGCCTGAAAAACAATGCCTTTGCGGCCGAAAAGGTCAGCAGAGAGGGAGATAAGACCCAGGCGGCCATCGCGGGGGAGCAGGCTGCGAAGGCTTACGGTCTTAAGATCCTAAAACGGGGGGTGAACCAGGCGGAGAATAATTCCACCCGCTTTATCATCGTGACCAATCAGAAGATATTTCGTAAGGATGCGAAAAAGATCAGCATCTGCCTGGAGGTGCCCCATGAGAGCGGTTCCCTCTACCACATATTGTCCCATTTCATCTATAATAACCTGAATATGACAAAAATTGAGAGCCGCCCGATTGAGGAACGGGACTGGGAGTATCGTTTTTTTATCGACTTCGACGGAAATTTTGCGGACGGCGCTGTGAAGAATGCATTAAGAGGCCTGCGCGACGAGGCGCGGAATATGAGAATTTTGGGAAACTATTAAGGCGTGAAATCCGGCATTCTTGGAATTGACTGATGGAGGCAGTATACCGATGAGAGAAGAAGAACTGATCGTATATAAGGAATTTGCAGACGGAGATATCCTGCGGGACGTCGTCTGGCTGATGGAACATTACCGCTCCGGGGACGGCAGGGCGCGGCCGCTCTTTTACAAATGTATGCACGGACTTTCCGAGCAGGCGGCGGATCATGGCTTTTACGGGAATCTCTGGCACTGTTATCTGACCAATCTTTTGGTGAACAACGAGAACAGCTACAGCCTGGCCTGCGAGATGCGGGGTGAGGTGGAAGGCAGCGTGGGTGAGCTGGTGCTTCACGACATTGCCATCTTCAAGGAATTTTTTGATTATGATTTTACGGAGATGATGGAGGTCTTAAAGGCCCCTGAGTTTGCCGAGATCCTGAATTATAAAGCGCCTTCTTTGGACAGCAAGATTTATAACAGGCGCATTCGCGACCGTATCTGCACGCTGGCGCAGCACTTTGTGCAAAACGAAACGGCAGCCGCCATGAAGGCAACGCTCACGCAGTTTTACAGAGAGTACGGCGTGGGAAATCTGGGGCTGCACAAGGCGTTTCGCGTAGAACACGGGGAAGACGGCGCAATGATTGTGCCGATACGCAATATCATGCATGTTTATCTGGATGACCTTGTGGGTTACGATCTTGCCAAGAAGAAACTTCGGGAGAATACGGAAGCTTTTGTGGCCGGCAGAAAGGCCAATAACTGTCTATTGTTCGGCGATGCCGGGACCGGAAAATCTTCCTGCGTAAAGGCCATTGCCAACGAATATTACGAAAGAGGGCTGCGTATTATTGAATTGTACAAGCATCAGTTTCAGGATCTTAACGCCGTGATTGGGCAGATCAAGAACCGTAATTATAAATTTATCATCTACATGGATGATTTAAGCTTTGAGGATTTTGAGGTAGAGTATAAGTACCTAAAGGCGCTCATCGAGGGAGGTCTGGAAAAAAAGCCGGGAAACGTGCTGATTTACGCGACCTCAAACAGACGGCACCTGATTCGGGAAAATTACAGTGACAAAGAGGACAGACGGACGGAGGATATGCATGCGGGGGATACGGTGCAGGAGAAACTGTCTCTGGCATACCGTTTCGGTGTGAATATCTTTTTCGGTGCGCCGGATAAGAAGCAGTTCCAGGAGATTGTGATCGCGTTGGCGGCCAGAAACGGACTGAAAGTGCCCAAGGAGGATCTTCTCCTGTTAGCCAATAAGTGGGAGCTTTCGCACGGCGGACTTTCCGGCAGGACGGCGCAGCAGTTTATTGATTTCCTGATGGGTCAAAATTTAGGGGGTTGAAATGAAGACTTTCGCAGCAATCGACGTGGGCTCGTATGAGCTGGCGATGAAAATATTTGAGATATCCTCCAAGAATGGTCTGCGCGAGATCGACCATATCAGACATCGAATCGATCTGGGGACGGACACTTACGCCACGGGCAAGATCAGCTATGACCGTGTGGATGAGCTGACCGGCGTGCTGCGGGACTATCGGGAGATCATGAAGAGCTATCGGGTAGATGATTATACGGCTTACGGTACCAGCGCCTTTCGGGAGACGGAGAATACCGCAATCGTTCTGGATCAGATCGCGCAGCGCACGGGCATCCGCATCGAAGTCTTAAGCAACTCCGAGCAGCGTTTCTTGAATTATAAGGCCATCGCTGCCAGAGGAAGTTTTAACCGGATCGTTGAGAAAGGGACGGCCATCGTGGATATCGGCGGCGGCAGCATCCAGATCTCGCTCTTTGAAAAAGATATCCTGGTCACCACCCAGAATATGCGTCTCGGTGTGCTGCGGCTTCAGGACAGGCTGGACCGTTTGAATATCAGCCCCAGGCAGTATGAGGCGATTCTTGACGAAATGGTAAGCTCACAGATTTCTGTCTTTCAAAAATTGTACATGAAAGATCGGCAGATCGAAAACATTATTGTGGTGGACGACTATATTTCCGCCATCGTGGGCAAGGACGTTAAGGGTCTGGAGGAGAGCAGCGTGGAAACGCCTGCCGTGGAGCGGTTTTTGGAGCGAATCCGCACGAAGTCGAACCAGCAGGCGGCCAAGGCCCTGGATATGCCGGAGGAGAGTGTGCCGCTTCTTTATATTTCAGGTGTGCTGGTCAGCCGCATTGCCGGGATGATGGATGCACATTACATTTGGGCGCCGGGTGTGGCGCTGTGCGACGGCATGGCATACGAGTATGCCGAAAAGCATAAAATCATCAAAGAGGAGCATGATTTTGAGCAGGATATCGTTGCCTGTGCACAGAATATCAGCAAACGTTATATGGGGAGCCGTCGTCGCGGTGAGACACTGGAAAAGATTGCCATGACCATCTTTGAGAGCATGAAAAAGGTGCACGGTCTCGGACGACGGGAAGGGCTTCTTCTGCGGATTGCTACCCTGTTACACGACTGCGGCAAGTACATCAGTCTGGTGAATCTGGGAGAATGCTCTTACAATATTATCCTCTCTACGGAGATCATCGGTCTTTCTCACAAGGAACGGGAGATCGTGGCAAACGTGGTGAAGTACAATCATATGGATTTTGATTATAAAGAGGTGATGGGGGAGAGCGATGCCATTGACAGGGAAGCTTATCTGACCATTGCCAAGCTGACGGCAATCTTGAAGGTTGCAAACGGCCTTGACCGCAGCCATAAACAGAAATTCAAGGATGTCAAGGCCGTCCTCAAGGACAGGGAGCTTGTCATCACCGTGGAAGATACAGTGGATATTACGCTGGAAAAGGGGTTGTTTACAAAGCGTTCGGACTTTTTCGAGGAGGTCTACAGTATCCGGCCCGTGATCAGGCAGCGCGCATGATGCGGACGGCATGCTAAGAAGGATCGATGTCAGGGAAAATACAAAAATAACATATGTGATCAATATAGAAGGGTAAGGAGGCCATAAGGGGTATGGCACAGAAGGTTGACTTTTCTGAGGATAAGTATTATACGAACAGGGAGCTGAGCTGGCTTCTGTTTAATGAGAGGGTGCTTTCGGAGGCGCGGGATAAGCAGCTTCCGCTTTTTGAGCGGTTGAAATTTCTAAGCATCACGGCTTCCAATCTGGATGAATTTTTCATGGTACGGGTGGCATCGTTAAAGGATATGGTGAACGCCGGTTACAAAAAGCGCGATATTGCAGGGATGACGGCTGCGGAGCAGCTTACGCTGGTGAACGAAAAAACGCATGAGCTGGTAAACAGGCAATACAGTACCTACAATCGCTCCATACTGCCGCAGCTTTCGGTAAACGGCCTGCATCTGATCTCCCATCATGAGGATTTGACAAAGGAGGAAGGCGCCTTTGTGGACAGCTTTTTTGTGGACAATGTCTATCCGGTGCTGACGCCCATGGCGGTGGATTCCTCCCGGCCCTTTCCGCTGATCCGCAATAAGTCCTTGAATCTGGGGGCGTTAGTGACAAAGAAAAATGGGGATGGAGAGCTTGAATTTGCTACTGTGCAGGTGCCGAGTGTCCTTTCCCGGCTGGTGGAACTTCCGGCGCAGGGGGAACGTCGCTTCATCCTGCTGGAGGAGGTAATCGAACGCAATATCCACAAGCTTTTCTTAAATTATGATATCGTGTGCAGTTATCCCTTCCGCATCATGCGCAATGCCGACCTCACAATTGAGGAGGAGGAAGCGGAGGATCTTTTGCAGGAGATCGAGAAGCAGCTGAAGAAGAGACAGTGGGGGCAGGTGATCCGCCTGGAAGTGGAGGAAGGAATCGACAGCAGGCTCCTTAAGCTGATCCGGGAGGAGATCGCCATCCCTAAGGAGGACATTTATGCGATCGGCGGGCCTTTAGATCTGACCTTTTTGATGAAACTATATGGAATGGACGGATTCGATCACCTGAAGGAGCATGCTTATCTGCCGCCCCAGCCGGTGCCGGAACTTCCGGAGGAAGCAAATGTATTTGAAAAGATCAGGGAGGGGGACATCCTGATGCACCACCCCTATCAGAGTTTTGAGCCGGTGGTGCGCTTTATCAGACAGGCGGCAAAAGATCCTGACGTTTTGGCAATCAAGCAGACCCTCTACCGTGTCAGCGGCAATTCCCCCATCATCGCTGCGCTGGAACAGGCGGCGGAGAATGGCAAACAGGTTTCCGTACTGGTGGAGTTAAAGGCGAGGTTCGATGAGGAGAACAATATCGTCTGGGCAAAGAAGCTGGAGAAAGCAGGCTGCCATGTGATTTACGGCCTGGTAGGTCTTAAGACACACAGTAAAATAACACTTGTTGTTCGAAGAGAGGAGAACGGCATTCGACGCTATGTCCATCTGGGCACGGGAAATTATAACGATTCCACGGCCAAGCTTTACACGGATGTGGGTTACTTTACCTGTTCGGAGATGATCGGGGAGGACGCTACGGCGGTTTTCAACATGCTGTCAGGGTACTCGGAACCCAGAAGCTGGAACAGGCTGTCCCTTGCGCCCTATTGGCTGAAAGACCGTTTTATCCGCCTGATCGGGCGGGAGCGCGAATATGCGGAGGCGGGAAGGCCTGCCAGGATCATAGCCAAAATGAATGCCCTTTGCGATAAGGACGTGATTATGGCGCTTTACGAAGCTGCTGCGGCGGGTGTGAAGATCGACCTTATCATCCGTGGAATCTGCTGCCTGCGCGTCGGGGTGGCCGGTATTGGGGATCGTATTACCGTACGCTCCATCGTGGGCAATTTTTTGGAACACGCAAGGATCTTTTATTTTGAAAATGACGGCACGCCGGAGTATTACTGCGCGAGCGCGGACTGGATGCCGAGAAATTTAGAGCGTCGGGTGGAAATCCTTTTCCCAATCGAAAAGCCTGCTTTGCAGGAAAAGCTGTGGCATATTTTGGAGAGCCAGCTGAAAGATACGGTGAAGGCACATATTTTGCAGGAAGACGGCAGTTACGGCAAGGTTGACAGGCGGGGGAAGGAACTGTATAACGCGCAGCTTTCATTCTGCGGTGAGGCGAAAGAGGCGGCGAAGGTGAAGGAGGGGACGGTGCATAAGAGGGTGTTCATCCCAAAAATGCACCAAGATTAGAGAGGATTATAGCATGAAAATATACTTGGCTTCGGCTTCCCCGAGGCGGAAGGAACTGCTGCGTCAGGTGGGGATATCGTTTAAGGTGATCCCCAGTGACGTGGAGGAGAAGATTACAAAGGAAAAACCGGATGAAGTGGTGGAGGAGCTGTCTTACCAAAAGGCGGTAGATGTCTGCGGGAAGCTTGTTAAAGAGGGAAAAGAGGACTTTGTGGTGATTGGTGCGGATACCGTGGTCTCCGCCTGGGGAAAGATCCTGGGGAAACCTGCGGACAAGGCGGATGCGGCGCGGATGCTTAAGGAGTTACAGGGCGGCAGCCATCAGGTCTACACGGGCGTGACCATCGCCTGGAAATATGAGAATATGTCCCCTATGTACGCCACCTTTTCAGAGTGTACGGACGTGACCATGTACGACATGACGGATGAGGAAATCAAGGCTTATGTGGACAGCGGGGAACCGATGGATAAGGCGGGTGCTTATGCGATCCAGGGACTTTGCGCCGCGCATATTCAGGGGATTTGCGGAGATTATAACAATGTGGTGGGCCTCCCGGTGGGGCGGCTTTGTCAGGAACTCAAGAAGAGGGGACTTTTGTCTGCGGTAAATAAAGTTATGTAAACTTAAAAATAGAAAGGAGAGAAGGGTAAGTGTTTGATGAGGCAGTAGTGCAGTGTTTTTTGGAGAACCAGTTACAGCTCTATCCCGAGAAGGTGGCGGAGACTTACGAGGAGGCGGAAAACTTTCTGGAAGAATGCATGGCTGTGGTGGTAAATTCCACCAAAGAAGTGTGGGAGTTTTTTGAGGAAGAGGGCGTCGATCTGGAGGGCGCCGACGAGGAAGAAATCCTGGAGGCGGAAGAGGTGTTTGACGTGGGAGACGGGAGATACCTCATTATCGAGGCATAGCAATCCGAATACGCGGACAAGGAAGAATTTGTATGCCGTTACAACAGTAATTTACGCATCATATCAGCAAGCCCATCCTGATCGTTGGTTAGATCCGTGACAACATCGGCGTGGGCTTTTACCGTGTCGGCGGCATTTTTCATGGCAATCCCGCAGCCTGCGGCAGTCAGCATGGAGATATCGTTCTCCGCATCCCCGGCGGCATAGGTGTCAGAGATGGGCACACCCAGGTAGTCACTGAGAAAGAGCAGAGAACTGCCCTTGCCCGCATCCCAGGGATAGACTTCCAGATATTTGTTGTTGGAATAGATGGTGCGGACTTTGTTTTTGGCCCAGGCTGCAATATTGCTGCGAAATGATTCCAATTTATCCGGGTTATGTAAACTAATAGCCAGCATTTTGCAGGGGGTATCGTCATCGTCCAAAGCGTCCGCCAGTTGTTCCGAGAGAATCAGGGGAAGATGGATTTTCCGGCGGTAGAAAACGATCTCCTCGTCGTCCGTGGGAGTGATGATGGCGTCTTCTTCTCCGTCTTTTTCCCGGTAGGTATGGATGTGGAGGGAGAGATCCTTTGCCTGATTTTGCAGATAGGAGACCCAGGGAAGCGGGAGTCCTTTTTTCAGGATGGTGCACTGTTTGTCACAGTCGTAGATCCTTGTGCCGTTGGAGCCGCTCAGGAAGATACCCGGTTGGTGTAAGCCTGCGGATTCTTTTACTTCCATGACGCTTGAAAGCGGACGGCCGGAGGAGAGCACCAGGCGGTTGCCCGCGGCCAAAAACGCATCCAGAAAGGCTTTTGTGCCTGGCGAGACCTGACTTTTGTTGTTTAGGAGTGTGTCATCCAGATCGGTGAACAGAAGTTTCATAGCAGCTTTCCCTCAATCGCAGTTCTTTACGGCTTGGAGTAAAATATTACATTACGACTGTTATTTGAGATTCGCAAGACGGATTTTCATCTTGGCAAGCAGGTCTTCCGGGACAAAAAGTTTTCCGTAGCCGCAGCCCAAATCGAGTCCGGGTTTGTTGGTGCCGTGAAAATCCGAGCCGCCGCTGAAAAGCAGATTATACTTTGCCGCCAGCCGCTGCATATCGCGGATATCCTGATTGTTGTAGGTACTGTAGAAGGCTTCAATCCCCATCAGTCCCTCCGCCTTTAGCGAGGCAGTAAGCTTGTCCAATCTGTCGTTTCCCATGTGGTAGAGGGGCGGATGGGCCAGAATGGGGATACCGCCCGCATGAAGGATCAGTTTCACTGCCTGTACGGGCGTCACTTTTTCCCTGGGGACGAAGTATTTCGTGTGGTCGCCCAGATACTGTGAAAAGGCATCCTGGCGGCTTTTGACATAGCCTTTTTCAAACAGATAGGAAGCGTAGTGGGCCCTGGTGATGACCGAATCGGGATAGCGTGCCCGCAGTTTTTCGTAGGTGATATCAATACCGGCACCTCGGAGATTTTCGCACATTTTTCTGTTGCGGTTTGTGCGGGAGTCTACGAAGTCCGCCAGAGCCTGTTTAAACATGGGGCTGTCGTAGGCGATGAAAAGCCCCACAACGTGTACATCCTGATTTTCATACTTTGTTGAAAATTCGATGCCCGGCACCACCTCGACGGAAGGCAGGCACTTTTCCTTTAAGTCGGCAGCATGTGAGAGTGCCTCATTCAGCCCTTCTGTCGTATCGTGATCCGTGATGGCTACGGCCGCAAGCCCTTTTTCAATGGCATAGTCCACCAATTCCGTAGGTGTGTAGCTGCCGTCTGATTTGCAGGTGTGCGTGTGCAGATCGATCGCTTTCATGCTTAATCGTCTTCTTCCTGGCTTGCCGTACTGGTATAGACGGTGCGCTTTCTTGCCATCTCGTCACTTTCCAGATATTCGTCGTAGGTGGTGATCTTGTCAATTAAAGTGCCGTCCGGCAGAATCTCCATAATGCGGTTGGCCGTGGTCTGTACCACCTGATGGTCGTGACAGGAGAAGATTTCCACGCCCTTGAATTTTTTCATGCCTTCGTTTAAGGCAGTGATCGCTTCCATGTCAAGATGGTTTGTGGGTTCGTCAAAGAGCAGGCAGTTTGCGCCGCTGATCATCATTTTTGAGAGCAGGCACCGCACCTTTTCACCGCCGGAGAGTACCTTCACCTTTTTCACGCCATCCTCCCCGGCAAAGAGCATACGTCCGAGGAAACCTCTCACATAGGTCACATCTTTAACGGGAGAGTAGCCCATCAGCCAGTCGGTGATGGTGTAGTCATTGTCAAACTCCGCCGTGTTATCTTTTGGGAAGTAGGCCTGGGAGGTGGTGACGCCCCATTTGTAGGTACCCTCGTCAGGCTCGACCTCTCCCATCAAAATCTGCAAAAGGGTAGTCTTTGCCAGTTCGTTGCCGCCCACCAGGGCAATTTTATCATCATGTCCCACGATAAAGGAGATGTTGTCCAAGACTTTTTCGCCGTTTACGGTTTTGCTGATGCCCTCTACGGTGAGTACCTCGTTGCCGATCTCGCGCTCGGGGCGGAAGTCGATATAGGGGTACTTGCGGCTGGAAGGACGGATATCGTCCAGCTCGATTTTTTCCAGCGCGCGCTTTCTCGAGGTCGCCTGTTTGGATTTACTGGCGTTGGCCGAGAAGCGGGAGATAAATTCCTGCAGCTCCTTGATCTGTTCCTCTTTCTTTTTATTGGCTTCTTTGCGCTGCTTGATGATTAACTGGCTGGATTCATACCAGAAATCGTAGTTGCCTGCATAAAGCTGAATCTTGCCGTAGTCGATATCCGCCGTGTGCGTACAGACTTTATTCAGGAAGTAACGGTCGTGGGAGACCACGATCACCGTGTTTTCAAAATTGATCAAAAACTCTTCCAGCCAGGCGATGGCGTCTAAGTCCAGATGGTTGGTAGGCTCGTCCAGAAGCAGGATGTCGGGGTTGCCAAAGAGCGCCTTGGCAAGAAGCACCTTGACTTTTTCGTTACCGTTTAAATCCGCCATTTGGCGATAGTGCAGATCGGTATCAACGCCAAGACCGTTTAAGAGCATGGCGGCGTTTGACTCAGCGTCCCAGCCGTCCATTTCCGCAAACTCCGCTTCCAGTTCGCTTGCGCGGATGCCGTCTTCGTCAGAGAAATCCTCTTTGGCGTAGATGGCGTCCTTTTCTTTCATGATCTGATAGAGACGCTCATTTCCCATAATAACAGTGTCCATGACGGGATAGGCGTCATACTTAAAGTGATCCTGCTCCAGAACGGAAAGACGCTGGCCGGGGGTAATGGAAACATCGCCGTTTGTGGTTTCCAGAACGCCCGAGAGGATCTTTAAGAAGGTGGACTTGCCTGCGCCGTTTGCGCCGATCAGTCCGTAGCAGTTTCCCTCGGTGAATTTGATGTTCACGTCCTCAAAGAGGGCTTTTTTTCCTACGCGTAAGGTTACGTTATTTGCCTGAATCATACTAATCTCCATATTTTCTTGATTTCAGTGTAAGAGTCACGTTAATTATTATACACAAAGTGCAGATTTTTGCAATGAAAATCGGGGATACCCATATGTTTGTTGGGTTCTATGAAACTTTTTATCCTTCTGATTCGTATTATTTTATAGAAGAAACACAAGAAAGCAATGGGATATATCTGTTTTTGGCTGACACGGGAGAAAAAGAGGGGCGGGTTTATGAGCGGTTTTTTATTTACGCCGATGACGCGGTTTTACGCGGAGGCATTAGAGTATATGAAAAATGCGGGAAAGGCGGCAGACAGGCAGACAGGCAGTTTCGCGGAAGCAGTACAGGCCAAATCCATGGAGCAGTACAAGGCGTATATTTATCAGCAGATTTCGGGTCTGCCCACCAGCCGGACCCAGAAGTGGGACGCAGTGTCCGTCAATATTTCCGAGGAAGGCTTTGCGGCTATGAAGGCCGATCCCGCTTACGAGAAATGGGTGCTTGACACGCTGCGCAGAGATTTTGCTTTTACCAATCCGTGGAGCGCCTATGCAGGCGGTACTTACCGGGTGCATTATTTCGGAGCCACAAAAGAGGAATACCGTGGCGAGAGTTTTCAGATGGGATTCCGTAACGGGGGAAAACATACGGATTCTGCCGGAAAAAAGAAGCAGAAAAGTTTTTGGGAGAAGAGGGCTGAGCGGCATAAGCTGTATCTGGATCTTGTTACGAAAGCGTGGTATCAGCGGGAAAACGAGCGGGAGTATCAGGAAAAGATTGCTTTTGGCAGAAAAGAAGTGAGCAGCGCGCTTTTGCGGCAGCAGGCGCTGGAGCGGGCTACGGGAGAGACGGTGGAACTTGGCGCAGACCCGGACGTCCTTTCACAGGCAGCTACGGAGCTTGCCCAGAATTATGTATTCTTTAAGATACCGAGCGCGCTGACGAATCCAAAGCCGAAGACAGGAAAATAAGAGCTGACGAGGGAAAGGACAGTCGGCATGCAATGCGAAAATCCGAACGGTGAGACAAAGGGGTTACCCCGGCAGTATCACCGTAAACACACTGCCGCCGCCGGGGCGGTCGGTGACACTGATGGAACCGTGGTGCAATTTCACAATTTCGGCAGCAATCGACAAACCAAGCCCGAAGTGTCCTTTGGCGCTTCGGGATTTTTCTGCGCGGTAAAAGCGGTCAAAGATTTTTTTCTTGTCCTCAGGGGAAATCCCCACGCCGGTATCTGAGACAATCAGATAGAAACGGTTCTTTTTGTGGGAGAGAGTCAGATCGATGCGGCCACCTTCCAGGGTGTAGCTTATGGCATTGTGAAGCAGGATGGAAAGAAGCTGCATCATGCGGTCAGCGTCTGCAGTGCAAAGCGGCAGGGATGCTTCCGGCAGGGTAATGGAGAGGAACAGCTTTTTTTCGGCGTCAAGCGGTTCAAAGGCTTCGTAGGCATTGATGAGCAGCGTGTCCAGCTCCACGGGGGTCGGACGGCAGGAGAAACGATGCGAGTCGGAAGCGCTCAGGGTGAGCATATCATTGACCAGCGAAGTCATTATCTCTCCCTCCTGTTTGATCGTATCGAGAAAGCGGGTCTGTTTCTCCGCATCTGCATCCCGCAGGCACTCGGCGGCGGAGAGAATGACGGCAAGGGGCGTGCGCAGTTCGTGGGAGGCAGCCGCCACAAATTCCGTCTGTTTTTTGCGGCTTTCAACCACGGGCTGCAGCAGCTTTCCCGTAAAGAAAAAGGAAAAGAGAGTCAGGAGCAGGATGGCAGCGATGTCGATTAGCAAAAAGCGGACTCGCTGTCTTGTGATTTGCGCGCGGAGAAAATCCAGCGGAGAGAGCACCAAAATTTGAAGGGAAGAGGTTCCCCGATTAAGCTCAATGACGCTGGCATGAAATTCATGCTTTTTTCCCGTGGGATCAAAAGGAAATTCTATGTGATGACAGGTGTTGTAAGCGTTGTTTTCGTATTCCTCCTGAAAACTGTCCTCATAGTTGGTCTCGTAAATCTCCAGACAGGTTTCCAGTATCCTGCGGGTGTCCGAAGACTCCGACAAATTAGTGAGACGATTATATAAGAAAGGAATGCCGTTATCCAGCGCATAAAAAGTATAGCCGCCGCGGGATTCCATCTTGGAGAGCCATTCCATGGAGATGACGGATTGCTGTTCCAGACTGGTAGCGATGGTATTCATGTCATTCTGAAAGGAACGGTACTGGGTTTCGTATAATTCCTTTTCAGACAGATACAAATATAGGAATGACATCACGATGAGGATGGCGGTGGTGATGCCGGCGCACAGCGCCGTCAGATACAGATGTACTTTGCGAAACATACGCTTTCCTTCCTGGCGGATGAACGGATGGCAGGGGCATTATGACAATTCTGCCAGCGAGTATCCGATGCCGCGGATGGTTTTTATGGCAAGCCGGCTGCCGACTGTTTTTAAGCGCCTGCGCAGAAAATGGATATAGTTGTCCAGATTGCCTTCCTCCACGTCGCTGTCGGGGCCCCAGACTTTTAAAAGAAGATGGTTTCTGGGGAGCGTGGTGCCGCCGCTCTTTAGGAAGGCTTCCAGAAGAGCGGCCTCCCGCTTGGAGAGCGTGCAGCTTCCGGTAGGACCTGACAGGCGGCATTCTGTGGGAAACCAGGAAATGTCTGAATAAGTCAGGCTTTCCTCGTCCAGAATCCGATGCGGCCTTCTGGTGACACAGCGGATTCTTGCGAAAAGTTCTTCCTGCGCAAAGGGCTTGACCAGGTAGTCGTCTGCACCAAGATCCAGGCCTTCTACCTTGTCGGAGAGGGTGCCGAGGGCGGTGATCAGGATCACCGGAGCAGCGACTCCCTTTTGGCGCAGCGTAGCGAGAACATCGGTGCCCTGCATACCGGGCAGCATACGATCTAAAAGAATGACATCATAGATGTTCTGTTCTCCGTAGAACAGGGCGTCTGCTCCGTCAAAACAGGTGTCCACAAGAAAGCCGGCCTGCGTCAGCCCGTAAACCAGTGTTTCGTTCAGTTTTTCATCGTCCTCCGCAAGCAGTATCCGCATCGTTGCCTCCACACCGGAACAAATTATGAATGTATTTTAACATATTATTCTGTAAAAAGTCTCTAAACTCTTTTCTTTTTTTTTATTAGATTGTATAATCTAATTCTGGGAGGGAAGGCAGTGAGAAAAAATACGGATCACAAAACTTTTACCATTCAATTTGATGAACAGACACTGCCCATAATCGAGCAGATTTCGGAGGGGATGCCCGGCGGCTTTTTTATTTATCACGCAGACGGCGACGAGGAGCTGGTCCATATCAATGACACCATGCTGCGGATTTTCGGTTGCGATACATTGGAGGAATTTAAGGAGCTGACGGGATATACCTTTAAAGGAATCGTTCATCCTGCGGATTTAGACAGGGTGGAGGAGAGCATTAAAACACAGATTGCGCATGGCGGCGATGATCTGGATTATGTGGAGTACCGGATTGTGCGTAAGGACGGCACGGTGCGCTGGGTGGAAGATTATGGACATTTTATCCACACAGAAGTGTACGGTGATCTCTTTTATGTCTTTATCGAAGATGCCACCGAGCGGATTGGGAAGCGGATGGCGGAGCTTGAGCGGGTGAATGAGGCGCTTTACGGCGCACAGCTACGGGAAGATTACTATAAGAGGGCACTTCTTCACGAAGCAGTTTCTTTTGTGGAGGTCAATTTGACAAGGGATGAGTTTGTTTCTGCTTCCATGTTGAATGCGGAGGGTGAGGTGCAGAATCTTTTCGCCTTTATGGGAATCAAGCCCTTTGAGAAATACACGGATTTTGTGGCTTTTTGGGCGGATTTTATGGAGGCCGGAGATCTGGACGATTACCATCGTTTTTTTGATCTGGAACGTATGATCCGCAGTTATGAGGAAGGAGAGCGGGAGCAGGCCTACGACGGTTGGGTCACGGATATGTATGGGAGAAAGCGCCTGAGCCATTACACCTTCTTTCTGGAGAAAAACGAGCATACGGGCGATGTGATTGCCCTCTCCGTGTCGAGAGACATTACGGAACAGGTGGAAAGACAGTCCCTCTTAAAATCCGCGCTCAGACAGGCGGAAACGGAGCGGCTTACGAGAAATACCTTTTTTGCCAATATGTCCCATGACATCAGGACACCGTTAAATGCTATCATCGGATATGCGGAGCTGTTGAAGGGATGCGTGGGAGATCCGGGAAAAGTCGGCGAGTGTATCGAGAAGATCAATCATTCGGGAGAGGAGCTGCTGGCAGTCTTCAATGAGTTTTTGCGGGACAATCTGAATGAGCCTTCCAGAGCGGAACTGACAGAGAGGGAATACCATCTGGGAGAGCTGCTCAGGGAGGTTGAAAAATCAGCGGAGCGGCCGATCAAGGCAAAAAATATTGATTTCAGGCTGGATAAGTCTGAGATTTTCCATTTCTCGGTAGAAGTGGATTACATCAGGCTGCGGGAAATCTTAAATCAGCTGCTCGACAATGCAATCAAATATACGCCGTCCGGTGGCCGGGTGACCCTCGCGGTCAGGGAGAGCAAAAGCAGCATGAAGGGACGCGGACTGTATCATTTCGTTATTTCGGATACCGGCTGCGGGATTTCGGAAGAGAGACTGGAAGCTATTTTCCAACCTGCCAAACTGGAGAAAAACGCAGTCTATAACGGGATGCCGGGCGCAGGACTTGCGGTGGTGAGAAGCTACGCACAGACCATGGGCGGCAATGTCGATGTGGAGAGCCGTGTCGGAGAAGGAAGTACGTTTACGGTGACGCTTCCGATCAAATATCCGGTACAAGGTTCCTATATGGAGCAGGAGGGTATGGCGGAAAATCTGTCAGAAAATGCAGGAGAAAAGGGCTGTATTCTTTTGGTGGAGGATAATAGCATCAACAGGGATATGGAGGCAGAACTTCTGAAACATCTGGGATACCGGGTGGAGACGGCCTGTGACGGTGTGAGCGCTTACGAGCTTTTGAAAAATGCTAAGCCCGGCAGATATGCGCTGGTACTGATGGATATTCAGATGCCCGGAATGGATGGCTATGAGACAACGGCGGCGATTCGCAGACTGGAAAATGAGACTGTTTCGAAGATACCGATCATCGCGCTTTCTTCCGACGCAATGGAGGCGGATCGGCAGAAATCATTGCGGGCAGGAATGAACGAGCATTATGCAAAGCCTGTTGATATAGAAGAATTGCATGAAATAATAATCAAAACGATAGAGGATATAGGCCATGAATAAAAAGAAAGCAATAAGAACCATCATTTATGCAAGTCCTTTGCTGATTGCCGTATTTTTATTGTTTAATTTATATACGGCGCAGAATGAGAAAAGAATTGTGGAACAGAACAAAAACTATGCGGAGGATTCTACGCGGCAGATGGCGCAGCAGATCTCCAGTCAATTCCAAAATGGTCAGAGAATCATCAGCACTTATGCCTACTTTTTTAACACCTATCTGGGCGAAAACGGGGTTACCTTGGAGACGCTTAAGGGGATAGAGAAAACCTCTGTTTTTGATACGGTTCGCTTTACCGATGCGGAAGGGATGACGCATTTGTCTGACGGCAGGACGGTAGACTCTTCCGACCGGGAATACTATAAGCTCGGCATGCAGGGAAAGAGCGGAATTGTGGCGTCATTTGACGAACGGCTTGCGTCAGAGGAGAAGAGAATCATGTTTTATGCGCCGGTGAAGTCCGGGGAGGAAATCATTGGCATTATCCGGGGATCTTATGTTACGGGGCAGTATTTGAACAGGATCCTGGACACCACTTATTTTGGAGAGCCTTGTCCCACCTGGCTGTGTATGCCTGGCGGAGAGGTGATAGCGAGCTCTGACGAATGGGACTATGAAAAAGGCAGTCTGCCGGATATTCTGGAAAGCAGGGGGTTTATTGACAGCCGGACGGCTGACGAGGTGAGAGACATATTTGCGAACGGAGGTCAGGGTGCGTTTATCTGTGGGGAAGGCAGCGCAACGGATAACATCTGTGTGACTTATCTTCAGGATTATGATTTTGTATTGGTACAAACGTTTCCGCCGAATGTCACAAGGAGTATGATAGCAAGAGCAAATGAGGCGGGTATCAGTCTGGAGATAGCGCTGGTCGCTCTTTTTGCCGTTTACTTTATCTTAGTTGTTATTAATTCGGTGAGACAGCGGAAAGTGCTTGAGGTGGAAAATCGCCGGATCAACTATGTTTTGAAGGGAATCAATACGCTTTTCTCCTCGAAATATCTGACGGTGGATTTGGAGACGGGTGTTTATTCTTATATTGAAGAGGTGAAACTTTCGGATAATCAGGCAACGCGAGAGGGCACCTATGAGGATATCGTGGAAAACCACAGTCGGGAAATTATTGGTGAGGAGGCACAGGAAGATTTTAAACAGACGTTGAAACCTGAGTCTATCAGGGAAAATTTGGCCAATCAGGATACCTTTACCTATGAGTGCCACGTGATGCGGGACGGACAGGAAGCTTGGGAGCAGATGACTGTCGTTTGTATTGAACGCAAAGACGGGCAGGCTGTCAAAATGTTATATCTGCGTCAGGACATTACCGAGATGAAGCTGCGTGAGAAGATGCAGGAAGAGGAAATGGCGTTGATGAACCGCAAGGAGATGCAGTATCGCATCGCTATTACCTCCAATGCGTTTTCTTCGTTTGAATGTAATCTGACCAAGAATTTGATTGAGCAGGATATTGTGCGTGAAAATGCGAAGGGAGAACAGGTTTCCCTGCTGGAAAGGGCCGGATTGCAGGCGCCGTGTACGGCGTCGGAGTGCTTTGAGGGATGGAAGCAGTTTGTTCTTAAGGAATCCCTTGAGGACTACAGCCGCGTGGTAAATGTGGAGTATTTGAAGGGCTGTTTTGAAAAAGGCGAAGTGGAAGTTGACGTGGATTACTGGGGCATAGCCGATGATAAGGTGCGCCAGATGTGTGTGCGTCAGACCTTTATTATGACGCAGGATGATATGACGGGCGATGTGATCGCACTGGTTGTCTCCAGAGACATCACGGAACAGGTGATTAAGCAGAAGGAGCAGACGGAGGCACTGCAGGATGCCCTGATGCATGCCAGACAGGCCAATGAGGCAAAGACGACCTTCCTTTCCAATATGAGCCACGACATTCGTACCCCTATGAATGCCATCATCGGTTTTGCCACCATCGCGGCAAGCCGTATTGATAACAGGGAGCAGGTAAAGGAATGCCTTCAGAAAGTACTTTCTTCGAGTAATCATTTGCTGAGCCTGATCAACGATATCCTTGATATGAGCCGTATCGAGAGCGGCAAGATGCAGATTCATGAGCAGGAATGTAATATTTCCGAATTGATGCATAACCTTGTCAATATTATCCAGCCGCAGGTGAAGGCAAAGCAGTTGGAACTGTTCATCGATACCTTTGATGTAGTCAATGAGGATGTAGTCACGGATCCGTTAAAGCTCAATCAGATTTTTATCAATCTTATGAGCAACGCGGTGAAGTATACGCCGGCGGGGGGCATGATCACCTTCCGTATCATGCAGAACACTACGTTTAAGCATGGGTGGGGCGATTACGTGTTCGTGATCAAAGATAACGGCATCGGCATGTCTGAGGAATTTGTCAAACATGTTTTTGAACCGTTTGAGAGAGAGTCCACAACAACAAGAAGCGGTATTCAGGGTACGGGTCTGGGGATGGCAATCACTAAGAATATCGTGGAGATGATGAATGGTACGGTGACGGTAGAGAGCGAGATCGGCAAGGGAAGTACCTTTACCGTGAATCTCAGCCTGAAATTGCAGGATGTGGAAAAGAATGCGGAGCAGATCAAAGAACTTGAGGGGCTGCGTGCTCTGGTGGTGGACGATGATTTCAATATCTGCGACAGCGTGAGCAAGATGTTAAAGACCATTGGCATGCGTGCAGAGTGGACCACTTCCGGAAAGGAGGCCGTATTTCGGGCAAGAGGCGCCCGCGATGAGGGGGATTCCTATCACACCTATATCATTGACTGGCAGATGCCGGAGACCAGCGGCATCGAGACGGCCAGAAGAATCCGCAGCGTGGTTGGAGATGAGTCGCCGATTATCATCCTGACGGCGTATGATTGGACGGATATCGAGGAAGATGCGAAGGCAGCCGGGGTTACCGCGTTTTGCGCGAAGCCGCTGTTTATGTCAGACTTAAAATCAGCGCTTCTTGCGGCTAACAGCAAGGCAGCCAAAGAAGAGGAAGGTGGAGCTGTCTGGCAGGCGGAAGACTTTGGCGGCAAGCGGGTGCTTCTTGTGGAAGATATCGAGATGAACCGCGAGATTGCGGAGGTAATCCTGACGGAGAGCGGATTTGTCGTGGAGTCCGCTCCGGATGGAACGGATGCCGTGGATATGGTGAAACGGTCGGAGGAAAACTATTATGACGTCGTGCTGATGGATGTGCAAATGCCCATTATGAACGGCTATGAGGCGACCAGGACGATACGATCACTGCCAAGAAAAGACGTAAAGACACTGCCAATCATTGCCATGACGGCGAATGCACTGGAGGAGGATAAGGAAGCGGCATTAAAGAGCGGCATGAACGATCATGTGGCCAAGCCGATTGATATTGAACTGTTGATGGGTGTGTTGAGCAAGTATCTGAAGTGATTCATTCTTATAGATTTGTGATTGCTATGATAAACTTGACTAAAGAGAGAGGCGTGAAAAATGACAAAGACGATGAAGGGTAAATTGACCATCAGCGTAATCTGTATTGTTGCGGCAAGCATCCTGCTGACCATGCTGGGCGCTGTGGTGATTGCGGGAAAGCGTATGATGTCGGAGCAGAAGGAAATTTTACAGCTTTATGCGGACAAGTACGCCGAGGAGATCAACACTTGGATCGAGAATGAAAAAATGCTGGCGGCGGGAACGGCGGGCAGTATCGCGGCAGCAGGCAGTCTGGATGAGGCATTTTTGCAATCGGTAGTGGATGTACATGCCAAAGGGAGGGATGAACTCTTAAATCTCTATTGCGGGACGAAGGACAGTGCCTTTATCCAGTCCAACAGGGAAGCGGGAATACCGGATGGCTATGACCCCGTACAGCGCGGCTGGTACAGCCAGGCAGCTGCAGCGGGAGAGACCATTGTGACAGATCCTTACTGGGATGTGCTGACAGGGCAGATGTGTACAACGATTGCTTCACCGGTATACATAGACGGAGCGCTTGCGGCGGTGATCGGACTTGATGTGACGCTTGGCACGGTGACTGATCTGACAGGAAGCATCAATTATGCGGAAGGGGCATACGGTTTTCTCTCAGACAGCAGCGGGCAGTATGTGGCCCACAAAAATAAGGAGTATGAGCCGACTGAGGAGACGGCGGTGGCAGTTATGGATATTATGCCTGCCTTAAAGCGTCTGATCGAAGGAAATGAGAGAGTTATTGTCAGGACAGCGGACTATGATGGTACGGCCTGCTATTTTGCGGCATCTCAGATTTTGGGCAGCAACTGGAAACTCGGCGTGGTATGTCCGGCTTCCCATGTATGGGGGTCACTTTTGACGATGATCCTTGTGGCTGTGGTGACGGCGCTTGTAATCATTGCTCTTGTGGCGGTGTTTATGGCAGGGCTGATCGGCAGAACGCTTGCGCCGGTTAAGATGTTAAAGCAGTTCGCCTCCGGTGATTTTACGGAGAATCCGGCGGTGGAAGAGGGAATTCCCGCGCAGTATAAGGATGAGACGGAGCAGATTGAAAAGGCGACGATTGAGGTCAGGCAGCAGATCAGGAACATTATTTTAAGCACCAAGGAGGAAGCGGAGAGCATCAACAATATCGCGGAAGGAACTTCCGCGAAGATGGATGTACTGAGCGGGGATATTTCCTTTATGACCGAAACGGCGGGGCAGGTCATGAGACAGACCGCTGAGGCAAAGGCGCTGGCGGAGCAGATTCAGTGCACCGGTGAAGAATTGGGCAGAGCCATTGAGAATGTGGCAAGAAAAGCGGGAGAGGCGGCAGACCAGTCCGGCGATATCATGGAGCGTGCAGGCAGGCAGCATGAGGCGTCAAAGAAATCGGCGGATGAGGCTGTTTCGCTTTGCGGATCAACCATGGAAGAGCTGGGAGAGGCAATAAAAGGAAGTCAGAAAGTGAAAGAGATCGATACTTTTACGGAGGAGATTCTTGCAATCAGTTCCCAGACAAATCTATTAGCTTTGAATGCTTCCATAGAGGCGGCGAGAGCCGGAGAAGCCGGAAGAGGTTTTGCTGTGGTGGCGGACGAAATCAGGGAGCTTGCCGACCACTCCAAGAATGCGGTAGATCAGATCCGCAAGGTGACGGAGAATGTGGTACACAGCGTGGCCTTCCTTTCGGAGAGTGCGGAGAAACTGCTGGTTTTTATGAATGAGAAGGTGATGAAGGACTATCAGGGAATGACGGAACTGGCCGGTATGTATGAGAAGGATGCAGCTTTTTACAGCGGAATATCCGGCGAGCTGGGCGCTTCCTCGCAGGAAATGGCTGCGAGTATGGAGGGCATCAGCGATTCTCTTGCGTCAATCACCGAGCTGGTGGGAGAGATAGCCGAGTTCATGAAAAAGATGGAAGAGTCTGCCGTGACTTCCAATGAAAGTTCTCGGGCGGTACTTACTCAGATGGAGGAGCTGTCGGGATTAAGTGAGCAGCTGAAGGAGACGGTGGCATCTTTTAAGGTGTGATAAGATTTTCGGAAATAAAATGATGCAGTACCAATTAAGCGAAGAATAAAAAGGAGTCTGCAAGGTGTGAAGTGTTCACATTTTGCAGACTTTTTGATTGTCAAGAATAAGGATATTTGGTGGGTGTGCCCCTTCCCACATTTCTTTTGACCCATAGGGTGCGTAGCAGCACAATCTCTACTTCAAATATCCTATTCTTATAATATATCCATTATAGCTGAATTATTCTTTGCTGTAAAGCACGGTATTTTTATCAATCAATTTCTTAAGGTTTCGTTCTCTTATACGGTAAAAGGTCATGACGGAATTTTTTAATCCGTTTTTATCCGTCTCCAAAGCCAATCTTGATACTACGTTTAGGTTTGTATTTGGTAACTTCATTATCATAAATACCGTATTTTCATTTTTGCCGTCCTTTATAATATAATCCGGATTTTGTACGCATTGTATACCATATTGCTCAAATAATTCGTAATCAATAGGGTGCCGTTCTTTAATATGCGCAATTCGTTCACTGGTTATTATGATTTCGCTTGTCTGTAGTTTTCCAAACGTTTTTTTCAGAAGGGAAAGATTGATATTTCCCAAAGACAGTATTTCTACCATATAGACTTCCTCTTTTGTGATAGACTTGATTAATCATATTATAGCAAATGGTTCGGAGAGAGTACAAGAAAAATAAAATCAGCGCAAGAAAACCTTAAGAATCTTTAGAGCCAGTTTAGAGAAAACTGTGATACCATCCAAAATGTGGACACATAGAAGCACCAGGAAATATGCGCATAACAAAAAACTATACTATAATAGGAGAGTTTTGACGCGAAATGGATTCTTTCGGAAATCTTTACGATCGGAAAGTAGTTTCGCACAGAACGCTTCGGATCGGAGGACAAAAGAAAAAAATGAGAGAAACGAGGAAAACCATACGAAGTCAGGAAATTGCCGTGGCAATGGGATTGGCGATGATTCTTGGAATCACGGGATGTGCGGATAAGGAGGCAAAGACACAGGAAAATGCACAGAAGCAGACGACGGATACCGAGTCGGAAGATTCAGCGGAGGGCGAAGACAGAGCGGATGCCTCTAAGGTGCAGCCTGATGAAACAGACGGGATGGCGGATGCAAAGGAAGGAGAAAACGACACGGATGCCTCAGAGCTGACAGAGAGCGGTGCAGAGGCGTCGGAAGGGCAAGCGGACAGTGCACAGGCGGTCAAGGTTTCGGAAGAGACAGAGCATCTTGGCGGCAAGATTTGGAAGCTTCAGGAGGATGGCATGACTTTTGCACATACTTCACTGGTGGAGGACAATGAGGTTACTATCCTGGATGTGGAGGATGCGGAAAAAATCCAGGTGAAATATACGACAGAAACAGAGGTGGAGCACTGGATCATTCAGGGCGGCGGCGCCGGGATCGATATGCAGGAGGCCGCATTCTCTGATTTGAAAGAAGGCATGGGCGTGGAGCTGGAAGGCTATTTTGACGGCGAAACTTTTGTGGCGACGAAGGTGATTATGGAAGATTATGTGTAGCTATTAAAAATTCTTAGAGATTCTTTAGAGAAAGACCTGATATGATAGGAGGGGAAATAAAATGGCAATTTTACAAAGAAAAAATTTGAAAAAGGGAAGCAGAGCGATAGCTGCGGCGGTTTGTTTTCTCCTGTCGGCGGTTACAGCGGTGGGATGCGGGAAAGTGGAAGATCCGGTTCCGGTGGAACTGTCCGCAGGGAATATGGAGGAGATGCAAGGCGATACGGCAGGGGAAGCCGGACAGAATGCGGCGGACGATCGGGACGAAAACAGCGGAGACGGCAACTCGGCGGACGATAAAAGCATAAGCGCAGAAGGCGGCACGGACGAGAACGCAAAACAGATGGATGACGGCAGTCCGGCAGCGCAGGACGACGGCGCACAGCAGGAGCAGGATGTGCAGTCTGCAGAAAGCACGCAGCTTGAGGGGGATGTGCGGAGCGTAGACGCGGACAGCTTCGTTATCTGTAAGCATGAGACATGGGAAGAAGACGGTTATAGTTATGCAGTTGCCGTTGCGTCGGGATATGAAGAAGAAAGTGACCTGATCACAATACATATGGCGAAAAACTGCACTTACCAATATAAGACGGTAAAGAACAGCGGCATCAATCCGGAGGATGTTTCGTCGAGGGACGGGAGTTTTGCGGATGTGAAGGAAGGGCTGATGGTGACCATCGAGGGAAACTGGCAGGATGATGGGAGTTTTCTGGCGGTTACTGTGGTGTTGAGTGAGATTATTTAAAAATAGAGAAAGGGCAGTAAAAAGATATGATGTTAGAGAAAGAAAGAGATAAAAACCGAATGCGCAGAAACGGCAAAAGACTGCTGGCGGTCTGCATTATGCTCACGATGCTGGCAGGGTTTTTGGCAGGCTGCGGAAGCGGCAGCGCGGCGTCCTCTACAAGGGAGGCGAAAACGGCTGCAGAGGATGGCACAGGGAAGACGGATACGCTGACGGACGCCGGCAAACAGGCGAACATGGATGGTGACGGGAGTGAACCGGCCGCCATGGGGCGCTATGTGGAGACGGCGGTGGACATTTCGGAAAACACTTCCCGTTCCCATAACATCACGGCGCTTGCCGATGGACGGCTTGTGATCCTGGATGACAGTGCGGGGCAGCTCATTTCTTCGGACGGCGGAAAGACCTGGGAGGCGGTTCCAATCCCCGGCATTGACAGCATGAAGAAGTTTGCGGAGGAGAACTATATCCACAGCATGGCGGCTGCCCCGGACGGCACGGTGGCTTTGGTCTATTCGAAGAATGGGCAGTATGAGGAGACAGGCACTTTTGATCCTTCGCTCTATGTGGCGAAGCCGGATGGTACGGTGCAGACTCTCGATACGCTGCCGGTGTCGGCGGATGACAGCTATGTCTATAACATTTACTATTCTGCGGCGGGAGAACTTTTTGCCACTGTGATCGGTACGGGCGCGCTCTATCAGGTGGACGTGGAAAGCGGGACTTTGAAGAAGATTCTGACAATGGAGTGGCGGCCTGATCTGGTGCAGATACAGAGAGACCATATTTTTTTCCTGGTCTCCGGGGAAGGCATTTCCATCTATGACCGCAAAGGAGAAAAATGGGTAGAAGACAGTGTCCTTGCCGATTTTATGGAAGAAAATTATAAGCAGCAGTATTTCACCGGCGGAGGTTATACGGTGTATCTGACGCCCGGTGAGGACGGTGCACTCTATATCGCAGGGAAGGGCGGGATGTACCGCCACGTAGTCGGCGGCAGCGCCATGGAGCTGGTGATAGACGGTGCGCTCACCAGTTTTGGCAACCCATCCATGAGTATGCAGGGAATTGCCGTATATGGAGAGAATGCGTTCGCCGCATTGTTTTCCGGCAAGGTGACGCTTTATCACTATGATCCCGATGTGCCTACGGTGCCGGAGAATATGATAACCGTATATTCTCTAAAGGAGCAGGATACGGTGCGGCAGGCAATGGCGCAGTTCCAGACAGAAAATCCCGATGTTTTTGTGCGGTACGAAGTGGGGATAAGCGGCACGGACGCGAAGGCAAGAGAGGATGCGGTCAAGAAATTAAATACGGAGCTGATGGCGGGCAAGGGGCCTGATGTGATCATTCTGGATGGCCTTCCCGTAAAATCCTATGAGGAGAAGGGAATTTTAAAGGACTTAAAGCCCCATATTGACAGCCTTTCCGGGGACGCGGCCCTCCTTCCCAATATCGTGGAGGCTTTCAACCATGAAGGCAGCGTATATATGGTGCCCGTCACTTTTTCGGTGCCGATGGTGCTGGGCAGAGAAGACGAGATCGAAGGCATTACGGACTATGCGTCTTTGGCGGATACGGTGGATCAGATCAAAGCAGAGCGCCCGGGCGCGAAGGTCTGCAGTTTCTTTTCCGAGGAAGCGGCGGTGCGGTGGTTCCTTCCGATTGCAGCCACGGCCTTTGTGGAGGAGTCAGGAAACATAAACAAAGAGGCGCTTTCGGAGTACCTTTCCCTGACGGAGCGGATGTATCATGCGTCTCTGGAGGGCATTTCCGATTTTACGAAGGACTCCTTCGGATGGCAGAAGGAAAATTACGAGGCGGACAGCTATTCATATGAGCATTTTAACAGCGTGAGCAATTACCAGGATTTTCTGCTGCAGGATATGGAGCTTGACGCGGGGATGCTAAGAAACATCTACGAATATCAGAACGGGTTGTCCTTAAAGTATAAGGAGGGCTTTGCGGATGTGACAATGAAATCCTTTGGCGGAATGAGCGAGGGCGCGTTTGAGCCGTCGGTGCTGGTGGGGATTTCTGCGGCTTCGGCGCATCAGGAGGAAGCGGAGAAATTCTTTGATACCATCATGGGAACTGCAGTACAGGAGCTGCTCTGGGATGGTTTTGTGGTGAATCAGGCAGCGTTAAAAAGCCAGCTGAGTCCTCAGTGGAAAGTTTTTCAAAATGCGGGCTCTGATATGGATTACGGTGAGGTATCAAGCTCCTCGATGGGCAGTTACGGGGATGGCAGAGAGTATGAAATGGACATCTATATGCCGACAAAGGAGGAGTTTCAGATGCTTTATGACCTTTGCTGTCAGGTGAAGACGCCTTATGTGGCAGACCCGATCATAGAAAGCGCGGTGGTTGAGGTCGGCGCGCGGTATTTAGAGGGAAGTCTGTCTTTGGAGGAGACCGTAAATAATATCATTGCAAAGATAGAAATCTATATGGCGGAGTAAGGGATGGCTGCGAAACTTCTTTAAGTGGTAGAGATTGTACAAATGGCATAATCAACGCAGACGCGCTTTCGCTCCGTGAAAGACGCAGCGGCACATAAGATGCTAAAATACAGCATCTAAATGCCGGCGCCTTTCAAGGGTCTGCTTATGATTATGTCATTTGCACAATCAGGATACGTTGAGTTGAGTTTCGCGATTCATCATGTAGATATAGAAAAAAGAGAAAGGACAGCGTAAAGATATGACTTCATATAAAGATGGAAATAAACATAAGGCGGGCAAAAGCGGTAAAAAGTTTCTCGAAATTTGCCTCGTTCTGGTGATGTTAGCGGGAGCCCTCAGCGGCTGTGGTAACGGTGCGGCGTCTCAGACAGGGGAGCAGGGGGCGGCTACAGGAGACAGTGCGGGAGCACAGGGCGGCACAGGACAGGCTGCGGACGGTAACACACAGGCGGATGGAGAGGACGCGGCGGATGAGCCTGTCGCTATGGGACGCTATGTGGAGACGCAGGTGGATATTTCGGAAACGGCGGGCAGAAGCTACGGGATTACGGTACTTGCGGACGGAAGGCTGCTGATCCCGGAGGAGAAGACGGGACAGCTCCTCTCATCAGACGGCGGAAAAAGCTGGGAGGCAAAGCCGATTCCGGGCATCGACAGCATGGCGGCTTTCACAAAGGAAAATTATATCTTCGATATGGCGGCGGCCTCCGACGGTACGGTTGCCGTGCTCTATGTTAAAAACGGAGATTACGATAAGACAGGCACGTTTCATCCCATGCTCCATGTGGGGAAGGCGGACCAAACGGTGCAGACGCTCGATTCGCTGCCGATTACAGGGAATGATGTTGTCAAAAAAATTTATTATTCTCCGGAAGGGGAACTTTTCGCCACGGTGAGCGGTGCGGGTACTGTCTATCAGATCGATGTGGAGAGTGGGTCGCTTGCCAAAGTGGTGACGCTTGAGCGAAGCCCCGATTTGATCAAATTTCAAGGAAAATATCTGTTCTTTCTGACTTCCGGAGATGGGGTCATGATTTGGGACAGTGAGGAAGAAACGTTTGTGGAGGACAGCGTCCTTGCTGATTTTATGGCGGAAAATTATCTGAACGATTATTATGCGTACGAGACTTACACGGTCTATGTACTGCCAGGCGAGGAGGGGGTTCTCTATATCGCGGGGAAAGGCGGGCTTTACCGCCATGTGATCGGTGGCAGCTCCATGGAGCAGATTATCGACGGAGCGCTTTCCAGCTTCAGCAATCCTTCCATGGAAATAATGGGGGTCGTATCCTACGGTGAAAACGAGTTTGCGGTGCTGTTTACTACCGGTAAGGTTGCGCTTTATCAATATGACCCCGATGTGCCGACGGTGCCGGAGAATCTGGTGACAGTGTACTCCCTGCGGGAGCAGGATGTGGTGCGGCAGGCAATCGCGCAGTTCCAGATGGAAAATCCGGATATCTTTGTGCGCTATGAGGTGGGCCTTAGCGGTACGGACGCCAAGGCAAGAGAGGATGCGGTCAAGAAACTGAACACGGAGCTGATGGCAGGCAAGGGACCTGATGTGATTATTCTCGATGAACTTCCCGCGAAATCTTACGAGGAAAAAGGAATCCTCAAAGACTTAAAGCCTCACATCGACAGCTTTACGGGGGATGCGGTTCTCCTTCCCAATATCGTGGACGCTTTTACGAAAGAAGGCAGCGTGTACATGATGCCGGTCACCTTCAAACTTCCCATGGTCGCGGGCAGGCAGGAGAATCTTGCGGGCATCACGGACTATGCCTCTTTGGCGACTGCGGCGGAAAAGATCAAAGCCGAAAAGTCGGAGGCGGAGATTGGCAGGTTTTTCTCCGAGGAAGCGACGATGCGGTGGTTTTTGCCGGTGGCTGCCACAGCTTTTATGGAGGAGTCGGGCGGCATCAATGAGGCGAAGCTTGCGGAGTATCTTTCCCTGACGGACAGCCTTTATACCACGGCGGTGGAAGGCATTGTGGATTCCGCCAAAGAGACTTACGGATATCAGAGAGAAGCTTATAGTAAAGGAGAATACGGCTATTGGCATTTCAATAACATTGCCCAGCAGTCGGACGATTTCTTTTTGAATGATATGGAACTGGCGGTCGGGATGTTGGAGGACGTTTACGGATATCAGGAGATGCTTTCCTTGAAATACTGCGAAGGGCTGGAGGATGTGGAGATGAAGTCCTTTGACGGGATGAGCGCGGGTGTGTTTGAACCAGCGGTCTTAGTGGGACTGAATGCTTCCGCGGGGCACCAGGAAGATGCGGAGCGCTTCTTTGATATCCTGATGGGGTACGAAGTGCAGAATCTCCTCTACGACGGATTTACGGTAAATGACGCCGCCTTGAAGAGTCGGCTCAGTCCGCAGTGGCAGATCTTTCAAAATAGCGGCATGGATATGGATTACGGCGAAGTGTGCAGCAGTTTGGGCGGCACTACCGGAGATGGCAGGGAATGGTATCTGGAAATTCATATGCCCACGAAGGAGGAGTTTGAGAAACTTTACAATCTCTGCCACAGTGTAAAGACGCCTTATTTAAAGGATCCTGTGGTGGAGAGTGCGGTGATTGAAAGCGGCGCGCAGTATTTGGCAGGATATTTGTCCGAGGAGGAGGCGGTGCGAAAGATCATGGCAAAGGTGGAAATCTATATGGCGGAATAAATTTGTAGCAGTTGTGAACCTTTTACAAAGTTATGGAATCTATAAGAATAGTATCATGCAGTGTTGCGAGAAGGTTCGCAACCGCCATAAGATGAGCAGGAGGAAAGGGAAATGCAAAGAATCGGGTGGAAACAGGGAAAAGTCTTAAAGAAAGCGGCAGCGGTTTGGCTGGCGGGAGCGCTGGCCGTGTCTTTGATGGGATGCGGCAAAGCCGGGGGAGGAAAGGGTGATGACGGGACGCCCGGAACAGGGGAAGCATCCGGCGCAGACGGGGCCATGGGCCGCTATGTGGAGACGATAACAGATGTGGACACCGGGGAGATCATGGATCTTAGGGAACTTTCCGACGGTCGGCTGGTCCTTTTGGAAAACGGCGCGGAGGGACGCTGGTGCTCCGAGGACGGCGGTAAGACCTGGGCGCCGGATGTGCTGCCGGGGTGGGATGAATTTGTGCTGGGAAACGATGAGCTTCATTCAGTTTATGACATGCAAGCGGCTCCCGACGGCAGCGTCGCGGTGCTTTATCAAAGCTATGGCAGTAAGACCGGGGACGAGAGCATGGAGGATATGCTTGAGAACGTATGGGAGCGGGAGACCTATATCTGGCTGATTCCCGCCGAGGGAGAGGAAAAGAAGATCGCGCTTCCCGCCGCCGAAGAAGAACTGGTAAAATGTCTGTGCTTTTCCGAAGATGGCAGCAGGCTCTTTGCGGCAACATCGGAACAAAAGATCTATGAGATCGACAGGGAGGCGGGGACGGCGAGGCTGTTTATGACGGCGGATATCACGCCGGATGTATTCTGTGTCTGGGAAAACTATCTGGCGGTCAAAAATGAACGGGACGGCGTTGTTATTTATCAGTTGGATACACAGGAGCGAATTGAGGACGATGTGATCACGGATTTTGTGAAGGCAAACTGTGTGGTCAACGAGCAGGTAGCGGAATCCACCTACAGTATTTTCCCTGTCGAGGGTGAGGGAATCTATCTGGTCTGCAGCAAAGGGGTGTACCGTCATGCAATCGGTGGTACGGTCTTGGAGCAGGTGATCAACGGCGGCCTTTGCAGTCTCATCGATCCCATGAAGCATGTAGTGAAGATGATCAGGACGGGAGAGGAAGGCTTTTTGGCGGCATTTTCTGAGAAAACCCTGTCGTCCTTTGCCTATGATCCGAGTATTTCCACCATGCCTTCGCAGACGCTGACGGCCTACAGTCTGACAGAGAACGATATTCTGCGGCAGGCGATCATCCGCTTTCAGGGGGCGCATCCGGACGTCTATGTAGAGTATAAGGTAGGAATGGACGAGGAGAGCGGCATCACCAGAGAGGATGCGGTAAAGAAGCTGAATACGGAGATCATGGCAGGCAAAGGGCCGGATTTCCTGCTCCTTGACGGGCTGCCCGTCAATTCTTATGTGGAAAAGGGGATGCTTGCCGATCTGACGCCTTATCTGGCGGAGTTGGAGAAGGAGGAGAAGCTTCTTTCGAATATCAAGGAAAGCTTTACGACAGACGGCAAAATTTATATGATGCCGGCGGCGGTGACGATATCCATGTATCTGACGGACAAAGAGAATATGACGAATGTCTCAGATCTTTCCACACTGGCGGATATGATAGAAGAACTGAGAAAGGGGCATCCGGGGGAGGGCATCATGCAGACTTACAGCGAGGAAATGATACTGAATAACCTGATGCCGGTGTCCGCGCCGCTTTGGATCAAAGAGGCGGGGGAACTGAACGTGGAGGAGATGCGTCATTATCTGGAACAGACAAAAAGAATTTATGACGCCTGCATGGAGGGGCTGGACGAACAGACTTTGCAGCGGTATCAGGATCGGGCGGAAAAGGGAATCAACGCCAGCAGTAAGGTCATCGCCGCCAGCGACTTGCAGGATGGCGGCATGCAGATTGTCATCGGTAATGAGAAAGTGACGCTAGGAGAATTGAAAAACGCATATAATTATTCGATTTTACAATCTGTCAATAAGTCGGAAAACGGGAAATACGGCATAAACTGTCAGCTTGCGCTGACGCCCGGAAGTGTGAAGGATTCCTTCTGCCCCTACGCCCTGATGGGGGTGAGCGCTGCGTCCGAAAAGACGGAGCTTGCCGGCGGGCTTTTGCGCGAGATGCTCTCCGAAAAGACGCAGAGTCTGCTCTATCCGAACGGCTTTCCCATCAATGAGGCGGGGCTTGCGTCTTATCTGAAAACGCTGGGCGGGCAGTGTGACTGGGCAAAGCCGGGAGAGTCCTTCGGCTGTTTTGCTTTTACCGGCGATGATGGCAAAATGAGCATTGTTAACACTTATATGCCAACAGAGCAGGAGACGAAGGAACTTTACAATCTGCTCTCCTCCGTGCGCACGCCTTATCTGGCTGACGCGGTGGTGGAAGATACCGTGCGGGAAGCCGGGAAGAATTATCTGGATGGTCGGTGTAGTCTGGAGGAGACGCTGGAAGACATTCAGGAGAAGTTGGCGATTTATATGTCTGAGTAAGCAAAACTATACTATCGTAGGAGAGTTTGTAAAAGCATGAAAGGAATCGGGGAGACACAAATAAGTTTACATAAATCGATAACCCGAACAAAACAGGCGTGGGGGAGCGGGAAAAAGGGTTGGCGAAGGCGGCACGCCTTCCTACTCTTCCTCTTGCCAAGCCTCGCGGGCGTGACGCTCTTTGTGCTCCTGCCCTTTTTGGATGTGGTCAATCGTTCTTTCCGCACCGCGGTCACAGGGGAGTTTACCGGCATGAAAAATTACGGCGTTATTTTTCAGAATCAGGCCTTTGTACTGGCGGTCAAAAATACGGCCCGCTTCACAGTGGTCTGTATTCCGCTTTTGGTGCTTGTGGGATTGCTGGTGGCTTTCCCTTTAAGCGCGATGAAGGAGGCGGGACTGATCAAGTCCGTCTATCTTTTTCCTCTGGCCATGCCTACGGCAACGATTGTGCTGGTTTGGAAGATGGTGTTCTACAGGCAGGGTTTTTTAAATCTGTTTCTCACAAGGCTTGGGGAATTGACGGGACTTTGGGGAACCGTGACGATTGATTATCTGGGTACGGGGGCTTCTTTTTGGGTATTGGTGGCAAGTTATCTGTGGAAGAATACCGGCTATACGGTGGTGCTCTGGCTGGCCGGCATTTTGTCGATCCCCAATGAGTTTATCGAAGCCGCCAAAGTGGACGGGGCTGGGCGCATGAAGTGTATCCGCTATATCATTCTGCCGAATTTAAAGGGCAGCTTTTATACCATTGTGATTCTGTCCTTCTTAAATTCCTTTAAGATTTACAGAGAAGCGTATCTGGTGGCAGGATCCTATCCGCAGGAGGATATCTATCTCCTGCAGCATTTGTTCAACAATTGGTTCGTGAATATGGAATTTGATAAGATGGCGGCCGCCGCGGTCTGCGTGGCCATTGTCCTTTTGGGAGCAATCATGCTGCTGCAAAGGATCTGGGATCGGGCGGAGTAAGATGCGGTTAGTAATAGGGAAAGAAGGCCATGGAATGGCAAAATATTGGAAACCGATATCGGGTATCATAAAAAAGTACATGACGATTGCGCTGCTGCTGATTCCGGCGGTGCTGATCTGCTTTCCGCTGCTGCTCCTTCTGACGGGGTCGGTGATGGACAGCCTGGAGATGAAGGCGTATCTGCTCCCGGCGTTTGGCGGCGGCGAGGGCTTTATTCAGTGGAAACTGATGCCGGAATACCCTACTTTTGAACATTACGGCAGGCTTCTGTTTATGACACCGTCCTTCTTTGTCCTGTTTTGGAATTCCGTGAAGCTGGTGGCCTGTATTCTGATTGGACAGATGATTGTGGGAGTGCCTGCGGCGTGGGCCTTTGCCGCTTATCAGGTCAGGGGGAGCCGGGCGTTGTTTGCCCTTTATGTGGTGCTGATGCTTCTGCCTTTCCAGGTGACGATGCTGTCAAGCTATCTGGTGCTGGATCGGCTGTCGCTAATGAATACGCATGCGGCCATCATTCTGCCGGCGGTATTCTCCACCTTTCCAATCTTTTTAGCCTATGGCGGATTTCGTGCGCTGCCGTCGCAGCTGTTTGAGGCGGCCCGTATCGACGGGGCGGGAGAATTGCGAATTTTTGTCACAATAGGGCTTCCTTTAGGGAAAAGTGGAATATTGTCTGCCATTGTGTTAGGGTTTTTGGAATATTGGAACCTGATGGAGCAGCCTTTGGCATTTTTGGAGGATAAGGCGCTATGGCCGCTGTCTTTGTATTTGCCGGAAATATCCTGGATGCAGGCGGGATTTGCGCTCTGTGCTTCCCTGATCACACTGATTCCTGCGGCCTTTGTATTTGTGCTGGGGCAGGATTATCTGGAGCAGGGGATCATATATTCAGGCTTAAAAGAGTAGACAAAAAGGAGAGAGTCATGGATAAACGAAGAAAGAAGATCGTCGCGGGACTGGCGGTTTTTATGGCGTTTATGTGGGTTTGCACGTTGGTCTCAAAAAGTATTTATGCTTCGAAACTGCCCATGGTTTCGACGACCCGGACGGAACCCAAATATATTGAACACATCGTGGAAGCCGAGGGCATCGTTGAGGCAGGGGCAAAGCTTCCGGTGGCGGTGTTAAGCGGCCTGCGGGTGGAAGAGCTTGCGGTGCATACCGGAGATCAGGTGGAAGAGGGGGAAATTCTGTTTACCGTGGATCTGGAGGATTTGAAACAGATCATGGAAGAGCAGGAGCTGTCCGCACAAAAGGTGCAGCTTCAGATTGACACCATCCTGCATAATAGTGAGCTTGCGCAGAGCCAAAAGGCATTGGAGGAAGCCAGGGCCAGGGAAGATTATGATGCGCTGGCGAGATATCAGGATACGCTGGTGGGAAGGGCTGCCGAAGATGTGGTTCAGGCGGAAAAAGCGCTTGAGGAACTGCCCGACGAAAGCAAGGGAAACGGAAGCGAGGAGGAGGAACGCTTAAAACAGGCTTTGCAGGCGGCAGCCTATGCGGAGGCGGATGCCAAGTGGACTCGTGATAATACGATGAAGGATGCCGGGCGTAAGGTTGAGGACGTTCTGCAGGAGGACAATGCCGACGCGACGCTGGCGGTCTATCGGACGGAACTTACGGCGCAGCAGGAAAAGATCGCAGCCTATCGGGAGATACTGGATCAGGAAGGAAAGATCACCGCGCCCATGGGCGGAACGGTGACTGACATCTATGTGCAGGCGGGTGGCAGAGTGCCGGACACGGCTTCACTTTTGTTGGCTGACGACAGGGTGCCCTGTCAGTTTCGGACATCACTTACCAAAGAACAAAAGAGTTATGTAAACTTAGGGGACGATGTAAAACTGGAGCTGGACGGGCGCAGGAAAATCGACGTCAAGGTGGATTATCTGCAGGAAAACGAGAATATGCCGGGTACTTATACAGCGATCGTAAAGCTGCCGGAAGAGACGGGCGTACCGGGACTTTCCGGAAAACTTACCTGCTCGAAAACGGGAGAAAAGCGTCCCGCCTGTATCTCGCTTTCGGCGCTCCATTCGGAGAACGGCAGATATTTTGTGTATGTGGTAAACGAACGGGAGGGAATCCTTGGCACGGAATATTATGTGGAGGAGATCACTGTCAGCGTGGCGGATCAGAATGACAAACTGGCGGCCATTGAGGGCGCGGTCAGCGATGAAAGCCTTATCCTGGAGTCTTCCACAAAGGAAGTGAAGAAGGGGGATGTGGTCAGGCTGGCGGATGGCTCTTGAAAATATTGGGGAGCTTGTTATAATGTGATATAGAAACAAAAGGAGAGGCGCCATTGTTATGGAAATGACAAACAGACAATTTCAAGGATTTGTTCGCTTGACCCTTGTGCAGATTGATAAGGCGCTTGAAAATTCGCCTGATAACAAAGAATTGATAGAACTGAGAAATATTTATCAGTCCATGTTAGAAGATGAATGATTACAGAGATGGATAAAGGTGGACATTCAGATGCTTCTGGCGGTTATTAAAATTATATTTTGCTCTGCTGCGGTGCTTGCCGTATTGTATCTGCTGGCAATTATGCCGCGTATTCTAAAAAGACCCGATACTTCACTCTTTAAAAAGGTATATTTTGCCCACAGAGGTCTCCATGACAATGCGGGCGATGCGCCGGAGAACTCCATGGCGGCTTTTGGAAAAGCGGTGGAAGCAGGGCTTGGCATGGAACTGGATGTACAGGTCACAAAGGACGGTATTCCGGTTATTTTTCATGATTTCAAATTGGAGAGGATTTGTGGCGCGGAGGGGAAGATCGTAGAGCACACCTACGAGGAACTGCTGGCATATACGCTCTGTCATTCTAAGGAGCAGATTCCAAGACTGTCCGATCTGCTTGAGATGGTGGACGGCAGGGTGCCTTTGATCGTGGAGATCAAGGCGGAGACGGCGAATGTTTCCGGCTGTGAAGCTATAGACAAGCTGTTGCGCGCTTACCATGGCGCTTACTGTATCGAATCTTTCAATCCCATGGTATTGTGGTGGTTTCGCAGACATCACGGGGAGGTGGTCCGGGGGCAGCTTTCCTCGAATTTTCGCAGGGAAGGCGAGTACTGGAATATTCTCTATTTTGCCATGACGCACCTTCTGTTTAATTTTTTGACCAAGCCTGACTTCATAGCTTATAACCACAAGTTCAGCGAGGAGCCCGGCAGAAGGATCTGCAGGCGTCTCTACCGGCATCCTGCGGCAGCTTGGACGATCCGCAGCGAGAAAGATCTGCAGGCGCTTAGGGGTGAGTACGATGTGTTTATTTTTGACAGCTTTCTTCCGGCCGGCGTAAAGTAATTGTGACGTTTTGGCCTTCTTTGGGAATCGACAGGCACTTTCACACGCTAATCTGACAAATATTTTGCAGTATTTGTCTTTTTTATTGTGAAAATTTTCAAAAAAGCAGTGTTAAAATTTCAAATATATGGTAAAATAGATGCTAGCTTAGTAGCTTGTTTGAGTGAAAATTCGCAGGCGGAGAAAGGAGCATAGTGAGCAATATGGCGAAATGGGTTTATTTATTTGAGGAAGGGAATGCGGATATGCGTAATCTCCTGGGCGGCAAGGGCGCCAAC
>DLAF01000062.1:59918-64992 GCA_002492725.1 Lachnospiraceae bacterium UBA7054
GGGCGGCAAGGGCGCCAACCTGGCGGAGATGACGAATCTTGGTCTGCCGATTCCGCAGGGCTTTACCGTAACGACGGAGGCTTGTACAGACTATTATAATAACGGCAGACAGATCTCGGAGGAGATCAAAGAGCAGATTTTTACAGCACTGGCCGGATTGGAGGAGAAGCAGGGCAAAAAGTTCGGTGATACCGACAATCCCCTTCTCGTGTCGGTGCGTTCCGGTGCGAGGGCTTCCATGCCGGGCATGATGGACACGATCTTAAATCTGGGTCTTACGGATGCGGCCGTGGAGGGTTTCGCGAAGAAGACCGGAAATCCCCGGTTTGCATATGATTCCTACCGCAGATTTATCCAGATGTTCTCCGATGTGGTTATGGAGATCCCCAAATCTTATTTTGAGAGAATCTTAGACGAAATCAAAGAGTCCAAAGGCGTTAAGTACGATACGGATCTGACAGCCGAGGACATGAAAGAGATCATCGTCCGTTTCAAGAATATTTACACAGAAAACAAAGGCGAAGAGTTCCCGCAGGATCCTAAGGTACAGCTTATGGAGGCGGTAAAAGCGGTCTTCCGTTCCTGGGATAACGAGAGAGCAATCGTTTACAGACGTATGAACGATATCCCCGGCGATTGGGGTACGGCGGTCAACGTGCAGGCGATGGTATTCGGCAATATGGGCGATACCTCCGGCACGGGCGTTGCCTTTACCAGAAATCCTTCCACCGGCGCGAAGGGCATTTACGGCGAATATCTGATCAATGCGCAGGGTGAGGACGTGGTGGCAGGTATCCGTACACCGCAGCCTATCACCAGACTGGAGCAGGATCTTCCCGAGTGCTATAAACAGTTTATGGAGATTGCAAACCGTCTCGAGAACCATTATCGTGACATGCAGGATATGGAGTTTACCATCGAAGAGGGCAAGCTCTTCTTCTTACAGACCAGAAACGGCAAGCGTACCGCGCCTGCGGCTCTGCAGATTGCGTGCGACTTAGTGGATGAGGGCAAGATCACGCCGGAGGAGGCGGTGCTGCGTATTGAGGCGAAATCTTTGGATCAGCTCTTACATCCGACCTTTGATTCTGACGCGTTAAAGGCGGGTCAGGTAGTGGGACAGGCGCTTCCCGCGTCCCCCGGTGCGGCGGCAGGTAAAGTCTACTTCACCGCAAATGAGGCGAAGGAAGCTCATGAGAAGGGCGAGAGAGTTGTGCTGGTGCGTCTGGAGACTTCCCCGGAGGATATCGAGGGTATGCATGCGGCGGAAGGTATCCTTACCGTAAGAGGCGGTATGACATCCCACGCGGCTGTCGTGGCCCGCGGTATGGGCACGGCCTGCGTATCCGGCTGCGGCGAAATTGCCATCAACGAGCAGGAGAAAGTATTTGAATTAGGCGGAGAGGTGTTCCATGAGGGAGATTACATTTCCCTGGACGGCTCCACCGGTAAGATTTATAAAGGCGATATCAAGACCGTGGAGGCATCCGTCAGCGGCAACTTCGGACGAATCATGGAGTGGGCTGACAAGTACCGCAAACTTCAGGTGCGCACCAACGCGGACACGCCCGCAGATGCGGCAAATGCCGTGAAGTACGGCGCGGAGGGCATCGGCCTTTGCCGTACCGAGCATATGTTCTTCGATCCCGACAGGATTCCGAAGATCAGACAGATGATTCTGGCGAGAACGCAGGAGCAGAGAGAGAAGGCGTTAAACGCACTGATTCCTTTCCAGAAAGGCGACTTCAAGGCGTTGTATGAAGTGATGGAAGGCAGACCTGTGACCATTCGTTTCCTGGATCCCCCGCTGCATGAGTTCGTTCCTACTGAGCAGGCGGATATCGACGATCTGGCGGTCGAGATGATGATGACGGCGGAGGAAGTGCAGGAGATCTGCGATTCCCTGCATGAGTTCAATCCGATGATGGGACACAGAGGGTGTCGATTGGCGGTTACTTACCCCGAGATTGCCAAGATGCAGACGAGGGCTGTGATGGAGGCGGCAATCGAAGTGAAGAACGAGAAGGGTTACGATATCGTACCCGAGATCATGATTCCTCTCGTTGGTGAGAAGAAGGAGCTTAAGTTCGTTAAGGATATTGTTGTGGAAGTGGCTGAAGCCGTGAAGAAAGAGAAAAATTCCGATATTCAGTACCACATCGGCACGATGATCGAGATTCCGAGGGCGGCGCTTCTGGCAAACGAGATCGCGGAGGAGGCAGAGTTCTTCTCCTTTGGCACGAACGATCTGACCCAGATGACCTTCGGATTCTCCCGTGACGACGCGGGCAAGTTCTTAGGTGATTACTATAAGAACAAGATTTACGAGTCCGATCCTTTTGCAAGGCTCGATCAGAGCGGCGTAGGACAGCTTGTACAGATGGCGGCGGAAAAGGGACGCGCGACCAGACCGAACATTAAGCTTGGTATCTGCGGCGAGCACGGCGGCGACCCGTCTTCCGTGGAGTTCTGCCATAAGGTGGGACTGACCTATGTTTCCTGCTCACCGTTCAGGGTGCCGATTGCCAGACTCGCGGCAGCGCAGGCGGCGATCGCGGAGAAGAAGTAGGGGAAATAGCTTTTGTTCATGAAGACCACATTTTTGCTCCATGCAGACTATAATTTCTGCTGAGAGAGACAGAAGCAATAAGAAAAAACAGTATAATTTAGGACCTTGTAGGATGCGTTCTTACAAGGTCCTTTTCTTTTCCCTCACCCGCCTCAAAGCATAAAAACGAAGCAATTTCTTTGCCTATTTTTGGGGAAAGGGATGGAAGAGATTAGAATAAATTATAATCTGCCATCGAAAAAACTTCTTCTGCATGTCTGCTTACTTTTTTTAAAGTTAAAGGTACTATTGAAAAGAAAGAGGAGGAGATGGTTGAGAAGGGGAGGGTAGTTAGGGATATATTGATGCAAGGAAGAGAAGTTATGCAGCTTACTAAGCTGGACAAGATTATTCCATATGAAATTGATTTGGATTTGTATATGGACAATAATCCTTTAGATATGTATTATGAAGGGGTTATTACGGATAAAAACGTTGAAAATGTAAAGGCCCAGATTCTTATGAATAATTTGGAGATAAATAAACCAGCGGGAGGTAAATCGACATATTATGTTGAAAGAACTGAGAGGGCTGATTTTGAATATGAAACATATTTATTTCAAAAACCATATACGAATAAAATGCAAAATGATAGTGAAGAATGGTTTGAACGCAGGATGATATCACTTCAAAACTCTTTAGATGAGCGAGAAAAAGCAGAAATGGAATGTCATATTCCTGAAAACGAGAGACCATTGGCGACTGGATATAAAGACAAAGGAGATGAATATTTTGGCAAAAAACGGCAAGGAGAGGCAATGGAAGCGTATGAGGAGAGTGCGGAATGGAATATGAAAGCAATTTATCATGCGGCAGCATTAAATGATTTTCAGGAAATGAACAGGTGTATGAGTTTGTTTAAGGAAATGGGGGAAGAGGTAAAGAAATTGGAAAAGATTGATTTGGATAGAAGAAACAAAATTGAAACAATGATAAAAGTATATGAGAAATTTGTAGATCTTATAAATACGTCTGTTGCTTGACAATGCCAAATCATGGAAAAGTGTATATATCAGATGTTATGATTGAGTATTCTCATGTTGACAGATTCTTTTGAACCTTAGATTGAAGTACATATAAGTTTATTTTGTGTGAATAAAAGGAGAATTCAAGTGAAAGCAGCAGGCAGTAGGAAGAAAGACAAAGTCATAGCCATATTGGGAATTGCGACGACGCTTATGTTGCTTGTGGGATGTGAAAGGCATGAAAAACCGAAACAAACAGAGCAGGAAGAGGCGGATATTGCTTCGCAATTACAGCAGGAAATAGAAGAGGAAAGCTTATTGGATGAAATGTCGCCCAATCAATCTGAAGAGACGGGGCAGTCATTAGACGAGGAGTTTGGTGATCAGGTACGGGATGAACTGGATGCAGACAGAATCATAGAGGAACAGTCTTTTCAAGTAGAGTTAAATGATTGGGGAGAAGTGAGGTTTGTGTCATACGAGCCTGCTCCTTCGGAAAGAGACCTACGGGAAGATGTAACTTTCTATTTATTAAGAAATGATGAAATCCTGTATCAGTTTCCATATATCGGTGAAAATCATACCGGTTATGATTTTTATTGGAATGTGAAGTTTGTCATGTTTACAGATACAAATGCTGATACGAAGGAAGATGTGGTCATAGGTGCGGAATATATGACGGGTATTGGACCGCAAGGTGCGGTTCCGCATACGATAGTACGGATTTATGAGGATTGTGGAGATTATTTTACTTATAACGAAGAACTCAGTGATAACATAAATGACTATCTCCCGTGGGAAAGCAATGTGCTGGCGAAAGATATCAAACGATTGATTCAACTGACAAATGGAAATAAACCACTTACAAATTATGAAAGCTATACGGGAAAATGGACTGTAGACCCCGGATATGTAGCAGCATATGAGAATCCTATGCCGGAGAGTGGAAACGAGCTAATATGCAGTATCAGCAATGGTAATGAATTTTACGGAAATTTTTTTATGGAACAGGAAATGACAGAGCGGATTGCGACAGTAGAAAATATTGTCGGCACGATTCAGAATGGCGAATTGTTTTATGATTTTACAGACGATGGCTGGGGAGGTGTGGGAACGCTTCATATTATATTTTTGCCCAATCAGATCAATGTGGAAGTCCTGAACCTTCAGAAAGCGGAAGAAAATGCAAGTGGATATGGAATATCGCGAACTTATGAGATGACCATAAGAAAATGAGAAATAAGCAGACTCTGGTTCAAACGATTTATCAATAGGTGAGATATTTTAAGGAAACCGATGAAGATTTCTGAGGATGACAGGCTACTCCTTCAAATAATTTCGAGATAAGAAAAAAGCTGGGAACTGTCTTGTAGCGTCCGACATTTTCTGATAGTATATTCACATGGGGTACTGCCATAACGGGTAGGCGGTCAGTCCTTCTTCGCGGAGGGACTATCCCTCCGACAACGGGTAAAAACGGGAAAGGAGGGATTGCTTATGA
>DLAF01000031.1 GCA_002492725.1 Lachnospiraceae bacterium UBA7054
GCCACAAACTCGGAATCGCAGAGCAAAATTTGTAATTTTGCTCGCGTGTCGTCGCGAAGAGATGCTCCGACATGGAGGTAAGCATGGCAGCGTTAAGTGAATTGTTGAAAGAAATCTCTTACGAATGCGTAGGCGGTACGTTAGAGAAAGAGGTAACGGATGTTATTTATGATTCGAGAAAGGTAACGGCAGGCTGTCTGTTTATTTGCATCCCGGGCGCAAAGGCGGACGGCCATCAGTACGCGGCGGAGGCGGTGCGCGCCGGAGCGGCAGCGCTTCTTACGGAGCATGAAGTGGAATTGCCGGAAGGAAACGACGTGACGGTAATCCGAGTGGAAAATGCCCGCTATGCCATGGCCTTTGTCTCGGCGGCCTGGTTTGGACATCCCGCAAAGCAGATGAAGATCATCGGTATCACGGGCACGAAAGGAAAGACGACCACCACCTATCTGGTAAAGTCCATCCTGGAGCAGACGGGAAGAAAAGTGGGGCTGATCGGCTCAATTGAAGTCATAGCCGGCGATACCCATATTCACGCGGAAAATACCACGCCCGAGTCGTATTTAATACAGAAGTATTTTCGGATGATGGCGGACGCAGGCTGCGATACGGTGGTGATGGAAGTCTCCTCGCAGGGACTGATGCTGCACAGGACGCAGGGCTTTATCTTTGATTTCGGTATTTTCACCAATCTTGAGCCGGATCACATCGGCGAACATGAGCATAAGGACTTCGATGACTATCTGCACTGTAAGAGCCTGTTGTTTAAGCAGTGCAGGGTGGGGATTGTTAACGCTGACGACTGCCATTGGCAGGAGGTCACGAAAGACTGCACCTGTCAGCTGGAAACCTACGGGATCGATCAGGAGGCAGATCTGCGTGCGACAGAGATTGCCTTCTTAAAAGAAGGGGGAAGCCTGGGAATGTCCTTTACCACAAAGGGATTGACAGCGCTTTCGGTTAAGACGGCCTCTCCCGGTAAATTCAGTGTGTACAATGCTTTGACGGCCATTGCCATCTGCAGGCATTTTGGTGTGAAAGAAGAGGGGATACAAAGAGCGCTTGCCGCGGCAAAGGTAAAGGGCAGGACGGAGATGGTACGGGTGTCCGACGATTTTACGCTGATGATCGACTATGCCCACAATGCCATGGCCTTAAAGAGCCTGCTTGAGACGCTTAGGGCATACGAGCCGCACAGACTGGTCTGTCTTTTTGGCTGCGGCGGCGACCGGGCGAAATCAAGGCGCTACGAGATGGGTGAGGTCAGCGGCCGCATGGCGGATCTGACCATCATCACCTCAGATAACCCGCGAACGGAGGATCCGCAGGCCATCATTGACGATATCAAGATCGGGATTGCGAAGACGGACGGCAAATACGTGGAGATTTGCGACAGAAAAGAGGCCATCGCCTACGCCATAGACCACGGTGAGCCGGGAGATATCATTGTGTTAGCGGGTAAAGGCCATGAGGATTACCAGGAGATAAACGGCGTAAAATATCCGATGGATGAGCGCGTATTGATTCGGGAGATATTAGAGGAGAGGGCATGACAAAGCAGTATGCGGATGTCATCATAGAGATTGCACATGAAAAGGTGGATCGGGTATTTCAGTACCGGATACCGGATGAACTGGCGGAGGCGGTAAAACCGGGCGTACAGGTGCGCGTGCCTTTTGGAAAAGGAAATCAGGAGAAGACGGGTTATGTGGTAGACCTTTCTGAAGAGCCGGAGTATCCTCCGGAAAAGATCAAGGCGGTCAGTGCGGTGGAGGAGAAGGCCGTTTCCGTGGAGGGCAGGCAGATTGGGATTGCCTACTGGCTTAAGAGCAATTACGGTTCCACGACCATTGCGGCTTTAAAGACCGTTCTGCCCGTAAAACAGAAACAGAAACAGCTGGAAAAGAAAAAGGTGCTGCGCTGCCTGTCAGCGGAGGAGACCACCCTGGCAGCCGGTGAATGTGAAAGAAAGCATCAGCAGGCAAAGGCAAGGGTGCTTGCGGCTCTGCAGGCGGAGGAAGAGCTTCCCTATGAGCTGATCCGGCAAAAGCTCCATGTGACCGCGGCTACCTTACAGGCTTTGGAAAAACAGGGATATCTTCGCATAGAGAGAGAGGCTTTTTACCGCAATCCGGTCAAAGTAACAGATCGGAGCGAGGTGCGTCCTGTGTTGAATGAGACGCAGCGGCACATCATAGAGGAAGTGCTTGCCGATCATCGCGCCGGGCATCCGGGGGTGCACCTGGTACACGGCGTCACGGGCAGCGGCAAGACGGAGGTGTATCTTGGCATTATCGAGGAGATGATTGCCATGGGGAAGCAGGCTATTATGCTGATTCCTGAGATCGCCCTGACTTATCAGACGCTCCTGCGATTTTACAAACGGTTTGGAGACCGGGTATCGGTGATGAACTCCACACTCTCGGCGGGAGAAAAGTACGACCAGATCGAGCGGGCAAAGGCGGGAGAGATTGACGTGATCATCGGTCCCCGCTCAGCGCTGTTTACGCCTTTTGCCAACCTGGGCGTGATCGTGATGGACGAGGAACATGAGGGCAGTTATAAGAGTGAGACCAGCCCCAAATATCACGCCAGGGAGACGGCGATAGAGATTGCAGCCCGCAGCGGGGCGAGCGTGGTGTTGGGGTCGGCGACACCTTCTCTGGAAGCATATTATCGGGCGCTTCAGGGACAATATAAACTGTATGAAATGAAAGAGCGCCCCGGTGTGAGTATGCTGCCTGCGGTTTATACCGTAGATTTGAGAAAGGAACTGCGGGAGGGCAACCGTTCCATGTTCAGCAGGAAGCTGACAACTTTGATGGAGGAGCGGCTTACAAAAGGTGAGCAGACGATTTTATTCTTAAACAGGAGAGGCTATGCGGGGTTTATCTCCTGCCGCGCCTGCGGGCATGTGATGAAATGTCCGCACTGCGACGTCTCCCTTTCGGAACACAGAAACGGGACGCTCAACTGCCACTACTGCGGTTATCAGGAGCGAAAACCCGCGAAATGCCCTTCCTGCGGTTCCCCTTATCTGATGGGCTTTAAGGCGGGGACGGAGCAGGTGGAGGAGGCCATTCATAAGGCGTTTCCGGGCGCGCGGGTACTTCGCATGGACAGGGACACGACCCGCACGAAGGAAAGCTATGAGAAGATTCTTTCCGCTTTCGCGGATGAGCGGGCGGATATTCTGGTGGGCACGCAGATGATCGTAAAGGGACATGACTTTCCCAAAGTGACGCTGGTGGGCGTGTTGGCGGCGGATCTGTCCCTAAATCAGAACGATTACCGCGCAGGGGAGCGGACCTTTCAGCTCTTGACCCAGGCGGCGGGGCGTGCAGGCCGCGGGGAGAGCCCCGGCGAGGTGGTGATCCAGACTTATCGGCCGGATCATTACAGTGTGGTGTATGCGGCCAAGCAGGATTACGAGGGTTTTTATCGGGAGGAGATTGCCTATCGGGAACTGATGGGCTATCCGCCCGTGGAACATATGCTGGCAGTGCTTATTCTCTCCCGCCGACAGGAAGAGGGAGAGCAGCTGGGAGCAGAAATGACCGAGTTGGTAAAAAGTGAGACAAAAGACGTAAAGGGACTGCGGGTGATCGGTCCTGCGGAGGCGTCTATCGGGAAACTATCGGATATTTACCGCCACATCTTTTACGTCAGACACTGCGATTACGGTGTGTTGGTAACGGTCAAGGACAAACTGGAACATTTCTGTAAAGAGCGGACATATCAGAAGCAGACGGTGCAGTTTGACTTTGATCCGATGAATACTTATTGAGATTACAGAAGAAGTCAGAAGACAGAATGAGAGACAGGAGGAAACACTAACATGGCAACAAGGAAAGTCAGGGAGATGGGAGACCCGGTATTGACAAAGCACTGTAAGGAGGTGACGGAGGTTACCCCCAGGCTGAAGGAGCTGATCGACGATATGTTTGAGACGCTTTATGAGGAGAACGGGGTAGGCCTTGCAGCCCCGCAGGTAGGGATTCTGAAGCGTGTCGTGGTGATCGATACTACCGGAGAGGATCCCCTGCTCTTGATCAATCCGAAGATTCTGGAGACCAGCGGGGAGCAGGACGGCTACGAAGGGTGTCTGAGCGTTCCCGGAAAGACGGGGAAGGTAAAACGCCCCAATTATGTGAAGGCGCTGGCTTACGATGAAAATATGCAGCCCTTTGAAATCGAGGGAACGGAGCTTTTAGCCAGGGCAATCTGCCATGAGATGGATCATCTGGAGGGACATCTGTATGTAGAGAGAGTGGAAGGGCCGCTGATGAATACGGAGGATCTGGAGCAGGAAGACAATTGAAAATAGAATTTTCAATTGCGAGATTAGGCTTGAGTAAATCTCTGCGAGATTAACTCGCGAGGACTGCTTCGCAGCCTCGGCTTTGCGCTGTTTTCCACAAACTCGGATATGCGCGGAAAAGGAGAAGGTTATGAAAGTAGTTTACATGGGAACGCCTGACTTTGCGGTGGGGGCGCTGGAGGCACTCATAGAAGCGGGACATCAGGTGACGGCGGTGGTGACGCAGCCCGATAAGCCAAAGGGCAGGGGCAAGGAAGTGCAGATGAGTCCGGTCAAGGCATGTGCCCTCAAATATAATATCCCGCTCTTGCAGCCTGTGAAGATCAAAGAGGCGGAGGCGGTGGAGACGCTTCGCACGTATCAGGCGGACATCTTTGTGGTGGCGGCTTTCGGGCAGATTCTTTCGGAGGAGATCCTGGCGATGCCAAAGTATGGCTGTGTGAATATACACGCATCGCTTCTGCCGAAGTACCGCGGAGCGGGACCAATCCAGTGGGCCATCATCAATGGAGAAAAAATAACAGGCGTTACCATTATGCGGATGGATAAAGGACTGGATACGGGGGATATGTTATTTCAGAAGGAAGTGGCGATTGCCCCTGACGAGACCGCAGACACCCTGCACGATAAACTGGCGGAAGCGGGCGCACACTTGATCGTGGAGGCGCTTGCAAAGATTGAGGCAGGGGATGTGACGCCTGTAAAGCAGAAAGATGAGGAGTCCTGCTATGCAAAGATGCTGACGAAGGCCATGGGAAGGATCGACTGGCAGATGGATGCTAAAAAGCTTGACTGCTTGATTAGGGGGCTGATTTCCTGGCCGGGCGCATCCACGGTCTTTCGTGGAAAGAGCTTGAAAATCTGGAAGGAAGAAGTGGTCTCGGAGCAGGATGGCTTCAACGCGATGGCACAGCCCGGTACCGTGGTCCGGGTGGAGAAGGACGCCTTCTATGTGCAGACGGGAAAGGGAATCCTCAAGATACTGGAAGTGCAGCCGGAGGGAAAGAAGCGCATGGCAGTGAAAGATTTTCTGCTTGGCTATCCTGTAAAGGTGGGAGAAACACTGTTATAAGAAAGGATGATAAAGATGGGATATTATGGTTACGGCTATTATTTTGACCCGACTTATTTTCTGGTACTGATCGGGGCGGTGCTGTGCATTTACGCGCAGATGCGGGTCAGCTCTACCTACAATAAGTTTTCCAAGGTGAGAAGCAGGACGGGTATGACGGGCGCGGAGGCGGCGCAGCGGATCTTGCAGATGTCGGGCATTTACGATGTGAGGGTCGAGCATGTGGGCGGAAGCCTTACGGATCATTATGATCCTGCGAATAAGGTGCTTCGGCTTTCAGACACTGTGTACGGTTCGGATTCCGTGGCGGCCATCGGCGTGGCGGCGCATGAGTGCGGTCATGCGGTACAGCACAATAAGGGGTATGCGCCCTTACAGATTCGCTCGACGCTGGTGCCTGTGGCCAATATCGGCTCGAAGGCGGGCATTCCCCTGATCATATTAGGTGCGCTACTGGGTATGAACCAGATCTTGATCCAGATTGGCATCTGGGTCTTCGCGCTGGCGGTGCTCTTTCAGGTGGTAACCCTGCCCGTGGAGTTCAATGCATCAGGCAGGGCGCTTGCCATGCTGGGAGATTACGGGATGTTAGCAAACGACGAGGTGAGAAGCTGCAAAAAGGTGCTTAGCGCAGCGGCCCTGACTTATGTGGCGGCAGCGGCGTCTGCCATTTTACAGTTATTCAGACTGATCCTGATGTTTGGCGATAATCGGAGACGCGACTAGTATGGCTGATTTTAATGGGCGGGAAGTCGTTTTAGACATTCTTTTGGAGCTGGAAAAACAAACAGAATACAGCAATGTCCTGATTGCGGCGGTGCTGGATAAGTACGATTATCTGGACGGCAGGGAAAAGGCGTTTATCAAGCGGGTCAGCGAGGGAACCATTGAGAGGCGGATACAGCTGGATTATGTGCTGGATCAATATTCAAAAACACCTGTTATAAAAATGAAACCATTCATTCGGGCGCTCCTGCGCATGAGTGTGTACCAGCTTCTCTTTATGGAGCATATCCCGGACGCGGCGGTCTGCAACGAGGCGGTGAAGCTGGCAAAAAAGCGCGGTTTTCAGTCTTTGCAGGGATATGTGAACGGCGTCCTCAGAAATATTGCCAGAGGGCGGGAAAAGATTTTGTATCCAGACAGGGAGAAGACGCCGGAGGCATATTTATCGGTGCGCTATTCCATGCCGCTGTGGCTGGTAGAACATTTTCGGGATGCCTATGAAATGGACGCCTGCGAAAAGATCCTGGCGGCGTCTTTAGAACGGCGCCCGGTGGGACTGCGTTTGCAGGAAGGGCTGTCCGTTGAGGAGAGGAAGCGTCTGTTCGCGGCCTGGGAGGCTTCGGGCGTGACCGTGAGAGAGCACCCTTATCACCCTTGTGCGGTGACGGTGGAGGGCGCGGCGGGGATTCGCAGGCTTGCGGGTTATGCGGAAGGGTTTTTTACGGTACAGGACGTCAGCTCGATTCTGGCGGTGGAGGCTGCGGGTATCATGCCGGGGGACACCGTGATCGATGTCTGTGCGGCGCCGGGCGGCAAGGCGCTCCATGCGGCGCAGAAGGCCGGGAAGGACGGAAACGTCATCGCTTGTGATGTAAGCAGCCATAAGACGGATAAGATCGAGGAGAACAGGAGACGGCTGCGGGCAGAGAATGTCACTGTTTTGGTACAGGATGCGCGGGAGAGAAACGAAAGTCTGCTGGGGCGGGCGGATGTGCTTTTGGCGGATGTGCCCTGTTCGGGGCTTGGCGTAATCGGTCACAAGCAGGATATCAAATATCGGGTGACGAGAGAGTCGCTGCAAAAAATACAGGTGTTACAGAAAGAAATAATAACAAATGTTATTGATTATATCAAACCAGGGGGAATGCTGCTCTACAGTACCTGTACCTTGAATCCCGCAGAGAATGAGAAGATGGCGGCATGGATCTGTGAGACCTTCGGTTTTGAGCGGGAGAGTATGGCAGGGCAGCTGCCCGATGCTTTAAAAGACGGGGCAAAAAGCGGCATGCTGCAGCTTTTGCCGGGGATTCATGAGGCAGACGGCTTCTTTATGGCGAAGCTGATCAAAATCGGGTGAGATTATGGAGACAAAGGATATCAAGTCCCTCACACTGACAGAGTTAAAAGCGCAGATGGAGGATATGGGCGAAAAGCCCTTCCGCGCGGTGCAGCTCTATGAGTGGATGCACCGCAAGCTTGCGCGCGGTTTTGACGAGATGACGAATCTTCCGCTGGCTATGAGAGAACAATGTGGGGAAAGCTATACCTATACGGCGCTTCGCATCGTGAAAGTGCAGGAGTCTGCCGTGGACGGTACGAAAAAGTATCTGTTTGCGCTGCATGACGGCAATGTGGTGGAAAGTGTTTGGATGCGCTACCAACATGGCAATTCCGTCTGTATTTCTTCGCAGGTGGGTTGTCGCATGGGGTGCCGCTTCTGCGCCTCCACTCTGGATGGGCTGGTGAGGAACCTGACTCCGGCGGAGATGCTCGATCAAATCTATGCGATCACGCTGGAAACGGGAGAGCGGGTCTCGAATGTGGTGGTCATGGGCAGCGGAGAGCCTTTGGACAATTATGAGAATCTTTTGCGGTTCCTTATGCTGCTGACCGACGAGAACGGCCTGCATATCAGCCAGCGGAATGTGACTGTCTCCACCTGCGGCCTGGTGCCGATGATGCGCAAACTGGCGCAGGAGAAACTGCAGATCACGCTGGCGCTGTCCCTGCATGCGGCGACGGATGAAAAGCGAAGGAAACTGATGCCCATTGCCAATCAGTACACGCTTGCGGAGTTGATGGAGGCCTGTATCTTCTATTTTGAGCAGACTGGCAGGCGGATTACCTTTGAGTACAGTCTGGTGCGGGATGTGAATGATATGAGACAGGACGCCGAGACTTTGGCAGCCCTGTTACGCGGTCAAAACTGCCATGTCAATCTGATCCCGGTCAATCCCGTCAGGGAGAGGGCCTATGTGCAGTCCGACAGACGGGCGGTGGAAGGCTTTGCAAAGATCCTTCAGGAAAGGGGCATAAACGCTACAGTGCGGCGGGAACTCGGCAGGGATATCGACGGCGCCTGCGGACAGCTCAGACGGCGCTTTTTGGAAGATAGGCAAGAAGACTGAATATTTAATATGTTTGCTTTTTTGCAGGGAATATGCTAACATGGGTAATTGGTAAATTATGGCATTGATGATAACGGAGGAAAAATCGTGCTTAAGTCTTATGCGCTGACAGATATCGGGCGGAGAAGACAATTAAATCAGGATTTTATTTATTGCTCCGAGACGCCCGTGGGGAATCTGCCCAATATTTTTATCGTGGCGGACGGCATGGGAGGCCACAATGCGGGGGATTATGCTTCCGTTTTGGCAGTGGAGACCGTGGTGGAGGAGATAGGGGCTTCCTTTGAGAAGAATCCCGTGAAGATACTGGAACACGCGATCCAAAAGGCAAACGCGGTTTTACGGCAGCGCGCCAGCGAAAACTTCTCACTGAGCGGTATGGGAACCACCTTGGTGGCGGCGACCTGTTTTGGCCGTTTCTTAGAGGTGGCAAACGTGGGCGACAGCAGACTCTATGTGGTGGGTGACGAGATCACCCAGATCACGGTGGATCACTCGCTGGTGGAGGAGATGGTCCGTATGGGCGGGATTGGCAGAGAGGAAGCCAGAAACCATCCGGATAAAAACATCATTACCCGTGCCGTAGGCGCTAAGGATGAGGTGGAGATCGACTTTTTCAATTTGGAATTAAAGACCGGAGATAGGGTTTTACTTTGTTCTGATGGCTTGACTAATATGGTGGACGACGAGATGATACTTCGGATTATCAAAAACGGGGGCAATCTCAGGGACAGGGTAGAAGAATTGGTGGAGACAGCCAACTTAAACGGCGGCAAGGATAACATTTCGGTAATCGTTATTGAGCCCCTGGCAGACGAGGTAGAACATGATTAAGATAGGTATGATGATAGGAGACCGCTATGAGATCCTGGAAAAGATCGGGACCGGCGGCATGTCAGATGTATATAAAGCAAAAGATCATAAGCTGAACCGTTTTGTGGCGGTAAAGGTGTTAAAACAGGAATTTAGTGAGAACGCTAATTTTGTATCGAAATTCCGTATTGAAGCACAGGCGGCGGCAGGGCTCATGCATCCCAACATCGTTAACGTTTACGACGTGGGCGAGGAGGGGGATAACCACTACATTGTCATGGAGCTGGTGGACGGCATCACCCTTAAGAAATATATTGAGAAGAAAGCCAGACTTTCCGTGAAGGAGGCCGTCAGTATCGCAATTCAGGTCTCGATGGGGATTGAGGCGGCACACAATAATCATATCATTCACAGGGATATCAAGCCTCAGAATATCATTATCTCTAAGGAAGGGAAGGTGAAGGTGACGGACTTTGGCATCGCCAAGGCAGCCACCAGCAACACCATTACTTCCAATGTCATGGGCAGCGTGCATTACACGTCCCCGGAGCAGGCAAGGGGCGGCTACAGTGACGAGAAGAGCGACATCTATTCCCTGGGCGTTACTATGTTTGAGATGCTTACGGGCAGAGTGCCTTTTAACGGTGAAACGACGGTGGCCATTGCCATCAAACACATTCAGGAGGAGTTTCCCTCTCCCAGAGAGTATGTGCCGGAGATACCGGTCTGTGTGGAGCAGATCGTCTTTAAGTGCTGCCAGAAAAGTCCTGACAGGAGATACCAGACAATGTCTGAACTGGTCGTGGATCTCAAGCAGTCTCTGATCAATCCGGACGAGGACTTTGTCAAGGTGGCGGATCCCGATGAGGAGGCATCCACCCGCACAATCACGGACCGGGATATGGTGCAGATCAAGCGGCAGTCGGAAAACAGGGATTCCATGGATGAGGCCATGCGGTTACGGAAAGACAACCGTGAGGCCGAGCGGGTTTATGAGGAGGACGAAGACGAGGATTGGGAGGACGAGGAAGAGGACTATGATCCCAAGATGGAGAAGATCACGACCATCCTGGCAGTGGTAGCGGCGCTTTTGATCGGCTGTATCCTGATCTTTATGGTGGGAAGAACCATGGGTGTGTTCACCTTTGGACAGCCGAAGGAAAAGGAGGAGCAGACGGAGCAGACGGAGCAGGTGGAGATGATCCGTGTGGTCGGGATGCACGTAGATGAGGCCAAGAAAGCTCTTTTGGATCTGGGTCTTACCCCTGAAATACGCTATGAGGTAAATGAGTCCTACGACGCGGGAACGGTACTTCGCGCCAGCGTGCAGGACGGTTTGATGATCGATAAGGGAACAAACATCATTCTCACGGTGGCGGAGGCCGCCGAAGGTGTGCAGGTTCCTTCCGTGACAGGAAAATCTCAGGCGGAAGCAACTTCCATCTTAGAGAAGGAAGGCTTTGTGGTAAACGCGACGGAGAGTCATGACGCGGCCGTGGAGAAGGGGCTCGTGATCTCCCAGTCGCCCGAAGCGGAGACCACGGCTTCTGCGGGCTCCAGCATCACGATACGCGTGAGCCTCGGAGCGGAGGAGGATAAGGTCAGGGTACCGGAGGTCATCGGCATGACGGAGATGGACGCTACGGCCATTCTGACGGAGAGTGGTCTCTCCGTGGGAACGGTGACCCAGACGGAATACGAGGATGCGAATCTTACGGATCTGGTTTGCTATCAGAGTTATTCTGTCGGTTCTTATGTGGACAGAGGGACTTCCGTTGATCTGAAGATCAGCACGGGCCCTTCCGGGAAGACTTATCGCTATGCTGAGGGGATTACGGCGCCTACGGAGGATCCGGCTTATCAAAACGGCATGAAGGTGACAGTGACACTTACCACGCAGGACGGTACTCAGCTTTTAAGCACCGAGACGGTAAGCTTTCCCGTAGCGGTCAACTATACGGGAATCAAGTCCCCGTCCGGAACCATCCGTTTTACGTTTACGGTGGAGACGGGACCCGTTACCATAACCGATCCTGAGACCGGGGAGTCAACGACGCAGGAGGGAACTTCTGAGAGTAAGACCGTGGAGAGACAGGTCAACTTTACCGAAGAGTGAAAAATATGCAGGGAAAGATCATGAAAGGAATCGCCGGCTTTTACTATGTCCATGTGGAAGGCAGGGGCGTGTACGAGTGCAAGGCGAAGGGGATTTTCAGGAAAGAAGGCGTTAAGCCTTTGGTGGGAGATAATGTGGAGCTGGATGTGCTGGATGATGCCGAAATGCTTGGCAACATCAGGCGTATCCTGCCCCGTAAGAGCGTGCTGGTGCGTCCTGCTGTGGCGAACGTGGATCAGGCGCTCATTCTTTTTGCCATTGTCAAGCCGAACCCGAATTTCAATCTCCTTGACAGATTTCTGATCCGCATGGAACGGCTAAACCTCCCGACCATCGTTTGCTTTAACAAGGAAGATATCGCCACGCCCGCGGAGAAAGAAGCGCTGCAAGGAGCTTATGAGACTTGCGGATATCAGGTGTTGTTTTTAAGTGTGCAGGAAAACAGAGGCGTGGATGAGGTAAAAGAGAGACTTGCCGGAAAGACCACCACCCTGGCGGGACCCAGCGGTGTGGGAAAATCCTCGCTGATCAATCTGCTTTCGCCCGAGACGCATATGGAGACGGGGGAGATCAGCCAAAAGATCGAGCGGGGGAGGCACACGACCAGGCATTCGGAGATGATTGCCTTGGGAGAGGGGACCTACATCATGGATACCCCGGGATTTACTTCCCTGGACATTTCGGAGATCACCAAGGAGGAGCTTAGCGGGTACTATCCCGAATTTCAGGCGTACGAACCTTATTGTAAGTTTCGGGGCTGTGCGCACATCGATGAGCCTTCCTGTAAAGTGAAGGAGGCCGTGGAGGAGGGGGCAATCAGCCGGGTGCGGTATGAAAATTATAAGGTTTTGTATCAGGAATTGAAAAATATCAGACGCTATTGAAAGGAATCTTGTGACAGCTTTGCAGGATTCCGACGCCTGTTTATGCAACCAAGCGCAACATTTATCTGTAAAATATGCCGCGTTTGGTTGGTGGTGCTTTCGCAAATATAGTGTACAATAGTATGAAAAGTATGTTTGCGGGAGGCGGTTATGCGAAAATATTATCTGGACAATATCAGATGGGCGACGATTCTTTTGGTAATGGCTTATCATGTATTTTATGCGTTCAACGCCGTGGGGGTTTTGGGAGGCGTCGGCGGGTTTGATAAGGTGCAGTATCAGGATGCGTTTCTGTATTTTGTTTACCCGTGGTTCATGGTGCTTTTGTTTGTGATTGCGGGTATCAGCGCAAGGTACGCGCTGGAAAAAAGTGCCGGGAAGGCTTTTATCGGGAAGAGAACATGGAAGCTTTTGGTTCCCTCGACTTTGGGGCTTTTGGTCTATCAGTGGATCGTGGGGTACTTTAACATCAAGATCGGCGGCGGCTTGGAATATCTGCCGGCCTTTCTGGTATATCCCGTGTCTGCGCTCTCAGGGACAGGGCCGTTATGGTTTGCGCAGATCCTTTGGCTGTATTCCCTCCTGATTGTGCTGATCAAAAAAACGGACAAAGAAGACTGCTTGTGGAAGTTAGGGGAAAAGTGTAACCTGTTAATCCTTCTTCTGTTAGGGATTCTTCTCTGGGGAGGCGCACAGATTCTCAATATGCCGGTGATCACAATGTACCGCTTCGGCATTTATCTGGCTGCTTTCCTGCTGGGATATTTCGTGTTTTCTCATGATACCGTGCAGGAGACACTGGCAAAGTACGGCATGCCGCTTCTGCTTGCGGCTGTAGTAACGGGCGTTATTTATACCATATATTATTTTGGTGATAATTATACGGAAGATCATGTGCTGAAAAGTTTCTTTACGAATGGCTATGCGTGGCTGATGGTTCTTGGCATTCTGGGCTCCTCTAAAAAGTATTGTGACAGACAGAATACCTTCAGCGCCCATATGACGAAGATCAGCTTCGGGCTCTATGTCCTTCACTATACGTTTATCGCAATCCCCTGTTACTATCTGAAAGAGAAAACGGCACTTCCGGTGTGGGCCATTTATATTGCGGCCCTGTTGATAGTCTTTGTTTGCACGCCTCTCTGGTATGAGGTGATGAGCAGGATTCCCGTGATCAGATGTCTTGTCCTGGGAATCAGGAAACAGAAGGCAGAATAAGTCTGGTAAGAGGTTTGTCTCAGTTGGTATGAGCTGAGAAAGTGAAGAAATGAGAGTTGATGAATCTGGAGAAAAAGATGATAAGAGAGAATCTGATAATGCTCAGGAGATTAAATAAATATTCGCAGGAGGAGATCGCGGAAAGAATCGGCATATCCAGACAGGCTTACGGCAAGTGGGAGAAAGGGGAGACCATCCCTGATATCGAGAAATGTGCGAAGCTTGCCCAAGTATATGGTGTCACGCTCGATAGTCTGATGGGCACTGAAAAAATGGACGATAACACGGTATTGCCGCCGGCCCCGAAAGGAAAGCATATTTTCGGTACGGTCACTGTTTCGGAGCGCGGCCAGATCGTTATCCCCAAGCAGGCGCGGGAGCTGTTTGCCATCAAAGGCGGCGACAGGCTGGTGCTGCTGGGGGATGAAGTTGAAGGACTGGCGCTTGTTAGGGAGGAAGTTTTTACAAAACGGGTTCATGTTGCGCTGGAGCTGGCGGCTAAAACCACCTGATCATTTCCTTTGCCCATGTCTTAAAAAAGAGCCAGTTTGACGACACATGCGCATCGATGGCGCGGCAGGCTTCTTCGTAGTCAAAAGGCTGTCTGTTGCTGATCTGCGTGTAGGTGCCGGTGGCGCGGGAATATCCCAGCGCGACTTTTCCGCTAGCCACATCACCGATGGCTACCTGCGTGCCGTGGGCCGAGGCGCCGAAGGCAAACTGCCCGAAGGTCAGAGCTCCCATGGAAAAAATCCCGACGGCAACAGCGCCCATGCTGATTACGCCAACGGCGAAACTGCCGAGGGCGATCAGGCCGAAGGCGAACGTGGCAAAAGAGAGCAGTCCAAGAGAGACAATGCCGATCGAGAAGCCGCCCATTGACGCCAGTCCGAGGGCAAACCAACCCTGCGCAACATAGCCGATGGCGATGACGCCCTTTGCCCGGCGGCCGATATGCACAAGAGGGAGGCCACCGATCATTTTTTTGCTCTTATATTCAAAGCGCCGCCTTTGTCCGGGAAGGTATTCTACTCGGAGAAAACCATTTTCTGACGGCGTTTCTGTTTCCGCTGAGCCATACAGATTTTCAGTCGCGCTTCTGGGGTTTTCCGATGTCTCTGGTGACGCCTGCGTCTCCTTCAGAAGATAGTCTGTGCTGACTCCGAAAAGTTCGCTGATTGCCACAACCTTATCCAGCTCCGGAACCGACTGATCGGTTTCCCACTTTGATACCGACTGTCTCGATACGCCCAGTTTTTCCCCAAAGGTTTCTTGAGAAAGCCCCTGCTCTGTTCTTAATCTATAAATCTTTTCTCCAAGTGTCATATCTTTCATCCTTTCTACTACAATATATTTAT
>DLAF01000029.1 GCA_002492725.1 Lachnospiraceae bacterium UBA7054
GTAGAGATTATCTGGAAAACTGACGACATTTTCTTTTCAGAAGAAATGCCGGAGAAACGGAAAGTAATCAATCCGGCAGAAATGCCACTGATGAATGAAACACCAGCAGGGGCATAGCAGGACAGGAAAGTAACAGGCAGTTGGAAAGCATCACGAAAGGTCAGGCTTTTGGTGATGCTTTTCCTTTGCACAAAAAGAATATTTTTTTTAGTTTTTACTTGACAAAAGCAGAAATGGCGGCTCTGACGTGGGATGATGTGAATTTCAAAGAAAATACCATAACCATCAATAAAACAGTAAATCGGTATAGAAAAGCGGATTACGGCTTTACTATGGCGGTGGCTTCTCCCAAAAGTAAGACATCAGTTCGAAATATTCCGATGAATAGTGTTGTTAAAAGCACATTACTCAAATTAAAAATGCAAAATTATCTTTCACAGGCAAAACTGCCATATGTCGATGATTCGGGGCATACGAGGGGAGAAGTTAGCGGATTCTTGTTTACAAATACAATCGGCAATGCATGGAGTGAACCTTGCTTTTTGAAACTGATTAACAGAATTGTAGAAAAATATAATATGGAAGCAAAAGAAAAAGGTGCAGAACAGATTAAGGAATTTTGTCCTCACATGGCACGTCATACATATACCAGCCTTGCGTATTCAGCAGGGGCAGATGTTAAGATTGTGAGTCAGATACTTGGCCATGCGTCTACATCCGTGACAATGGACGTATATACACATCTGACAGAAGATAAAAAACGGCAGCAGGAGGAAGTGGTGCAGACTATAAAAATTTCATAAATCTGTTGCAATTTATGTTGCAAATTTGCTGTAATAACACGAAAATAGACAACAAAAGACGCAACTAACAAGGCGGTTAAAACATTGATTTTAGTAAGATGACAGTACAAGACGAACAAACACGAACGTTTGTTTGACAAGAAAAAATACTTGACACACCTTTTAGCATATAGTACAATGCAACAGTCGGCTATTCTGTGCGCAGGGTGTCCGACATGGATGGTCAAGATGGAAAAAATCGTAGAACAGGGATTATTATATGACTTCTATGGGGAGCTTCTGACGAAGCACCAGCAGGAGATTTATGAGAGCGTAGTGTACGAGAATCTTTCCCTCGGAGAAATAGCGGAGAAAGAGGGCGTCAGCAGACAGGCGGTGCATGATATCGTGAAACGCTGTGACAAAACGCTTCTTGGCTATGAGGAGAAGCTGAAGCTGGTCGCCAGATTCGAAAGCATTCGGGAAAAGATTGAGGAGATCAACCGTTTCTCGGCGCAGTATGAGAATGGCGAGCTGAAAGATGCGGCGGCTTACGGTTCCCGGATCAGGGAGCTTTCGGCAAAGATTATGCAGGAGTTGTAGCGGCACATAAAGGGTGTAGGGAATGGCGTTTGAGAGTCTGACCGATAAACTGCAGAATGTGTTCAAGAACCTCAGAAGCAAAGGACGGCTCACCGAGGAGGATGTAAAGTCTGCCTTGAAGGAAGTCAAGATGGCGCTTTTAGAGGCTGACGTCAGCTTCAAGGTGGTCAAGCAGTTTGTAAAGTCCGTGGAAGAGCGGGCTGTGGGCACGGATGTGCTAAACGGCTTAAATCCCGGGCAGATGGTAGTTAAGATCGTGAACGAGGAAATGGTGGCGCTGATGGGTTCCGAGACCACGGAGATTGTCATGCAGCCGGGCAAATCCATCACGGTCATTATGATGTGCGGCCTCCAGGGTGCCGGTAAAACCACTACTACGGCAAAAATCGCCGGTAAGCTGAAACTGAAGGGAAAGAAATCGCTTTTGGTCGCCTGCGACGTGTATCGCCCCGCAGCGATCAAGCAGTTACAGATCAACGGAGAAAAGCAGCAGGTGGACGTATTCTCGATGGGGGAAAATCATAAGCCTGTGGACATCGCGAAGGCAGCTTTGGAGCATGCCGAAAAAAACGGTCATAATGTTGTGATTTTAGATACGGCAGGCCGCCTGCACATTGACGAAGAGATGATGGCGGAACTTGCCGAGATTAAGGAGAATGTTACCGTGCACCAGACGCTTTTGGTGGTGGATGCCATGACGGGACAGGACGCTGTGAATGTAGCCAAAGACTTTGATGAGAAGGTGGGCATCGACGGCGTGATCCTCTCCAAGATGGACGGTGATTCCAGAGGCGGTGCGGCCCTTTCCGTAAAGGCGGTGACAGGGAAGCCGATTCTCTACATCGGTATGGGAGAAAAGCTTTCCGATCTCGAGCAGTTTTATCCTGACCGCATGGCGAATCGGATCCTGGGGATGGGCGACGTACTCACCCTGATTGAGAAGGCGCAGCAGAATCTTGACATAGATGAAGAGAAAGAGCGCGATATGGCGGCCCGCATGAAGAAGGGAAAGTTCGATTTTGAAGACTATCTCGAGAGCATGAAGCAGATGCGGAACATGGGTGGCCTTTCCAGTATCCTCGGTATGATGGGGATGGGGAAACAGATGGGGGATATCGAGTCTGCTGTGGACGAAAAGCAGATGGCCCGCATGGAGGCAATCGTCCTTAGTATGACGCCGCAGGAGAGGCGCGATCCGAAGTTATTAAATCCCAGCAGGAAAGGGCGCATCGCGGCGGGAGCCGGCGTAGATATTGCAGTGGTAAACCGCTTTATCAAGCAGTTTGAGCAGTCCCAGAAGATGATGAAGCAGCTTCCCGGCATGATGGGAGGCAAAAAGGGCCGTGGATTGTTTGGCGGCATGGGTGGTATGAAATTCCCTTTTTAGGGTTTCAAAATAACAACTATTATTTATTTTACAGGAGGCAGAGAAAAATGGCAGTTAAGATCAGATTGAGAAGAATGGGACAGAAAAAACATCCTTTTTACAGGATCGTTGTGGCGGATTCCAGATCCCCCAGAGACGGCAGATGTATTGCTGAGATCGGCACCTACGATCCCAACACGGATCCCAGCACCTACAAGGTAAATGAAGAAGAAGCGAAGAAATGGCTTGCCAATGGCGCGCAGCCCACAGAGATCGTGAGCAGGATCTTCAAGACGGTAGGGGTAACAAAATAGAGCAGGGAGTTTGTGGGACTGTTCCATTCAGGTCGCTTTTGGAGGTGGACTATGAAAGAATTGGTTGAAGTGATCGCAAAAGCTCTTGTTGAGAACCCTGACGAAGTGGTGGTGACACAGAAGGAGGAAGGTAAGAACATTACCGTTGAACTCCATGTGGCGTCCTCCGATATGGGCAAGGTCATCGGCAAACAGGGGCGCATTGCCAAGGCAATCCGCTCTGTCGTCAAGGCTGCGTCATCGAAAGAGAATAAGAGAGTGGATGTAGAGATCATCTAATGAAACAGCCTCATAGAACATTCTGTGGGGCTATTATTATCATGATATTTGAAGTTATGAGGCAGGTCAGGCGCTTACAATGCGCGGGCCGACACATTAAATAGCAGGAGTTATCGATTGTGAAAACAGACGAGACAGTCAAAGGGCAGGCGGACGAGCTGCAGGTGGGTGTGATCACCCAGACGCACGGAATCCGCGGAGAGGTCAAGGTGTTTCCAACCACGGATGATGTGAAACGCTTTCAAAAGTTAAAACAGGTGACGCTCGATACCGGAAGGGAGCGTCTGTTGCTGGAAATCGAGGGCGTTAAATTTTTTAAGCAGTATGCAATTTTAAAGTTTAAAGGCCTTGATTCCATCAATGATGTGGAGAAATATAAGCGGGGGAAGCTTTTTGTATCCCGCGATCAGGCGGTAAAACTGAAAAAGGACGAATATTTTGTGGCGGACATGATCGGTATGCAGGTGGTGACGGAGGATGGCGCAGTGTTTGGTGTCTTAAAGGAAGTATTGGCTACCGGTGCAAACGATGTCTATGTAGTGGAACGCGAGGGAGAGACAGACGTTCTTCTGCCAGCAATCAAAGAATGTATCAGAAAGATCGACATGGACAGACATGTGATGGAAGTGCACATCATGGATGGGCTTTTGTGATATTGTTGTCTGCGTGGATCGAAATCGCAGATCGGATCGCAGCGACACAGGTTTTGGAGGATATGTAAATGCCAAACTTCCACATACTGACACTCTTTCCTGAAATGGTTATGCAGGGACTGCACACCAGTATTCTCGGAAGGGCGGTAAAAAGCGGAACGATTTCCATAGAGGCGGTTAATATCAGGGATTACACCACCAATAAGCACGGCAGGGTGGACGACTATACGTACGGTGGCGGCGCGGGGATGCTGATGCAGGCGCAGCCTGTCTACGATGCGTATCGGTCCGTGGTCTCCCGAATGGAACAAAAGGATGACAAGAATATAAAAACACGTGTTATATATACAACACCGCAAGGGAAGATCTTTTGTCAGGAGATGGCACAGGAACTGGCAGGGGAGGAGGAATTGATCTTTCTCTGCGGTCACTATGAAGGAATCGACGAGAGAGTGCTTCAGGAGATCGTCACGGATGAGATTTCCATCGGTGACTATGTGCTCACGGGCGGTGAACTTCCCGCCATGGTGATGGTGGATGCGATTGCCCGTCTGGTGCCGGGGGTTCTTCACAACGAGGAATCGGCGGGAACAGAGTCCTTTGCGGACGGTTTATTGGAATATCCGCAGTATTCCAGACCGGAGATCTGGCATGACAGGCAGGTGCCGCAGATATTGCTATCCGGCGATCATGCAAAGGTGGACGCCTGGCGGCTGGAACAGGCGCTGATCCGGACGAAGGAGAGAAGGCCGGATCTCTATGAGAAATACCGAAAGGCGCACCAGGCTGTGGAAGGAAAATTGACAATTTAGCCGATATAGGCAAACAAGGGCTTGCATTTGCGCTTGTTATATGGTAAGTTATTAATGTTGTGATGAAGGATGGTCCTCTGTTACAGACGTATTAAGAACATCCCGAGCATTTCAGGAGGAAAATTATGAATGATATCATCAGAGAAATCGAAGCAGCACAGTTAAAGGAAAATGTAAGCGACTTTAACGTGGGTGACACCGTCAAGGTGTACGGTAAGATCAAAGAGGGAAACCGTGAGAGAATCCAGGTGTTTGAAGGAACCGTCTTAAAGATTCAGGGCGGCGGCAACAGAACCACTTTTACGGTACGTAAAGTCTCAAACGGCGTAGGCGTCGAGAAGACCTGGCCCATGCACTCTCCTAATGTGGAGAAGGTTGAGGTCGTGAGAAAAGGTAAGGTGAGACGTGCGAAACTGAATTACCTGAGAGATCGCGTCGGTAAGAAGGCTAAGGTCAAAGAACTGGTGAAATAAGCGAGATGGATGATGGAACAGATACCTCAGAGTGATCAGGGGTATCTGTTTTCGCGATAAGCGAAGGACAGCGGAGTGCATAAGATGGCAAGAAGAAAGGGCTTAACCTTTTATCAGAAAAAGAAGAAGCTTGATCCGCGGCTCTTAAAAGATGTGGTGGAGCTGTTTGTGGGCGGCGCTGTCGCCGTTTTTTTAGCCTTTGTTCTTGTTTTTTCCGTGGGAATGCGTACCAGTGTGATCGGCGACTCCATGGAGCCTGTTTTGTACAACGGGCAGGAGATTTTGATGAACCGCATTCTCTACAGGATATCCATGCCGAAACGGGGGGACGTCATCGTCTTTATGCCAAACGGCAACCAGAACTCGCACCTTTATGTGAAACGCGTGGTGGGGCTGCCCGGGGAGACCGTGCAGATCCGAGACGGAAACGTATACATAGACGGTTTACTGCTCGCGGAAGACGATCGTTTTGATAAGATCGTCGATCCCGGTATTGCACAGAATGAATTGCTTTTGGACTCCGACGAATTTTTTGTGCTCGGAGATAATCGCAACAGCAGTGAGGACAGCCGTTCCGGCAATATCGGTGCGGTGAAAAAGGATACGATCATTGGCAAGGCTTGGTTTCACTTGGCAATCGGGGAGGAAACCATGGGGCTGATCGAATAGAGAGGGAATGTGATGAACTACCAGTGGTATCCCGGGCACATGACGAAGGCAAAGCGCATGATGCAGGAAAATATCAGCCTGATCGACCTGGTGATTGAGCTTGTGGATGCCAGGATCCCGCTCTCCAGCAGAAATCCCGATATCGACGAATTGGGTAAGAATAAATCCAGGCTGATTCTCTTAAATAAATCCGATCTGGCGGATCCTGAGGCGAACAAACTCTGGATGACGTATTTTCGGAATCTCGGATTCCATGTTTTGGAAATCAATGCAAAGACCGGACAGGGCCTTCGGCAGATTCAGCCAAAAGTGCAGGAAGCATGCAGGGAGAAGATTGAGCGGGACAGAAAGCGGGGCATCAAAAACCGTCCCGTCCGCGCTATAGTAGTCGGTATCCCCAACGTGGGAAAATCGACTTTTATCAATTCTTTTGCGGGGAAAGCCTGCGCGAAAACAGGCAATAAGCCTGGTGTGACCAAGGGCAAACAGTGGATCAGACTGAATAAGGAGCTGGAGCTTCTCGACACACCGGGCATTCTTTGGCCAAAGTTTGAGAGTGAGGAAGTGGGAAAGCGCCTTGCCATGATCGGTTCCATGAATGATGAAATCCTGCAGATGACGGAGCTTGCAGTCGAACTTCTCGCCTACCTCCTTGTCCATTACAGGCAACCGCTTTTTGCGCGCTATCAGGTGGAAGAAGGTGCGGAGGAGATGACGCCGGTACAGATGCTCTCTTTAATCTGCGAGAATCGAAAATGTTATAAGAAGGGGCAGGAGCCGGATCTTGAGAAGGCGGCCGCTCTTTTGGTGGATGATTTCAGAAGCGGCAGGATCGGCAGAATTACGCTGGAGACCTGCGGGGAGGCATAGGGAGGAACGAAAAGCAGTATGAAAAGGGTATTGCGGGAAGTCTTAAGTACAAGTCTGTATCTGCTGTGCGTTTTGTGCGTGATTTATCTGACAATCCATTTTGTGGGGCAGAGAACGCAGGTGCAGGGAAGTTCTATGGAACCGACGCTCAGTACGGAGGATAATCTCATCGTTGACAAGATCAGTTATCGTTTTCATGAACCGGAACGTTTCGATATTATTGTATTTCCTTTCCTGCCGGATTGGCCGGAGAAGAAAACCTATTTTATCAAGCGCATTATCGGTCTTCCGGGAGAGACGATCCAGATAGATGAGGAGGGAAATATCTATGTGAATGATGCCCTTTTGGAGGAAAATTACGGTAAGGAGACGATTTTAGATCCCGGCCGGGCAATCGAACCGATCAAGCTGGGGAAGGATGAGTATTTTGTCCTGGGGGATAATAGGAACAACAGCTCCGACGGCAGGGATCCGGTTGTCGGCAATATCAAGCGGGAAAACATTACCGGCAGGGCATGGCTGCGCATTTATCCGTTTCATAAATTTGGATTTGTGAAGCATCGCTAATAGCAGCAGGAGAAGCGTATGAATAAGATGGCAGAAAATATTGGATCGATCAGGCAAAAATTTCAGGCGGCGGCACTTAGTGAGCTGCCTGTTTTGCTTTCGTCCTATGAGACAGATGAGAGGGCCGGCGTGCAGGCGGTGCTGTCACAGGCAAGAAAGCGGCTCCTTGCCTATGAGAAAGAGGCAGCGCGGACGGAGGCGCTTAAGCGTTATGAAAGAGAATATAGCGCTTATACTCATATCTGCGGCATTGACGAGGTGGGAAGAGGACCGATTGCCGGTCCGGTGGTGGCAGGGGCAGTTATTTTGCCGAAAGATTGTGATATCTTATATATCAATGATTCCAAGAAACTCTCCGAAAAAAAGAGAGAGGAGCTTTATGAGGTCATCATGGAAAAGGCTGTTGCGGTGGGGCTTGGCTACAGTGCGCCGGAGAGGATCGACGAGATCAATATTTTACAGGCTACTTATGAGGCCATGCGGGCGGCCATCGCCAAGCTCAAGGTAACACCTGATATTTTATTAAATGATGCGGTGACGATACCGGGGGTGGATATCAGACAGGTTCCCATCATCAAAGGGGACGCTAAGAGTATCTCCATCGGTGCGGCCAGCATCGTGGCGAAGGTGACGAGAGATCGGCTCATGGCGCAGTATGACGAGGTCTATCCGATGTACGGATTTTCCTCCAATAAGGGTTACGGCGCGCAGGCGCACATAGAGGCCCTGAAAAAGTACGGGCCATGTCCTATTCACAGGAAATCTTTTATCACGCATTTTTGCGAGGTGTAAAACTTGAATCTGAATCATGTACAAAAAAAAGAAAATCAGAGTCTGCGCGCTGCGGACGCGGCGCGGGCGGCGGCAGGAGTCGGTAAGGGCGAGCGGTTGATGCGCCTGCAAAACGAAGTACGCGCGTTAAAGCCAGGGCAGACTATTCAGGGTACGGTAGTGGGGCGAAACGGCAATTCCGTGCAGATTGAGCTTGCACAGGATTTTTCCATCAATGCAAAGCTGGATAAAAGCGTCAGTTTGGCACTGGGGCAGATGTTGAGCTTCGAGGTCAAGGCCAACGCCGGCTCTTTCATGTCTCTTGCGCCCCTTTATACCAATACCGCCAATACGGCTACAATCCTGCGGGCTCTCTCGGCGGCTTCCCTGCCGGAAACAGCGGGTAATATCGAGATGGTAGCCAGGATGATGGAGGAGGGGATGCCCATTGACAAGGAATCCATTTTGAACATGAGCAGACAGATCATGGATTTCCCAGGGCAGGATCCGGCTTCCATCATACAGATGGCAAAGCTGGAACTTCCCGTGACGGCGGAAAATATACAACAGTTTGAACAGTATATGAATATGAATCATCAGATCCTGGGGAGCGCGCATACGGTTGCGGAGGAGCTGCCCCAGGTATTCCGTGAGCTTGTGCAGGAGGGGCAGGGCGATAAGGCCCTTGCCTTTTATGAAGCTGTCCTATCCGCTTTCACAGAAGAAGGCGGGGAGGAAGGCGCGGTCGTCAGCCTGCGTTCGGGAGCGGGGCCGGTGTTGGAAGAAGCGGTACAGACTTCTCAGACCGCACAGGAAATGGAAACACTGGCTGATTCGCAGACGGAAGCTGCGGGAAATGCGCAGAATATGCAGAACGCAGAGGCGGAAACGGCAGGAAAGACGGCGCAGATGCCCCTGCCAGAGCAGGCCGTATCCGAAGAACAGGCATCCTCTGTGAAAACAGGTGCGGAAAACGCGCAAAATTCACAGGCGCAGGCGCCTGTGCTCACCGAGAAGCAGTGGGAGGGCTTAGCGAACGAACTGCGCAGACTTGGTGTGGCGGAGGAGACTGCGGAACAGATCAAGGATGGAAGCATGCCGCCAAAAGAGGTTTTGAATCTGGTCAAAAATCTTCTTCCCAAAGCAATGCGGGGGGAGATTCCCGAAAGGGACATCCGGGGTTTGCTTGGCGGCAGGGAATTTCAGGCGCTTTTGAAGGAAGAAATCGGCCGTCAGTGGACAATAGCGCCGCGGGAGGTCGCGGACAAAAAGCAGGTGGAGCAGCTCTATGAGAGGATCAGGGAGCAGACGGCAAGGCTTACGCAGGCTTTGGAAACAGCAGGAAAGGCGGATGCGTCCGCCGGCAGAAGCGTGCAGAATCTCCAGAACAATGTAGATTTTATGAATCAGATGAACCACCTCTACGCTTATGTGCAGCTTCCTCTGAAAATGCTGGGAAACGAGGCGCATGGAGACCTTTATGTCTATACGAACAAAAAAAATCTGGCGGCGAAAGACGGACAGGTCAGCGCCCTGCTGCATCTGGATATGGAACATCTGGGACCGCTTGACGTTTATGTGACCATGAAGGATAAGCAGGTGTCCACCAATTTTACGGTGGCGAACGATGACGTGCTTTCGCTGATCGAGGCGCATATTGATACGCTGAATCAGAGGCTGACGGGCAGGGGATATTCCGTGAAAACGCAGATGAGCGTGAAGGAGGCCAAAGAGGAAGCGGAGGAGTCCATCATGCAGACAATCCTGCATCAGCAGAAGAATATCTCGGTGTTAAGCAGGACCTCCTTTGATATGAGGGCATAAAAAGAAATTCTAATGCTCACAGCAGAGGCTGTTTCGCAAAGAACTTCTAAGTTTTATGCCAGAGAATGCCTAAAAACGGCATTCTCTGCGCTGAAAGGACGGGACGCCTAGAAGCATTAAGTTTCACGCAGGAGAATGCCATAAAGCAGCATTCTCCGCGCTGAAACGAGTTTATTATGGAGAAATGACATGGAAAAGAAGCAGGAAAAAGTGAAACAGGCGATAGCCTTAGAGTATGATCCGGATGATGAGGCGCCCCGTGTCATAGCCTCGGGTAAGGGGGCGCTTGCGGAGCGCATCATCGAACGGGCCAAGGAGGCGGATGTGCCGATCCACCGGGACGACAAACTGGCGGATACGCTTTCCAGATTGGAAATCGGAGAGATGATCCCGCCGGAGCTTTATGAGGTGGTGGCGGAAATCCTGGTCTTTGTGGACTCTGTGGATAAAGTAAGGGCTAAGATGACGAAAGGTACTTGAGATGAATACGAGAGAGAAAGGGGCACAGAAGGAAGAAGAAATCTGTGCCTATTTACGTTCTAAGGGCGTGAAGATACAGGAGAGAAATTTCCGTAACAGGCAGGGAGAAATCGATATCATCGGTTATGACGGAGATTATCTGGTCTTTTTTGAGGTGAAGTACCGCGCAGGAAAGAACAGGGGCAGCGCGGCGGAAGCAGTGGGTTTTGCCAAACAAAAGAAAATCTGTCGGGTGGCGGATTACTACCGTGTGCTGCATCACTGTGCGGAGGATACGCCGCTTCGTTTTGATGTGGTGGCGGTGGACGGAGAGCAGGTTTCGTGGATCAAAAATGCGTTTGACTACATTTACCGATATTAAGGGGGTATTTTGATGGATTGGCACAGACACGAGAATAAGAGACAGGTACGCATCAATCAGGCGGGGGAGTCGGTTTGGCTCGCGTTTCCCATTTTAGAGGAAATTAGCTGGGTGAATCATCTGTTTTCTACCAGAATGGGCGGGGTGAGCGAGGGGATATTCCGCTCTATGAACTTAAGTTATACGAGAGGGGATGACAAGGAGGCTGTGGACGAGAATTTCAGACAGATTGCGGGTCTCCTTTCCTGCAGTGTGGAGGATATCGTCTGCACGGACCAGACGCACACCACCAATCTGCGGGTGGTGGGGAAGGCGGACGGCGGCAAGGGCATCACGCGGGAAAAAGATTACCGGGATGTGGACGGCCTGCTCACGGATGAGCCGGGTGTCTATCTGGCTGCTTTTTTCGCGGACTGCGTGCCTCTTTATTTTGTGGATACCAGAAGGCGTGCCATTGCACTGGCGCATTCCGGCTGGCGGGGCACTGTGGCCCGCATGGGGCAGTGTGTGGTGGAGAAGATGCAGGAGGTCTACGGGACCGATCCCGCAGACCTTACAGCGGTGGTGGGGCCTTCTATCTGTCAGGAATGCTATGAGGTCAGCGAGGATGTGGCGCAGGCTTTTGCAGAGGCGTTTCGCGGGCCGGGGCAGGCGGAGGAACTTCTCCTAAAAAAGGGCGGCGGCAAATATCAGCTCGATCTTTGGCGGGCTAACGAGATCGTGCTTACGGAGGCTGGTATCCCGGCAGAGCAGATTCAGGTGACGGATCTCTGTACTTGTCATAACAGCAGTTATTTATTTTCCCATCGGGCCAGTCACGGGCAGAGAGGAAATTTAGGCGCTTTTCTTGGGATAAGCGATTGTTGATAAAATGCGTGAATAAACGTAAACTTAAGAATATATTAAAGAAATTCCCATCTATTCCTTTATCTTTATCTGTTTCAATTAACCTAACAGTTTACGAAAGAGAGGAGAATCATGGCCAACATACTGGTGTGCGACGACGACAGGGAGATTGTGGACGCGATCGAGATCTATCTGATGCAGGAGGGTTATACGATTTTTAAGGCATATGACGGGCAGGAGGCAATCCGCGTCTTAAAAGAGCAGCAGATCCATCTGCTTCTCATTGACATTATGATGCCAAAGCTCGACGGCATTCATGCCACCTTAAAGATCCGGGAATATTCCAGCATTCCCATTATATTCCTGTCGGCAAAGTCGGAGGACAACGACAAGATTTTGGGGTTAAATATCGGCGCGGACGACTATATTACAAAGCCGTTTAATCCGCTGGAGCTGGTGGCGCGGGTGAAATCCAACCTCCGCCGCTATACTACGCTCGGAAATCTCAATACGGAGAACAATGCGCTTTTCCAGGTGGGCGGTCTGTGTATCAACGACGACACCAAAGAGGTGACGGTGGACGGAGAGAGTGTAAAGCTGACGCCCATTGAGTATAACATCCTCTTGCTTTTGGTAAAAAACTGCGGCCGGGTGTTCTCCATCGACCAGATCTACGAGAGCATCTGGAACGAGGAGGCCATCGGCGCGGACAATACGGTGGCAGTGCATATCAGGCATATCCGGGAGAAAATCGAGATCAATCCCAAGGAGCCCCGTTACCTAAAGGTCGTGTGGGGTGTGGGCTATAAGGTCGAGAAGAGCGTGTAGGAGCCTGACAGTGTTTAAGATGGAGGAAAAGTATGGGAACAGAGGGAAAGGAAAACACGGAAGCAGTTGAGGTTGCGGAACATATCGACCAAGGTGAAATAGCGGACGTTATGGAATCGGGTGATAAGGGAGACCAGGAAGGAAAGAGGAAGCAGGAAAAGGTGAAAAAGCCGAAAAAAACGAGGCGCGGCCTGCGGACTTTTCTGCGCATCCTGCAGCATGCGGCGCTGGCAGCCATGGTCTTTTCCCTGATCGTGACGGTCGCCTGCGGCACCATGCGTGTAGTGGGAATGCGTTCAGGAGCTTTCGTGGAATTGTTTGGCAACATGGAACCGGGTGAGTCTTTTGAGCAGTCAGAGTTTTTTAATGGTGTGTTGGGATATGCGCTGGCGGATATCATACGGTTCGGCGTGGTGAGCAGCCAGATGGAGACAGCGGGTGCTTTTGACGGGGAGAAACTTGTGGATGTGACGGCCTATAACCAGCGAAGCACAGGCCTTTCCGGCGAGTATATCACAGCGGTTTACAAGCTTGAGGATCTGCTCAAATGGCAGAAATACGGGTTTGAATATTCCGTGGAGAAAATGACGCAGGAGCAGGCAGCAGCCTTTTTGGCAAAGACCACACAGGTGTCGGTCACGAAAATGGTCGATGATACCGAGGTGAAGCCTTATGTGCAGTATCGGATCGTGGACAGTGATTCCGGTTTTGTAACGGATTATCAGCCTGCGAGTGCACTGGCGGATCACGCGGAGCCGGAGCTTAAGAGCGAACGGGAGATCGTTATTGTTAATCCTTATGAAGAGGAGGTTGAGGAGGTCTCTGAATATGCTGTTTTGATCAACCGATACAAAACGGCGGAAGGGAAAAAAGTGGAAGACTATGTGTCAGACTGGGAACAGTATTATGCATTGTGCGACAGTGTGCAGAATGCGGCAAAAAGTCTTGCCTACAATTATGAGGAATATCTTACGGGAGAGAAGTATTTCCGGCCGGAAAATTCAAACGTGCGCTTTCTGATCGAGAAGAAGGAAGATCATGTCACACAGTATTACAGCAATATAGAGGCGGGCAGCAGCGAGAGAAGCGATTGCCTGAAGATGATGGAAAAACTCTCCAGAGGGGAGAAGGACAGCGTGCAGGTGCCATATCTCTATTACAGTCCTGCAGAGATGGTTTATCGGACCAACACACCGATCGGGGAGAGTACGGTGCGGGAGGTTTTGGATCAGTATGCCTATGCCTATCCGGAGGACGTCAGAATTTGGATCAGTGTGGACACTTCCTATTCAGCGCCGGATGCTTTCAAGCAGGGTGCGGAATATATGCCAAATCTCTGGCAGTGGGCGATGACGGCGCTTGTATCGGGGCTTTTGTATCTGGTACTCTTTGTCTGGCAGACTGTCATGACGGGCAGGGAGTATGATGAGGCGGGCGTGAAGCGTATCCGGCTGGAAACTTTTGATAGGATACCTACGGAAGGGGCCTTATTGATTGCAATCGGTGTTTTCCTGCTGACGGGCTGGGTCTGCATCGTGGCGATCGGGATTGCGGGGATCGATCCTACCGATTTGGCTTTTTACAGGGAGGCGGTCAGATGGGATTGGTTTATTGCGGCGATTCTGATTGGCGTTTTTGTGGCGGATGTGATCTTTACCTTTTTCTTCTACAGTCTGGTCAGGCGGATTAAGGCACGCACTTTGTTTCGTAACTCTTATTTGCGGCGTCTGCTCAGCCGGCTGAAGGAGTTTGCCTGGGAGGTCTATGACAACGGCGGTATCGTCTTGCGCACATGGGTGCCCTATGTCGGCTTTCTGTTATTTAATCTGCTGATGGGTATTGCCTTCGCTGCATTGTCATACCCGGGAAGCGGCTGGATTCTTGTGATTCTCTTTACGTGTGCGGTAGACGCTGTTGTGGGTGTTATGCTCTACCGGGATGCGAAGGAGAGACAGGGGATAGCTGAGGGCATTGAGATCATTGCAGGAGGCCGTGTCGAGCATCAGCTAAATACGGAGGGGCTGCATGGGGACAACAAGACGCTGGCGCTTTCCGTGAACAGCATCGGCAAGGGCATTAAGGAAGCTGTGGAGATCAGCATGAAGGATGAGCGCATGAAGGCGGACCTGATCACGAATGTTTCCCATGATATCAAGACCCCCCTGACCTCCATTATCAACTATGTGGATCTGCTTAAGCGGGAACAGGTGGGGAGCGAGAAGGCGCGGGATTACATCCGTGTGCTGGATGAAAAATCCCAGCGCTTAAAACAGCTGACCGACGATCTGGTGGAAGCCAGCAAGATTACATCAGGGACCATCAGCCTGCACTTTGAGAGAATCAATCTGACGGAACTGATGAACCAGACGATCGGAGAGTTTTCCGAGAAGTTTGACGAGAAAAATCTTGTCACGGTGATGAATGTAAATACCGGGAATGTGGTGGTGGAAGCGGACAGCCGCCGCATCTGGCGGGTGATGGAGAATCTTTTCAACAATATTTATAAATACGCCATGCCGGGAACCAGGGTGTATGTGTCCATGGATCAGGTAGGAAAGGAAGAAAGGGTTCAGGTAAGCATTAAGAATATTTCTGAGAATTACCTGAATTGTAAGCCGGAAGAGCTGACAGAGCGCTTTATCAGGGGCGACGAGTCCAGGACCACGGAAGGGAGCGGCCTGGGGCTGTCCATTGCCAAGAACCTGACGCTGGCGCAGGGAGGAACTTTCGAGATTGAACTGGACGGTGATCTGTTCAAGGTCTTCTTGACCTTCCCGCTTGCGGCGGTTGAGGAGCAGGAAGAAACGACGGGAAAGAATAACGCATGATATTAGTAATGAAAGCGGGTTGGATATCAGATATCCAGCCCGCTTACTTCGCGATTATTATATTTTGCAAGGATTTGGTGAATCTTGTCCGTGGGTGTGTAGATATTCGCCATGGAAGCGTCATGGTTCATAAAGTCGATGATGGAAGCGATGAATTTGCTCATATCGGCCTCTATGTAGTAGGGCTTTTCCTTAAGCTCCGGCGGCTGATAGCAGAGGTTGGTGGTCACGATTCTGTCGATATAACAGCTCTCATAGGCCGCGTCGAAGGCGGAGAGTCCGTCTGTAAAGAGACCGAAGGTGCAGCAGATAAAGACCCGTTTGGCGTTCATTCTCTTTAACTGTCTGGCAGTGTCGATCATGCTGCCGCCGGAAGAAATCATGTCATCGATAACGATCACGTCCTTGCCGTCGATGTTGTCCCCCAGAAATTCATGAGCAACGATAGGGTTTTTGCCGTCTACGATGGTGGAGTAATCCCTGCGTTTATAGAACATACCGGTGTCTACGCCGAGAACGTTCGCCAGATAGACAGCCCTGTCTAATGCGCCCTCATCGGGGCTGATGACGATGGTGTGTTCCTTGTCAATGATCAGGTTTTTTTCCATGCGAAGAAGCGCACGGATAAACTGATAGGGAGGCATGAAATTGTCAAATCCCTTAATGGGAACGGAATTTTGCACCCGAGGGTCGTGGGCATCAAACGTAATAAAATTAGATACGCCCATATCCATCAGTTCTTTGATCGCATAGGCACAGTCCAGAGATTCTCTGCCGTTCCTTTTATGCTGCCGTCCCTCGTAGAGAAAGGGCATGATCACATTGATGCGGTGCGCTTTCCCGTTTATGGCAGAAATAATCCGCTTTAAGTCCTGATAGTGGTCATCAGGAGACATATGATTTGTGAAACCGTTCATGCTGTAAGTGATGCTGTGGTTGCACACATCCGTCAGCAGGAAGATATCTTTGCCCCTTACGGAGTCATGCAAAATGGCTTTGCCTTCTCCTGTTCCGAAGCGGGGGCACTCTACCTCCATCAGATAATTTTTTTCCATATAGCCGTGGAAGGCAGGATCGTTTTTGACATTATTCTGCAGGTCGCGCCGGTATTCCACCAGATGGCTGTTTACTTTTTCTGCCAGAGGAAGCGCCGCTTTCGGTGCGAGAAGTTTCATGGCTGCCACCGGCATAGAATGTTCAAGCTGTTCTGTGTTGGGCATGATTAAGATCTCTCCGATATCATTTGCATTGCTTGCTAGATGATTCTTGATAAGTTCCTTACAAGGATTTTATATCATTATGGGGGAAATGTGTCAAGCGGATTCCGTGTCTTTTCCCCACCGATTTCCATAGACTTTACGGATGAAAGGATTTTAGGAATAAAGTGTGGCAGGTGCATTACGGGAAACGTGAGTTTTGCTTTACAAGAGAGCCGAGATTTTGTATAATCAAGCGGTATATGACTGTTACTTGTAGGAAAATTATGGGGATTTGATATGAGCAAAAAGAGTACCAGGCCCATCGTGGCGGTGGTGGGCAGGCCCAATGTTGGGAAATCTACCCTTTTCAACGCCCTGGCGGGTGAAAATATAGCAATCGTGAAGGATACGCCGGGTATTACCAGAGACCGTATTTATGCGGATGTGAATTGGCTGAACCGAAACTTTACCCTTATCGACACAGGCGGCATCGAGCCGGACAGCAAGGATATCATTCTCTCACAGATGCGGGAACAGGCGCAGATCGCGATCGATACGGCGGATGTGATCATTTTTCTGGTGGATGTGAAACAGGGACTGCAGGATGCAGATACGCAGGTGGCAGATATGTTAAGACGCGCAAAAAAGCCTGTGATTCTTGCGGTGAACAAGGTGGACAGCTTTCAGAAATATATGGCGGATGTTTATGAGTTTTACAATCTGGGCATTGGAGAACCCTTTCCCATTTCTGCTACCAACAGGCTCGGTTTCGGGGAACTTTTAGACGAGGTGATCGCCCATTTCGGGGAGGAAGCAGACGAGGAGGAAGAGGACGAGCGCATTAAGGTGGCCATTGTCGGTAAACCGAATGTCGGGAAATCTTCCATTATCAACCGCCTGATTGGAGAGAACCGCCTGATTGTATCGGATATTGCGGGTACGACCAGGGACGCCGTGGATACGGAGATTACTCATAATGGGAATGACTATGTTTTCATTGATACTGCGGGGCTTCGCAGAAAGAATAAGATCAAAGAGGAGCTGGAGCGGTATATGATCATCCGCACGGTGTCGGCAGTGGAGCGGGCGGATATCGCAGTACTGGTGATCGACGCTGTGGAGGGTGTGACGGAACAGGATGCAAAGATTGCGGGTATTGCCCATGACAGGGGCAAGGCCGTCATTATTGCGGTGAATAAGTGGGATGCCATTGAGAAGGATAATAAGACGGTAAAAGAGTATACACAGAAGATCAGACAGGTACTGTCTTTTATGTCCTACGCGGAGATCATGTTCATTTCGGCGGTGAGCGGACAGCGGTTGATGAAGCTGTATGATGTGATCGAGGCGGTGAATGAGAACCATTCCATGCGGGTCGCTACGGGCGTCTTAAACGAAATCGTGACGGAAGCGGTGGCATTGCAGCAGCCTCCGGCTGATAAGGGAAAGAGACTGCGCATTTACTATACCACCCAGGTGGCGGTGAAGCCGCCCACCTTTGTGATCTTTGTGAACGATAAGGAACTGATGCATTTCTCCTATCTGCGTTATTTGGAAAACCAGATTCGGGATACCTTCGGTTTTGTGGGAACGCCTCTGAAATTTTTTGTCAGAGAGAGAAAGGAAAAGGAATAAAGTGGAACGGGTCTTTTGCTTACTGATCGGCTATGTGTTTGGCCTTTTTCAGACAGCCTACATCTACGGGAGACTGCATGGCATTGATATCAGAAATTATGGAAGCGGTAATGCCGGCACCACGAATACACTGCGGGTATTCGGGACGAAAGCGGGGCTTTTAGTCCTTGTGGGAGATATTATGAAGTGTATTCTGGCAGTTGTAATAACGGCTGTTATATTTGATAAGTCCCACCCGGACATGGTCTACCTTCTGAAAATGTATACGGCGATGGGAGCTATTATCGGTCATAATTTTCCTTTTTATCTGCAATTTAAGGGTGGAAAGGGCATTGCGGCGACGGCGGGACTGATTCTTTCCTTTCATCCGTACCTGATTCCGATGGGGATCATCCTGTTTTTCGGTGCATTTTTCATTACCCACTATGTGTCGCTGGGATCGCTTTTGGTGTATGCGGGATTTATGATCGAGCTGGTGGTTCTTGGACAGATGGGGATATTCGGTATGACACAGCCGCGACTGCTTGAGATGTATGTGATAGCCGCATTCCTGACGGTTATGGCATATTGGAAACATCGTGAAAACATCAAACGGCTGGTAAGCGGTACGGAGCGTAAAACGTATCTGACGCATAAAAATAAAGAGGCAGCCCAAAAGGCGGATGATTGAAAAAAAGGAAGGGGTTTCATATGGCAAATATCAGTATCATAGGTGCGGGAAGCTGGGGGACGGCGTTAGCGGTCCTTCTTTCCAAAAACGGACATAATGTCACGGTCTGGTCGATCATGGAGCAGGAAATCGAGATGCTTACAAAGGAGCGGGAGCACAAGGATAAGCTGCCGGGGGTAAAACTGCCGGAGGATATGGTATTTACTACGGACTTAGAGGCGGCGGTGAAAGACAGGGATGTGCTGGTGCTGGCGGTTCCCTCGCCTTATACCAGAAGTACCTCCCATTCCATGCAGCCCTATGTGCGTGAGGGGCAGATTATCGTAAACGTGGCCAAGGGGATTGAAGAAAAGACCCTGATGACGCTTTCGCAGATTATAGAGGAAGAAATCCCGCAGGCGCAGGTGGCGGTACTTTCGGGGCCGTCCCACGCGGAGGAAGTGGGCAGAGGCATCCCCACGACGATTGTAGTGGGCGCCAAGAAGAAGGAAATGGCGGAGTATCTCCAGAATATTTTTATGAACGAAGTGTTCCGTGTTTATATCAGTCCGGATGTGCTGGGTATCGAGCTGGGTGCGGCCTTAAAGAATGTGGTGGCGCTGGCGGCAGGTATTGCGGACGGCCTGGGCTACGGGGACAATACCAAGGCGGCGCTCATTACCAGGGGCATTGCGGAGATTGCCAGACTTGGGCTTGCCATGGGCGGCAGGATTGAGACTTTCAGCGGGCTTACCGGGATTGGTGATCTGATTGTGACCTGCGCTTCCATGCACTCCAGAAATCGTCGTGCCGGCATTCTGATCGGCAAGGGTTATACCATGGAGCAGGCGATGGATGAGGTGAAGATGGTGGTGGAGGGCGTGTATTCGGCAAAAGCGGCTATGGGGCTTGCAGAAAAATACCACGTACAGCTCCCAATCATTGAGCAGGTGAATGCCGTTTTGTTTGACGGGATGCCTGTTGACGAGGCGGTGAAGAACTTAATGCTGCGTGACAAAAAGATTGAGAATCCGCTCATTCCGTGGGAGGAAGCGTGAGGAAAGACTGTAACAGGAAAGCGGTATCTGAAATGGGAAAAGAAGGAGAGAAAAAGAGAATGTGGGGAAGAATACGAGGGAAAAGGATAGCGGGGTATTTGGCAGCGGGTCTGCTGTTTGCCTGCAGTCTGACCGGATGCGGAGACAGCGCCGGGCAGCCGGATGACTATGTGACGAATGTGGGGTATGAGACAGCGGCGGTAAGTAACGCCGAAAATACGACGGATGCCCCGGAAGGGGACGAGAGCACCGGGAATGCTGCCTCGGCAGGAATTGCCAGGGAGGATGTCAAAGTAGGTGTCCTGTACATAACCGATCCGGCGGAGGGTAGCGGTTATTCCTACACACATGACCTTGGCATACGTGGCATGCAGAGTAATCTGAACCTTACAGAGGAGCAGATTGTACGCAAAATTGTGAGCGACGGAGATACGGCGGCAACGAAGAAAGCCATAGAGGAATGTATTGCGGACGGCTGTAATGTAATTTTTACCACGAGCTGGGGGTATATGGAGCCAACGGCGGAGATGGCGGAGCTGTACCCGGATGTTTATTTTTCGCACGGCACGGGCTATCTGTCAAATGGGAAAAACTTTAATAATTATTTCGGGCGGATTTATCAGGCGAGATACCTAAGCGGGATTGTGGCGGGACTGAATACGAAGAGCAACAAAATTGGCTATGTGGCGGCGCAGGACAGTTCCAATTCGGAGGTGACTGGCGGAATCGACGCATTTGCCATCGGGGTCGCGTCCGTTAATCCTGAGGCGAAGATTTATGTGTCGGTTACAAACAGCTGGTATGATCCCCCAAAGGAGGAAGAGGCGTCGAGGAAGCTTTTGGATATGGGATGCGATGTGATGGCACAGCACTGTGATACGCCTTATCCGTTGACTCTGGCACAGGAGTATGGCGTATATGGAATCGGTTATAATTCGGATATGAGCAAGGAGGTTCCGGAAACCTGCCTATGCAGTGTAATCTGGAACTGGAGCGCATACTATACGGCAGCAGTGGATTCTATCATCAACGGAACCTGGACCGGCGAAAATTATTATGGAGGCATTGGCGAGGGTCTGGTGCAAATCACGGATTTGGCATCTTTTTGTGCCGATGGAACGCAGGAAAAGGTGTCGGAAGCGATGACGGCTCTTTTGAACGGAAGCTGCAATGTGTTTGACGGGGAAATGACAACGAATACGGGCGAAGTGATCGGAAGCGCAGGCTCTACACTGGACGATGCGACGATCACCGGTGCAATCAACTGGTACTATGAAAATGTCATCATCGCGGAATAGCAAAGGAGAGACTATGAAACTGACGATACGGAAAAAATTGCTTTTGTGTGCATTTCTGCCCATTGGTATTCTTGGCATCATTATTATCATTATGGCGGCAACCTCTTTGCGCAGTTCCATTATCCGCCAGGTGGAAAATTCTCTGCGGGGCACGGCGGCGGCCACGCTGGCTGCTTATGACCAGAATTCGGGCCTTTATCTTGTAGCGGAGAACGGGGACATTTGGAAGGGCGGATACAATATTTCCCGATCGGAAAAGCTTTTGGATACCATCAAGGAAAAATCCGGCATGGAGGTCACTTTTTTCTACGGAGATAAGAGAATCATGACTTCCATTGTGGATGCGGACGGTAAACGCATCCTGGGCAGTCCTGCGGGTGAAAAGATCGTGGAAGAGGTGCTTAAAAAGGGACAGGAATATTTCAGCAGGCAGGTGTCTGTTGACGGTAAAATGTATTACGGGTACTATGTTCCCGTGTTTCAGGATGGAGATGCGGGAACGCCGGTCGGAATGGTCTTTGCGGGAGTAGACAGGAGTGCGACGCTAAACAGTGTGATGCGCATTGTATTTTTTATGGTGGTGACTGTGGTGCTGATTGCGCTGGCAGGTATGCTCGTTACCGGGCTTGTGTCAAATTCGATCTCAAAGGCATTGAAGGAGGAGGTTGTCTGCGTGGAGGGACTGGCAACAGGAAATCTGAACGTGCAGCTGAATCGAAAACATTTACTGCGAGGGGATGAGGTAGGAGAGCTGACCAGATCCATCGATAAGCTGCAGACTGATCTGCGAGGTATCATCGGTGGGATTGGTGACAGCACGGCGCAGTTGATTGCGGCCTCTGATATGCTGGGGCAGACTTCGAAACAGACCTTAGCCAATATGGACGATGTGATGCAGTCGGTGGGTACAATCACCTCTGGAGCCGTTTCTCAGGCGGAGGATACCCAAAATGCGTCGGATACGATCGCCAGAATGGGTGAGCTGATCATAGAGACGGGAAGTCAGGCCGGCCAGTTGAGTAAGAGCGCGGATACCATGCTGGCGTCCAGTGACGAGACCGGCGAGACGATCGATGGTTTGAAGAATATCAGTGAAGAGGTAAAGAACGTGGTCGATATGATCGCGGAGCTGACCAGTCAGACCAATGAGTCGGCAAAGACGATCCGTGAGGCGGCAGGACTGATTTCTGATATTGCGGGGCAGACTACGCTGCTTTCGCTGAATGCCAATATCGAGGCGGCCAGAGCGGGCGAGGCGGGAAGAGGGTTTGCCGTCGTTGCGGATGCCATTCAGAAGCTGGCGGAACAGTCGAATGATACCAGCAGCAGTATTGATCACATTGTAAATACACTGCTTGTCAATGCAGAGCATGTGGTGGAAGCCATGCAGCACATGCAGGAAGTGACCGGCAGACAGAACGAATATATTGTGAGCACGGAGCAATCGGTTCGCGCGGTCATCGATGAGATTCATGTTTCTATTCAGAATATCAGGAATATCGAAGACAGAACACGGAAGCTTGAGGATGCGAGAAAGGATATGATGAGCGTAATCACCGGATTATCCGATATCGCGGAGAGCAATGTAGTAAACACAAAGGAGACAGGTGAAGTCATCGCCAATGTATCAGAATGCTTCCGGGAGGTAGAGAAGTCCGCGCTGAATCTGAAAGAAACGGCGGATGGATTGGAGCAGAATATCTGTAATTTCCGGATGGAGTAGCAAAGATATCTCAAATGGGGTTCTGACGCGGCCTAATTCCCCCAGTTGGCGGGATTGGTGTTATCAGGGATGCGGCCCGCCAGAATCTCTTCATAGTGCTTTAACTTAAAGTCGATATAGTCAGCGGTGGCTTTTGCCTCCGCTACTTTTTTATGTGCGGCGTCATGCTGTCTGGCGATAATTCGGTATCTGGCAAGGAGATTCTCCTCGGATTCTTCCAGCTGGCATAAGTCAAAATATTGCTTGATATCTTTCATGGGCATACCGCAGTTTTTCAGACAGGTAATTCCCCGCATCCAGTTAGCGGCGGTTTCATCGAAGATACGGTGGTTCCCGTTATCCCGTTTACAGGGCAGTAAACCGATATCCGTGTAGTAGCGTATGGTGTGCTCCGTGGTGTGAAACATTTCGGCAAATTCTTTGACAGTGTAGGTCATATATTCGTCTCCTTTTGGCGTCAGCCAATCCATCCGTTCAGAGTCAGGAAAAGCAGAAGGATCGGCAGAATATAAGTCACATAGATACGGATCCATTTTGGCATTTTCATGCCCTCTCCGGTATTGGTTTCTTTCAGATAGTTTTCAAATCCCCAGCCAAATCGGGTAACACAAAACAGCAGATAGACGAGAGCGCCAAGCGGCAGGAGAACATTGCTGACCATGAAATCTTCCAGATCAAGAATCGTGCTCCCCTCGCCAAGTGGCTGGAACGCTGACCAGATATTGTATCCAAATACACAGGGAAGGGAAAGAGCGATAAGCGCTGCCAGATTGATCATGCAGGATTTTTTTCTGCTCCAGCCAAATAAGTCCATTCCACAAGATATGATGTTTTCAAACACAGCCAGAATGGTGGAGAATGCCGCAAACGTCATAAAGATAAAGAACAGCGTTCCCCATATCCGCCCGCCGGCCATATGGTTAAAAATATTCGGCAGCGTGATAAAGATCAGACTGGGACCCATATCGGGGCTGATAGTAAAGGCAAAGCAGGACGGAAAAATGATGAGTCCGGATACAAAAGCCACAAAGGTATCGAGAATCGCAATGTTCACCGATTCACCCAATAGTGTATGATTCTTATCTACATAGCTCCCGAAGATGGCCATGGAGCCAAGTCCCAGGCTCAGCGTGAAAAACGCCTGATTCATAGCGGCTGTTATTGTTTCCGGGATGCCAACATCCCGCATTCTTTGTACATCCGGCAGGAGATAAAATTTGAGTCCTTCCGCGCCGCCGGGAAGAGTCATACTGCGTAATGCCAGAACTACGATGATCAATAAAAGCAGCATCATCATCACCTTGGTAATCCGTTCAACCCCTTTTTGGAGTCCAAGAGAGCAGATTAACATGCCGGCTGCGACGACGATGACCATAACGGTGGTCAAAATCGTCGGGCTTTCCAGCATTTCCTGGAACATGGCGTCCACCTGTGCCTGCTCTTTTCCGGTAAATTTTCCGGTTAACATCAGATAAAAATAGTACAGCATCCAACCGGCAACAGAGGTGTAAAACATCATCAGCAGATAATTGCCTGCCATGCCAAGATATCCGTGCAGATGCCATTTCTGCCCGGGTTTTTCCAATGCCGTAAAACTTTTGATGATACTCTTTCTGCTGGCCCGTCCCACGGCAAATTCCATCGTCATCACCGGAATTCCCATGGCGACCAGAAAGAACAGGTAGAACAGCACAAACATGCCGCCGCCGTACATGCCGGCAATGTACGGAAACCGCCATACATTGCCGATACCAATCGCGCACCCGGCCGATAACAGAATAAAGCCCATCCGTGAGCCAAATTTTTCCCGCTCCATTTTTTATGCCTCCCGCTTATCCGATTTGCTGAAATAATTTGTAAAAAGGGTATTGACTTCGAGTTACACGAAGCCAGTATACTTATCATAATACAGGAAACTGATTTTGACAACATAGGAAAAAGGAGAGAAAAATATGGGGTATCTTGGTGAAGAAATCAGAAAACTTGGATTTGGCTTGATGCGTCTGCCACAGAAAGACGGCGTGATTGATGTGGAACAGGTAAAAGAAATGGTGGATCTTTTTATGGAGGCCGGCTTTACCTATTTTGACACCGCATGGGCTTATGCGGGGAGCGAGGACGCGATCAGGCAGGCGTTGGTGGAACGTTACCCAAGGGAGAGTTACCAGCTTGCCACCAAAAACGCAGCGTGGATCAACTGTAAGACCAAAGAGGAGGCTTACGCGCAGTTTGACACTTCCCTGAAACAGACGGGAGCGGGATATTTTGATGCCCGTGTTATAATAGGGC
>DLAF01000061.1:0-28031 GCA_002492725.1 Lachnospiraceae bacterium UBA7054
TAAATTTACTTCGTAAATTAACTCCACGAGGATCGCTCCGCGACCTCGGCAAGAGCGAGATGAATAATGAGATAAATAATAATAAGGCGGGAGGATGCGGATGAATAAAAAATTGTATAAATTGATGAATTGGGCACAGATTGAAGAAATCGTTTACTCGGAGTCGGATCATCCCCACGATATTTTAGGAGCGCATGTAACGGGAAACTCCGTGCTGGTGCAGACCTTTCAGCCGGGGGCCAAGAGCGTGCGCCTGCAGCTTTTGGATAAAGATATGAGCTATCGGATGGAGGAGGCCGACGAGGAGGGCTATTTTGCCCTGCTTTTGCCTGGGAAAGCGATTCCCGCTTACGAGTATGTGGTGGAGGCGGCAAACGGGAGCCTGAAAAAGGTGCACGATCCTTACAATTTTGCGCCGCAGATCACCAGGCAGGATACGGAAAAGTTTGCGGCAGGGATACATTATACAGTCTATGAGAAGCTGGGGGCACATCCGATGATGCTGGGCGGAATCGCAGGAACGGTTTTTGCGGTCTGGGCGCCGAATGCACTGCGAGTCAGTGTCGTAGGAGATTTTAACGGCTGGGACGGCAGGGCGCACCAGATGCGGCGGCTGTGGGATTCCGGTATCTTTGAGATCTTTCTCCCCGACGTGAAGGCGGGAGACTGCTATAAATATGAAATTAAGACCAAGAGCGGGCTTGTTTATCTGAAGGCGGATCCTTACGGCTTTGGTGCGCAGCTTCGGCCGGACAGTGCTTCGGTGGTGCGGGATATCACAGATTACAAATGGAACGATCAGAAATGGTTGAAAGACAGGGCAACCCTGCAGGCTGAGGATAAGCCCATGAGCATCTATGAGGTCTATCTGGGGTCTTTTGAGAAACCTTCGGATGGCCGGGAGTTTTTTACTTACAGGGAACTTGCGCCGAAGATCATTGCTTACGTGAAACGGATGGGCTATACCCATATTGAGCTGATGCCGGTGATGGAGCACCCGCTGGACGAATCCTGGGGGTATCAGGTGATCGGCTACTATGCGCCAACGGCCCGCTATGGTACACCGGAGGATCTGATGTACTTTATGGATGAGATGCACGCGGCGGGAATCGGTGTGATCCTTGACTGGGTGCCCGCTCATTTTCCCAGGGACACTTATGGATTGTCAAACTTTGACGGCACCTGCCTCTATGAGCACCAGGATCCCAGACAGGGCTATCATCCGCACTGGGGGACATTGATCTATAACTATGGCAGACCGCAGGTGAGCAATTATTTAATTGCCAACGCCCTTTATTGGGCAGAAAAGTATCATGCGGACGGTATCCGCATTGACGCCGTGGCCTCCATGCTTTATCTGGATTACGGAAAAAACGACGGCGAGTGGGTGGCGAACATCTACGGCGGACATGAAAATCTGGAGGCTGTGGAGCTGTTGAAGCACCTAAATTCCATTATGAAAAAGAGAAATCCCGGTGTGCTGATGATCGCGGAGGAATCCACAGCCTGGCCGAAGGTTACGGGTGCGCTCTCGGAGGACGGTCTTGGCTTTGACCTGAAATGGAATATGGGCTTTATGAATGACTACCTGGGTTATATCGTCACGGATCCCTTCTTCCGTTCGGGCAGACATAATGACTTGACTTTCAGCATGATCTACGCTTACAGCGAAAAGTTCATATTGGTTTTGTCGCATGACGAGGTGGTGCACGGTAAGGGAACCCTGCTTGGAAGAATGCCGGGAGAGCGAAAAAAGCAGTTTGCCAATCTGCGGCTGACCTTCGCTTACCATATGACACACCCCGGGAAAAAACTGTTCTTTATGGGGCAGGACATCGGTGAATATGATGAATTCAATGAGAAACGCGCCGTGGAATGGGGGCTTTTGGAGCATGCGGATCACAGGAAACTGAATCAGATGGTGGCGGCACTCAACCGGCTTTATCAGGAGTCACCCGCTCTTTATGAGAAAGACACCTCATGGGAAGGATTTGAATGGATCAACTGCATCACGCCAAACGCCTGCATGTTATCTTATATTCGGAAAACTGATGATGTAAAAGATATGCTGGTGGTGGTGGCTAATTTTGCCGATGCCAGACAGGAGTTTCGCGTGGGCGTGCCCTGTGAGGGAAAATATCAGGAAGTCTTTAATACGGACGATATGGCTTACGGCGGCGAGGGCATAGTCAACAAGGCTGTTTGTGAGAGCATTGAGACAGAGTGGGACGGCAAGCCCTATGCGATCGACATGGTGAGCGCGCCCTTAAGTATCAGTATCTTCTCGTACACGCCTTATACGAAGGAGGAGAAGGCAGCGATTGAGAAAAAGCGGGCTGAGGAGAGACGCCTTGCGAAGGAAGCCGAGGAGAGACGGCTTGCCGAGGAAGAAGCACAGCGCACGGCGCAGGCTGCTGCGAAGGCCAGAGAAGAAGCGAAACGTGCGGCGGCGGAAGCGAAGGAACTGGCAAAGCGGGCCGCTGCACAAGCCAGGGAGAGCGAAAAGGCGGCGGAGGTGTTAGAAAAAGCAGCCGAAGCGGCGGCACAAAAATTGCAGGAGTTGACAAAGAAGTCGAAGACGACGGCCAAAAGAGCGATGACGACAAAAGGCGCATCCGCAGAAAAGCCCGGTGCGAAGAAAACAGCGGGCGAAAAAAGGGCAACAGCAAAGAAGACAGCTGTAAAGAAAACGACGGCAAAGAAGGCGGTTGACACAGCCGAAAAGTCCGCTGTGAAGAAAACAGCCGCGGCAAAAGTAGAAGAGGATAAAAAAGCAGAGGACCAGGCGGGGAACAAGTAAGATATGGATGAACAGGTTATAGAGGGACAAATCAGGGATATTGAGTATATCGCGTCAGACGAACTAAATGTGGGGCTGATCGAGCGCTATTTACAGGAGCTGCCCGAAAAACTGCTTCGTTTGGGCGTCAGGGTGCTGCTTGCGCTGGTGGTACTCTTTATCGGCATACAGCTGATTAAGCTGATTCGCAGGATTTTGCGCAAATCTTTTGAGCGCCGCAATGTGGATGTGGGCGTGAGCCGTTTCCTGGATTCTCTCGTCAAGGCGGTACTCTACATCCTGCTGATGTTTATGATTGCCTCTTATTTCGGTCTGGACGCTACAAGCGTGGTGGCGCTGGTAGGTTCCGCAGGTGTAGCCATTGGTCTGGCGGTACAGGGAAGCCTGTCAAACTTTGCGGGCGGCGTGTTGATCCTGCTCTTAAAGCCCTTTAAGACCGGGGATTATATCAGGGATGCCGCGGGAAACGAGGGGACGGTGGAAGAGGTACAGCTTTTCTATACCAGGCTGATCACACCTGACAGACATATCGTTGTGGTGCCAAACGGAACCCTGGCAAACTCCAATATCTTAAACATGAGCACGACCGAAGATCGAAGGATGGATATCAAGATTGGTATTTCCTATGAGGCGGACATCCGCAGAGCAAAGGAAGTCCTGCTTGCGGTACTGCGTGCGGATGAGGGCGTTTTGCAGGAACAGGAAATGCGGGTGTTCGTTGACGAACTGGCGGACAGCAGTGTGGTTTTGTGCATGCGCTGCTACAGCACGAACGAATCGTTCTGGGAGACGAAATGGCGGCTGTTAGAGGCAGCAAAGTATGCGCTGGACGAAGCTGGCATCTCGATTCCCTACCCGCAGGTGGATGTGCACTTGCAAAAAACGGAAAAATAGAAAAAGGATGCTTTTTCTTGAAAAATCTCTTGCAAAATGATGCATTCCATCATATAATAGTCATTGTTGCAGGAACAAGCTGGAATAGCGCAGTTGGTAGCGCAACTGATTCGTAATCAGTAGGTCGAGGGTTCGAGTCCCTTTTCCAGCTTTGAAAGGCTTCGCGGAGGCGGAGCCTTTTTTGCACGTATCAGCAGAGTCAAGAACAGGCGATGCCGTTTTATGCGTGCTCTGCATAATCGACATAATAAACCGACTTGGTCAGTCAAATTCATTTCTTAATATTTTCTGAAAATAAATACCACAATAACTTGACATAATATTTTGCCGTGATACAATATATAGTACGTGCAGCGGGGTGATGACAGAAAAAGTATATAGTGTATCGGGTATCAGATAGAATATGGGGGCGTTATGGAATGAAGATCATTAAGAGAAGCGGCGTGGAGGTCAATTTTGACCTAAAGAAGATCGTTGCGGCGATCAGGAAGGCAAACAACAGCGTGCAGGAGGAGGACCGACTGACGGAAGACGAGATTGAAGAAATCGCTTCTGTGGTGGCTGATCATTGTGAGGAGATGAGAAGAGCTCCCAGCGTGGAGGAAATCCAGGATATGGTGGAGAACCAGCTGATGAAGTACCGGGCTTATACCATTTCCAGAAACTATATCACCTATCGCTATAAGAGAGCGCTGGTGCGCAAATCCAATTCCACGGACGAGCAGATCTTAAGTCTTCTGGAATGTAATAATGAGGAAGTAAAGCAGGAAAATTCCAATAAAAATCCCACGGTCAACAGCGTACAGCGTGATTATATGGCGGGGGAAGTCAGTAAGGATATCACCAAGCGTTTTCTGCTTGCGCCGGATATTGTAGAGGCGCACGAGCAGGGCGTGATCCATTTTCATGATGCGGATTATTTTGCCCAGCATATGCACAACTGCTGTCTGGTCAATCTGGAAGATATGCTGCAAAACGGTACTGTCATCAGTGAAACCATGATTGACAAGCCGAAAAGTTTTTCCACGGCCTGTAATGTGGCGACGCAGAGCATTGCGCAGATCGCAAGCTGTCAGTACGGTGGACAGAGTATTTCCCTCTCGCATCTGGCGCCTTTTGTGAACGTAAGCAGAGAAAAATTCCGTGAAAAAGTGCGGACGGAGATGCGTGAGATGGGCGTGAATGCTACCGATGAGCAGATCAATGCCATTGCCGAGCGGCGCGTAAAGGATGAGATCAAACAGGGTGTGCAGATTATCCAGTATCAGGTTATTACGCTGATGACCACTAACGGACAGGCGCCTTTTATCACGGTGTTTATGTATATTGATGAGGTTCCCGAGGGACAGCTTCGGGACGATCTGGCGATGATCATCGAGGAGATGCTAAGGCAGCGCATTCGCGGCGTCAAGAATGAGAAGGGTGTCTATATCACCCCGGCCTTTCCGAAGCTGATTTATGTGCTGGAAGAAGACAATGTCCGCGAAGGAACGAAATACTGGTACCTGACGAAATTGGCGGCGGAATGCACGGCGAAACGCATGGTGCCTGACTATATTTCGGAGAAAATCATGAAACAGTTAAAGGACGGCAACTGTTATACCTGTATGGGCTGTCGATCCTTCCTTACCGTGTATCATGACGAGAACGATCAGCCGAAATTTTACGGCAGATTCAATCAGGGCGTGGTCACCATAAATTTAGTAGATGTGGCCTGTTCCTCCGGGCGGGATATGGAACGCTTTTGGAAGATTATGGATGAGCGCCTGGAGCTTTGCAGGCGGGCACTGATGGCAAGACACAACCGGCTGAAAGGAACACTGTCGGATGCCGCGCCGATCCTGTGGCAGAACGGCGCACTTGCCCGACTGAAGAAGGGAGAGAAAATCGATAAACTCCTCTATGGCGGCTATTCGACTATATCTCTCGGTTATGCCGGCCTGTGTGAATGTACCCGTTATATGACGGGCAAAAGTCATACCGATCCTGAGGCGACGCCCTTTGCTCTCAAGGTAATGCAGTATCTGAACAATGCCTGCAAAGAATGGCGGGAGGAGACGAACATTGATTTCAGTCTCTATGGTACGCCCTTGGAGTCTACCACCTACAAATTTGCAAAGTGCCTGCAGAAGCGCTTTGGGATCATCGAGGGTGTGACGGATAAAAATTATATCACCAACAGCTATCACGTTCACGTGACGGAAGATATCAATGCCTTTGACAAGCTGAAATTTGAATCGCAGTTTCAGGAGCTGTCTCCCGGCGGCGCGATCAGCTATGTGGAAGTGCCGAACATGGAGAACAATCTGGATGCGGTGCTCTCCCTGATGCAATATATTTATGACAATATCATGTACGCGGAGTTAAATACCAAGAGCGATTACTGCCAGGTCTGTGATTATCACGGGGAGATTGAGATCGTGGAGGATACGGACGGGAAGCTGATTTGGAAGTGTCCTAATTGCGGCAACACCGACCAGAACAAGATGAATGTGGCAAGGCGTACCTGTGGTTATATCGGCACGCAGTTCTGGAATCAGGGACGCACGCAGGAAATTCGGGAGAGGGTTTTGCATTTGTAAATCCAGACTTGAGGTATGATATGTATTATTCAGTGATAAAAAAGTGTGACATCGCGGATGGCCCGGGGGTGCGGGTGACGCTCTTTGTCAGCGGCTGCACCCACCACTGTGAGGGGTGCTTTAATCCTGAGACATGGGATTTTCAGTATGGGGAACCATTTACGGAGGGGGCGGCAGATGAGATTTTAAAGGCGCTTTCTCCGGACTATATCGCGGGGCTTACGCTGCTCGGCGGGGAGCCTTTGGAATACGCAAACTGGACAGCGCTCCTTCCTTTTGTGAGAGAGGTGAAGGGGCGCTTTCCGAACAAAGGTATCTGGTGCTATACCGGGTATCTTTTTGACAGGGACATTCTGGATACCTTCTGCAAAAAATGGGAGGATATGAAGGAGTTCCTGTCTTATTTGGATGTGATCGTGGACGGGGAATTTATACAGGCGAAAAAGAACATTAGTCTGCGCTTTCGGGGGTCGGAGAATCAGCGGATCATTGATGTGCAGGAGTCTTTGCGGCAGGGGAAGACCGTGCTGTGGGAGGAGTCCCTGCGGTAGGAAAAGTCGTGCTGTGAGAGGAAATTTATGACACTTCAGAATGGAGGAAGTTATGTTTCATTTCGGATTTTCTTATGTCGGCCTCATTTATCTGTTGATGCTTTTCATCCCCAATGGTATCTGGACGAAACATAAACCAAAGGGGTATGAACAATACGTTTGCGAAGAAAATAAAGTGCTGCAGATTTTTGAGAGGATCGGAGAAGTGCTCGTATGCTGTTTTGTATTGGTGTTTTCCGATTTCAATATCAGGCTTACCTCCCTGTGGTCCGTCTGGCTGTTTCTATCCTTTGCGCTGATGCTGCTGTATGAAGTATTTTGGATGCGCTATTTTAAGAGCGAGAAAAACATGTCTGATTTTTACGGCAGTCTCTGTGGCGTTCCGGTAGCGGGCGCGACCCTTCCGGTCTGCGCCTTTTTTCTGCTGGGTATTTACGGGTGCAATGTTTTTTTGCTTCTCAGCACGATTATCCTTGGAATCGGACATATCGGCATTCATTTGCAGCACAGGAATGGAATTTTGGAAAACAAAAGAAATTGAAAAGCGGAGATACAACCATGAATAAAGCAACAAGGGTTTTAGAAAATATGGCTTTCCATGAAAAGGAAAAGACGATCACAGCTTTGGGCGAAATTTCAGATCATGCGGATTTAGGCAGACAATCACAATATATAAATGAACTGCTGAATTTCGCGGAAACAAATGAAATACCCATGCAAGATGCCATGAGAAAATGCGGTGGCAATTGTCTGTCAAAAGATGTGATAGAATTGGCAAAAAAAATATATGAAAATTCCTCTACAATAGAGGAGTTTTTATCCGGTATGAATGAAATCGGTATAGGCGGAAAAAATTTACATATCGAAAACAAGAAAATCATAGCAGTATATAAAAGCTGCTACTGCGATGTTCCGTATGAAACAAAGAAACTAAATCCGCTATACTGTCAATGCTCCGCCGGGTGGTTTCAACATTTGTTTTCCGAAGTGTTTGGCAAGTCGGTTTCAGTGCATATTGTTGATACCATTACAAACGGAGCAAAGGAATGTACCTTTGAAATTATTTAGATTTGCGAAAAAGGGTAAAAATATATGAGTGACATCAAGATTCTGCATTTGATTGAAGGCGCAAAACAGGCGGAGGGACTAACCGTCATTATAGATGTTTTTCGGGCATTTTCGCTGGAATGCTATCTGTATGATATGGATGTGAAACAAATCCGGCCGGTGGGAACGATAGAAGAGGCCTTTTCTCTCAGAAATCAAATTCAGGATAGCATTCTGATAGGAGAGCGGCATGGCAAAAAATGTGACGGATTCGACTATGGCAATTCGCCGTGCTCCATTTCCAAACAGGACGTGGCCGGAAAAACGATTATCCATACCACCAGCGCGGGAACGCAGGGAATCGTTAATGCCGTTCATGCGAGTGAGATTATTACGGGAAGCCTGGTCAACGCAAAGGCAGTAGCAGAATATATTATTTCCAGGCAGCCGCAGAAGGTTTCGCTTGTATGTATGGGCACCGAAGGTATAAGACCGGCGCCGGAAGATGAACTGTGCGCGGCGTATATCAAGAGTATTTTGGAGGGCAGAGAATTTACGGACATAAATCCGAGAGTCAGCCATTTGAGAAATCATGGCGGCGAACATTTCTTTGATCCATCCAAACAAAGTATCTTTCCCGAAGCCGATTTTTATCTATGTATCGAATATAATAAGTTTCCTTTTATTATAAAAATTGAAAAGGATAAAACAGGGTATTTTGCACGTAAACATGAAATATAAATTGACGTAATTGCAACGCAAATAACAGCCGACAGATGCAGTAAATAAATACAATCGGCATTAGGTTTTCCAAAATTCTTCCACCTCTTTCAGAATCTCATCATGGGGAAGAATGGTAGCTTCCTCAATGCTGATCCCGGTTTTTTGCAAATAATATCTGATCAGATGATAGCCGACGGCATAGCCCGCGCAGTAGGGCAGGCCGACTTCGGGAAAGCATTGCATTCTCGCCATTTCATCGCCGTACAGATAGGCGGTGATGTTTTCAAAGCCCGTTGCATGCAGCCCGTCATAAAGGATTTCTTTGATTAGCGGCAGCAGTTCGGGATCCGTTTTGCTCACCCAGGGACCGAGAAATTCTTCACCATGGATTGACACAGCATAGTTTTCCGCCAGCCCTTCTCCCACAAGCATTTCGCCGAGGGTTACGTCATTCGTCCATTTGATATATTGGTATCTGACATTATGATTGGTTTCATGAGCAAGCGCGGCAGGGAGCTTTTTCAGATTGCTTTCCGTTGGGACAAGCCATCCCATCACGAAACCGGGAATGCCGCCGTCTCCGCAATAACCCTCATTCATCTTCGTATACGCATTCTCCGGATCAGCCAGAAAAATGGAAAACAGATATTCCTGCACTTTGAGTACAATCCCTTTTTTGACAAAACGCTCCAGAGCATCCTCGATGGATTTTTGACAGGCATTCCACAGCGACTGATCGGAAATGGCGTCAATCCAATCTTTTGTTGTCAAATCCACTTTGGAGGGCGCAAAAAGCCCCATGCGGTTATTCGCCATGATAATGTCATAAGCGCCTTCTCTTGCTGCCTTGATGGGAATATGATAACAGTCCCATTTGCCCTGAAAAGGAAGCATCAGTTCGTAGCGGTAGATATCATCCTTTTTCTCCTGATCCGCAGTCATTATTTTTCTGTAAACATCCGGTGAATAGACACGTTTCACAATCATTATAATCTCCATTCCGGAGCATCAAAAGCCCCTCGTATTCTGTATCAGCCGCAGTAAGCCTGTATCGCTTCATTCACAAATATTGCGGTTCCTTCTCCTGCGTAATCATCAATATTTTTTGTAAATTCCCCGCCACCGGCATACATTTTCCAAGTCCGTTCAAAATCTGGTTTGTACAATGATAAAAGTGCTCCGTAAAGAAACTTTGCAGTTTCATGACCAATGCCTGAGCAGCTTCGGAGGATGGATCAGTATCTTTGAGCGCTCCAAATTCCTTGAATATCATCATACATTGTTCGCTTAAAATCTGATCTTGCGCAAGTGTGCGGTTTTTGGCTTTTTCCTGATACTCTTTGTATTGCGAAGAATTATCCCATGCGGCTTTTGCCTGCGCGGCATATTCATCCAGCCTGTTTCGGTCAAAAGCGGAAAAATCCATATAGGATACGCCCAGCAATTTTATTCCGGTCGCAAAGGTTATCAGCGTTTCTAAGTGATCTTTTTTTAGTTTTAACCATGTTATTTGCTGGTCTAATGCTTTGTTTTTGTCAAAATCAGGACTTTCCATAATTTTCCTGATGTCCTTTAAAGGGAACTCCAATTCCCGGAACAGTAAAATCTGCTGCAGCCGCTCCAAATCTGACTCTGTATAGATTCGGTATCCGGCATCACTGTGGTTTGACGGATGCAGAAGACCGATTTTGTCATAATATTGGAGCGTACGAACACTCACTCCTGCAAGTTTGCTCACTTCACGTACTGTCATCATTGGGAGTACCTCCTTGATTGCTTCATTATAAACTATGACGTTGCGTAATAGTCAAGCTGTTTTCTTAAAACTGCTTTCCCCTTATGAAATTCTCTTGTATAATAGTGCTATGATTTCGGGAAATTTAGGTCGAGGATTGCCGTAAGATTTGTGAGAGAAAAACCTTTGTAACTGTATAATATGGAGTAAATAATGATTAAAAGTATTTACAAAAAGAACGCATATAAATTTGGGATCAGCCTGATACCGTTGGTAATTGTGGGAATTATGGCCCCTTTGCGATCTTATATGATGCAGCTTTTGATAGATTCCAAAAGTTATAAAGATCTGTTGGAAATGTGCCTGCTTGCTGTCGCTTTCAGCATAGCTGTGTTTGTTTTTGAGTGGATTAGCAAAAAATGTCAGGCTGCCGTTGTGCGGGATATGGAGAAAGATCTGCGTGATCAGGTGATGCGTAAGTTGTTTTATATCTCTGCGAATCAGTTTGAAAAGAAAGGCCTTGCTTATTATCTTTCCAAATTAACGACAGATATAGGGATTATATTGAATGACGGAATTAATAATGTCTATGGTATGATCATGCAGTTTGTTTTTGTGGTGGTTGCCGTTGTTTATCTGCTTTGCGTAGAGCCGCTTATTTTATTGATAGTTTCTGTAGTCAGTATCGTACAATTTGGGGTCCCGAATATTTTAAAAAAGAAAATAGCTTCTTCCAGAAAAGCGTATACTGAGGCAGTGGAAGTTTATTTGGATGGTGTTAAAAATGATTTGGGCGGTCATAAAGTAATCAGAACTTTTGACGCCGTGCAGCAGATTTTGGGAAAGCAGGAAAAGTTAAGCGATTTTGTGAGCAGAAAAAATGAATATTCGTCTAAAACGCTGTACTGGGCACAGGCATTGGCATCCTTTGTAAATAATGGAGCATTCCTGATTGTTTTGGGAAGCTGTCTTTTCTTTGTCGCAGCGGGAAGAATTACGATTGGCGAGGTGGTGGCAATTACCAATATGATGAATTTTGTTTTAACACCGAGTAAGGTAATCGCCAATGGGATGATTCAGCTGAAAGCTATGGAGAAGGTAAAAGCGGAACTAGAGTCTTTGTTGGAGCTTGAAAGCGAGAACGATAACAAAGAGAGCTTAGAGGAAAATATCCGGGAAATTCGACTGGATCAGGTTCACCAGCAAATCAACGACAGCTTTTCTTTGGATGATCTTAAGCTTCATTTTGAGAAAGGCAAAAAGTATGCGATCGTAGGTAGAAGTGGAAGCGGCAAATCGAGCATTATAAAGCTGCTTACGGAATATGGAGCGGACTATACGGGTAAGGTTCTAATTAATGGGAAAGAGCTGTCGGAAATTAACCGGGAAAGCATCATGCGTGTGAGCCCTGTCTGTTATCAGCAGACCTACCTATTTAATGATACGGTCTTTAACAATGTGGCACTGTACCAAGATTATTCAAAAGAAGAGGTAATAGATGCCCTTAAGAAGGCCGGTATTTATGATACCATTCAGAAACTTCCGGATGGAGTGGATGAAAAAATCCGGGAAAACGGCAGTAATTTTTCGGGTGGTGAGCTGCAGAGAATTGCTCTGGCAAGGTTGTTTTTGAGAAATAAGACAATGGCTTTTCTTGATGAGATCACATCCGGGCTGGATAATGAAACTGCCTATGAAATTGAAAAAAGACTGCTGGATGAGGACATGACCATTATAAACATTACGCACAGATATAACAAAACACTTATGCAAAAATACGACGAAATCATTGTAATGGATAGCGGCAAAGTAGTGGAAAGAGGAAGCTTTGATGAATTGATTGATAATAGAAAGGCCTTTTATGATCTGTTTAAAATCTTAAGCGAATGAGAGAATGCTTTCTTTATAAAAGTAGAATGTACATGAAGTGGAAATATGTATTTAATCATTTTGTTACAGGAGGAAAAAGGACTATGATACCGACAAGGACAGAGGCGCAAAGATTATTGACGGAAGCCGAATCTTGCAATCCCGGGCAGTGGGGAGATCACAGCCGGGTTGCGGCGCATTGCGCGGAAAAGATAGCGGCGGCGTGTGACGGAATGGATGCCGAAAAAGCGTATGTTTTGGGACTGCTTCATGATATCGGGAGAAAGTTCGGCGTTAGTCATATGAAGCATATTTGGGACGGTTACACTTATATGATGTCGTTAGGATATGAGGAAGTGGCAAAAATATGCCTGACACACTCCTTCAGCATTCAGAACATTCATGATTACATAGGGAGATTCGATATCGAAGATGATAAGGTCAGGGAACTGGAACAAGCGCTGGCCGCGACGGAATACGATGACTATGACAGGCTGATCCAGCTCTGCGATTCACTGGCAGGCAGTGAAGGCGTGCTTGACATCGAGGAGCGTATGAATGATGCAAAAAGAAGATACGGCTCCTATCCGCAGGAAAAATGGGATGCCAATCTCAGGCTGAAAACATATTTTGAAAAAAGAGCCGGAAGAGATATTTATGAGGTTGTGGAGAAGGAGTGAACCATGCAGGAGAGCAGGCTGTTTCGCATCATATATTACCTGTTGGAGAAAGGACAGGCGACCGCCCCGGAGCTGGCGGAGCGGTTCGAAGTGTCGGTCAGAACGATTTACAGGGATATTGACTCCTTAAGTGCGGCGGGCATTCCTGTTTATGCGGAGTCCGGCAGAAACGGCGGTATTCGCCTTATGCATGGCTTTGTGCTGGATCAGACCGTGCTGTCTAAGGAGGAAAAGCAGGAAATCCTTTCCGCACTGCAAAGCATCAATATTACCCAAAATATGGAGGAGAGCCTGACTTTGCAAAAGCTTTCCGCTCTGTTTGCCCTTCCTTCGGATAACTGGCTGGAAGTGGACTTTGCCAGATGGGGCGATCAGAAATTTGACAATGAAAAGTTTGCGCTGCTAAAGCGGGCTGTCATTCATTGCAAAAGCGTGAGAATCCGCTATGCAGGTGCCGATGGGACGGAGCAGGAAAGGATCGTGCAGCCATATAAACTTGTCTACAAGGCTAAAGCGTGGTATTTGAAGGCATTCTGTACCAAAAAGCAGGATATGCGGACTTTCAAACTGAACCGCATACTGGATTACGAGCTTTTGGAGGAGGGCTTCGTGCGCCGCAGTTTTCCTGTGGAGACAGAAGCTGCGGAACCGGACTGCCCTCTGGTCACGCTCCGTTTTCCGAAGGAGATGGCTTACCGGGTTTACGATGAGTTTGACAAAACCCAGATACGAAAGGAGGAGAACGGGGATTTGGTCGCGTCCGCCGCAATGCCGCAGGACGCGTGGCTGATGGGGTTTTTGCTATCTTTTGGGGCGCAGGTGGAAATCCTGTCTCCGGCGCATCTGCGAGAGGAGATTGCGCGGCAGGCGAAAATGATCGTAGAAAAATATAAAACTTGACATAAGGTGTCAACATATTGCTGGTATCATGAAGAAAATAAAACAGACAGAAAGGAAGGATACCATGGCAAGACCGACGACAAAAGAGGACTTATTGACTGCGGCAAACGAAAACTACGAGAAACTACAGGAGATGATTACAGGACTGACGGAAGCAGAGCTGAATACGCCCTTTGATTTTTCAAACAGTGCGAAGAAAGAGGCGCACTGGAAGAGGGACAAAAATCTGCGGGACATCCTGGTGCATCTTTACGAGTGGCACCAGCTGTTACTGACCTGGGTGGCTGCCAATAGGAGAGGCGACAACTGGCCTTTTCTGCCAAAACCCTATAACTGGAAGACTTATGGAGACATGAACATGATGTTTTGGAAGAAGCATCAGGATACAACACTGGAAGAAGCCAAGAGCATGCTTCAAAAGTCCCATAACGATGTGATGGCCCTGGCGGAGACCTTTTCCAATGAGGAACTGTTTTCCAAAGGCGTTTTTCCGTGGGTAGGAGGAAGCGTCCTCGGCGGCTATTTTGTCAGCAATCTGTCGAGCCACTATGACTGGGCGATGAAAAAACTGAAGGCGCACAAGAAAAATTGTGCCGGTAAGTGAGGAGCTGCGGATGCACTTTGTGAAAGCAAAAGGGATCTTATCTTCTCAGAACGGGATGAACCTGTATCGAGGCTGTTCCCACGGTTGTATTTATTGCGATTCGAGAAGCAGATGCTATCATATGGAGCACGCTTTTGAAGATATCGAGGTCAAGGAGAATGCCATTGAGCTGCTGGAGCATGCCCTGAAGCATAAGCGAAAAAAGTGTATGATCGGTACGGGCGCTATGACCGATCCTTATATTCCGCTGGAATTGGAACTTGAACATGCCAGAAAGGCACTGACCTTAATTTATGAGTATGGTTTTGGCGTCACGGTACATACGAAGTCAGACCGCGTTCTGCGGGATCTGGATCTTTTGCGGAACATAAACGAGAAGACGAAGTGCGTGGTGCAGATGACTCTAACTACTTATGACGAGGAGCTGTGCAGAAAGATTGAGCCGAATGTGAGCACGACTGCAGAACGTTTTGCGGCGCTTATGAAACTGCGGGATGCGGGGATTCCCACTGTGGTATGGCTATCTCCGATTCTGCCTTTTATCAACGATACGCAGGAGAATATCAGCGGCATTCTGAATCTGTGTGCGGAGGCGGGCGTCTACGGCGTGATTAATTTTGGCATGGGGTTGACGCTGAGAGAGGGGAACAGAGAGTATTTTTACAAACAGTTGGACTGCCTGTTTCCGGGCTTAAAGGAGAGATACATAAAAAGTTACGGGAACCGCTATGAGATTGATAGTCCAAACAGCGCCGCTTTGTTGAAAGTATTTCACCAAACATGCGCCCAAAAGGGGATAGTCCACGATAATGATGAGATTTTCCGCTATCTGCATACTTTTGAGGAGAAGGGAGAGGGGAGGCAGATGAGTTTTTGGGACTAGGGGCAGGTCAGGCGCCTGCCCCTTTATATCTTTTGCTCTAATATTTTTTCTTATAATAATGTTCCGCTCCCTGGATCAGCCGATAAAACACCATGGCGATCGCACACAGGATCATAATGGATGTAATCACCATGCTAAGCTGGAACACCTGCGATCCATAGATGATCAGATATCCGAGTCCGCGCCTTGCGGCCAGAAATTCTCCGATGATGACGCCGACCAAAGCAAGGCCGATATTCACCTTCATATTGCTTAAAATAAGCGGGACTGAGCTTGGCAGGATCACCTTGGTGAGGGCATGAAATCGGGTGCCGCCCAGCGTGTAGATCAGTTTGCACATCTCAGGATCCACCTGACAGAAACCGGTGTAAAGGCTGATGATGGAACCGAAGAGTGCCACGGAAATACCCGCCACGATGATGGTGTTTGTTCCGGTTCCCAGCCACACGATGAGAAGGGGTGCCAGGGCGGATTTCGGGAGGGCGTTTAGGACAACCAGATAAGGTTCCAGGATTTCCGAGAGGCTTTTTTGATACCAGAGAAGCGTGGCAGTCAGGAGACTCAATGCAGTAACCAGAAGAAAACTTACGACAGTCTCTAAGAGTGTGATGCCGGTGTGGGTGAAAAAGGAGTGGTCTAAAAGCATCTCCCAGAGGTAGAGTAGGATTCCGGAGGGGCTGCTGAAAAAGAAACTGTCGATCCAGGATAGGCGGGAAGCGGTTTCCCAGAGACCGAGGAAGAGAAGCAGCAAAAATATCCTGCCAAAGGCAATCTGGTGATGATGTCTGTGATGGGCGCGCAGAAAGGCTTCCTGGCGCAGGGAGACGGAAGGTGCCGTCTCATGGGTTTGTCTTGCCATCGTTTAATACCTCCCAAAGCTGATTAAAATAGTCCTGATAAGCGGCGGTGCTGCGGATTTTCAGAGGATTTTCCCGGGTGATTTCATAGATGATCGGCATTTCGCATCTGACGCTGGCGGGACGTCCGGAGAGAACGATCACGCGGTCAGCCAAAGTTACGGCTTCAGACAGATCGTGTGTGATGAGAAGGGCAGTCTTTTCTGTTTTTCGGATGATGGAGGCGATATCCGCGGATACGGCCAGTCTGGTCTGAAAATCGAGGGCGCTGAAGGGCTCATCCAGAAGAAGGAGGTCGGGATGGACCGCCATGGTGCGGATCAGTGCTGCCCGCTGCCGCATACCACCGGAGAGTTCAGAGGGCTTTTTGTCCTTGAAAGCGTAGAGGCCGTAGTCTTTCAGAAGCTTTTCCACATAATCTGTGTTTTCTTTTGTCAGTGTGTGATTCAATTCCAACCCCAGGATGACATTTTGATATACGGTGCGCCACTCAAAGAGATGGTCTCTTTGCAGCATATAGCCGATTTTCAAGGCAGTTTCCGCGCAGTAATCCTTCGAGGACAGCCCCCGGTAGAGGATTTCGCCCGATTCCGGCGCAAGGAGGCCTGCGATGATGGAGAGCAGCGTGGATTTGCCGCAGCCGCTGGGGCCTACGACAGCAACGAAACTGCCGTCCGAAATCTGTAGGTCGATGTGAGAGAGTGCGGGTGTTTCTCCCTTCAGGTTGTGATAAGAGAAAGAGATATCCCGCAGGGAAAGTATTGGCTGCATAGAAAGAGGCTCCTTGTGTAGTTAACGACATAGCATTTTTCGCAGATCGAAATCTGACGGGTCGTTTACTACGGTTATACCATATTTTATGACCGGTAAGAAAAAATGTGTTCTGCCTGCGCATTTTGATTGAAATGGAGGATATTTTGTGATATCATCAAATTCAGATTTAATTATGATGGAGGATACTACATGGCACAGTTGTGGGGCGGCCGTTTTACCAAGGAGACGGACCGGCTTGTATATCAATTTAATGCGTCAATCTCCTTTGACAGGAAGTTCTTCCGGCAGGATATTGAGGGCAGCATTGTACATACGATCATGCTTGCCAAGCAGGGGATTTTGACGAAGGAGGATAAGGACGCGATTTTGAAGGGGCTTGTCGGGATCAGGGAGGATGTGGAGACCGGAAAGCTCGCGATCACGGAGGAATATGAGGATATTCACAGCTTTGTGGAAGCCAATCTGATTGAACGGATCGGCGATGTGGGGAAAAAGCTTCACACAGGCAGGAGCCGCAATGATCAGGTGGCGATGGATATGCGGCTGTATACAAGGCTTGAGGTGCTCTATGTGGACGGGCTATTGAAGACACTGTTGCAGACCCTCCTTGCGATCATGGAGGAGAATGTGGAGACTTACATGCCGGGTTTCACCCATCTGCAGAAGGCGCAGCCGGTGACACTGGCGCATCATATCGGTGCCTATTTTGAAATGTTTAAAAGGGACAGATCCCGGCTTAAAGATATTTTCTACCGCATGAATTACTGTCCGCTCGGAGCGGGCGCTCTGGCGGGGACGACTTATCCGTTAGACAGGGCGTACACGGCGTCGCTGCTTGGGTTTGAGGGCCCTACCTTAAATAGTATGGATTCGGTGTCGGACAGGGATTATGTGATAGAGTTTTTGTCGGCGTTGTCTACGATCATGATGCATCTGAGCCGTTTTTGCGAGGAAATCATCATTTGGAATTCCAACGAGTATCGGTTTGTGGAGATCGACGACGCCTATTCTACGGGAAGCAGCATTATGCCGCAGAAGAAAAATCCCGATATCGCGGAGCTGGTGCGGGGGAAGACGGGACGCGTTTACGGGGCGCTGATGTCTATTTTGACGACGATGAAAGGGCTTCCTCTTGCCTATAACAAGGATATGCAGGAGGACAAGGAACTGACCTTCGACGCCATTGACACCGTGAAGGGGTGTCTGGCGCTGTTTGAGGGCATGATCCGTACCATGAAGTTTCATAAGGATGTGATGGAAAAGAGCGCAGCCATGGGCTTTACCAACGCCACAGACGCGGCGGACTATCTGGTGGGAAAAGGAGTGCCTTTCCGGGATGCTCACGGTATCATCGGCAGTTTGGTGCTCTATTGCATTGATAAAAACTGTAGTATTGATGAAATTTCCCTGGAGGAGTTAAAAGCGATCAGCCCTGTCTTTGAAGAGGATGTCTATCAGGCCATCAGCTTAAAGACCTGCGTAGAAAAGCGGTTGACGATCGGCGCGCCGGGACCGGAGGCGATGCGGGAGGTCATTCGGCTGCACAAGGAGTATCTGTCAAAGGACTGGCAGGACGAGGACAGTTTGTTCGGCGGACAGCTTGGGGAAATGGAGAGAAAAGAGATAGAGGAGGAGTGATTATTATGAGTGAGAAATTGAAAGTAGGAATTTTAGGCGGCACGGGTATGGTAGGACAGCGATTTATTGCACTGTTGGAAAACCATCCCTGGTTTGAGGTGACAACGATCGCAGCCAGTCCCCGGTCTGCGGGCAAGTCTTATGAAGAGGCGGTCGGCGGCCGCTGGAAGATGGATACGCCCATGCCAGAGGCGGTAAAGAACATAGTGGTTAAGAATGTGAACGAGGTCGCCGAAGTGGCGGCGGAGGTGGATTTCGTTTTTTCCGCGGTGGATATGACCAAGGATGAAATCAAAAAGATCGAGGAGGAGTATGCAAAGACAGAAACCCCCGTGGTCTCCAACAACAGCGCCCATCGCTGGACGCCGGATGTGCCTATGGTGATACCGGAAATCAATCCCGAGCACTTTGACGTGATCGAGGCTCAGAAAAAGCGCCTTGGCACAAAGAGAGGCTTTATCGCCGTGAAACCGAACTGTTCCATTCAGAGTTATGCGCCGGTGCTCACCGCATGGAAGGAGTTTGAGCCCTACGAGGTGGTAGCTACCACTTATCAGGCAATCTCGGGTGCGGGAAAAACATTCAAGGACTGGCCGGAGATGGTGGAGAATGTGATACCCTACATTGGCGGCGAGGAGGAGAAGAGCGAGAAAGAGCCTCTGCGCATCTGGGGCAAGGTGGAGAACGGACAGATCGTGCCCGCTGTGAGTCCTGTGATCACCTGTCAGTGTATCAGGGTGCCTGTGCTAAACGGCCATACGGCTGCCGTGTTTGTGAAATTCAGGAAAAAACCCACAAAAGAGCAGCTGATTGAAAAACTGGTACAGTTTAAGGGACTGCCGCAGGAACTTGCCCTGCCCAGTGCACCGAAGCAGTTTATTCAGGTGATGGAGGAGGACGACCGGCCGCAGGTGAAACTGGATGTAGACTATGAGAACGGCATGGGAATCAGCATCGGACGCATCCGTGAGGACAGTGTATACGATTGGAAGTTTGTGGGTCTTTCCCACAATACCGTGCGCGGGGCAGCAGGGGGAGCTGTTCTGTGCGCCGAAACGTTGAAAGCAAAGGGGTATATCGTCAAGAAGTAAACGTCTTGATTGATGCTGCAACTGAGAAAACATGGGGAGGGTATGCCCGGGAAGCCGGACATAAAATGGAAAACGTGGGAGAGGTAAAAAACGATATAAGGGGCGAGGAAACGGTGGAGGCGCTTGCAGCGGAAAACCAGAAGCTGCGCAGGGAACAGAATATGCTGCGCCTGCTCTGCGAGACCTCAAACAGTGCATTTATTTACTATAATTATCAGGAAGACAGGATCGAGACGGTAGCCAACTGGGATCATTTTTTTGATTTTACGGTTGCGCAGATCGGCGATCTTGCGAAACTTTATGAGCGGGTGGAGGATCAATATGTGATACCGCTCAAAGAGGGATTTTTTATTGAAAAACAAAATAGGGATAGGCAGACTTTTGAGATAAAGTTAAAAGAGAGCGGTCTGTGTGTTGAGGTGGAGGTCAATATCGTCTATGACGAGCAGAAACGACCGACTGACAAGATCATACGCTTCAAGGATATCACGAGAATGATGGCGCAGAAGGATGAGCTTACCTACATGGCCTACTATGATATCCTGACGGGACTTTACAACCGAAATTATTTTATAAGGCTTCTGGGAGAGTTCTTGCGGCGTGCCGAGACGGAAAACTGCAAGGTTGCGGTAATGTTTCTTGATATCGATGATTTCCGCAGGGTAAATGACGGTATCGGTATCATTGCGGGGGATGATCTGGTGCAGCTTTTTGGCCAGTATCTGACGAATCTGATGAACAGTAATGTGATTATCTCTCATTTCAGCACGGATATTTACTGTATTGGCATTTACGATCCCTGTGGAGCCAGAAGCGTGGAGACGATATACCAGGTGATCAGGGATCGCCTGAGACAGCCGTTTCGGATGACTGACGGGCAGGAAGTCAACATGACGGTGAGCGTAGGTGTTGCCGAGTACCCGGAGTCAGCTACGAGAACGCTGGAACTGGTCAATTGTGCGGAAATTGTCATGTTTAAGGCGAAAAGCCGGGGCAAAGATGCGATTCAATATTTTAACAGTGCGATTCTGGAAGATTTTTTGCAGACGGTGACCATTCAGAACAAGTTAAAAGAGGTTGTGTTCGAACAGAATTTTACCATGTTTTTTCAGCCGCAGTGTTATGCGGCAAGCGGACGGCTTCGCGGCGTGGAGGCGCTGATCCGCTGGAAGGATGATCAGGGCGATATGATAAGCCCGGCGGTCTTCATCCCCATAGCGGAGAAAAACGGTGCCATTGTTCCAATCGGAAACTGGGTGATTGAAAAGAGCGTACAGATTTTTGCAAAATGGCGGGAAAAATATGCTTATCCATTGGTCTTATCTCTAAACATCTCAGCGGTACAATGTAAGCAGAATGATTTTATAGACAGCATTCTGCTTATATTGGAACAGTATGGCGTACCGCCGGAGGAGATAGAGCTGGAGATTACGGAGACCATATTAGTGGACGATTTTGAGGAGACGAAGAAACGTCTGAGCGACCTGAGGAAAGCGGGGATTCGTATTTCCTTGGACGATTTCGGCACAGGATTTTCTTCTCTGTCCTATTTGAAGGGGTTGCCGATAGATACCTTAAAGATTGACAAATCCTTCGTGGATACATTGCTTACGGATGTCAATACGAAGATTATCACGGAATCTATCATCTATATGGTGAAGCGCCTTGGCTATGAGACGGTTGCGGAGGGTGTGGAGACGAAGGAACAGTTTTCGTATCTGCAGGAGCTTTCCTGCGACATGATTCAGGGCTACTATACGGGAAGGCCCATGCCTGAGGAAGGCATAGAAAATCTCCTGAAAGAGCTGACTAAGAAGGTATGACGAGGTAAGCGAAAATGTTACTTGGCAGAACAACAGAACTCGGTTATCTGAATAATTATTATGACAGGGACGGCAGCCAGATTCTGATTGTCTACGGACAAAAACATATCGGTAAGACGGCGCTTGTCAGAGAATTTATGAAGGATCGTCCCGGCTACTATTATCTTGCAAAAGCCTGTTCCGAGAGAGAACAGGCCTATCAGTGGGGCAGGCAGCTTGCTCACGACGGATATATTGTTGATAAGTTTCCTGCCTTTCAGGAAATCTTTGAGAAGATTTCACGGCGTGCAACAGGCAAAAAAGTTTTGGTGATCGATGAGTTTCAAAATATTGTCCGCGCAAGCGATTCCTTTATGAAAGATCTGGTGGCGTTCGTCCACAGTCAGTGGAATCGGGATAACGTAATGGTAATTTTAATCAGTTCCTCCATAGGCTGGATCGAGAACAGTATGATTACCAGAATCGGTGAGGCGGCGTATGAGCTTTCCGGGCTTCTCAAAATCAAGGAGATGCCCTTTGCGGACATTGTGGAGCGGTTCCCGAATTTTCGAATTGAGGAATGTGTGGAGGCGTACGCTATTTTAGGCGGAATTCCCGGATTGTGGAATCAGTTTGATGACAGGCTTACGATTCAGCAGAATATCTGCCGAAACATATTGGACAGCAACAGCTTTCTCTTTGAGGAGGGAGAGCGTATTTTGACGGAACAGTTAAGGGAACCGGGGGTCTACAATACCATTATGGCGTCTATTGCAGCGGGGGCGCATAAGTTAAACGATCTCTATCTCCACACGGAATTTTCCAGGGCGAAGATCAGCGTCTATTTAAAGAATCTGATCGAACTTGAATTGGTAGAGAAGGTCTTCTCCTATGATACGGCCGGCAAAGAGAATGTACAAAAGGGAATCTATCGGATCAGCCATCCTTTTGTGGATTTCTATTATACTTATATGTATCCGCATCTGAGTGATCTGCAGATGCTCTCAGTGGGAGAATTTTATAATCACTACATCATGAGGGATTTCAGACGCTATGTATCCGGGTATTTCAAGCTGGTGTGCAGACAGCACCTGGCAAGGCTTGGAGAGAGGCACAGGCTGCCAATCGACTGCGGCACCATCGGGGAGTGGATCGGCAAGGCCGGTTCTTTGGATATCATTGCGCAGGATCAGGAAGGGCGCACACTGATCGGGCTGTGCAACTGGGAAAAACCCATGACATACGAGGACTACGAAAATCTTCTCCTCTATGCGAAAAAGGCGAAGATCAGCGCGGATTATATCTATATGTATACGGCCTTTCGGTTTGACGAAAAGCTGAATCTGGAGGCAAAGGTCAAATCAAATCTGAAACTGGTGCAGATCTCGGATCTGTAAATGCACGAAAAGTACTTCTAGCCACTCGCAGCAGAGGCTGCTTCGCGGAGAAGTACTATGTTTCGTGCTGGAGAATGCCAGAAGAGCGGCATTCTCCGTTTGGAGTGAATATGGGAAAAAGTTTGTTTATTGCGGAGAAGCCCAGCGTGGCGAAAGAGTTCGCGAAAGCATTAAAATATAATATGAAGAATCGGGACGGTTATTTGGAGTCCGAAGAAGCCGTCGTGACCTGGTGCGTGGGACATTTGGTGACTATGAGCTATCCTGAGGCCTACGATGAGAAGTACAAAAAGTGGTCATTGGAGACAATTCCTTTCATCCCCGAAGAGTTCAAATATGAGGTGATCGACAGTGTAAAAAAGCAGTTTGGCATTGTGAGCGGACTGCTTAACAGGGAGGATGTGGAAACAATCTATGTATGCACCGACTCCGGGCGGGAAGGAGAGTATATCTATCGGCTGGTGGAACAGCAGGCGGGCGTACATGGCAAAGAGCGGCGCAGGGTTTGGATCGATTCCCAGACGGAGGAAGAGATTTTGCGCGGCATTCGCGAGGCAAAAGACCTTTCGGCCTATGACAATCTCTCAAATGCCGCCTATCTGCGGGCAAAAGAGGATTATCTCATGGGTATCAATTTTTCCAGAGCCCTTACTTTGAAATACAGTTACTCGATCAAAAACTACCTGAATACGGATAAGGCTGTGGTCTCTGTGGGCCGCGTTATGACCTGCGTGCTGGGCATGGTGGTAAATCGCGAACGGGAGATCAGGGAGTTTGTAAAGATTCCGTTTTACCGCGTTCTGATGCAGGCACAGATTGCCGGCTCGGACGTGAGTCTGGAGTGGAAGGCGACGGAGGAATCCGCATACTACCAGTCTCCGAAGCTGTATAAGGACAACGGCTTTTTGCAGGAGGCCGATGCGGATGCCTTTATAGACCTGATGGAAGCGGAACCGAAGGAACCGGCCAGAATCGAGAAATCGGAAAAAAAGAAGGAGACCAAGAATCCTCCTCTTTTGTATAACTTGGCGGAACTGCAAAACGACTGTTCGCGGTTTTTTAAGATCAGCCCGGATGAAACGCTGCGGATTGCGCAGGAACTTTATGAAAAGAAGCTGACCACTTATCCCAGAACGGATGCGAGAGTCCTGTCTACGGCGGTGGCGAAAGAAATTTGGAAAAATATAAAGGGTCTGCAAAATTACCCGCAAGCAGCGGCTTTTGCGGCGCAGATTTTGGAACAGGAGAGCTTTCGCAGCATTGCAAAGACCCGCTACGTGAATGATAAGCAGATCACGGATCACTATGCAATCATACCTACGGGACAGGGATTTTCGGCCTTAAACAGCCTGCATCCCACCTCGGCTAAGGTCTATGAGATTATTGTCAGGCGGTTTTTGAGTATTTTTTATCCGGCGGCGGTCTGGCAGCGGATCGGCCTGACCGTAAAAATGAAGAAAGAGACCTTTACGTCGGCCTTCAAAGTGCTGATAAATCCGGGGTATCTGGAAGTGGCACAAAATTCTTTTGCAAGAAAGCGCGCGGAGGAGTATACTGGAGAAGAGAGGGCTGACGAGGAACGGCAGGAAGCATCCTGCGATGCGGCTTTCATGGAGGCGCTGGCTGCTTTAAAAAAGGGAGATATGCTGGAAAACAGGGGCTTTGAGAAGAAGGAGGGGGAGACTTCCCCGCCAAAGCGTTACAATTCCGGCACCATGATTCTCACCATGGAAAATGCCGGGCAGTTCATTGAGGATGAGGAGCTGCGGGCACAGATCAAGGGAAGCGGTATCGGCACTTCCGCCACCAGAGCGGAGATTTTAAAAAAGCTGGTACATATCAAATATCTGGATTTAAATAAAAAGACGCAGATCATTACGCCCACGCTATTGGGGGAGATGATTTATGAGGTAGTGGCAGGCGCTGTCAGGCCGCTCCTCGATCCCAGATTGACGGCAAGCTGGGAGAAGGGGTTGACGCTGGTAGCTTCGGGAGAAATTACGGAAGCGGAATACATGGGAAAGCTTGACGATTTTGTTACCAGGAGAACAAATGCCGTAAAGCAGATGACAAATCAGGGGGCGCTCATTCACAGGTTCCGGTATGCGTCCCAATTTTATAAGGATAAGGGCAGCAAAAAGGAGAAGAGGTAAAAGCGTATGATTGGATTACAAGACGCGCAGATTGCATCTCTTTATACACTGGAGGAGACGATCGCGGCGGAATTGTTCACAGGGCTTACCTACCCGTGGGAGGCGCTTCCTAAGATTAAGGATTTCATTCTTGCGCTGGGAGAGACGCTTTCGACTGAAAAATTTGAGAAAAGAGCGGACGGCGTGTGGATCGCAAAGAGCGCAAAGGTGTTTCCGAGCGCTTATATCGGTGGCCCGGCCATTATCGACGAGGAAGCTGAAATCAGGCACTGTGCCTTCATCAGGGGCAGCGCCATTGTTGGAAAAGGCGCGGTGGTGGGTAATTCTACCGAGCTGAAAAATGTGGTTCTGTTCAATAAGGTGCAGGTTCCCCATTACAATTATGTGGGAGACAGTATTCTGGGCTATAAAGCACATATGGGAGCCGGTTCCATCACTTCAAACGTAAAGAGCGACAAGACGCTCGTTGTGGTAAAGGCGGGAGATGAGAGCTTTGAGACCGGCTTGAAAAAATTTGGCGCTATGCTGGGAGACAATGTGGAAGTGGGCTGTAATTCCGTCTTAAATCCCGGCACGGTGATCGGCAAAAACACGAATATTTATCCAACGTCCATGGTAAGGGGCGTTATTGCCGCAGACAGCATTTACAAACGCCAGGGTGAGATTGTCGGAAAACGATAGATGCGGCATGTAACTTCCCATAAAACAGACAGAGAAGAGTGTAGAGGATAAGCGTATGGCGACAGATTTAAGTATTGAAAATTTTGGCTCCATGATCGACAATGTGATAGCCGGAATCTGCTTCTTCGAATATGAGAACGGAGAGTTTACCCCCATTTATATCAATGAGGGATTTTTCCGTATGCTCGGCTATTCCAGGATTCAGGGCATGAAGTATCTGGAGAAGGTTGATCGCAGCATTATCCCGGATGATCTCCCCACTTTTCATCAGGCAATCGAGGACGTGTTAAAGGACGATGGCGTGGTGGATGTGGAATTTCGTACCGTGACGGGAAACGGCGGTCTGCGCTGGCTGCATGTCAGGGGCAATCTCTACGCCAGGGAAGGGAAAAAGAATGTTATCGTCACAGTCATTGAGGATGTGACTGAAAGAAAGACTGTAGAAGAGGAACTGCAAAGACAGGCCGAGCGGCTTCACATCCTTTCGGAAGCCGAGGGTGAAAAAATTATTGATTACAACGTAAAGACTGATGTTATGACCATAAGGGCATCTGATGATTATGGGATGGCAAAGGATGAGATTCAAAATAAGTATCTGGAAAAATTTCATGCCGAAATTATTTACGAGGAGGATGTGGCTTATTACAGAGCGGTTTTGGATGGCTTGATGCGCTCTCCGAAACATGACACGATTGAAATTAGAATCAGGCGGTTTGATGAGGATTATACATGGTATCAGGTCAATCTGACTTCCCTTTTGGGGGCGGAAGGATATGTGACTCGTATTGTCGGTCGTATGATCAATATTCATGAGAGAAAGATGCGAGAGATGGATCTCCTTCTGCGGGCGGAGAAGGATGCTCTCACGGGTCTATATAATCAGGGAGCAACCGAGCAGCTGATTCGCAATGCCATTGAGGGCTGTGCCGAAAATGATCTGAGTGCGCTGATGATCATTGATTTGGATAATTTCAAGGAAGCCAACGACCTTTTGGGTCATGCCAATGGCGATCAGCTTTTGGAGCAGACGGCCGGAATCTTAAACGACATGTTTAAGGGCGGCGATGTGATCGGTCGTATTGGCGGTGATGAATTCCTGATTTATATGAGAAATCTGACTACCATTTCCGATGCGGACGAAATGGCCGGCAACATTGTGAAAAAGGTCAAATATGATTTGGATTTTGAGGGGCAGCCCATCCACGTCACCTGCAGTGTGGGCGTGGCGGTCTATCCCTATCACGGCGAAACCTACGAAGCTCTTTTTGAGAAGGCGGACAGAGCCGTGTATACGGTGAAGGCAAACGGAAAAGAGGGCTATCGCGTCTACCATGCAGCGACAACTACCGTATACCATGCCAACCGAAAAGTCGGTTACGATATGTCGAAGACATTGGATTTTGAGCGAAATATCGAAGACCAGGTGATGCAGCTTCTCTTTGAGGACAAGGTGCTGGAATCCGCACTGAAGTCTGCCATCGAGTTGATGACGGCGAAATATCAGTTCCACAGGGGCTATATCTGCGGAAATGATTCCCTGCCCATATCCCGCACGATTCAGTTTACCGTGAAGGGGTATGCAACGGGCAAGGAGTCGGATGAGCACTATGAGTTAAAGCGGGCGGTAAATGAGATTCTTTACGCGTTCTTCCCCAGCGTGACCATGATTCACGATTATGACTTGGTGGCAGACGAGATGCGTGACTTCTTCCGGGCGGAAGGGATCAAGAGCATGCTTTATTATCCGCTCACATCCAAGGGAGAGTTTCAGGGTGCCATTGTCTTCGAAAACCACGAGGACGTGCAGATGGAACTCAAAAAAAGTGAGATGGAGGAGATTCGCTCCCTGTTCCGCATTATGGAGGCGCACATCCTTCAGATCGGCCTGATGGACAGATTACAGAATTTTGTGGCGCAGGTGGCTATTTTTGACAATATGGACAGCTATGTTTATGTGGTCAATCCCGACACTTACGAGATTAGTTTTATCAACAAGAAAGTGGTGATGAGTTCGCCGGATGTGAAGATTGGAGACATCTGTTACAAGGCGATTCAGAACAGGGAGACGCCCTGTGAAAATTGTATTCTTAAAAATCTTGACAAAAAGGATGCGCACTGCCGCTGTACGGAGGAGATCTTTAACTACTCTTTAAGGAGCTGGACCAGATGCAGTGCAAGCTGGCTGGAATGCAGAGAGGAAAATGGGCTTGCCCTCTTAAACAGCTTTGACATTTCCGAGTATTTTATGGGATAGAAAAGGTATCCTGAATGCCAAAATTTTATGAAACGTCTGGATTTTTTTGCTGTGATGTGAGACAATGGAAACGGCGGTTATGACAGGTATAAGGCCTGTTAGCAAATAATTATTAC
>DLAF01000061.1:28320-72140 GCA_002492725.1 Lachnospiraceae bacterium UBA7054
TACATAATCGAAAGGAGTTATCACATGATCTATTCAAAAGAAGTTGAAGAAATGTGTACAGTGGCACAGGGTGTTCACCATGGCTGTGCGCCGATCCCCGAGGAAGCGAAGTGGGTGCAGGCAAAGGAAGTGAAAGATATTTCCGGCCTGACACACGGCGTGGGCTGGTGTGCTCCGCAGCAGGGCGCTTGTAAGCTGACTCTGAATGTGAAAGAGGGTATCATCCAGGAGGCTCTGGTAGAGACCATCGGATGCTCCGGCATGACACACTCCGCGGCGATGGCTTCCGAGATTCTTCCGGGACTCACGGTTATGGAAGCGCTCAACACGGATCTGGTGTGCGACGCAATCAATACGGCTATGAGAGAGCTGTTCTTACAGATCGTGTACGGTCGTACACAGTCTGCATTCTCCGAGGATGGTCTTCCGGTAGGAGCAGGTCTTGAGGATCTGGGTAAGGGCTTAAGAAGCCAGGTGGGTACCATGTACGGCACCCTCAAGAAGGGTCCCCGCTACCTGGAGATGGCAGAGGGCTATGTGACCGGGATCGCTCTGGATGCAAATGATGAGATTATCGGTTATAAGTTCGTAAGCCTTGGCAAGATGACTGACTTCATCAAGAAAGGCGACGACCCGAATACGGCGTATGAAAAGGCTTGCGGTCAGTATGGCCGTGTGGACGACGCTGTAAAGATCATTGATCCCAGATGCGAGTAAAGTAAATAGAGATACCCTTTAATATAACTAGGAGGAGAAGATAAGATGGCTTTATTTGAATCATATGAAAGAAGAATTGACAAGATCAATTCCGTACTGAGCAGCTATGGCATTTCTTCTATCGAAGAAGCTGAGAAAATCACAAAAGACGCCGGCTTGGATGTATACGAGCAGGTGAAGAAGATCCAGCCCATCTGTTTTGAGAACGCATGCTGGGCATACACCGTAGGCGCGGCAATCGCGATCAAGAAGGGCTGCAAGAAGGCGGCTGACGCGGCGGCAGCGATTGGCGAGGGCTTACAGGCATTCTGCATTCCCGGTTCCGTGGCGGACACCCGTAAGGTAGGTCTTGGACATGGTAACTTAGGAAAGATGCTCCTTGAGGAAGATACAGACTGCTTCGCATTCCTGGCAGGCCACGAGTCCTTCGCGGCGGCTGAGGGCGCAATCGGTATCGCAGAGAAAGCAAACAAGGTTCGTCAGAAACCCCTGCGCGTAATCCTGAACGGTCTCGGCAAGGATGCGGCGAAGATCATTTCCAGAATCAACGGTTTCACCTTTGTGGAGACCGAGTACGATCCCTACACCAACGAGGTGAAGGAAGTGAGCAGAACCCCTTATTCTGAGGGACTTCGTTCCAAGGTAAACTGCTACGGCGCAAACTCCGTGCCCGAGGGCGTGGCAATCATGTGGAAGGAGAACGTGGACGTATCCATCACAGGTAACTCCACCAACCCGACCAGATTCCAGCACCCGGTAGCAGGTACATACAAGAAGGAGAGAACGGAGGCGGGCAAGAAATACTTCTCCGTAGCATCCGGCGGCGGCACAGGTCGTACCCTGCATCCCGATAACATGGCAGCGGGTCCTGCGTCCTACGGCTTCACGGATACACTCGGCCGTATGCACTCCGACGCACAGTTTGCGGGTTCCTCTTCCGTGCCTGCGCATGTTGAGATGATGGGCCTGATCGGTATGGGCAACAACCCGATGGTAGGCGCTACGGTTGCTGTTGCGGTTTCGATTGAGGAAGCAGCGAAGGCGGGCAAGTTCTAATATTTGAAATCGTATTTGGTAAGAATAACAAGGGAAAAGGATGACAGTAGTCATCCTTTTTCCAGCATGAAATATAGTAATGGTCAATGAATTATAAAAAAGAGGTTTCAATATGAGCGATAGAGAAAGAGCAATTCAGTTATTAGAGGCTGTACCTGATTATAAAATTGAATATGTTATAGCTTATTTGCAAGGCATGATTGTTGGAGAAAGAATTCCGAACGATGAAACGCTGGAAGCTTTTAGAGAAGTCGATGAGATGAAAAAGGATGGAAAAGGGCAGCATTTTAGCGGATCAACAAGCGAATTTTTGAATACGCTTTTGGAGGATTGATTAGTGCTTAAGATTAACAGTTCGGGGAGATTTAAGAAAGATTTGAGAATATGTCAAAAAAGAGGATATGATTTACGCTTATTAGAAGCTGTGATTGATATTTTGCGTATACCAGATCAATTACCGATTCAAAATAAGGATCACTTCTTAAAGGGAGATTATTTGGGTCGCAGAGAGTGCCATATTGCACCAGACTGGCTGTTAATTTATGAAATATATGAGGATGAGTTATATTTAGTTAGAACAGGTACGCATTCGGATTTATTTAGATAGATAGGAACAACAAGCGAAAAGAAATAAGCCTAGTAACATGGCGGACAGGAAAATTTTATATGAGGATGAAACGGTGAATAACAGCAGGAGTACCTTTCTTTCAAGATCTTTGAGTTATTTGAGCGCGGGCATCTGTGTATTGACGCTTACGTTTTTTGTTGTCACAGATGTTAACGCAGGAGAAAGGACATCGGGCGATAACAGCCGCACAATACAGGTTGAAAAGACGGAAAACGGCGGCTATGAAAATATTACTTATCAATGGATCAATGAGACGGATCGTGTACCCGTAAAGTCTTTCCGTGAAACAGAAACAGAGGGCGGCGTATCGGTACGTATCGTGAATTTTTGTGACGGTGAGGAGCAGGTGCTGATGGACTGCCGATATGATAAAAGCCGGTTCCCGTACTATTTTGAAAGCTGTTCTTATTATAATAAAAATATATTTTTTGATTTTTATTCAGATAATCCAGTCTGGGAGAAAACAGTCAGTGTGAAGAACGGCAGGCAGGCGTACACTTTGTATTATGCGCAGGAAATACAGCATGACAGTGAAAAACAGGAGAAGGTTACAGGCTATGAAGGGCATCTTTGGGTGACAGATGAGAATACTGAAATTGTGAAACGGCTGTTCTGGCAGAGCGAAGCGCCATATACAAAAATCACATGGAAAAAATCCGGGCTTTCTATAAAATATGCGGATGGCGGCGAGCGGATCTGCACCATATCGGAAATAGAGAAGGATCCCGTTGAGGCGATCTGCGAAAAATGTATGCAGATTGACTATGAATTGAAAGTGAATCCTATTGACGGGAAAAAATATAATGCCGTGATGGATCAGAGATACAGGGACGCCTTTTACAGAGCAATCAGTGGACAGGATAGGGTGCGGACAGCGGAGGGCGAGGAAATTTACCTGAAAGAATACTGGTTTTATCAGGGGGATCCGCACATGGAGAATGAAAGATTTCTGAAAAATCTGATAGAGAATACGCGGTTTTATTACATGGATTTTGACGGAGACGGTCTGCCGGAACTGGTTATGGATATCATCGGGGATGGTCTGCATGTCCTGAAATATCTGCCGGATGAGGAAATTGTGGAATTATTCTTTGGATATGAGAAAATGCCCTATTACGATCTGCTGGGCTCAGGACAGCTATGTTACAGAAACGGTATGATGGCAAATAAGTTCATGTGGCGGTATGATACCGTGGACGCGTGCGGACAGGTCAGGTGGATTGTTTCCTTTGAGGAGGACGCTGATTATAAGCCCCATAAGGAAGATGAGGAGATCTGGTGGGATATGGCTTATTGGGTTTACCTGGATGAGGAGCTGGGCATGATTCAAGTCAGCGAGGATCAATATCTCAAAATAACGGAAAGATTTATGGATGCAGTGGAACATGCAGTTTCGGCACAGACATTTGAGGAGATATTCGGAGAAAGGGAATACTCGTTGTCAGCGCCGATCTTCCTCGATCATTCGTTCAAACTCAGCGGCGGGTACGGGCTTGGAATACAAAAAGCCCTGTAAATAGGAAACGCCGATACTGCGGATGATATCCTGAATTTCTTCCGTTTCGATTCCTTCGGCTATAGTTTGGATCGAAAGCTGACGGCACATATTTACCACGTTTTCAATAATAGCCATGTCTGTCATATTTCCCTCTCGGACCAGACCGCGCACAAATTTCTGGTCTATTTTCAGGACGTCCATGGTGACGTCATGCAAGAGCCCGAAGGAAGCATATTCTGTTCCAAAATCATCCATTGCAATCTTAAAACCGAGTTTTCGAAGCTTATCAAACTGGCAGGAGAGCATCTTCGTATCGTCGGCATTGCAGCTTTCCGTAAGCTCCACCATCACAAACCGCGGGTCCACCTGCAATTCCTGTGCTTTCGCGATCAGCTTGTCTATAAATTCTCCGTCTAACAGTTGGATGTAGGAGACATTAAAGCTTACGCTGATGTTATGGTATTTTTTCTGCCACATGGCGGCATGGCGCAGAGCTTCCTCCATGACCCAGAAACCGACTTCCCGGATTTCACCACTGTCTTCCAGGATTTTAATAAACTCATAAGGAGTGGCATCCGGTATTTCAGGTGTCTTCCAGCGCAGCAGGGATTCACATTCCACAATTTTTTTGGTCTTTGCATCCAGAATAGGTTGGAAATACAATTCAAAGCCTTCAAAGTTGTTATGTATGCTCTGTGTCAGTGCTTCGTGGAGCAGGCTGGTGCGCAGATGACGCCGTGAGATTTTCTCAGAAAATTCAGCGATACATTCAGTTTTCTGCTCCTTGGCATATTCCAAAGAATGTTCCAGATTGCTCATCAGCGTATTGAAGTCTGCGCCATCTTCGGGATAAGAAACAAGCCCTGCGGAGATGGAAAAACTTTTTAAGCCTCGGATATTCATGCAGTAGTCATTCGCTTTTTCAAAGAGTTTGCCCAGATTCTCTTTGGAGCCGTTAGGAGATAGAATGATAAACTCGTCGCCCTGCAGACGATAAACCCGGTCTTCTTTGCCGGCAAGCTGCTCCAGGCATTCAGCAAGCGCAATCAGCACCTTATTACCGTAGAGAAATCCGTTTGTGTTGTTGATCTTGCGGAAGGCGTTGATACCCAGCAGAAGAATGGCGCCGCTTCCGGTGGAAAAATCATATTTCTGCATTTCATAGCTCGTCAAAAGATGCGTGAGCGGGTCATATTTATTTTGGTTGTCGAGCCGCGTCATCAGCCCTGCAAAAACGAGGGGCTGTCCTTCGTCACCGGTAATCACGCTGCCTTTGCATTCTAACCAAACATAGCTGCCATACTTGTTTTTCGCGCGGTACTGGCAGCTGTGACGGGTGGATGCGCCGGAAAAGACGGCTTCGATATCCTTAAGGTATGCGGCGCGGTCATCGGGATGAATGTGTTCCATCCACATAGGACCGGCTTCTTTTATATATTCGCTTTCCAGACCAAAGTAATCCACGGTATTTTTCGACCATCGGGATAAATCGGATTGCATATCGCAGACATAAATGTAAATATTGTCAGATGCGTTTGCAAAGGACTCAAATAATTCATTTTCCAAAATGGTTTTAGCCATATGTATTGACTCCTTTCGCTAAAAGTGGAAAAAATCAAATAATTGACATTTGGTGATGCTATTTTACCACAGTTTTGATAAAATGGAAATGTCTTCTGATTAAAGAATTGATTAACAAGAATGGATTAAGAATCAAGGAAACTCGGATACGCGATTGGCGGGGATATGATTTCCTTGTGTTCCTTTGCGGAAACGTGTATAATAAATGTATCAGTGTTCGTGAATGGATTTTAATGGAAATGGCAATACTTGCTATCAGAGGACGGCAGAGAGTGTATGGATGGCTGCATACTGCTGTATCGCCCAAAAGAAAGGAGTATTGACCATGATATTGACGGAAAAAGAGACGACCGCGCTGCGTGATTTACAGACACAGGAAAAATCCTGTATCACAAAGTATGAGAAGTATGCCGCTCAGGCGAAGGACACGGAGCTGCAGAGCCTGTTCCGCACATTGCAGCAGGATGAGCAGAAACATTACCAGTCCATCGGGCAGGCGCTTCACGGTAACGTGCCGGAATGTGACTGTAATGATTCGCAGGGTAAAAACTATGCGCCGAAGGGCACATACAAGGACGGCGCGAATGCCGCAGACAAGGAGCATGACTGCTTTCTTGCCACGGACTGCATCGGCACGGAAAAGCTGGTTTCGGGAGAGTACAATACCAATGTTTTCTCCTGTGACAACTCCGGCTTGAGAAAGCTTCTTGCCGACATCCAGGTGGAGGAGCAGAACCATGCTGAGATGCTTTATAAGTATAAACAGGTGAATGCGATGGCATAAGCGGCTGATCTGACATGAGTAGGAGAGATTCTTCCAGTGAGGGATTTCTCCTGCCCATCCATCATTTAGGGCGAAGGACAATATGTACGAAGGGTTGGTTATATTTCAAATATTGATGGTGTTGGGATGCTTTTTCTTTATCATCCTGATGTCGAGGCAGCGCGAAAGCGTGCTCTCTAAGCTGATGCTTTGTATCGGCTTTTTCGGCGCGATTCAAAATGCCGGCTATCTTTTAGAGATGTTGTCCAGAGATATCGGAGAGGCAATGATAGCCGTGCGTGTGGAATTTATGGGCGGCGTTTATATCAGTACATTTCTATTTATCTTTGTGGCGACTTATTGCGGCTATCGGCTATCGACAAAGCTGGAGGCGGCGATGTTTCTGCTGGATACCTTCGCCCTCCTTTGTATCTGGGGGTATCGGTACACACCGCTTTACTACACGCGGGTATCGTTTGTTACGGAGGGGCTGTTTCCCCATCTCATTCTGGAAAAGGGTCCTTTGCATTATGTTTTTTATGTACATATGTTTGTTCATATGATCGGTTGTCTGGTCATGACGATTCTGGCGAACAGGCGGACGGCAAAAGGGAAATGGAATATCAATCTGATTGCTCTGGGAATCTGCAGCGTGGCTCCGATTCCCGGATTCATGTGTGATCTTTTTCAGTGGATCGAAGGCTATGACGCTGTGCCTGCTTGTGAAGCAGTTGGCATCATAATGTTTGGAATTGTCATTATTTTTTATCATATTTTTGACATTGCCGTCTCGGCGCATGAGGAGATTATCCGCACACTGGATGAGGCAGTGCTGATCGTGGACGCAGACGGTGGTTTTGTTGAGGCGAACGATAAAGCGAAAGAACTGTTCAGAACGCTTGCCAATTTTCGAAAGGGCGAGCGGATCTGCAGGGAAAATCTGCGGGATGTTTTTAACACCAATAATTATTTTGAACATATCAGCTGCAATCATACTTTTGAAGTGCACGCTAATAAGATTTGGAACAATCGTGTGCTGGCCGGTTATGCCATCGTATTTTTGGATATCACGCAGAGCCGTAAGCAGATTGAACAGATGCAGATGCTAAAGGCCAATGCTGAGAAGGCAAACAAGGCAAAGTCTGAGTTTTTGGCGAGAATGTCTCATGAGATCAGGACGCCAATCAACGCGGTGCTCGGCATGAATGAAATGGTTCTTCGGGAATCCACCGAGGAAGATGTGAAAAAATATTCTATGGACATCAAGTCCTCGGCGCACGCGCTTCTCGGAATTATCAATGATATCTTGGATTTTTCCAAAATCGAGTCGGGTAAGATGGAAATTGTACCGACAGATTACGAATTGAACAGCATGTTAAACGATCTGTATAACATGTTTTCCCTGCGTGCACAGGAGAAGGGGCTTATGTTTGACGTAGCGGTCGACGCGGCGCTTCCGTCAAAGCTCTTCGGGGATGATTTGCGCATCCGCCAGGTGCTCAGCAATCTATTGACTAATGCGGTCAAATACACCCGCAAGGGAACGGTCACCTTTGAGGTGACAGGAGAGCGGGACGGCGCCGATGTAATCCTGCATTTTTCGGTGCGGGATACAGGCATTGGTATCAAGCAGGAAGATATCCCCAAGCTTTTTTCTGCTTTTGAACGTCTTGATGAGGAGAAAAACCGTGATATTGAGGGGACCGGACTTGGTATGAATATCTCCTTGCAGCTATTGAAACTGATGGATACCGACCTGCATGTGCAGAGCGTCTACGGAGAGGGCACCAGATTCTTTTTTGATCTGCGCCAGCGTGTTGTGAACGAAGAGCCAATCGGCAACTTTCAGGAGCGGGCGAAAAAGGCGGCCAGAGAACATACATATCGGGCAAGTTTTACTTCACCCGAGGGTGAGATCCTGCTGGTCGATGACAATCGTGTAAACAGAAGAGTATTCTGCGGGCTGTTGAAGCAGACAAAGGTGCAGATTACGGACGTGGGGAGCGGCAGGGAGTGTCTGGATCATGTCAGGCAAAAGCATTATGATATCATTTTTCTCGATCACATGATGCCGGAGATGGACGGCATGGAAACTATGCAGCGGATGAAGGAGATGGAGGACAATCTTTGCAAGGACACTCCGATCATCATGCTGACGGCAAATGCCATTATGGGGGCCAAAGAACAGTACCTTGCGGCAGGGTTTGACGATTTCCTGGCTAAGCCCATTGACCAGACGAAGCTGGAACGGTTGATGATGCACTGGATGCCGCAGGATAAGATACATAGCAATACATAAGTAACGAAAAATGGATAGAAAGAAGGTAGGATTGTTATGAGAGAAAATTTAAAAGTAAAAGTAACAGCACCGCAGTACAGCTTTGTGTCGGGGGTGACCTTTGCGCAGGTGGATGCCTGGTATGATCACACCAGAAGAGATTTGAAAATAGATATTATTTACCCCGAGGATAAGACAAAAAAGTATCCCTGTATTGTGTGGATTTGCGGCGGCGGTTGGATACGGTTGGACCGCAGCGCACATACGGCCTATCTCTCGGAACTTGCCAGAAGCGGCTTCGTTGTGGCAAGCGTAGAGTATCGTACCAGCAACGAGGGATGTTTTCCCATTCAGCTTCAGGACGTAAAGGCGGGAATACGTTATCTGAAGGCGTTCAGTGAACGTTACAACATTGATTCGGAACGTTTCGGTGTGATGGGAGAGTCGGCGGGCGGTTATCTGACTGCCATGGCAGCATTGGCGGACGATCCGGCCTATGATGTGGGCGCGTTTACGGAGTTTTCCAGCAAAGTACAAGCGGCATGCCCTTGGTATCCGGCGGCGGATCTGACCGGATTCTCTTATCCATCGCCGTTGGAGGCAGCAGCCTCGATGGAATCCCTGTTTCTTGGCAAAAATGTGATGCTGCAAAAGGAGGAGGCGCAAAAGGTTAGCCCGATGAGTTTTGTGACAAAGGATGCGCCACCCTTTTTGATCATTCATGGAGACAATGATCATACCGTTCCCTTTGCGCAGGGAGAGATCCTGCACGATAAGCTGGAGGCGGCGGGAGCGGATGTAAAACTTCTGGCTTTGGAGGGAGCTGATCATGCGGATATGCCTTTCTTTCAGGAGGAGATATGGCAGCGGATCATCGGATTTTTTAAGGAGAAGCTGGGAGAAGCCGTGTTGGTGAAAGAAAAGTAAGAAAGGGTAAGAATGAATTATTATCTGGTAGATTTTGAAAATGTAAAAAAGGATGGTCTGGATGGCATCCATCTGCTGGGAGAGGAGGATAAAGTCTGCATTTTTTACTCCAAGAACGCTGACAGCATCACTTTTGACCAGCACAGACGGATTATGGAATCCAAGGCGTCAATCGAGTTTTGCAAGGTGGATGTAGGGAGTAAGAATGCCCTTGATTTTCAGCTTGCCACGCAGCTGGGCTTTTTGATTGCCAACCGATCGGCCGGGCAGTATTATATTGTCAGTAAGGATAAAGGGTTTGAAATTCTCGGCGGCTATTGGAAGAGCAGAGGGGTATCGGTGACGTTGATTGCGGATATCACGGGAAGAAGCCACGACCATGAGACGCAGGAACTGAGGGAAAAATTAGCGGAAAAACTGCAGGAGATTCTCAAGGAAGAAAAGGATGTCAGCGTGGATGTCGTCCTGAAGATTATACAGCAATATAAAACGAAACAGGGCATTATGAATGCGTTGATGAAAAAGTATCCCAGCGCCGATAATAAGAAGTCCAGCAAGATCTATAAGACTATCAAGCCGCTTTTGTCGGATAAGAAGGGGAGTTAATGTGCATATTAAGGATATGCAGGATGAATAGACAGGAGATGGATTTATGAAACTAAAGATTTCAGGCAGATTAGAAAAGAGAATCATTTTTGCAGTGCTTTTCGTGTCTCTGACAGTGCTTTGTACTGCTTGCGGAGATAAAAAGGAATCCTCCGACAATCTGGAAGGATCCCTGACGGACATCATGGCTTCTCTCTATGAAAATGCGCAGCTTGACGCGGATTTTCGAGAAGGTGTGGACAGCTTTGAGACGGTAGAGCTGACGGATGATTTAAAGAGCAGTATTCTTGGAACGGATGAAATCACCTATACGGAGGGCGTGGTTTCCATGCCGATGATGTCCTCCATAGCCTATCAGTGCGTGCTGCTGCGGGTGGATGAGGCGGATGTCGAGAAGGTCAAGCAGACCCTCAGTGATAACGCCAATCCCGATAAGTGGGTCTGCGTCAGTGCGGAGACAACGCTGATCGAGAGCCGCGGGAATGTGATTTTCTTTATCATGAGCAGCAAGAATGAGGCGTATGCGCTGAATGAGGCGTTTCAAAAGCTGTAGAGTTGGATCGGCGTTTCCGTGATGCAGTTTTTAATAATCGCCGTCAATCATTGCCGGGATCTTCGTCTTGCGTTTTCGGCAGCAATTTTGAGAGCACCAGCGTATAGGCAACCGTGATCGCAATCATACTTACACATTTCGCTATCTGCTGCTGTGTCGCAACACCGTTTCCATTGGAAAAGGTACTGAGTGAGTTGATAGCGGAGTGAGTGATAATGCAGGGAAGCAGGCTTCCGCCACGATAAAACAGCAGGACAAACAGGAAGCCGACTGCGATTGCAAAGATGATCTGACATATATTTTCAATCAGGGTCATGCCACTGCCGTTTACCAGGTTGATGATATGACCGATGCCAAAGGTCACGCTGGAAATAACAATTGCTTTGCCTATACTTTCTTCTTTGGCAATTGCCTTGAACAGGAAACCTCTGAAGATTACTTCTTCAAGGAACCCAACGCAGAGCATGGCGGCGATACGGCAGACCGTACCGATCGGGGAGTAGTTCATGGCAGCGCCGTTCCAGAGGTTTCCCGTAATTAAGAAGATAAGCGGTATGTAGTAAAGAAAACGGCTGGCGGGAACCGTGGAGCGGCAAAGCCCGTATTGTTTAAATAAGCCATTCTTTTTGAGAAACACAAACAAAACAGCGGTTTGTAAGATACAGAAGGCAGCACTTGCCGCGTATTCAATGCCAATGATTTCGTTAAGAGAATTGGCAAGGGACTGCACGAAGCAGTAGATTACGATCCAGACGATTGCAAAGGTCGATTCATTTTTCTCATATAGTTTTTTCATTTTCATTCTCCTTCTGTGCGGCTAAGACTGCGCCTGTGTATACCCGTTCTAAATGTAATTTAATCAGCTCCTCATCATATTCCAATGAATTATTAGCAATGATACTGGCATAGCCGTGAACGAACATTGCCAAAGTGACGAAGATATCTTTTGTCTGTGAAAGACTCATATTCATCGCTTCCTGCATGGTTGAAATGACAGGAGCGAGACCTTCGGCATCAATCATTTCCAGCAGACTGTTTTCGGCAGCATAGCCGGACTGAAACAGAAAGCGGAACAGATGCGGTTCTTTTATGGCAAAGCGAATATAGTTTAGTCCGATTTCTAACATGACTTCTTCACCAGATGTTGCGATATTCATCAGATATTCCGTATGATATTGATCGGCTTTACAGAAGACAGCCCTTTTCAGTTCCTCGATTGTAGCAAAATGGTACATAACGGGTTGAGTGGAGCAGTGCAGCCGTTCCGATACGGTCCTCGCATTGATCTGTTCTGCGCCTGAGTCACGGGCAATTGAAAAAGCGGCTTCGATTATCATGTCTTTTGTGATTTTTGGTTTGGGCGGCATATTCTTGTTCCCCCTCTTTTTACAATCGGCGTTATATAACAATAATTATATATTGATTTATTGATGTTGTCAATAGGTTTCTGATCTGACAGGAAATTTTATTGCAGACATAGGGAAATATTGATAAAATAGAAACAAAAAATAGGATTTTCAATTGATTTTCCAATCATTAATAACAAAAAAGGCGAACGAAACGCAAAGTTGACAAAAGGAAACCGCAGATTGGTGGTTTTTCGTGATTGGCTGGCAGTAAAATGTCTGCCAGGAGGTGATGAGAGGTTGAAAAATCGCGAAATCAAACAATGGAGGCGGAGGAAATGACAAAAAAATGACGTTAGGACAAAAGCTAAAGGCACTGTTAAAAGGAAGCGGTATGACGCAGGAGGATCTGGCGGAACGGTTAGAGGTATCCAGACAGGCAGTTGGGAAATGGGTCAATGATAAAGGGATACCCGAAGTGGGAAAGCTGGTACAGATCAGTGATCTGTTCGGCGTGACGCTGGATTACCTGCTGAAAGAAGACTGCGCAGAAAAGAATGTGTCAAACGGGGCAGATGTAACCGTATCAAGACCAACTGTGATAAACAGCGGGTATTATGTCAGTAAAGAAATGTTGGAAGGATATTTATCCTACAGCAGACAGCGGGTAAAGCAGATTACGACCGGGATTGGTCTTTTTATTCTGTCAAATGTTTTTGATTGTTTTGGCAGTGATAATAGGATTCTGTCAATGCTTTATTGGCTGACGATGATAACGGGCGTATGTATGATCATCTGGTTCTTTTTGCAGACCAGACAGTATCAGGAGATCAGGAGGAAACACCTTATATTTGATGATAAGGTGCTGGCAGAGTTTAAGAAGCAGAGAGAAAGCAGGAGAAAAAAATATGCGGTCATGATGATCGTGGGTGTGGCGGTTCTGATGGCAAACCCTGAAACAGAAGGTTTTATCATGAACTGTTTCGGAAGGACAGTCGGTAATGCTGTTAGCTGGATAGCAGATACGATATGGCCGACGCTTATGGTATGGGCAGGAATGTCTATGTACAATGACAGCATTATCATTAAAAATACGGAATGGAGGGAAAAAGTTGAATGAGATAAGAAAGAAAAGCATTGCAAAAGTCAGTATTTGGCTTGCGCTTATACTATGTCTCTGCGCGGGATGCGCCGCAGGGCAGGATCAAAAATATATGAGCGAAGAATTAAATAATCTGGCGGAGATCAGAATTTATACAGCGGGAGCGGAGGAACCGTTCAAAACAATTACGGATGAGGAGCAGCTCTATCAGTTTAATCAGTGTGCAGCTTTTCAGGAAGATATTACTGAGGGATACATCGACGAAGAACGTCAAAAGGAAAAAAAGAAGACGCCGGAGGAAGCCAAAGCACAGTATCATTTGGTTTGCTACAGATACCCTGCCGCACGTTTCGGCAAAAAAGAATTGGAAAAACTCATGACGCTTACTCTGTATGAGGATAACGATATCGTTAAAATAACCGTGGCGGATGAAAGCATCAAGGCATTTTCCCTGCCGGAGGAGTTTTTGACATTTTACTACGAGGCTTCCGAGGAGGAGATGGAGTTGTTTTGCTCGTTAACGCAAGAATGGGAACAATAACCGCAAAGTGTGTTTGCCGGTAAGAAGAGGTGAAGGCTAATGTGCCTTCACCTCTTTCCACAATTCATTATAAAGGGAATCTCCGTCTTCCCCCAGATAAACATAAGTTTCCAAATTATCATACTGTGACAGATCGGGAAAAGCAATCTCGGAATATTTGATGCTTTCATCCTCGATCAGCTCCCTTGCCGCAACATTCGGGGTGGAATAGGTAATATAATCAAAATTCATAAGCGCGATATCCGCACGACACATAAAGTCGATGAATTTCTCGGCGTTTTCTTTATTGGGGGCGTTCTTTAAAATGACCCATGAATCGATCCAAACATTGGTTCCCTCCTCGGGAATCACATAGACCAGATCCGGATTTTCTTTCTGGGTATAGATGGCCTCACCGGAGTAGATCACGCCGATGGCGGCTTCGCCGCCGATCATTTTGTCACGCACCTGATCAACCACGTAGGCCTGTACCAGTGGCTTTTGTTTGATCAAAAGATCTTTTGCGGCGGTGAGTTCGGTAAGATCCAGCGTATTCATGGAATCCCCGTTCAACTTCTCAGCCACCATGAAGGCGTCGCGCACGGAGTCCTGCATTAAAATATCGTCCGCGTACTTTTCATCCCAAAGCTGCGCCCAGCGGGTGATCGGCTCATCCACAAGAGTTTTGTTATAGAGAATGCCGACGGTGCCCCAGCAGTAGGGGATGGCATACTTGTTTTCGGGATCAAAACCTCTGGACTGCTCATAGTACTGCGCACCAATATTGTTTTTTGCGTTTGGCATGTTGTCGTAGTTGATCTCCGAGAGCATTCCGTTATCGATCATGCGGCTGATCATATAGTCGGAAGGGCAGGCAATATCGTAGGCAACGGCTCCGGATTCCACTTTGGGATACATGCTCTCGTTCGTCTCAAACTCGTCGTAAATCACCTTGATGCCGGTTTCTTCCTCAAACATGCGAATGGTTTCCGGGTCGATGTATTCCCCCCAGTTATAGACGATGACCTGGCCGTTTACGCCTTTATCCGAGGAAGCACAGCCGGTCAGGAAAGCAGATACGGACAGCGACAGCAAAATAGCTATGGAATTAAAACAAAATCTATTATTTTTTCTCATTTCTTTTCCTTTTTGTCAGGTGACAGATTGATCAAGATCAATAAAGTCAGAACCGTCACGAAAATCAGGGACGAGAGCGCATACATTTCCGGTTTGATTCCCTTTTTGATTTCTGTGTATATCTTGGTAGAAAGGGTGTCCACGCCGACGCCTTTGGTAAAGTGGGTGATGATGAAATCGTCAAGCGACATCGTAAAGGCCATCAAAAATCCCGAAAGGATACCGGGAAGAAGGTCTGGGAACACCACCTTAAAAAAGGCGTTTATATGGGAGGAACCAAGATCGAGCGCTGCCTCAAAGGTACTGGGATTTAACTGCTTCATGCGGGGCATAACACTTAGAATCACATACGGAATATTAAAGGTAATATGCGAGAGTAAAATGGTGCCCATGCCGAAGCGGATCCCAAGGCTGATATAGAGAAGCATCAGGGAGACACCCGTGACAATGTCTGCATTCAGCATCGGAATGTTGGTAATGCCCATAAGGATCGATTTAGCCTGCCGTTTCATGCCCGTCATGGCGATGCAGGCGATGGTCCCAATCATGGTGGCGACAAGGGAGGAGAGCAGCGCAATCAGCAGGGTGTTGACAAGCGCGCGCAGGATCTCCTCATTCTGAAACAGGGCAATATACCATTTGATACTGAAACCGCCCCATTTCGCCCGCGTCTTGCTTGCGTTAAGGGACAGTACCATCAACGTGCCGATAGGAGCGTACAAAAAGAGAATGATCAGGCCAATGTATATTTTTTTCGCTGCATTCTTCATAGCATGGAACCCTCCCCGTCTTTGTCAAAAATGGCGGATAAGACCATATTGATCAAAATAAAGATCATCAGAACCATGGACAGACCGCTGCCCAGATGCCAGTTGGATGTCTTTGTAAATTCCAGATCGATTACGTCCCCGATGAGCAGAAGCTTGCCGCCGCCAAGGAGCGAGCTGATCACAAAGGTAGTGAGTGCCGGAATGAACACCATGGTAATGCCGCTGATAATGCCGGGGATCGAGAGCGGCAAAATAATGCGGAAAAAGGTATAGATATGATCGGCTCCCAGATCGTGGGCTGCATTGATCACATTGATATCGATCTTGGACAGTGCATTGTACAGGGGCAGGATCATAAAAGGCAAAAAGTTATAAACCATGCCGAGAATGATCGCCGCCGGGGTGTTAATAATCTTTAGGGCAGGCAGATGCAAAAAGGTAAGTACATGATTGATGACGCCGTTTTTTTCAAGCAGCGTCTGCCATGCCAGTGTGCGCAGCAGAAAGTTCATCCACATCGGCAGGATAAAAATCAGGATAATAAAGTTATGCCGTTTCACCTGTATCTGTGAAAGAATCATCGCCAGCGGATAGGCGAGCAGGAAACAGATGATCGTACTGATCAACGAAAGCAGGAGGGAAAGGCGCAGCGCTTTCGCATGTCCCGCTGAAGCAATCGCGGTGATATTTTCAAGGGTGAAGGCGCCCGTCCTGTCAGTTAGGCCGTAATAAAGAATCATGCCCAGCGGCACGATGATAAACAGACCCGACCAAAAAAGATAGGGTACGGACAGCCACTTTTTCTTAGATGTCAATTGCAACAGCCTCCTCATCTTCAGATTCCGGTTTGTTCATGATTTGGATATTAAAGGGATCCACTTGAATGCCAACTTCTTTTCCCACCGGATAAAGAGTCGTGGAGTGCACCAGCCATTCATAACCGTTGGCTGTGACTTCCATCTCGTAGTGTACGCCCTTAAAGATCAGGTGAGTCACAACGCCGTTGATGCTGCCGTTATCCGGTTCCACCAGTATCACGTCCTCTGGGCGAATCACCGCATCCACGGGTTTGTTTACGCCAAATCCCGTATCCACGCAGGCAAAGCGCGTGCCGAGAATCTCTACCAGTTCATCTTTGATCATGGTGGCGGGTATGATGTTGCTGTCTCCGATGAAATCCGCCACAAAGGCATTTTCCGGCTCGTTGTAGATGGATTCCGGGGAGCCGATCTGCTGGATATAGCCCTGATTCATCACAACGATGGTATCGGACATAGTGAGGGCTTCCTCCTGGTCGTGGGTCACGTAGACGAAGGTGATGCCCAGCTCGTTTTTCATGCGGATCAGCTCGTACTGCATTTCCTGACGAAGTTTCAAATCAAGAGCACCTAGCGGTTCATCCAGAAGAAGGACCTTAGGCTCGTTGACGATGGCCCTGGCGATGGCGATACGCTGCTGCTGACCGCCGCTTAAAGAGTCTGGCATCCGATTTTCATATCCCTCAAGATTGACCAGTTTGAGGGCATAGCGGATCTTGTCGTCTATGTAGCTTTTGGTTTTCTTTTTGATTTTCAGGCCAAAGGCGATGTTTTCCGCGATGGTCATGTGCGTGAAGAGCGCATATTTTTGGAAAACCGTGTTTAGCTGCCGTTTGTTGGGCGGGATACGGGTGATATCCTGTCCGTCAAAGACTACGCGGCCTGTATCCGGACTGGCAAAACCGCCCAGAATGCGCAGCGTCGTGGTCTTGCCGCAGCCGCTTGGGCCAAGCAGGGTCACAAATTCATTCTCATGGATGGATAAATTTAATTCGTCCAGGACCATTTGACCGTCAAAGGATTTGGAAATGTCGATCAGTTGGATCAATTCTTTATTCATAAGAGAAAACCCTCCGATTATTTCTTTGCTGCAAGTTTTGAGTCCGCAAGCGGATCCGGCAATCGAGCGAAACTCAATTTTTCAAAAGTTTGGTGGCGTGCTGATCCATATAAAGACGGCACCGCTCTTTGTTCCGGCTTTGATATAATGCTCCGAATCAGGCCTGAAATAGAAAGTGTCTCCCTTTTTGGCACGGATGCTGCGGTTGCCGAGGATGACGGTGAGAGAGCCGGAGAGCACATAGCCGAATTCTTCTCCTTCGTGGGGCTGGTCGGGATAGGTGGAACCGCCGGCCTCCAATGTCACGCGGATCGGTTCCATCATATTCTTTTGGGCATTCGGAATGATCCATTCAATCTTATTATGGAGTTCATTATCTACTTTTTCAAAGAAATCCTCCGGGCGAAAGACGACCTGCTCATCGTCCGCGTCGTTAAAGAAATCCTTTAAGCTGGTGCCAAGACACTGTAAAATATCGATCAGTGTGGCAATCGAAGGAGAGGTAACGTCATTTTCCAGCTGGCTGATAAAGCCTTTGGAAAGCTCGCAGCGGTCTGCCAGCTCCTCCTGCGTCAATCCCTTCTTGTTCCGAAGTTCCCTTATTTTGCTGCCGATATCTGTCTTACTGCCTGAGCCGTCCATTGTATTCTCCGTTTTGAAATGCTGCCGCCCTCCTTTTTTTGAGCGTCTGCAATTCAGTAAATATAAACTAAAAGTTTACTGTTGCTAAACATACACTGCATCCCATTATACAGGAATGTTGATACATGTCAATGGGAAAATGTAAAATAATATCAAAATTTAAGGATTAACAAGACAAAGATAATATGATAAAATATTTGATAGTAATCCGGGGTACGGAAAAAGTCTTTAAAATGCAGAGAAAGGGCATGATTATGGCGATGAGTCAGGATAAGTATGTGGCCTACGTGTCTACTTACACGACGGCAAAAGAGGACAATTACGGTATCAAGATTTACGATGTGGATTTGAAAAACGGCCGTTTAACGGAAAAAAATCAGGTGGAGATCACGAATTCTTCCTACATCACAATCTCGCATAACGAAAAATATCTTTATTCCATCACGGATTTTGGAGTGGAGGCATATAAGATTCTGCCAAGTGGTGATCTTGAAGTCATTAATGAGGGCTCGATCAACGGTATGAGAGGCTGCTATCTTTCCACGGATTATGAGGACAAACTTCTCTTTGTGGGCGGCTATCATGACGGAAAGATCACGGTGCTGCGCCTGAGGGAGGACGGCGGCGTCGGTGAGATCACGGATGAAGTTTATCACAAGGGGCTGGGCAGTATTGCGGAGCGGAATTTCAGACCTCACGTAAACTGCGTAAAAATGACGAGAGACAACCATTATTTGTGTGCTGCCGATCTGGGGCTTGATCACGTGAATGTATATCGGGTCGATCATGAAAAAGGGAAGTTAAAGCCCATTGACATGATCAGAAGCGAGCAGGAATCCGCACCCCGCCACTTGAAGTTTTCCAAGGACGGCAGTATTCTCTATATTGTCCATGAACTGAAAAACTACATTGATGTCTATACTTATAAGGAGATCAATGGGAATCCGGAGTTTGAGAAGATTCAGAATATCTCCACGTTGAATGATTATCATGCGGGCGGTTCTGCGGCCAGTGCCCTCAATATTTCGGATGATTTTAAGTATCTGACAAGTTCCAATGCCGGAGATAACAGCGCGGTCATCTATAAGATTGACCAGAAGACGGGGATGCTTGAGAAGGTTCTGTGCCTGCCAATCAGCGGGGATTATCCCAAAGACGCGGCACTTTTCCCGGATAATAAGCATCTTGTCTCCTTAAACCATGAATCGAATACCATGACATTTTTTACGGTGGATTTAAAGAACGGCCTTTTGGTGATGAACGGCAGAGAAATCAAGGTAGATCAGCCAAACTGCATCATCTTCCACAAGTTGGCGCAGTAGGCGTTTTCGGAAGATTTTAAAAAAAGGTAAAAAACAGAATAGCAGCAAAGCCTTCTGCATATACATTTACCAGTATAAGCAGGAGGTTTTTTTATGGATATCTTACAGAATAGTACATATGACCTCTATAGAGATATACAGCACAGAACGGGGGGAGAAATCTACCTGGGCGTGGTTGGGCCTGTGAGGACGGGAAAATCTACTTTTATTAAGCGGTTTATGAATCTTCTGGTGCTTCCTTACATAGAGGATGAGAACGAGAGGGAGAGGGCGCAGGATGAAATGCCGCAGAGCGCGGGCGGAAAGACCATCACCACGACAGAGCCGAAATTTATTCCCAAGGAAGCGGCCCATGTGAAGCTGGGTGCGGATATTGATGTGAAAGTACGTCTGGTGGACTGCGTGGGCTATATGGTGGAGGGTGCTGCCGGCCATATGGAAAAGGAAGAGGAGCGCATGGTCAAGACACCTTGGTCGCTGGAAGAAATCCCGTTCACAAAGGCAGCGGAAATCGGTACGAGAAAGGTCATTCGGGATCATTCCACGATTGGTATCGTGGTGACCTGCGACGGTTCTTTCGGGGAACTGCCAAGAGAAAACTTTTTGGAGGCGGAGGAGCGCACCATCAGGGAATTACAGGCGCTTGGCAAGCCCTACATCGTGCTTTTAAATTCTGAGAAACCGTACGCGGAGGAGACAAGGACGCTTGCCGACGAGATCAGCGAGAAGTATCAGGTCACAGTGATGCCCGTTAATTGTGAGCAGTTAAAGAAAGAGGATATCAATCATATCATGGAGAATATCCTCTACGAGTTCCCGCTCACCATGGTTGAGTTTTATATGCCCAAGTGGGTGGAGATGCTGCCATGTGATCATAAGATGAAGAAGGATATCATCGGGCAATTAAAGCTTTTGATGACGAAGCTGAATCATATTCGTGATATCACAGTGGATAGCTTCATTATGGATAGCGAGTATGTGAAAAAATGCAAGCTCGACGGCGTCAATATGTCGGATGGCAGTGTGCGTATCGTGCTGGACGTGGATGACGCTTACTATTATGAGATGCTGAGCGAGTTGGTGGGGGAGAATATCGGCAGCGAATACCAGCTTCTTTCGACCCTGCGGGAGATGGCAAAGATGAAGCGGGAGTATGTAAAAGTGCTTCATGCGCTGGAAGCGGTGCGTTATAAGGGCTACGGCGTGGTGATGCCTGATCGGGAAGAGATCGTGCTGGAAAAGCCGGAACTCATTAAACAGGGGAATAAATTCGGCGTAAAAATCAAGGCTGAAAGTCCGAGCATTCATATGATCAAGGCCAGCATTGAGACGGAGATATCTCCGATAGTCGGCACTGAGGAACAGGCAAAAGACCTGATCCAGTATATTTCCGACACCGGCACCAACGAGGAAGGCATCTGGGAGACCAATATCTTTGGAAAGACCGTGGAACAGCTTGTTAACGACGGCATCACGGGCAAAATCTCCATGATCAACGAGGAGAGCCAGGTAAAGCTTCAGGAAACCATGCAGAAGATTGTCAACGACTGCAACGGTGGGATGGTTTGTATTATCATCTGACAACTCAGCCAGAGGGTTATTCGAACGGCAAATCATGCTTGCATGAATCTGCCGAACGGATAATCCTCTGATAATTGCATCTTCACAGAAGGTGTGATATGTTAAGGAAAAGAAAAAGAGAGGATACGGGGATGCTGCTTACGGCATTCAAAGGAAATAACAATACATCGAAGATATTGTTGGACAGTGTTTATGGCGATCATATCCATAAGAAGCTGCTTACCAACAGCTTTCCTGCGTGTGAACGGGAAATTATAGAAGCAATTGCCGCATATCGGCCTGATCACGTCATTTCTTTCGGACAAAAACCCTTGATCGACAGACTTTATATCGAACCTGTTGCTTGCAGTAATGGGGAAATTTTGGAATCTGCATTTAGCATATCTGCTTTAAAAGACAGCCTGTCAGCATATGGAATTCCTTTCGAAGTATCAGACAACCCAAGCAATTATTTATGCAATCACGCATATTATCATGGCCTTCAATATATTGAGAAAAACAGACTGCATACAAAAATGGTCTTTATCCATGTTCCCGGTCGTAAACGCTTTGAGAATATGGATGTGGTCGCTGCGTGGCTGCATGATTTTTGCGGGGACAGGCTGTGAGATTATTTATGTCATGCGATAATAGTGGATGCCAAACCGGGGAGAGTGTGATATACTTACCATAAAATGAGAAAGGCGGTAACCCTATGAATCCTGTATACGAAAAACTCTTAAAATGCTATAACTGTTATAAGGCAAAAATTGATTTTGAACCCAGGGTGGCGGTGGTTTTAGGTTCCGGCCTCGGTAACTTCGCGAAAGTTGTGGACGTGAAGGCACAGCTTCCCTACAGCGAGATCGAAGGCTTCCCCGTTTCTACCGTGCCGGGACATGCCGGAAAATTTATCTTTGGCTATATCAACGAAGTGCCCGTTGTGCTGATGCAGGGGCGTGTGCATTATTACGAGGGGTATCCAATCACGGATGTGGTGCTGCCCACCCGCCTGATGAAGATGATGGGTGCAAAAGTGTTGTTTTTGACCAACGCTTCCGGAGGAATCAACCCTTCCTTCCATGCAGGCAGCCTGATGCTGATCAAAGATCACATTTCCCTGTTTGCGCCAAATCCGCTGATCGGACCGAATATTGAGGAGCTTGGCACCCGCTTCCCGGATATGTCCCATGTTTACGATGAGGATTTGCAGGAGATCATTCGCAGCACGGCAAAAGAGAATGGTACGGAACTGTTTGAGGGGGTATATGCCCAGCTTACAGGGCCTTCCTTTGAGTCGCCTGCCGAAATCCAGATGCTATATAAGATGGGGGCGAGCGCGGTCGGTATGAGCACCGTGGTCGAAGCAATCGCGGCCAACCATATGGGAATGAAGATCTGCGGCGTGTCCTGTGTCAGCAATCTGGCGGCGGGCATGAACAGTGCGCCCCTGACCCATGAGGAGGTGCAGGAGGCGGCGAACGCGGTGGCGCCCAAATTTGAGAAGCTTTTGGTGGAGTCGATCACAAAGTTTAAAGTGTTGATTTAGCAGACAACGGTGTATGCTAATTCGAGTGCACAAAAGGAAATTGCATGAAAGAAGAAAAAAGGCTGACAGCAGATAATATCTGCAAATTGATTACGGCAGCGATTGAGGCGAGAAGGAACTCCTACTCGCCTTATTCCCGTTATCAGGTAGGTGCGGCGCTGCTTACGACAGACGGACAGATCATCACGGGCTGCAATATCGAGAATGCGGCTTACGGGCCGAGTAACTGCGCGGAACGGACAGCTTTTTTTAAGGCGGTCAGCGAGGGCGTACGGAAATTTGCCGCCATCGCCATTGTGGGCAGTCCCGAAGGGGAGGCGCTTACGCAGTATGCCTATCCCTGCGGGGTCTGCAGGCAGGTAATGATGGAGTTTTGCGAGTCGGAAAGCTTTCAAATCATTGTAGCAAAATCCGAGGAAGACTACCGTGTAATGACGTTGGCCCAACTTTTGCCGGAAGGGTTTGGACCGGCAAATCTGCACGAGGGCAAGTAAAGGGCTTTTCGCGCCGCACTGAAAATAAGAAATCGGAGGCATATCCATGTTACAGCAAAGAGAATATCGTACCCGCTGCGGTGTCATTCACTATTGGATCGGGCAAAAAAATAACGCAAAGGTAACGCTGGTCTTCTTACCGGGACTGACCGCGGATCACCATCTGTTTGATAAGCAAATCGCATATTTCGAGGAAAAGTACAACCTTTTTGTTTGGGATGCACCGGGACATGCGGCGTCCTGGCCGTTTGACTTTTCGTTTACCTTATTTGACAAGGCAAAATGGCTGGATGAGATTTTGACAGCGGAAGAATTGAAAAATCCCATTATCATCGGACAGTCGATGGGAGGCTATGTGGGACAGGTATACGCACAGCTGTTTCCGGAAAAGTTGAAAGGATTTGTCTCCATTGACTCAGCACCGCTGCAAAGGGAGTATGTGACGGCATTGGAAATCTGGCTGTTAAAGAGGATGGAGCCTGTTTACCGTCATTATCCTTGGAAATGGCTGTTACAGTCAGGGACAAAGGGCGTAGCGGTCTCTGTATATGGCAGAAAGCTGATGTACGATACCATGATGGGATACGACGGACAGCAGGAAAGGTATGCAAAACTGTCAGGCCATGGTTTCCGTATTCTGGCGGAGGCGATGGAGAAAAACCTTCCTTATCGCATTCCCTGTCCGGCGCTTTTACTGTGCGGGGAAAAGGATCATGCCGGTTCCTGCATCCGTTATAACAAAGCGTGGCATAAAAAAACGGGGATCAGGCTGGAATGGATCAAAAATGCAGGGCACAATTCCAATACGGATGCCCCGAACACAGTCAACCATTTGATCGAAGAACATGTGAAGCAATGTGAATCACCGATTTTATCACAGCAGAAGGAGGAAGAAGATAAGGTATGAATTACAGATTTTACAACGCGAGAATCCTTACTATGGAGACTACGGATATCATCACGGGGGAACTCTGGGTGCAGGACGATAAGATCCTCTACGTAGGAGAAGGCGGCGACGTGGCGGTAATCTGTCAGTCCCTTTCCCTGGAAAGTATTGTATGGGACAGAGAAATCGACTGTAACGGGAATCTTTTGATGCCGGGCTTTAAGAACGCCCATACCCATTCGGCCATGACGTTTCTGCGTTCTTATGCGGACGATCTGCCGTTGCAGGACTGGCTGACAAAGCAGGTTTTTCCGATGGAAGCAAAGCTTAACGGGGAAATGATTTATCATTTAACAAAGTTGGCAGTTTTGGAGTATCTGACCAGCGGTATCACTTCCATTTTTGATATGTACCTGACGCCGGAGACCACGGCGAAAGCCTGTGTGGAGATGGGGATGCGCTGCGTGCAGGTCGGCGCTGTGAGCGGGCAGGAGAACTTTGAACAATCCTTGAAAACGATGGAGGAGAGATATCATTCCTTAAATGATTTCGATCCGCTGCATTCTTATTTTATCGGGTTCCATGCGGAGTATACCTGTTCTAAGGCGCTTTTGGAGCAGGTGGCGGAAATGGCACACAGGTATCAGGTGCCTGTATTTGCGCATATTTCGGAGACAAAGGCCGAGGTGGAAGGCTGTAAGCAGCGCTACGGTATGTCTCCCGTAAAGCTGTTTGATTCCATCGGCATGTTTGAGTATGGCGGGGGCGGCTATCACTGCGTCTGGATGGATGCGGAAGATATGGATATCTTTGCGAAGCGGAACTTAAGCGTGGTGACGAATCCCGGGTCCAACACAAAGCTTGCCAGCGGCATTGCGCCCATTTCAGAGTATCTGAAGCGGGGAATCAATGTGGCCATCGGTACGGACGGCCCTGCCAGCAACAACTGCCTTGATATGTTTCGGGAAATGTTTTTGGTCACGGGACTGGCTAAATTGCGGGAGGAGGATGCGGCGGCCGTGGACGCGCTGGAGGTTTTGAAGATGGCTACGGTAAACGGCGCAAAGGCGATGAATCTGCCGGATACCGATGTGCTGGCGGCGGGGAAACAGGCTGATATCATTATGATCGATCTGCACCAGCCCAATATGCAGCCCCTTAACAATATTGCCAAAAATCTGGTCTACAGCGGCAGTAAGTCAAACGTAAAAATGACGATGATCCGCGGCAGGATTTTGTATGAGAACGGGCAGTTTGCGAAAGAGACAGACGTGGAGGCAATCTATAGAAAGGCAAACGAGATCATAAGAGATCTTAGCTAGAAAATGGAAGCACTGATTTTTATATGTCTGATCCTGTTTTTTATTGTGCTGATCATGTGGCGGGAATATGTGGGGAACAGACAGTTTATCAACAGAAAACTGGATCAGATTTACGCAGATTACGGTACGCTGCCAAAGCGTTCTTACGGGGCAGAGGAGCTGGCACGCATCAGTATGTATTATCAGAAGCATCGGACTGCGGATCAGATTGACGATATCACATGGAATGACCTGAATATGGACGCAGTTTATCAGCGGCTGAACACTTGTCTTTCGGCGGCGGGGGACGAGTATTTGTACTACCGCCTGAGAACGCCGGCAAAGGATGAGGACGAGCTTTTGTATCTGGAGAAGCGCATCCGTTTCTTTATGGAACAGGAGGACGAGCGGCACAGGATGCAAAAGATCTGCTTTCAGCTCGGCAGGACGGGAAATCATTCCATTTATGAGTATCTGGATCATTTGGACCTTTTAGGAGAAAGAAAGAGCGGGAAATATTTTTTCTGGGATTTTCTTATCCTTTTGAGCGTTGGCGCAATGTTTCTCTCCCTTCCGGTAGGGATTGTCTGCCTGTTTGGGGTTCTGTGCCACAACCTGATTGGCTATTTTAAGGAGTTTCGCCAGGTGGAGCCGTACATTACAAGCTTTGCTTATGTGAGAAGGCTGCTTCTTGGCACGGAAGAGCTTGGAAAAGCGGATACCGATGAGCTTGCGGAGGAAATTACCGAAGTAAGGGAAATTGATCGGAAACTGCGCGGCTTTATAAAGAGTTCTTATTTGATTGCGGCGGCAGGGCAGGGAAACGGGAATCCGCTTGATGTTTTGATTGACTATCTGCGGATGCTGTTTTACCTGGATTTGATCCGCTTTAACAAGGCGTTACACGATCTGCGTAAATATATGGGCGAAGTGGACCGCCTGATCACTGTGGTCGGGCAGCTGGAATGTGCTGTGGCAGTCGCATCTTACAGGAAAAGTTTGGGAGAGAGTTGGTGTGTGCCGAAGCTTTATGATAAGGCAGGAACGAATCTGTTCCTGCGTGTGGAAGGATTGTATCATCCGCTCCTGCGCGAGGCTGTGGCGAACGATCTGGATACGAAAAAGGGTGTGCTGCTGACCGGTTCCAACGCTTCGGGTAAGTCTACTTTCCTGCGTGCCGTGGCCGTGAATGCACTGCTGGCGCAGACGGTATATACCTGTGCGGCAGCAAACTATGAAGCGCCTTTTTACCGTATTTATTCGTCCATGTCTCTGCGGGACGATCTGGCAGGCGGTGACAGTTACTATATGGTAGAAATCAAATCCATCAAGCGGATCCTTGATCAGGCCAGGCAAAAGGAAGCGCGCCCCGTACTCTGTTTTGTGGACGAAGTGCTGCGGGGAACGAACACGGTGGAGCGGATTGCGGCCTCCACACAGATTATGAAAAAGCTGGCGTCGGGATACGCGCTGTGCTTTGCGGCAACCCATGATATTGAATTGACAAAGCTTTTACAGCAGGAATATGATAATTATCATTTTGAGGAGCGGATCGAAGAGAACGATATTTTCTTCCCTTATCTGCTGATGGAAGGTCCGGCATCCACCAGGAACGCGATCGCGCTGCTTAAGATGCTGCAGTATGATGAGAGCATCACCGCGGAGGCGGAAACGATGGCCGAGCGGTTTTTGCGGGAGGGAAACTGGCGGTAAAATGCCGGATGTGAGAGAGTTTTCGGCGGCTGTGGAAACGGGAGACGGTCAACGGCGGAGAGGAATCGGTATGAAGGTAACGATCTATACGGACGGCGCGGCGCGCGGCAACCCGGAGGGGCCCGGCGGTTACGGCACGGTGCTGCAATATATTGACGGCAAGGGGACGCTGCACGAGCGGGAGTACTCTGCGGGGTATAAAAAGACCACCAACAACCGCATGGAACTGATGGCGGCGATCGTGGGTCTGGAGGCGCTTACAAAGCCCTGCGAAGTGCTTTTGGTTTCCGATTCCCGATATGTGACGGATGCCTTTAATCAAAACTGGATCGAGGGATGGCTGTTAAGGGGCTGGAAGACGGCGGGCAACAAGCCTGTTAAGAATATAGACCTGTGGGAACGGCTCTTGCGGGCGATGGAGCCGCATCGTGTCACCTTTCAGTGGGTGAAAGGGCATGACGGGCATCCGGAGAATGAGCGCTGCGATAAGCTGGCAACAGCGGCAGCTGACGGGACGGATTTACTTGACGATACCGTTTGAAAGGTGGTATCATTACAATAGTGTTACGAGAGAAAGAGAGGGATAGAGACAAATGCAAAATTTGATTTTATTTGTAAATGCTTTTTTATCTTATCTGTTGTTATTTGTGCTGATTGTTGCACTGGTAATCGTGGCCTGCATTATCGGCGTTAAATGGAGAAAGAGTAAGGACGCAAAAGCAGCACTTGCGGAAGGTACGGATGCGGCGGGCGGCAATCCGACAGCCTGACTGTAATAGAACATGAATGGGCAGGGTGTTCCGCGTGCGGACACCCTGCTTTTTTGGGAGAATATATGCCAAAATCTGCAAATCAAAAACTAAAATTATTATATCTGGTAAAGATATTGGAAGAGCAGTCCGACGAGGAGCATTGTCTGAGCGCGCAGGCCCTGATCGATGAACTGGCGACTTATGGGATCAGTGCGGAGAGAAAGAGCGTTTACAACGATATTGCGCAACTCATTGACTTTGGCTACGATATTGTGCTGGTCAAGGCAAAGACCGGCGGCGGTTATTATCTGGCGGGCAGGGACTTTGAACTGGCAGAATTAAAACTTCTGGTGGAGACCGTGCAGGCTTCCCGGTTTCTTACGGTGGGAAAATCGAGGGATTTGATCTCCAAGATCGAGAAGCTGGCGTCAAAGTCGCAGGCAGGTCAGCTGCAGCGTCATGTTTATGTGGCGAACCGCATCAAGACGGCAAACGAGAGTATTTACTATGTGGTGGACGACATTCATCGCGCAATCCAGAATAACAGGCAGATAGCCTTCCAATATCTGGAATGGACGCTTGCGCGTGAACTTACGCCCCGCAGGGACGGAAAGGCTTACCAGGTCAGCCCTTGGGCGCTTACCTGTAAGGATGAGAACTATTATCTGATTGCCCACGACAGCGAGGAGGACAAGATCAAGCACTTCCGTGTGGACAAGATGGCGAAGATACAGATCCTGGAGGACAAAAAACGGGAGGGTGCGGCGCTTTTTGAGCGTTTTGACATTGCAGATTATGCCAACAAGACCTTTGGCATGTACGGCGGCACGGAGGAGACGGTCACTCTGCTTTTTGAAAACAGCCTGATCGGGGTGGTAATGGACCGTTTTGGCAGAGAGGCGCCCGTTCGCAGACGGGACGATGCGCATTTTTCCGTCAGGGTTCGGGTGGCGGTCAGCGGACAGTTTTTTGGCTGGCTGACAGGACTTGGCGGGGGTGCAAGGATTTTGGGGCCGGAGGATGTGAGGGAGGCTTATCTGTCGCATTTGCGTAAGACGCTGGCGGGTTATGAAGGAAATACAGATTGTCAATGATTTTTCTCAAGGGATATGTCACAAAAAGACGTATCCCTTTTTGGTATATTTTTATTTTCATTTTGCAGAGAGGGACATTGACATAACTCTATTCTTGCCGTATACTGTTCATAAACCGCAATATATTGTGCCATTATGTTAACTGACACTATATTTTGTAGAGAGAAAAAGGAAACCGGGAAACGAGAGAAGCTGCGAAAGACAGCAGTAAAGTGCTCTGTTATGGAGGGGAGTATGGGTAGTAAATTTGATTCAGATCATTCGGATGGCGAGGACTACGGTTTGAAATATCATCCGGAAAAGGGCGTGAAAGTGATCAAAAAAGACGGGAGTCTTGAAGCTTTCAATGTGCAGAAAGTCATTGATGCCGTGGGAAAGAGCGCATACCGCGCCCTGACAAAATTTACGGAGGAGGAGAAGCGCCATATTTGTCAGACGGTCATTGATAAGGTGAACGAGCTTGACGAGGAGCAGATCCCGATTCAAATCATGCACAACATCGTGGAAAGTGCGCTTGAGGACGTGAAGCCCATTGTGGCAAAAAGTTACCGCGATTACCGCAATTATAAACAGGATTTTGTGCGCATGATGGACGATGTCTATAAGAAGAGCCAGTCGATTATGTACATCGGAGACAAGGAGAACGCTAATACGGACAGCGCCCTTGTTTCTACGAAGAGAAGCCTGATCTTTAACCAGTTTAATAAGGAATTGTATCAGAAATTTTTTATGACCACGGAGGAGATTCAGGCGTGTCGGGATGGGTATATCTACGTTCATGATATGTCTGCCAGAAGAGATACCATGAACTGCTGTCTCTTCAATGTGGCGGAGGTGCTTTCCGGCGGTTTTGAAATGGGCAATATCTGGTACAACGAGCCGAAGACGCTTGACGTGGCCTTTGATGTCATAGGAGACATCGTATTAAGCGCGGCGAGCCAGCAGTATGGTGGTTTCACGGTGCCGGAAGTAGATAAGATTTTAGAGCCCTACGCAGAAAAATCTTACAAGCGAAATCTTGCCAAGTATAAGAAGCTCGGCATTGATAAAGAAACTGCGGAAGCAGAGGCTTTGGCGGATGTTACGAAAGAATTTGAACAGGGCTTTCAGGGCTGGGAATATAAGTTTAACACCGTAGCCAGCAGCAGAGGGGATTATCCTTTTATCACGGTGACGGCGGGCATCGGTACGGGGCGGTTCGCGAGATTGGCAACGATTCAGATGCTCAATGTTCGCAGAAAGGGGCAGGGCAAGAAAGAGTGCAAAAAGCCTGTGCTCTTCCCTAAGATCGTATTTTTATATGACGAGAATCTTCACGGTCCGGGCAAGGAGCTGGAGGATGTTTTTGAGGCGGGCGTCAAATGTTCCGCAAAGACCATGTACCCCGACTGGCTGAGCCTTACCGGCAAGGGATATATTGCAAGTATGTATAAGCAGTACGGGAAGGTGATTTCACCCATGGGCTGCCGTGCTTTTCTCTCCCCCTGGTATGAACGGGGCGGCATGCACCCGGCGGACGACAAGGATTCCCCTGTCTTTGTGGGAAGGTTTAATGTGGGCGCCGTTTCCCTGCATCTGCCGATGATTCTTGCGAAAGCAAGGCAGGAAGGCAAGGATTTTTACGATGTACTGGATTATTACCTGAACCTGATCAGACAGCTCCACATCAGAACTTACGCTTATCTGGGGGAGATGCGAGCCTCCACAAATCCCTTAGCTTACTGTGAGGGCGGCTTCCTGGGCGGACACTTACAGCTTCATGATAAGATCAAGCCAATCTTAAAATCTGCTACGGCAAGCTTTGGTATCACGGCGTTTAACGAGCTGCAGGAACTCTATAACGGGAAGTCTCTGGTAGAGGACGGCGCGTTTGCGCTGGAAGTTTTGGAACATATCAATAATAAGATTAATGAATATAAGGAGGAGGACGGCCATCTTTACGCAATTTACGGTACGCCTGCGGAGAATCTCTGCGGTCTGCAGGTGAAGCAGTTTCGGGCGAAATACGGCATAATAGAGGGCGTCTCGGACAAGGAGTATGTCTCGAACAGCTTCCACTGCCATGTGACGGAAGACATTACGCCGATTGAGAAGCAGGATTTGGAGTACCGCTTTTGGGAAATGGCGAACGGCGGCAAGATCCAGTATGTAAAATATCCGGTGGATTACAATCTGGGAGCAATCAAGACCCTGATTCGCAGGGCGATGGATATGGGCTTTTACGAGGGGGTCAACCTTTCGCTTGCCTATTGTGACGACTGCGGACATCAGGAGCTGGAGATGGATGTCTGTCCTGTCTGCGGCAGCCGTAACCTTACAAAGATCGACCGCATGAACGGATATCTTGCTTATTCCCGCGTTCACGGCGACACACGCCTTAGCGAAGCAAAAATGGCGGAGATTGCGGAACGTAAAAGCATGTAGGAACAGCGAGAAAGGAATATAGATGAGATATCACAATATAACCAAAGACGATATGTTAAACGGTGACGGCCTGCGGGTGGTGCTGTGGGTTGCCGGCTGTTCTCACTGTTGTAAGGAATGTCAAAATCCGCTTACCTGGGATCCGGATGGGGGCCTTCCGTTTGATGACGAGGCAAAGCAGGAGATCTTTGATCAACTGGAAAAGCCTTACATCAGCGGCATCACTTTTTCCGGCGGCGATCCTCTGCATTCGGCAAACCGTCTGGATGTACGCGGCCTGATGGAGGAAATCAGGGAGAAGTATCCTGACAAGACCATCTGGCTTTATACCGGGGACAGTTGGGAGGATGTTTTGCATTATCCGCTGATGAAGTATGTGGATGTGCTGGTGGACGGTGAATTTAAGAAGGAATTAAAGGACGTAAAGCTTCTCTGGAAGGGCAGTAAAAATCAAAGAGTGATCGATGTACAAAAAAGCCTTGCCCAGACGGATCCGGCGAGTCCGATACTCTACTGTGAGGATTATATGTAATGGAACATATCAGGATTAAGTATTTTACGGATAAAATCGAGCGGCTGACTTACATTGACGGGAAGTCGGACTGGATCGATTTGCGGGCGGCGGCGGATGTGACCCTCAAAAAAGGGGAGTTTCAGTTGATCCCTCTGGGGGTAGCCATGGAGCTTCCGAAAGGCTATGAGGCGCATGTAGTACCACGAAGCTCGACTTTCAAGAATTTCGGTATTATCCAGACCAATCATCAGGGTGTTATCGACGGTTCTTATTGCGGTGACAATGATCAGTGGTTTATGCCCGCCTATGCGGTCAGGGACACGCAAATCCATGTAAATGACCGCATCTGCCAGTTTCGCATTATGGAGAATCAGCCGAAACTTGTATTTGACGAGGTGGTAAGCCTCGATAACGCTGATCGGGGCGGACACGGGAGTACGGGGAAGCAGTAAGGACAAAAGAGCAGGCTAAAGGACATTCCGTTCTGAATGTATAAACAAACTCCTTCCAAGACATACTATGGAAAACAATGGTAAGTCGCGGAAGGAGTTTTTGTAGTGAAGAATCATAAGGAAGAGCAGGAAAAGAAACAGGAACAGAAACAGCCCCAAAGCGGTCAGAAAATGACGACCTCCCTGCAGGAGAGCATGTCTTATATGAAGGAGCACATGGCGCCGGATGTAAGTTTCGACGTGGTCTATCGCGTGATTGACGTGGGTGGGAAACAGGCCTGCATCTATTTCATCGACGGTTTTTGCAAAGATGAGCTGATGATGAAGATCCTTCAGTATTTTATCGGACTGACGCCTGAGAATATGCCGGAGAGCGCCTACGAGATGGCAAAGAAGGCAACACCTTACGTGGAAGTCGATCTCAAGGATCAGTGGGACGACATTATTTACAATATCCTATCGGGTGTGTTTGCCCTCTTTATCGACGGTTATGACAGATGCGTACTGATCGATTCCAGGACCTATCCTGCCAGAAGCGTTTCGGAGCCTGACAAGGACAAGACCCTGCGCGGCAGCAAGGACGGTTTCGTGGAGACTGTCGTTTTTAACACGGCGCTGATCAGAAGGCGTATCCGCAGTACAAATCTGCGTATGGAAATGATGAACGCCGGGAAGAGTTCCCAGACCGATATTGTGCTCTGTTATATGGATAATCGGGTGGATCATGCTTTTTTGGACAAGGTGAAAAAGCGGATTCAGAATATTAAGGTGGATGCGCTGACCATGAATCAGGAGAGTCTGGCCGAGTGTCTTTATCAGCGCATGTGGTTCAATCCCTTTCCCAAATTTAAGTTTACGGAGCGGCCTGACGTGGCGGCAGCCCAGGTGCTTGAGGGAGATATCGTGATTTTGGTGGACAATTCGCCTTCGGCAATGATCGTGCCGACTTCGATTTTCGATATCGTGGAGGAGGCGGACGATTATTATTTCCCTCCCGTCACAGGAACGTATCTGCGTCTGACAAGGTTTTTGATTTCCATTTTGACCTATATCATGACGCCGACTTTTCTGCTCCTGATGCAGAATCCGCAGTGGGTTCCGGAAAGCTTTCAATTTATCATGCTGCAGGAGGAATCCAATATTCCTTTGATTGCACAATTTTTGATCCTTGAGCTGGCAATCGACGGCTTGAAACTGGCGGCAGTAAATACGCCGAATATGCTCAGTACCCCTTTGAGTGTGATGGCGGCGCTGGTGCTTGGCGAATTTTCCGTTAACAGCGGCTGGTTCAATAGTGAGGTCATGCTGTACATGGCGTTTGTTGCCATTGCCAACTATACGCAGCAGAACTATGAGCTCGGCTATGCCCTGAAATTCATGCGCATCATCAATCTGATCCTGACGGCGGCTTTCGGGATTTACGGCTATGTGGGAGCAATCATTTTCTTTCTGTTTTCCATTGTTAGCAATAAGACGTTGTCAAACAAGAGTTATATTTATCCGGTTCTTCCCTTTAACTTCAGGCAGTTGATGAAACGCCTTCTGCGTCTGCGTCTGCCGGAAGCAAAACAGTAAATGCTATGTCTTGTTATTTCAGACGCTTGATAGTAGAATGATAAAAGGAAAAGAGAGCAGTTCAAAAGTTTTCTTTTATGATGACTAGATTTTAAGCTGTAAGGAACAAATTATAAGGAGGACTGTCTTATGGGGTATGTGGTACATGCGAAAGAGGGCTGGGTCAACAGGGGAAATCTTTATCGGATGAAGGAGCTGATGCGGCGGGCAAAGAACGGAGATCGGATTACACTTGCTTTTTTGGGCGGTTCCATCACGCAGGGTTCTGTTTCTTCCCAATATACAAACTGTTATGCTTATCTGGTGTATGACTGGTTTGTGAAACGCTTTCCGAAAACAGCCTTCACCTATGTAAATGCGGGGGTGGGGGCAACCACCTCCCAGTATGGTGTCGCCAGGGTGGAGAAGGATGTGCTGGCGTGGAATCCTGATTTTGTAGTGATAGAGTTTTCCGTAAATGATGAGGATACGGACTTCTTTCAGGAGACCTATGAGGGATTGGTTCGAAGCGTGTACGGAAATGCTTTTTCTCCGGCAATTCTTCTGGTACATAACATCTTTTATAACACGGGGATCAGTACGGAGGATAAGCACAGGCAGATCGGTGCGCATTACAGACTGCCGAGCGTCAGCATGAGGCCTACGATCTATCAAGAGGTCGCTGCCGGGAACATTCCGGCAAGGGAGATTACGCCCGACGATCTGCATCCCAACACGGAAGGGCATGCACTGGTTGCGGAGGTCATCACGGACTGTCTCGACAATATCTATCGGCAGATGGATGAGGAGGAAGCGCCTTTTCCTATGCCGGAACCTCTCACAAAAAATGCTTATGAGGGCGCAAGGCGGTATCAAAACGATAATAGTACGCCCATCTGTGAGGGCTTTACAGCAGAGCATACCCTACAAAAATATGTGAATGATCTGTTTTGTATGGGCTGGACGGCCTCCAAAGAGGGGGCGAAGATATCTTTTCAGACGGAGGGAACGGAGATCGCCGTGCAGTATCGCAAGTCGGTAAAACACCCCGCGCCCGTGGCGGTAGCGGTAGTAGACGGTGATGAGGAAAACGCCGTGATTTTGGATGCCAATTTTGAAGAGACCTGGGGAGACTGCCTCTACATACAAACGGTGGCGCATCATATTACGCCCGGGACGCATCAGTTGGAAATCCGTTTAAAAGAGGCGCATGAGAATGACGCGGTTCCTTTTTATCTGGTGTCTGTGATTACAGCGTAAGAAGATGGAGAGACAAGGAGGGATTGACAATGGATCAGAAAGAAAAAGAAATCATATTTTTAAATCCGGTATTCAAGCAGATGATTTGGGGTGGTGAGCGTCTGGGAACAGATTGGCCTTATGAAATCCCGGGACCCGGGACCGGCGAGTGCTGGGCGGTCAGCGCGCATCAAAACGGCGACTGCATGGTGCGGGAGGGAGCGTATACAGGAAAGACCCTTTCGCAGCTTTGGGAGGAGGAGCCGGCGCTTTTTGGCAATTTTGAGAATGCCGGTAAGGAAAAGCTTGACCGTTTCCCGCTGCTCACAAAGATCATCGATGCGAAGAGTGACTTAAGTATTCAGGTTCATCCCGACGATGCGTATGCCGGGGTACATGAAAACGGATCGTTGGGGAAGACCGAGTGTTGGTATATTTTGGATTGCGGAGAAAATGCCACACTGGTCATCGGCCATAACGCGAAAGACAAAGAAGAGCTTACGGCGATGATAAGGGAAGGCAGATGGAATGAATTTATCAGAGAGGTTCCTGTTAAGAAAGGGGATTTCATCCAGATTGATCCCGGCACCGTGCACGCGATCAAAGGAGGCATCATGCTTCTGGAGACACAGCAGAATTCCGATATTACCTACCGCGTCTATGACTATGACAGATTAAGCGACGGAAAGCCCAGGCAGCTTCACGTGGAGCAGAGCATTGATGTAATCACGGTTCCCGCAAAACCTGCCGCAGAATGTGTCAAAGATGCGGCGGACATGCCGAAGAATCAGAAGAATTTATTGATTTCCTGCCCTTATTACAAAGTGTGGAAGATTGATGTGACAGATCAGGTTTCCTTTGCACAGGAGCATCCCTTCCTGATTATGAGCGTGATTGCAGGGGACGGTTTGATTAACGGACAGCTGATAAAGAAGGGGGATCATTTCATCCTGCCCTGTGGTTACGGGGAAGTAGCATTACAGGGGCAGATGGAGATCATTGCGGCGAGCATCTGAGGAGTGTCATATGAAAAGCGTAAAAGGAAAAACATGGGCGGCGGTTTTGGTATGTGTGGGCAGCATGGCATTAGCAGGCTGCGGCGAAAATACTGAGGCTTTCGGGGAAACAGAGACAGCGGCGAATGAATCAGTAGCAGAAGACCCGGCTGCGCAGAAAGTGGAAGATGCATCTGCGGACGCCGATACGACAGATGTCTTGAAAGCGGGAGAAGAAAGCAGTTCTGACGGTGCAGATGTCCGGAAGGAGCAGGCATTATATGACGCGCGAATCAGGCATCAGTATGGCGGCGTCCTGTCTCAGATTATAGCGGCATGGCAGCTTCCCGACGGAGAACTGGATACTTCCGCATTAAACGACGGCTTTGGAAAGATGTCAGACAATCATTTCGCCGTGACGGACATTGACAACGACGGCAGGGAAGAGTTGATCGTCAGTTATTCGAATGCAATTATGGCAGGGATGATGGAGATCATTTATGATTATGATCCGGTACTCGGTGTATTAAAGCGGGAACTGACGGAATGGCCGGCGCTCACCTATTATGATAATGGGATCATCAAAGCAGAAGCTTCCCATAATCACAGCAGGGGAGAGTTTTGGCCCTTTGCGCTCTATCAATATCAGGCAGATACGGATACTTATTTACAAATCGGTTATGTGTCTGCCTGGGATAAGGAGATTGCGGCCAAGTGGGATGATGGGCAGCCCTTCCCGGACGAGCTGGATACGGACGGTGACGGCACGCTGTTCCAGATCTGTAAGGAGGGAGAAGAAGTTTCCTTTGCATACGAAGATTTTAAGTACAATCAGGCGGATGTTGACGAATGGTTCGGCGGATACCTTGCGGGGGCGCCGACGGACGCAAAACAGATTTCCATTGACTATCAGCCAATGGAATACGAATCCTTTGCGGATTTTACACCCGCTTATTTGAGAATGATTGCGCAGGAAGCAGGGCGGGAACGAACCGACACCGCTTCCGATCTGGGGCTTCTTATTTTACAGGATGGGGATGAACATTTCCTGAATGCAGCGAAAAAACTGCTCACGGAGCAGTACGGCGTGACCATTCGGCAGCCGGAAGAAAATTATGAGGAGTATACCGTCGGTCTTTTGAACGGAGAGGAACGGTTTTCGTTTACGATGCTGGATGCGGGCGACCTTGGCTATCGGGGAGAGAAGGTGGAAGATGTGACGATCTTCGGAATCTATCCCGGCATCAGCGTGGATGGCGCGTGGGAAAAATTGCAGGCTTACGGATTTTATGCATCTTCCTATGCGGAGGTGGAAAACTGCCTCATCACCGGGGAAGGCTTCGGCAATATCAGCATCTGGTTTTCAGAGGAGGATAATAAGGTCACGGATATCACGGTAAGACCCTACTGTGCGTTTGCGGGGTAACCGCCGTAGGAGAGGATGCAAATGAAAAAACAGGAATTTTGGCAGGGAAACGGGCACTATATTGATTCAATGCTCAATAAGGTGAATATGCTGGCGGAGGACACTTACATTTATCTGCTGCATTTGCGGCAGAACAGAGCATGGTTCTCTGAGACCTTAAAAACGTATTTTGGCATTCATGACACCTATGCCGAGGATCACTATGCCGTTATGCGCGGCCTGATCCACCCGGATGATTTGTGGGAGTATGAAGAGGGAATACCGGAGAGAATACAGGGAATCAATTTGGACAGGCAACTGTGCGTGCGGATGAGGGATGCCTTCGGCGAGTACCATTTGTTCAGTTTTCATACGGATATCGTGACAGACGAGGAGAACGGGGAACAGTATCTTCTCATCCTTTTACACAATGAAAATGTACTGCCAAGGATAGATGCCCTGACGGATCTGTATTCTCAGGCCAGGTTTACGGCGGATCTGGATGCGACGATCCAGGGCGACAGGCCTTTTGCGGTGCTGATGATAAAGCTGGAACGGTTTAACAATCTGAACATTATTTATGGCAATGAATTTACCAATCATGTCTTAAAAGAGACAGCTTTGCAGTTTATTTATATGATGAACGAGGACAGTGCGGTCTATCGTTTGGACGGTCCGAAGTTCGGCTTTATTTTCGAGGGCTGCGGCAGGGAAGCGCTTCTTTCCTTTGAACAGGAAATCAGAGACAGACTGGCGGGCGGCATTCAGGTGGATAACAGACGGATTCCTCTGAAAATATGCGCCGGAGCGATCCTGATCGAGAAGTATGATGGCAGGGCGGATGATTTGCGCTCTAAGGTGGCTTATGCACTGGGGCATTCAGAGACGGAGCATCAGGGGAAACTCATTATTTTTAACGATGAAGTGCAGACAGCCGGCAATGTGGATCTGGAACTGATGAAGGTGATCCATCAGTCAGTCAGAGATGGCTGCGAAGGTTTCTATGTGGAATATCAGCCCATCGTGATTTCGAAGAGTGGGCGCATGATTGGTGCGGAGGCTTTGGTCAGATGGTGCAGGGAGCCCTACGGGATCGTGTCACCGGGGAGATTTATCGAGTGGATGGAAACGGATCCGGCCATGTATGATTTGGGTAATTTTGTGCTGCGCACGGCCCTGCGGGAAACCGTGGAATTGCTTGCAATCCTGCCGGAATTTGTACTCAATGTCAACGTATCGGCAAGGCAGATGGAGCGGGAGGAATTTCGTGCACAGGTGCTGCGCATACTGGAGGAGACAGGGTTTCCTGCCGAGCATCTCTGTCTGGAGTTGACGGAGCGATGCCGGGATATGCCGCTTGAGGTGATAAAGAGAGAGGTGGAGTTTTTCCAGGGATGCGGCATCCGCATGGCAATGGATGATTATGGAACCGGAAGTGCTTCCTCCGGGATAGTTCTTTGCGCGCCGATGGATGAGATCAAGCTGGATATGAGTTTTATCCGGGGAATTACGGAGGATGTGAAAAAGCAGGCCATGGTCAAGTCAATCGTAGACTTTGCCAACAGCTGTGGCATGAGTACATGTCTGGAAGGTGTAGAAACAGAAGAATTGCAGAATTATCTAAGGCTTTATCAGGCAACCTGGTTTCAGGGGTATTTCTATTCGAAGCCTGTGGGGATCGGGAAGCTGCGCGAGTTGGTGAAAAATAATATTCCCGAATAGAAGAAAGGTGTGAAAATTGGCCTAGGGAGAGAGGATCAACTTATGACAGGCAATTTTATGCTTGTTGCAGGCATTGTGCTTTGGGGCTATGTACTGACAGGTATATTGAAGATCAAAGAAGGGTTTGGGCCTGTTCTGGCGATCGCAGTCAGTATGGCGGTATTGGAAATAGGAGGGGCGTTCGGGGTATTGTGGCCGACTGCAAAAATATATTGTATTGCCGTCGGCATTTTTATTGTCATTTATACTGTCCTGCAAAAGGAAAAGGAGGGTGTAAAAGCCTATTTCTTAAATCCTGCTGTTATTGTTTTTTTTGCGGCGGGCTTGTTTTATTTACTTGTGACTTCCGGAGAATTTCTCCTTTTTACGAAACCGGATTCTTTTCTGCACTGGGGAATGTTTTCCAAGGCAGTATTTTATCATCATAATTTGGATGTCTGGAGTCATGAACTTGCGGTAAATCATAGAGTGTATCCGCACGGCATGGCAGCATGGTATTCCTTATTTGCTTTGGGGAAGCGCGTCTATTCGGAACGGGATGTGATGTTGAGTATCAATGTCCTTCTCTTTGCATCAAGCTGCCCAATCGTTGATCTTGCTGCCGGCAAGATTAGAAAACTTCTTCCGGATAAAAAAAACACACCAGTGTTTCTTTATCTTATATCCGCAATAAGCGTTGCCGGTTTGCTGTGGATTTGGAGATTTGAGGGGATATGGGCGTACACATCCGGTTATATGGATATCCCGCTTGGTGCTGCTTTTATGGCATCGCTTTGTCTGGTCGTGACAGATGGGAGGAGCGATTACCGCAAAGCGTTGGGCGTTTCCTTGCTGTCTGCGATGTTGGTGATGATCAAATATCTCGGTATAACAGGCGGCGATCAATTTCGCCTGAAAGATTTCCTGCCGGGAATGATGATTGAGAAATATCAAACGGATGCTGCGTATGCGGAGTTGTTTTGGACTGTTATTTCCAATTTTATTACTGCTTTTTTTACAAGAAATGTGGTATTATGTATCAGTGCCTTTGGGTGGATGGCAATATGCATTGCAATCGTTGGTTTCATACTGCTGTTTTTGAAAGACCGTTATGAGAAAAGAAAAGTACTGTATGTGAATCTTGGTATGCTGCTGATGTTTTGCCTGTACAATTTGTTTTTACTATGGACATATCTGACAACGATGTCGGAAGAAGAGGCAATCGCAATTGTATGCTATGACAGATATGTCGGCTCATACGTGATAGGGTGGTTTGTGTTGGAACTCTATCTATTGTTTTTTTACAGCGGCGCCGTTTTGAAAGTGCAATACCTGTATTTTGGCGGTTTCATTTTGTGTAATCTGTTTGGCATTTTGGATAAAAGTACCTATCTTAAAGAAATAGATCCGGAATTTAAGAAGAACGGATATGAATTGGGAGAAAAGATACGCGAATGCATTCCGGAGATAACTGATCATGATTTTGACAGTATGCCTGATTTATGGATTTCCTATGCAGAGCAAGAAAAGTCTCTTTCCTCGGATCAGGTCGCGCAATTAAAATATTATTTGTTTCCGGATTTTGATTTGATCAATATCTATGGAATACAGGGAAATTATAATCGTCAGATGCAGGATATCGTTGCGGAATTTGATTTTGATTACGTTGTCTTGTATGGTGTGAATGATGAATTTTATGATGCGTATTATTGGTTCTTTTCGGATGGTCTGTCAAATGCCGCAGAGCAATATGAGAATGGTCAGTATCAGGCATATCAAGTAATCAGGGATGAGGCAACAAATGAATTTTGTTGGTTTGAGCCGATTCAATGGAGGAAAACACAGTGATCACAATGGAACATGTGTGCAAATCGTATAAAATTGCGAAGCGGAACGCGGGATTTGGCGAAGCATTTAAGGCGCTGTTTCATCGGGAGTATGAGGTGATCCACGCCCTTTCGGATGTTTCCTTTACCATTCATGACGGAGAGATGGTGGGTTATATCGGGCCAAACGGTGCGGGGAAAAGCTCTACCATTAAGATTTTAAGCGGCATCCTGACGCCGGACAGCGGTACGGTAACGGTGGATGGCAGGATACCGTACAAAGACCGTATGCGGCATGTGAAGGAGATTGGGGTCGTATTCGGTCAGCGGTCTCAGCTTTGGTGGGATGTCCCGGTGATTGATTCCTTTGAGCTGTTAAGAGATATCTATGCGATTCCCAAGGAAACCTATCATAACAATCTGGAAGAACTGACGGAGCTCTTAAATCTGAAAGAATTGCTGCGTTCCCCGGTGCGGCAGTTGTCTCTGGGGCAGAGGATGCGGTGTGAAATTGCAGCCTCTTTGCTGCACAGTCCGAAGATTCTGTTTCTCGACGAACCGACCATCGGACTGGATGCGGTTTCCAAGATAGCGGTTCGGGAATTTATCCAAAAACAAAATGAGGTACATAAGACGACGGTGATTCTGACAACGCACGATATGCAGGATATCGAAGCCCTGTCAAAACGCATTATTCTGATTGGAAAAGGAAGGATTCTGTTGGATGGGACACTGGAAGATATCAAAAGAGGTGATGCGGGCATTGACGAGACCGTTGCCGAGCTTTACCGTGCTTATGACATAGAGTGAGGTTACCATGAAAAAATATTTGTCCTTCTTTCGCCTAAGCTTTACAATGGGCCTGCAATACCGCGCTGCAGCATTGGCAGGAATTGTGACGCAGTTTGCGTGGGGTTTTTTGGAGATTCTGGTATTTCAGGCTTTTTATGAGGCCGAGCCGGAAATGTTTCCCATGACCATGAGCGCGACGGCTTCTTACGTGTGGATGCAGCAGGCATTTTTGGCGCTGTTTGCCACTTGGATGATGGAAAATGATATCTTTGATACGATTGCGAGCGGCAATATTTCCTATTCGTTGTGCAGACCAATCAGGATTTATCATATGTGGTTTTCCCAGAGTACGGCGACCAGAGTTTCCCGTGCAGTATTGCGGTGTTTCCCGATTCTGATTGTTGCCGCTTTTCTTCCGAAGAATTATAGGATGGCAAAACCGGCTTCGGCAGGGCATTTCGGTCTGTTTGTCATTACGCTGATTTTGGGCCTTTTGGTGACGGTTGCTTTTTCAATGCTGGTTTATGTGCTGACCTTTTTTACCATTTCGCCACAGGGCGTGCGGATCGTGTTCACTTCCATGGTAGAGTTTTTTGCGGGTGCCATTATTCCTCTGCCGTTTTTTCCGGCGAACTGGCAGAGGGTTTTGGAGCTTTTGCCATTTGCGTCCATGCAGAATGTGGCGCTGCGCATCTACAGCGGCAGCATGACGGTCACCGAGATGCAAAAGGCTGTCGCTTTGCAGATAGTCTGGCTGGTCGCTTTGACTGCGTTTGGAAACTTGCTTTGCCGACTGGCGGAAAAAAAGGTTACGATACAGGGAGGATGAGGCAATGTTTTATAAACTCAAAGATGCCGTCAGGCTTTACGGGCATTATCTGTCAATCAATGTCAGAAGCGCGATGCAGTATAAAACGTCCTTTTTCCTGACGGCTCTGGGGCAGTTTTTGGTGTCGTTCAACGTATTTCTTGGCATTTACTTTATGTTTCGGCGGTTTTCCGGGATTCAGGGATTTACCTATAGCGAAGTACTGTTGTGTTTTTCCGTAGTGCTGTTGGAATTTTCCCTGGCGGAAATGTTTGCCAGGGGCTTTGACCTTTTTCCAAGTATGGTACGCACCGGCAGTTTCGATCAGGTATTGGTTCGGCCTCGAAATGAAATTTTACAGGTTCTGGGAAGTAAGTTTGAACTGACGAGGATCGGTAGAATGCTGCAGGCGGTGGTGATGTTTGCTTATGGGGTTTCCCACAGCAGTGTGGATTGGAATTTTGCAAAGATTATGACCGTTATATTTATGCTGATCGGAGGCTGCGCTGTTTTTTCGGGGCTGTTTCTGATTTATGCCGCGCTGTGTTTTTTTACATTAGAGGGGTTGGAATTTATGAACGTTTTGACGGATGGGGCGAGAGAGTACGGAAAATATCCGCTCAGTGTTTACGGGAAAAAGATGCTGCTTGTGACAACTTTTCTTATTCCCTATGCGCTGGTGCAGTATTATCCGCTCCTATATATTTTGGATAAGGACAGCCGGCCGTTTTTGATCTTTGTACCGCTTTTAGCTGTCTGGTTTTTGGTGCCGTCGTATGCGCTGTGGCGGTTTGGCGTCAGGCATTATCAGTCGAGTGGGTCGTGAGGACCCGTGATTGTTATAATGCCCATTGGTTGAGTTTACAATAAAAATAATAAAGAGTGATCCCATGACACGTAATTATGCCATGGGACCATTTCTTTGTTGATTGTAAGATAAGTGCTTATTTCGCATTTCCTTCGCAGCAGTCAAACCCGGGATTAAATGCATAGAAGTTCTTTTCGTTCAACCGATCCTGCACGATACGGAGAGCTTCACCGAAACGGGAGGATTGAAGTAAAAATATCTCATAAAATATTTCCCTCAAAATGCCGTACTTCAATCTTTCATGGCTAATGGTTATATGTTCCAAGTGATTTCAATGTTTCCGTCTGCAATGCGGATAACTTTGATAAGCGTATCGACTACCGCCTGTCTGTCCTCGAAAGAGAGCGTTTCCCATGTTTTTACATGATTGGTTATCTGCTTCAATCTGTCCTCTGTGTCTGTGACATTTGCCGTAACGATTTCTTCCTGCAAGGCTTTCCGCTCTGCGTCCAGTTCTGATACTTTTTCATCTATGTATTTCATCAGAACGCCGCTTGCCCCGGACACTTTGGAGAGAAGTTCTTCGATTTCTTCCTCAATCTGTGTCAGACGGATTTTTTTCGTCATGT
>DLAF01000030.1:0-18562 GCA_002492725.1 Lachnospiraceae bacterium UBA7054
ATTACATTTTGCGGAAACTCAAGTTATCCCCTAACCCGTTCCCGTCATATCTCTTGAACTGTAACCCTGATTTTGTCACGCACAGCGTTCAACTCCGCAGCAGCTCGAGAACAGCCGCACTCTCCCGAATCCCTTTTTCCCGCTCCGTCGGCTCCATTCCCAGTCTGACCAGGCCCATAATACAGGCGCCCACCACCGGCTCATAACGTGCCTGCACAACTTCCGTTCCCGGAAACCGCGCCACAATCTGCGCCTTCACACGTCTTGTCAGGGGATTTTCTTCGCCCTTAAAGACATTGCCCGTAAGTACAATCTCCTCCTCTCCAGGCTGCATCCCCATCTTGCGAAAGCCCGCCCCCAGGTAATCTGCAATCTGTATCGCAAATTCGTTAAGCAGCGTGCGGGTCACCTCGTCCCCCTCCTGTGCAATCCGCAGAATATCCGGCACCAGATAGCGGAGCTTCCCGCGAAAGCCGTCTTCCATCATATAGCGGCGCAGCAGGGCATCCACATCTTCCACTCCGGCGTTCGCCAGAAAAAGCGCCGTCAATGCCGTTTCGCCGCATAAACCCAGCTGCGCGTCAAACACCTTTCTGGCCGCGCGCAGAGCTAAGCCGCTGCCGCCCTGTACACTCTCTTCCATATAATCACCGTAGATGAACTGTCTGCCTTCCCTGTCTATGAGCGCACCGTTGATCCCCGTTCCCGCACAGATCACCGCACCGTGGGCGCGCGTGGCGCCGCCGTAAAAAGCGATGACCGCATCGTTGCAGGCAATCACCTCCCCTGTGGGAAATAACTTACGCACGGCCTGCTGCACTGCCGCATCATCCCCCAGCCAGTCCAGACCCGTGACGCCCGCAACCGTGAGCACGATCTCCCGCTCATCCACTGCCGCCTCCCGAAGCGCCGAAAACGCCGCTTCCCTGATAGGCTCCATGGCAGCTTCCATCCCTTGTGAGGGAAAATAAGCGCCCCGCGCCTTCCCTTTTCCCACCAGAACGCCGTCACTCCTCATCACGGCGGCGGCTGTTTTCGTACCGCCCTGATCAATTCCCAGAAGATATCCCTGCCTGTTGCTCATAACATTCCTCTTTCCCGCAAACGCGCCCGTCACATGATAATTTGCCTTACCACCTTACTACATACATGATACAATTATTTCGTAAATTAGGGAACCATAAAAATACACGATAAATCATCCGCAATTTCATACGAAAACAGGAGGTCATTATGACAGACAGAGGATTAAAAATTGCAACGATCGGCGGCGGTTCCAGCTATACGCCGGAACTGATCGAGGGCTTTATCAAACGCTATGACAGCCTTCCCGTAAAGGACATCTGGCTCGTGGACGTGGAGGCGGGACTGGAAAAACTTAGGATCGTCACCGAGTTGGCCAAAAGAATGATAGAAAAGAGCGGTATCGACTTACAGATCCACGCTACCATAAACAGGGAGGAAGCGCTTAAAGATGCGGATTTTGTTACCACGCAGTTTCGTGTAGGGCAGCTGGACGCCAGGATCCGGGATGAAAGGATTCCCCTGCGTTACGGCAAAATCGGTCAGGAGACCACGGGTGCCAGCGGCTTTGCCAAGGCGCTGCGCTCCGTTCCCGTCATTCTGGATATCTGTCACGATATGGAACGGCTCTGCCCCGACGCTTTTTTGATCAATTTTGCAAACCCCTCCGGCATTCTGACTGAGGCTGCGTTAAACCACAGCGCCATCAGAACCATCGGCCTGTGCAACTGCCCCATCAATATGGTAAGCGATATGGCGGAGAAATTTGACTGCTCCCCGGACGACGTGTTCTGCGACTTCGTAGGCATCAACCATCTGGTCTGGGCAAAACGGGTGCTGGTTCGCGGAGAGGACGTGACAAAGACTGCCATCGAAAAACTCTGCGCAGACACGGCAGCGGACGTGATGGCAAACATTCCCGACATCCACTTTGACCCTGCTCTGCTAAAGGCGCTGAACATGGTGCCTGTAAGCTACTTAAAATACTACTATATGCAGCCGGAAATGCTCGCAGAGTGCGTCCGTGCTGCTGAAAATGAGGGCTGCCGCGGAGAGGTGATCCGGGGTGTGGAAAAAGAGCTCTTTGCCCTCTATCAGGACCCCGCTCTGGACAGTAAGCCGCCCCAGCTGGCAAAACGCGGCGGCGCACGCTATTCCGATGCGGCCTGCAGCCTGATTGATTCCATTTACAATAACAAAAAAGACATTCAGACCGTGAATGTCCTAAACTGCGGCACAAACGCAGATCTTCCCGACAACGCTTCCATCGAGCGCAACTGCGTGATCGATAAAGACGGGGCGCACCCCATACACATCGGGCGCACCCCTCTAAAAATCCGTGGTCTTTTACAGAATGTGAAAGCCTACGAGCAGCTCACCATCGAAGCCGCAGTCAAAGGCGATTATGATAAGGCGCTCCTGGCCCTCACCATACATCCGCTGGTGAACTCCGCCACCGTCGCCAGACAGATTCTGGACGATATTCTTGCGGAAAACAGAGCATATCTGCCGCAGTTTGATCACTGACCTACTGCCTTTTATCTGTTTTCCTTTACGATTTTCGCTGCCGCAGCGACCAGATTTTTGATCTCGTCAAACCTGCCCTCTTTGATCAGATCAGCCTTTACCATCCAGCTTCCGCCGCAGCAGAAAATCTTAGCGGATTTCAGATATTCCACTACGTTCTGCGCATTGATGCCGCCTGTCGGCATGAATTTGACAGCCGGCATCGCTGCGCCGATGGCGTTAATCATCTTAAGTCCGCCGGAATTTTCCGCCGGGAAAAACTTTACATGATCAAGCCCCATTTTTACGGCCGCCATCACCTCGCTCGGGCTCTGTGTGCCGGGGCAGACAGGGATATCCCTGTCCAGGCAGTACTGCACAATCTCCGCGTCAAACCCGGGGGCGACCACAAATTTTGCACCCGCATTCACGGCTCTGTCCACCTGATCCGTCGTGAGTACCGTTCCCGCTCCCACCAGCATATCCGGGAATTTTTCGCTCATAATGCGTATGGATTCCTCTGCCGCATCTGTCCGAAATGTGACCTCTGCCGCCGGCAGTCCGCCCTCCATCAAGGCTTTGCCGAGTGGTTCCGCATCCTTCGCGTCGTTTAACACGACCACCGGGATAATACCGACTTCTTCAAACTGTTTTAAAACCTTCTCTGTTTTTTCACTGTTCATTATGTTTGCCATACCTTTCTTTTTTTCTATTCTACGTCTTCGAATTTACTTGCGTCCAGATTTCCGGGATCCTGCCCGATATATGCGGAGATACCGCCGTCCGCATAGATCACCTGGCCGTTGATAAAGTCGGAAGCGCCGGATGCAAGGAAAATGGCAAGCCCTTGCAGATCCTCGGTTTTCCCCCATCTCTGCGCCGGTGTCTTGGAACGGATAAAGCGGTCAAAGGGGTGCATGGAACCGTCCGCCTGCTTCGCCCTAAGAGGCGCCGTCTGGGGTGTCGCAATATAGCCGGGGCCGATGCCGTTGCACTGTATGTTATACTGGCCATACTCGGAACAGATATTTCTGGTGAGCATCTTCAGTCCGCCCTTTGCGGCTGCATAAGCGGAAACGGTCTCTCTGCCGAATTCGCTCATCATGGAGCAGATATTGATAATCTTGCCCTGCCCCTTTTCCATCATACCCGGAAGCACCGCCTTGGAGCAGATGAAAGGTCCTGTCAGATCAATGTTAATCACCGCATTCCAATCCTTCAACTCCATCTCCACCATCGGGATTCTCTTAATAATTCCCGCGTTATTTACCAGAATATCCACGCCGCCCAGATCCTGCCCGATCTTACTGACCATATCCGCTACCTGCTGCTCATCCGTGACATCGCAGTAATAGCCCTTTGCCTCGATCCCTTTTGCCTGATAATCCTGTAACGCTTTTTCCATATGCTCTTTATCGCGGCAGTTAAACGCAATTTTCGCCCCCGCTCCTGCTAAGGCTTCCGCAATGGCAAAACCGATTCCGTAGGCCGCCCCTGTCACCAGCGCCGTTTTTCCTTCCAAAGAAAACATATTTTTGATATCCATGTCTTCCGCTCCTTCCTACATTACAATAAATCCCTGTTGTCAATGCCGTCCATATCGTCAAACGCCTGATTCTCGCCTACCATCCCCCAGATAAAGGAGTAGTTGCGGCTGCCGCAGCCGGAATGGATGGACCAGCTCGGAGAAATCACCGCCTGCTCGTTTCTCATGATGATATGCCTCGTCTCCTGCGGCTCGCCCATGAAGTGCATCACGAAGGCATCATCTGCGATATCAATATAGAGATAAACCTCCATCCGTCTGTCATGCGTATGGCTGGGCATCGTATTCCACACGCTGCCGGGCTCCAAATGAGTAAGTCCCATGACCAGCTGACAGCTTTCCACCTGTCCCGGAAGGATGTACTTGTTGATGGTTCTGTGGTTGGAATCCTCCAACGTGCCAAGCTCCACCTTGTTTTCCGGTTTGATCACCACTTCGCCCTCTCCCGCAACGCCGTCTCTCTTGATCAGAACGGTCGGACATGCCCTGTGTGCCGGTGCCGAATTGATATAAAATTTTGCCGGGTTGGAAGCGTCCATGCTCTCAAACATGATATCCTTGCTCCCCATGCCGATGTACATGCCGTCTCTGGAAACGACGGTGTACTTCTTGCCGTCCACCGTGATATAGCCGTCACCGCCGACATTGATCACGCCCATCTCACGTCTTTCCAGAAAATACGCCGCGCGAAGCTCGTCGCCTGCCTCCAGTTTCAAAGCCTTCTTTACGGGAGTCGCCGCCCCCGTGATGATACGGTCGATATGACTGTATACCAGACGGATTTCATCCTCAAAGAAAACCTTCTCGATCAAAAATTCTTCTCTGAGTCTCTCGGTTGTGTAGTGTTTGACATCTCTCGGAGATGCCGCTGTGCGAAGTTCCATGTCTCTGCCCCCTTGCTATTTTTATTTTAATTTATTAGTTGAATGTTTTAATTTTTCACCTTTATCTCTTAACGCGTGCGCCCGCACCCGACATAACGCCTTCCACTTCCTTTAAGGAAGCCATCGTGGTATCGCCCGGTGTGGTCATGGCCAGCGCCCCGTGCGCCGCGCCGTAGTTTACGGCTTTCTGTGCATCCCCCGTCTCCATCAGGCCATAAATCAGCCCGGACGCAAAGGAATCTCCGCCGCCCACTCTGTCCATGATCTCCAATTCTTTATAGTCGGACGCCTTGTAGATATTGCCGTCCGCCCAGCAGATTGCCGACCAGTCGTTCACGGTCGCGGTGCGAACGGTTCTTAATGTGGTCGCCACCGCCTTAAAGTTCGGATAAGTCTGCGCCGCCTCATTGATCATCTTCTTGTAACCTTCCAGATTGAGTTCCTTCAGGTTCTCATCGTTCCCCTCGATCTCAAAGCCGAGACATGCGGTAAAATCTTCCTCGTTGCCGATCATGACGTCCACATATTTGGCAATTTCCTTATTCACTTCCTGCGCCTTTGCCAGTCCGCCGATTGCGCTCCACATGGAAGGACGATAATTCAGGTCATAGGAGACAACCGTGCCGTACTTCTTGGCCGTCTTGATCGCTTCCACCACCGTCTCACTCGCCTGCTCGGATAACGCCGCATAGATACCGCCCGTGTGCAGCCAGCGAACACCCAGCTTACCAAAAATATATTCAAAGTCAAAATCCTCGGGAGTCGCCTTGGAAATCGCCGTGTTGGCTCTGTCGGAACATCCCAGCGCCCCGCGGATACCGAATCCTCTCTCCGTAAAATTGATCCCGTTTCTGCAGATTCTTCCGATTCCGTCCGTGGGCATCCATTTGATCAGGGAAGTGTCTACCCCGCCCTGCAAAATGAAATCTTCCATCAGCTTACCTACCTCATTGTCTGCAAACGCAGTAATGACTGCCGTTTTGAGCCCAAAGCATCTGCGAAGTCCGCGGATGACATTGTACTCTCCGCCTCCCTCCCATGCTTTAAAGCTTCTGGCTGTCTTAATTCTCCCCTCTCCCGGATCGAGTCTGAGCATAATCTCCCCCAGACTGACAGCGTCAAATGTACACTCTTCTCTGCTCCTAAGATTTAAATTCATATCTGCTTTTCTCCTTTTCCCTTTTTCCTGGCAATGTTCGTGTAAGCCCTTACATTATAACGCAAAAAACGAAAGTTGCCTATACCGTTTTGAAATTTTTTACACTTTTTTAAACACGCTACCGATTCAACTCGCTGACATATCCGGTCGCGTTGTGATTTCTGATGATTCCTTCAATTTCCGCCAAATCGCTGGACGGCAGATCTCCCGGGATCGTGTTCTTCACACTGGAAGCAGCGTTTCCGTACTGCAAGGCCCGCATCGGGTCGTCAAAGTGAAGCAGCCCGTAAAGCACGCCCGCCACATAGGCATCGCCGGAGCCGATGCGATCGATCACATCGATATCCGTATAAGGATTTTCCTCGCAGCAGCCGTCGGTGGCTGCATCGTAAATAAGAGAAGTGAAATCGTGCTTTTTGGGACTTTTTACGGTACGCATGGTTGAACAGACTCTTTCTATCGAATAATCATCAGAAAGTTTCTTCATCATTTCCTTAAGCGTCCCGCTCATGCCCATCATTCTGCGGCAGGTTTCCTCGGAAATAAACAAAATATCAATAAAAGGCAGAATCCTTTCTATGGTTTCCCGCGCTTTTTCCTCGCTCCAAAGGTTTGCCCTGTAGTTTACGTCAAAAGAGATCTTTGTCCCCGCCGCCTGAAAGCGCCTGATCATTTCCACCGCCGTCTCCCTGACCTTTTCGGAGAGCGCCAATGTGATCCCGCTGGTATGGAAACAGGCTGTCTTTTCGTAAATATCCTCCGGCAGATCTGCCAAACTGATCCCGGAAAAAGAAGAATTCTGCCTGTCATAAATGATGGACGGCTTTCTGGGTGCGGCTCCCATCTCGTAATAATAGATGCCAAGTCTCGCCGATTCCGCTTCGTCGTAGAGCAGATAATCATCCGAAACGCCCTCAAAGCGAATGCGGTTTTTGATAAACTTGCCGATATCATTTGCCGGCAGTCTGGATATCATTCCGGTTCTCAGTCCCAGCAGTGCTGCTCCGGCCGCCACGTTCAGCTCCGATCCGCCGGCTCTTTTTTCAAAGGTCTCTCCGCCGGAGATTCGCTCATATCCCAGCGGGGAAAGACGCAGCATCACTTCGCCCAAAGTTATCAGATCATATTCCTTCATATGCCCCTCCCTTTTATTCATCAGATATTGCAGATTCTCCACGCAGACGCCGCATCTCGGTGTAGGCGAGAAGGAACGGGCCGACACCTTTTGCGTCGTCCTGCACCACCGGTTCCGACAGATAATACTCATAGGTCCCGGACCGTCTCTGCTTGCCGCCAAGCCCTGCCACAAGGCAGATACCGCCAAGATGCAGCTGTCCCGTCTCATCCTCCGACAGATAGGTGTCGCAGATTCCCTGAAACGCTTTCTGCCCGTAGGCGCGGTATTTTTCCGGCAAAAAGCCCAAACGCACGCCCTTAAGCAGCGCATAAGCCATAATGGCGCTTCCGCTCGTCTCCAAATAATTTCCGTCCATACCGCCCACATTAACGACCTGATACCACATGCCGTTTTCATTCTGATAGCGCAGCATCGCATCCGCCAATTCCCTAAACACCTGTTTCATATTTTCATAGGGCGCCCCATAGGACGCATCCGCCTTATCCAGGGTATCTAGCAGGGCCATAGTATACCATCCGATTGCCCGCAGCCAGAAATTCCGGCTTAAGCCCGTCACCTTATCGCACCAAAACATTTCCCTTGAGGAATCATAGGCATGATAATACAGGCCGGTTTTTTCATCCCGCATATGCTGTACCACCTGCTCAAACTGATTAAAGATATCGTCATAATTTTTTTTGTCGTGAAAGCGGGTCTCGTACTCCATGTAAAACGGCTGACACATATACAGGCCGTCCAGCCACACCTGATTCGGGTAAATATTCTTATGCCAGAAACTCCCCTCTTTCGTTCTGGGCATCTGCTCGATCTGGCTGTACACCAAGTCGATGGCCTTCCGATATTTTTCCTTTCCGGTCAGATCATACAGCTCAAACAGGGTTTTCCCCGCATTGATATTATCAATGTTAAGCTCCTGCACATCGTAGCCGTCAATCGTTCCGTCCTCTCTCACCTTGCAGTCGATAAACCCGTCCGCAAACCGAAAATATTTTTCCTCCCCTGTGATGGCATACATTTCCAGAACCGCCTTAATCATACACCCATCAATATAATTCCATGTGGACTTCAGTCCCTGCCTGATTTTCTCAATATTCCAAATCGGGCGCTCCGGCGTGCTTTCCTGAAGCAGCCAATCAATATACGTTTCAATCTTATCCCTCTCTCTACTCATTTTTCTCTCCTTCCCCCGTCGGGTCATGTACGAATCCTCTTCTTTTTCCAATACCCTGTTCTGTACAAAAGATAAAGCGCCACAGCGGACAGCCCGTTACTGATTACCACGGAATACCACACGCTCCTGACTGCCATATGGAACCACGTTTCGCAGATAAAAAGGGTTGCAAAACGAAATACCCATAATCTGGTCGCGTCGACAATCATAGTCACCTCCGTATGTCCGCTTCCCTGAAACAAACCCATACCGGAATTATAAACACCGTTGGCAAAACACCAGAACGCCATAATGCTTAAGAAATCCGCCGCCATGCCAACCACCTGCGGGTCAGACGAAAAAATACGGACAATGGCAGTGGAAATCACAGGTCTGGAAAGAATCATGCCGCCAACAAACAGAAAAACGACGCTGATCCGCATGGAAATCTGATACCCTTTCTGCGCCCTGTCATGCTGCCCGGCCCCTACATTCTGCCCCACGATCGTCGCAACCGCCGAACCGATGCCGTTAGAAGGCAGCGTGATCAGGCCGTTGATCTTATTTCCGATGCCGTAGGCCGCCATCGCCTGTGTGCCGTACTTTAACACATTCCTGGTCATAAGCAGGAAACCGAATTGCATGGTACTGCCGCCGATGGCCGTCGGCAGACCCACCGTCAAGATATTGATCAGTTTCTCTTTCTCAAATTTCAGCCTGCGCAGATCCAGATAAACGTCCTTGTTTTTATTCTGCAAAAGCACAAAGGCAATCACCGCTGGAACCGCCTTCGCTCCCACCGTGGCAAGCGCCGCCCCCGCCACGCCCATGGCAAACGTAAACATCAAAAGCGGATCCAACACCATGTTGATCAAAATACCAAACAGATTTAATAGCATTGGCCGGAACGTATCGCCCTGTGCCTGATTGACCGCTGTATAAATATTGACCGTATATAAAAACGGCATATCCAAAATGACTGTCTGCAAATAGATTTTGCCATAGCGCCAGGTATCCCCCTCCGCGCCAAGCCAGGTCACAATGGAAGGCGCGGCCGCCGCGCAAATCGTGACGCAGACAACGGAAAACAGAAGTGCACAGGCAAAGATCTGGTTTGCCATACTCCTGGCATCCTCGTCCTTTTTCGCACCCAGATACTGGGAAATCAAAACGGAACCCGCCACCGTCAGGCCGGAGCCGAAATTGATCACGATACTCTGCATGGGGCTGACCAGATTAATGGCTGCCAATTCCTCTGTCCCCAGCTTTCCCAGCCAGTAGGTATCTGTCAGGTTATACATCGTCTGCAAAAAGCTGTTAATGACCACCGGAATGGCAAGCATCAAAATTGCCTGTACCATATTGCCGTTTAACAATAACTCCCGGTTTGAACTTGTATGCGATTTATCCGTATATTTTTTGAGCACCTCTAAAAACATCTGTTTCTATCTCTCCCGGTAACGGAAATTTGTGAACTCTATAAAAAGCGATTCCTCTTTCGCATATCCATACATGCCCACCATCGCGCCGGTAAAACGCTTCCCCATGGAAATTCCCTCATCGCATAAATAATACACATCCGACAGTCTCTCCACCGTTTTCACGTTTTCTCCCGCCGTTTTATAGTAAAAACTTCTTTCCAGATATTCCGTATCGACTCCCAATAGGAGACGCCTGCCTGTCAGGTCATCCAGCTTCTCTACCGCATGGTCAATCGTTTCTCTTCCGATATGCTCTCTGACCTGTAAAAAATAAGTCTCCTGATTTCTCGAAAGGAAGAAGCACACCCATGTATTTTCATCATAGTAACAGGTGATGCCTGCCTCCTGTCCCTCGGAAAGCACAGGCGCCACAAATTCCGCCTCCGCTATGAAACAAAAGGCGCTCTGCCGTCTTACCAAAATATTTTTTGCCTGTATGGTCGAAAGCGGATACGCGCTTGCCTTTAACATCAGATTCCCGTTCTGGAAGCGGATTCCGTCCCTCTCCGGCGGTCTGGGCGTCATGAAATCCTTTGGCAGCCCATTTTGAAAAAACTGCGCCGCCGCAGGCAATACCCCTGCTGCCGCCCGGCCATTCCCTTCGGAAGGCACCCCTGATTCTGCCGCAGTCATCGTCTGCATCGGCGGCACCTGCAGGACGCTTGGCCCTTTCAGGTCATTGACAATGGGCCAGCCGTCCGGCGTCCATATGATCGGGTCAAGAGCGGTTTCCCTGCCCAATATGGTATATCCCTTACCAATTGTTCTGCCGCACAGATATACCATATACCACTTGCCGTCTTTGGTACACACGGGCTTTCCGTGTCCGCAGCGCTGCAAGCCCGCCCTTTCATCCGTCTGCCGCATGATCGGATTATAAGGACAAGGCTCATAATTGCCCATCAGCGTCCTGCTTCTTGCCACCGTGATCCGATGCCCTAATCCAGTGCCTCCTTCCGCCAGAAACAGATAGTAATAGCCGTCCTTTTTCAAAAGATGCGGTCCCTCGGGCGCCCGTTTCTGACTGCCGTAATACAGCAGAGAAGCCTCTGTGATCTGTCTCTTACAGTCGCCGTCCAGCTCAAAGATCCTTGCGCCTCTGTTGAGCAGCATATAGTGTCTGCCGTCCTCATGAAAGATGGATGGATCGATCCCGTCCTCATCAATGATCGAAGGTTCGCTGTAGGGCCCCTCCGGTTTGTCCGAAGAAACCACGATCTGCTTCCTGTACACAGTTCCCGTATCGTTCAGCCGATAGGTCGCCGTAATATAAAAAGTACCGTCGTCGTAGGAAATGTCCGGCGCCCAATACCCTCTGCCGCCCTCCAGTTCGTCTAAATGCGCCCAGGCGGGATTTGTGATCGCATGTCCGATGATTTCCCAATGAATCAGATCTTTCGAGTGAGAAACGGGAATGCAGGGGAAAAAGATAAAGGATGAATTTACCATATAATAATCCTCCCCCACCCTGACAATCGACGGGTCGGGAAACATCCCCGTGCGGATCGGATTGTGATACATCTTCTCGTATGGCGTCCCCACCTGTTTCTCATAGTAGGCAAGCAGCTCTTTATGCCCGTTTTCCCATGCGATCTGATAGGGTGTCACCAGATTTCTGTCACCGGAAGTGATGTCCATGCCCACCCGTTCCACCAGATAGCGATTCAAAGAAACATCGCCCGTCATTGCCGCATAGTGGAGCATATTTCGGTTTTCCTCATCCACCGTATTCATACTTGCCCTGGAATATTCGACAAGATACTTTACGATTGGGAACCCGCCTGCCTGCGCCGCGTACAGGCACAAAGGAATATGATCCTGCGTCTTTTCGTCTATACAGGAAGGATCCCTCGTTAAAATAGTTATGACCTTCTCCAAATCCTGTGCCCTAATCGCCTGCTCTAAATTCATATACGCTTCCCCGCCTCTTACAAAGGGCGACTGTCTGTTACTACCTGAAGATACGCAAAATCCGCATATCCACTGTTATTTTGCCCGTCTGCCTTGTCTTTTTCAATCCCGTCAGCATATCTGTTGGCAAAAAGACCGATTTTGGCGCCGACCCACGTATGATCTGACGGCATAAAATCCGTCGGCACATTGACCTTAGCCTCCCCTTCTAACGCATAGAACATTTGAAACGAAGGACCCTGAGCGCCTTCCTTCATGGCCAGCAAAAGCTCTATTTTCTCTGTGTCCTTTGCAAGCACACTTGCGGCAACGGTTTCCTCTTCCATGCCGTCTTCCCCGTCATGGGACTGCGCATATACCAATGTTTTCTTTCCATCGACGATTCTCACCGCCAGATAGGCATAGTGGCCGCCCATCATTACCATCCCCGCCTGAGCGCCTTCCTCCAAGCCGTCTATGTGCACACAGGCCGTTGCCTGAAAATAGGGGCACACCAGCTTCTGCGTCAGCACATTGGCGCATTCCCACAGAATCGGTTTTGCCTTTCCCGACGGATTTAACGCATACAGCCTTAAGAATCCTGTCCTTTCCGTAAGGGAATAGAAAGACTCCTGTGGATTGCCCAGCCATTGCCACATCAGATTCAAAGTCGGCGCTTCAAACGGATCGGAAGCCTCCAGTGACGCGGGAGCTTCGTTTACACCCGTATCAGGCTTTTTGTGTACCAGGCAGGGCTCTCCGCAGCCATCCTGCGCGTTCACGCCGATCACCGGCCAGTCGTTTTCCCAGACAACCGGCTGCATATGTACGATCCGCCCATACAATCCTCTGTCCTGAAAATGAAGGAACCATTCCTCGCCGCGCTCCGTATCCGTAAGTCCTCCCTGGTGAGGGCCGTTGACCACTGTGTTTCCCTGTTTCATAACTATTTTTTCTTCATACGGCCCATAGATGTTTTTTGCGCGCAGCGCTGTCTGCCAGCCCGTTTTCACGCCTCCCGCGGGCGCCAGGATATAATAGTAACCGTTTCTCTTATATACCTTAGGCCCTTCTATCGTCGGCTGTGTCTCAACGCCGTTATAAAGGAAATGATCTTCCCCTATGGCGCTTCTCCCGTCGGCTGACATCGGAAACATTCCAAGATAACTCTTAAACCCGATACGGCTCTTGGCATATCCGTGAATGAGATACGCCCGGCCGTCGTCGTCCCAGAACGGGCAGGGATCGATCAGTCCCTTCCCTTCCAGTACGGTCACCGGCTCATCCCACTTCCCTAAGGGATCTTTTGCACGCACCATAAAAATGCCCTCGTCCGGCATGCCGTAATAGATAAAGAACCGCCCGTCGTGATACCGGATGGCCGGTGCCCACACGCCTTTCGCGTGCTGCGGCACATCATATTTCTTATCCGGGATTCTGGAAAGAGCATAGTTTACCAGCTTCCAGTTCACCAGATCCTTCGATGTCAGGATCGGCAGCCCCGGCACATAATTAAAGCTTGAGGCCGTCATATAATAAGTTTCGCCCACCCTGATTACATCAGGGTCGGAATAATCCGCAAACAGAATCGGATTTTGATAGGTTCTGTCTCCCAAATCCGCTTTCCACAAAGATTCCTTTTCCATATCTTCCGCCAATCCATCATTATGATATTAAATTTCATCCAATAACAAATCCTGATAAATCCCACCCAGTTCCTTTAAGCCTCTGGCAATGCAGCCCCCGAAAACGACCGCTCCCGCATACTGCAGATGCGTATTATCAGTGGACAGCCCATCCGGAAAATGCGGATACTTTCCCGCCGGTACGTGCATATACCATGCCTTTGACGCCTCCGCGCCAACCCTCTCAAGCTCTGCGCGGCTCATCGAAAACAGATCGACTAACGGCACATCGAGATTTTTTGCCGTGCGCTTCATCGCTTCCACATAATCCTTATGCGTACTCTCCCCCAGCTTCCAATCATCCACAAACGCGCCTCTTCTCTCAAGCGGCGTGATCAGCACCGGATATGCCTTCTTATTTCTGGCCACATTCACGAATTTTTCCAAATTGATCATATAGTCGGAAAACGGCTCCGTATATCTGGCCGGATTTTCCTTCTTTTCATCATTGTGTCCAAACTGAATAAACAAAAAATCCCCTTCCGTGATCCTGTCATAAATGACGGCAAGTCTGGACTCATCAATAAAATCCCGCGTGCTTCTGCCGTTCTTCGCATGATTTTCGATTCTGATCTCCGGCTTTAGAAACAGATGAAATACCTGTCCGATGCCTGTCTGCGGATAGGTTGTAATATCATTATACTGTACGGTGGAATCACCCGCCCAAAATATTGTCGCCATATTAATCCTCCATGTCAGAGCAGTTTACTGCGATGACACGCGTCGAGAATTTTAAATTCTCGACTGCGATTCCGAGTTTGTGGCTCTGACACAAACTCGCGTGTGAAAAATCAGCACATCAGTGTGATTTTTCACACTGCCTCCATTTCAGAGCAACTTGCGGCGTCTGTATTCTGAAATGGGGGAAACTAAAGTTTCCCCCATTCCGTTATCCTATCCTGCCTTATGTTTTTTAAAACACCCCTTACTCTTTCACCGCTCCCACATTGACGCCCTGTACAAAATAGTCCTGGCAGATCGGATACAGGATCATGAAAGGAATGATGGCTACGATGATCGCCGCATTCTGAATGGTGTTGGTAGATAAGGAACCGTCATCCGTCGGCAGATCGTTATCCATAACCATGGCGCGCAGCTTCATCTGGAAGTTAAAAAGTTTATTGTCGGTAATATAGATTTTAAAGTTAGTATAGTCATTCCAATAGGTTACCGCAAACATCAGCCCGATTGCTGCAAGCGCCGCCTTGGACAGGGGCAGGACGATCTTTACGAAGATACCCATGGGCGTGCATCCGTCCAGTTTTGCCGATTCATACAAAGACGCCGGTATGCCCTCAAAGAAATTCCTCATCAGCACCAGATTATAAACATTGATACCCAGAGGCAGAATGACCGACCACAGCGTATTGGTCAGATGCAGGTTCATCATCACAACGTAAGTAGGAATCATACCGCCGCTGAACAGCATCGTAAACAGCAGCACCCAGGAGAGCAGATTGCGTCCGGGCATATCCCACTGAATCAGTACATATGCGCCCAGCGTAGACAAAACCAGTCCCACGATCGTACCCGCGCCTGTCACAACCAATGAAATCAAAAACGGTCTGTACAGATCCGCACGGGAGAGAATCATTTTGTAAGCACCTAATGTAAATTTAGCCGGCCATAATCTCATACCGTACCCGGCAGCCGCATCCAGCGAGTCCACCAACACCTTCCATATCGGAATCAGTATAATGATGGATATGAGAATAAACACGATCGTATTGACAACGGCAAAGAGCGTTATTTTTCTCTTCGGCTTTTTATATACTGCCTTGTTTGTTGTAGCTTCCATCGTTCTCCCTCCTTTACACGATTCCGCGTCCGCGGACCTTCTTGCTTGCCTTATTGCAGATCAAGACAAGTATGCAGCCGACCACTGATCGGAACAGACCTACCGCCGTGGTATAACCGTAGTTGGCGGCGCCGCCGCTGAAGGACTGTCTGTATATGTATGTCTGCAATACATCCGACTTGTCATATACGGAAGGATTGTACATAACGAATACGGACTCGAACAGATTCATAACTTTGGCCAGATTCAGAATAAATACCGTAATAATCGTATTGGCGAGCGCCGGCATGGTGATATAACGCATTCTGGCAAAACGGTTTGCGCCGTCGATCTGTGCCGCCTCATACAAATCAGGGCTGATGCCGGACAGCGTAGCCAGGAACAAGATTGTACCCCAACCGGTATCCTTCCAGATATTTACCAGATAATATACGCCCCTCCACGTCGATTCCGAAGTCAAAAATTCAATTGGCTGATCAATCAGACCGACATTCATCAGCATCTGATTTAACATACCGGAATCGGATGCCGACAGCATCATCTTAAAGATGGAAGCCACCACTACCCACGACATAAAGTGAGGCAGATAGATGATCGTCTGTACCGACTTTTTAAAGTAGATGTTGAACATTTCATTCAGCAAGATGGAAATGACCACCGCCATAAAGGTATTTAAAAACAGCTTTATGATGGACAGCACCAGCGTATTACTGAATGCCGTGAGGAAATGTTTGCTGGACAGCTTGGAAAGTGACGACAGTCCGAACATATCCACAAAATGCTTGATGCCGACATAAGTAGGCTCCTGACCGGAAATAAAATCCGTAAACGCATAGCGCAGGCCGGCCATCGGCAGATAGTTAAAAATGATCACAAAGATTAGCACCGGCAGGAACATGACATAGAATCCTCTGTAAATATAGATTCTCTGCCAGACCGTCTTATTGCCCGTGTACTGATAGTCAAGCTCACCGCTTCTGCGTTTCCGCTCGGCAGCGTTTTTATTGACATTCATAAAGCTTCCCGCCACCCCCACAATGGTGCCAAGGATAACAAGCGCGCCGGCAAGGCCGTTCTGCATCCCGGGAGCCCCGTGACGGGTGCAGATATTATTATAGACAATCGCATACACTACCGCGGCAAGTACCGTTGTAGCGATGGAAATTTTTTCGTATTTTATTGCACATAGTATAACGGAAGCCGTCAACAGCGCGATAAACAGATACCACAATACGGGCTGTTCATAGTTCATAAACCCGTATGCAGGATTAAATTTCTTGGAAGCATCCGAATTTTGTATCGCCGGGAAAAACCCGCCCACAAAAGAAATTACCGCCCCGGCAATCGCAATCGGATACAAATTTTTCTGAGGCTTCACCACGGCCCTGCCGCAGGCCGGGCAGCGAGTTGCCTTTTTCGGAATTTCAGCATTACAAGTTTTACACACCATAAGCATACCCTTCTCTCTAAGAAATACAATGGCTGCCACAGCCGGACGGCCGGGGGATTTCTCCCCGCGCCATCCGGTCTGCTCGCAATCATCTATTTAGCTGTCGCCAAATACCAAATTACTGATTAAAAGACTCCAGAATAGCCGCTACGATATCGCCGCATTCCTCATTGTACTGATCGATCGCTTCCTGACCGGTCATCTCACCCTTTGCTACAGCCGCAATCAGCTTATCTTTCTCATCCCACAGATCGGAGCTGTAAGACTGATATACATCGGAAGAGTTGATCTTCGGTGCCGGAGAAGAATTCTCATCAAACAGCTTGAAGGACTCGTCAATCACAGGATCAGCCGCGGTATAAGGATCTTTATTTGCAAATGCGCCAATCTTTAAGTTTGCCTCAAACAGGTTCTTGGTGGTCTTGCTCTCCTTCTCGCTGCCTGCGGTTGCCTGCGTCGGCAGACCTTCAATGGTAGCCCCGTCATCATTCCACTGATAGTGAACACCCTCAACACCGTACTGCCATAACATCTGTACATCGCCGCCGTCCAGAATCTTGTCAACAAAGTACTGGAACACACCCTCAGGGTTCTTGCAAGCGCTCGTAATGCAGATCATAGGTGAAAGTCTCTCCATATAAGTACCAACTTCCTTGATCGGCTTCATCGCCCATGCGGTCGCATATGCATCCGCATCCGGATAGATCTCGCCGGTATAGTTGGAAGCCAGCTTTGTCTTGATGGTATATGCCCATGTACCAGCCCAGTAGTTGAAGACGCTGGTGCCGTTCTCCAGATAGAACTTATCACGCACGTTAGCCGTGGAAGGATTCTCGAAGATCGTGCTGTCGATCACGCCGTTTTCATATCCCCATGCCAGTCTGTCAAGCGCCTCAACCATCGCAGGCTCTGTAAAACCGTCAACCCACTGTCCGGATGCGTCCTGATAAAACTCCGGATATGCGCCCTGATAGAACTCAGGCAGATAGTTTACATAGGGAGCCTCGTGGTTCACAAGGCCGGGAGCCAAAAGCGGCGCTACGCCCGTCGCTTCTTTCATATCCAACAAAAACTGCTGGAACCCTGCCCAATCGGTAGGCAGCGTATCCTCTGTGTATCCTGCCTTTTCAGCCGCTACCGCTTTTACATAGGTAACCGTACCGTTACCACGAGCCGGATACATACCGTAGATACCTTCCTGTCCGTCAGGGCCGGCGGTCTTCCACTGGTCGATAATCGTGGGCGCTATATCAGTCAGTCTTCCGGAATTGGCCGTCTCGGAATTGTTCCATGCATCGGTCATATTCCACAAGCTGCCCTGTGCAGCATAAGAAGCATAATAGTTGGAAGGCAGAATAATGACATCTGCCAGGGTGCTCTCATCGGTAAATGCGATACCCACCTGCTCTGCATAAGTAGAGTGATCGGGACGAACCCACTCAACATGAAGACCCAGAGCCTCATCCAGAGCCTTATAAAAGTCTTCTGCATAGTTGTCACCCTCTTTGAAAATCGTACCATCCCACATCACTTTGATGGTCTCGGGCTTAGTAACCTCTGCGGGTGCTTCTGCTGCGGTATCTTCTGCAGCCGCAGGCTCCTGCGTCTCAGCGGCATCTGCCGCCGGCTGTTCCGCCTCCGTATTTGCATCGGCGGCAGGCGCTGCAGTGTTTGCGCCGCTTCCTTCCGGATTGCCACATGCAGAAAGGGAGACAACCATGGATGCAGCCATAAGTAAAGATACAACCTTCTTCTTCATAATGAACCTCCTTAATTAATTTAATGTTGTTGTAAAATGTAACCGCTTACATTTCTATTCTCATTATATTCTACCCCCCCCCCCCCCCCCCCC
>DLAF01000030.1:18851-44670 GCA_002492725.1 Lachnospiraceae bacterium UBA7054
TCCCCCCCCCCCCCCCCTCTGTCAAGATGTTTTTATTTTTCACATTTTTTGTTAAAATTTGGGGAGTTTTTCACACCGCATTTCTTCGTTTATGCTATACTGACTCTATAACAGATTATAATGATCTCCTTTTCATGCCCGAGTCCCATATGACAAGAAAGGCGTCTTTATCTATGCTGACATTTGAAAAAACAACTCCGGAAAAAGCCGGTATTCCCACCGACTGCATACAGCGATTCACCATGCGGCTTGCCAAAAGGCAGATTCCCATGCACAGTCTTCTCCTCGCAAGGCAGGATCAGCTGTTCTTCGAAGGGTACTATGCCCCCTGCACGGCAGATATGCCGCACCGCATGTTTTCCATCAGCAAAAGCTTCACCGCCGTGGCCGTTTTCTTTCTTGCTGCAGAGGGCCGTCTTTCCCTGGATGACACGATCATCTCCTTCTTCCCTGAAAAGCTTCCCCAAAAAGTGCATCCGTGGATTGCCTCCATGACCATCCGGGACATGCTGATGATGCGCTCCTGCCACGCCGCCACTACCTACAAGGCCGATATGACGTCTGACTGGGTGGAAAGCTATTTTACAACGCCTCCCACTCATCCAGCCGGCACACTCTTTCACTACGATACTTCCGCACCGCACACACTTTGCGCGCTGGTGGAGAAGCTGACCGGCATGGACATGCTCGACTACCTGAAAGAAAAACTCTCCCCCCTTACTCTCTCGGCCTGCTCTTATATGCTGAAAGACCCCTTCGGCGTCTCCATGGGAGGCACCGGGCTTGTGGCCCTTCCCATGGATCTTTTAAAATTCGGCTTTTTTCTGCTGCACCGCGGAAATGTCTGCGGAAAGCAGCTCCTTCCCGCCTCTTATCTGGATATGGCGGTCTCAGACTTAAGCGCGACCTGCGTAACCGCCCCTCTCCCCAGCGAAGCGCAGGGCTACGGCATGCAGTTCTGGCGCGGTGAAAGAAACAACTATGTATGCTACGGAATGGGCGGCCAGTTTATCATTGTTTTCCCGGACTGCGGGCTGATCTGCGCAACAACCGCGGACACCCAGTCCATCGCAGGCGGCAATCAGCAGATTTACGACGCACTCTACGAAGAGATCCTGCCCGCCATCGGGAACACCCCTTTGCCGGAAACGCCGGAAACCGGGCGGCTTCTTTCATACACTCTGGATTCCCTGCGTCTGGCTCCCCTGCCGCAAACGGCACTGTCTGCGGACATCCAAAAAACCGCGCGCATGATAAACGGAAAAAACTTCCATGTCCAAACGACACCTTCCGCGTTTGAGTGCTTTTCCCTGCAGTTTGACCCGGAAGAAACCGCATCCGGCTCTCCCACAGGGGGCAGTCTGTCGTTTGTCTTAAAGAAGCAGGCCTGCACCGTTGTCTTTGGTATCGGACAGCTGCGCACGGGTTCTTTTCCCCTCTATCACCTAAACTATGCCGCCAGTGGCGCCTGGCTTTCGGACGGCACCTTCTATATCAAGGCGCACATCATCGATTCCTATGTCGGCTGTGTACAGTTTCAGCTTGCCTTCAAAGAAAACAGCCTGACCGTCTTTTTGCGCAAAAAGGAAGAAAGCCTCTTTCAGGAATTTGACGGCCATCTGTACTGTACCTAACAGTTGTCCCAGAGTCCCTGGATATAGTTACGGGCCGCTTCCGCATTCTGCGGATTCGTATTTTCCAGCGTTACATGGATATAGGGTTTCTCCTTCTTAATAAAACGGATGATATCTCCATAATCCATCTCCCCCGTGCCGGCCGCCACGGAAATCAGTTTCTTATCCTCCACCACGAAATCCTTGATATGCACCACCGCAATATCGTCTCTGAGAATTGTAAGCGCTTCCCCAATAATGTCCTCCCGATTTTGATAGTTGCTGATATCCAACAAATTGACCGGATCAAAAATGATCTGCAGATTTGGAGAAGCAATTTCATCAAGCACCCGTCTCGCCCGTTTGGGATTCCATACGATATGCTTAAACACAGGCTCTATCGCAAAGATAACGCCCATTTTTTCCGCATACTCCACAACCGGGCGCAGATTATCAATGAAAATTTGCAGCGCCTCCTCGGAATGGTTTCTCTCTTCGTATTGATAGGCTTCATTCACGGCTCCGGTCTCCGTACCGACCACCCCCGCTCCCAAGAGCGAAGCAAAGCGAATATGCGAAAGATACCGCCCGCGTATTTTTTTCAGGCTCTCCTCATTGGGATTCGCCAGATTCAGATAGCAGCCAAGTACCGCAATATCCAGCCCTGCCTCCGCAAACATACGTTTCAGATAACAGGCAAACCCCGGCGTCAGCGCGCCATCCGCCACAGAATACTCGGAAATCACCTTTGACAGCGCCAGATGCCCACAGCGAAATCCCTGTTTCTGTGCAATCTTCAGCCGCTCCTCAAGCGGCGCTTTCTCAATATCATGTAACCTGATTCCCAGCTGCATCCTACTACCTCCATGCCGGAGCTTTTTTGCGAAGGCACGCCAGAGAATGCTGCTTTTCAGGCATTCTCTGCGATTCCGAGTTTGTGGCTCCGGCACAAACTCGCGGTTGAAAAATCAGCGCATCAGCGTGATTTTTCAACCTGCCTCCCTTTTCAGTCTCTTTTCACACTGTTCACATTCTCCAGCGTTACCGGCTCTCCCTCCGCGCCTTCTATGACCACGTTATCCAAAACAAGCGTCTCCACATTTTTCGCATATAGCCCGCGTTTCGTACAGGCCTCTACCCCTTCCGACATGATCGGCACATCCGTCTTCGTCTCCTTTGCAAAGGAAATAAAACAGTTCCGCATTGTAATCTGCCCGATCTTTTTTTCCGGAAGTCCTTCAAAATACGCGGCAGCGACATGGCAGTTGACCGCATGGATATTTTCAAACACAAAATGCCTCATCTGCGGCGTTCTCTCATCCACAGGGTACGTTTCTCTCGACTGTACATATTCTGTCCGTCCGTCCGGATCGCAGAAATAAAACGCGTTTGCCGTAAACGGCGTCATTACCTGATCCATCTCGATATCGCGGAAAATGATGTCATCCAGAACCGAGTCTTCTCCCCTGCCCCGTCTTGTCTTGATCCGCAGCCCTCTGTCCGTGTGGGAGAAACGGCATTTTTCCACCAACATATTCCGAACGCCCGCACCAATCTCGCTTCCCACCGTAACCGCGCCGTGGCCGTTTTCCATCAGACAGTGAACGATATGCACATTTTCGGAAGGCGTCTTGTATTTTTTTCCCATATAAATCTTCCCCGACTTCACCGCGATGCAGTCGTCGCCCAGGGAGAAATGGACCCCCGCAATCTTGACATTACGACAGGATTCCGGATCGATGCCGTCCGTATTGGGCGACTGCTTGGGATTGCAAATCTTTAAATTGGCAAAGACCAAGTCGCTGCTGAAAAACGGGTGAACCACCCATGCCGGACTGTCATGGAAGGTCAATCCCTGTACCTGTATCTTTTCACAGTGGTTCAAAAACAGCATTCTCGGCCGATATGCCCCCACCATCACCTTGGGATTGTGCCACCAGTTCTCTGCGGAGGCACAGCCATTCACCGCGCCCTCTCCGTACAGTTTCACATCGGTCACCCCGATTCCGCAGATCACGCCTGCAAACATGGGCTGCGGCTCCCCCTCCCATGTCCCCAAATGGTATTCTTCCTTTCCGTTTGTGCCGGTAATCCTTCCCGGGAACTTTGCAAACCGATTCCTGTCCGTCTCGGCGAGCAGCTCCGCTCCCTTTGCCAGCTCCAAACGAATCCCGCTCTTTAAAAAAATGCTTGTGATCCTGTAGCTGCCTGCCGGCACAAGCACACGGCCTGCGGGCGGACACGCCATGATCGCCGCCTGAAGAAATCCCGTGTCATCCGTCTTGCCGTCCCCGGCAGCTCCAAGGTCTTTTACATTGATCGTGACGGACTCTTCCTCCGTCCGAAAAGAAAGACTTCCCACGATATCTTTCTTTTGATTGGTGACAACAAGCGTGTACGCCGTATCCGGCTCCAAATCGTAGAGACTGGTAACTGCCACATCGGTTTCCTGCCGTTCCTCATCGTTTAGCAGCAGCCGATACGGCTCCGCGGTCTCATAGGTTCCGCCATCGTCAAGCGCAACCGTCACGCTGCGCGCCGTTCTCATGATTAATTGTATCTCCATACGATTACCTCCTTCTCATTCCATCATTCCTGTTTCCCGCTCAGAAAATGCACATAATCCGGCCTGACTGCTCCCTGTGCTCCCGGGCCGTAAGAACCTATCTCCTCAAAGACAACGCTCACGCGCGCTTCGGTCTTACCCCAGTCATGAAATCCTTCTTTATGAATGTGTTCTCCCAGATAGCATTGTTCCAGCCGCACTTTCGCATATTCCCGCCATGGCCTGGCGATATAGCAGCTCTCCTTTTTCACGTCGGCGGCCGCCGTAAATTTACAGTTTCTCGCCACGAACCCCGTCTGCACGTCTTCCGGCGTGGAGGGCGCAAACACATAGCCCTCCTCCACACTGACAAATTCACAGTTGTCAAAATACGCCGTTGCACCGCCGAAAATGAAATCTACGCCGCCGCTGATTTTGCAGTTTTTGAAAGAAACCGTCCGCCTCGTTCTGGGTGTAAACTGCCCGGGGCCTAAAAAACCGTCCTTTTGATATTCATGAGGCGGCAGCGGCGCCAAAAACAGGGTATCCTGATGCCCTTCCAGCATGCAGTCCTCCAAAACGATGTCATCCCCGTCCAGATAGAGGGCAATCGCCTGCCCCACTTTCCTTCCGCTTCCGGCCGTATTGGCAATGCGGCAGTTTTTAAACTTCACGCGATTCCCGTTCACCAGAACCGTCGCCGTGCGGAAGGTATGATAAGGACGTCCGTCCTCATGGCGCATATGAGCGCTTAAGCTGCCCTCGAAATTTTTTCCCTCTATAAGGATGTCGCTCTCCGAAATTACATAACTCATAATGAAACCTCTTACATTTTCACTTGCTATTTTTGCTCACAAAACTTATGATAATAGAGAAAGGTGCCCCATGCGGCTCGCTTTCACAAACCCCCGGAAAAAGAAAGGCAGATTTACAAAATGAATATTTACGATATTGCCAAGGAAGCGGGCGTATCTATCGCAACGGTATCCAGAGTCATGAATGACAGTCCGAAAGTCAGCGAAAAAACAAAAAAGAAAGTTAAGGAAATCATCGAGCGTTCCGAATATACACCCAATATCTTTGCACAGGGGCTCGGACTCAATACCATGCACACCATTGGCGTGCTGGTTCCCCGTATTTCCGACGCCTACATGTCCTCCGTTGTTGCTTTTCTGGAGGAATATCTGCACGACAAGGGTTACGGCTGTATTTTAGGGTGCAGCGGCTATTCCCGCGCGGAAAAAGAGGCTCATGTGTCCATGATGCTCTCCAAACACATCGACGCGCTGATTCTGGTCGGTTCCACCTATGCCGGAACGGGCACGATCGAAGAAGAAACCGATTACATCCGAAAAGCGGCCTCCAAAACTCCCGTTTTTCTCATCAACGGCCTGGTCAACGGCGAAAATGTCTACTGCACTGCATCCAACGATTATCAGGCGGCCTACGACGTAACCATAAAGCTGATTGAAAACGGCAGACGCCGAATCGCATTTCTCACGGATTCCCATTCCTACAGCGCCAACCAGAAACGGATGGGATATGAGACCGCACTTACCTATTCGAATATCCCCATTGACAAAGCGCTACAGCTTTTTGTAAAAAACGATATCTATCAGGCCAGAGATTTACTGCTCTCCAGGCCGGATCATTCATTTGACAGCGTATTCGCCACAGACGACGGTCTCGCCGTGGGAGCCGTCAAATACGCCGGGGAAAAGGGACTGCGCATTCCGGAAGACATGGAAATCGTCGGCTATAACAACTCCTCCCTCTGTATCTGCTCAAACCCTGAGCTGACTTCCGTGGATAACTGCATTTCCAAAGTTTGCAGCGATACCGTGGAACGATTGCTCAAAGTGCTCGATAAAAAGGAAGGGGTATCCGCCCACAATATCGTGGGCTGCTCCATCGCGCGCAGGAACACCACCTCTTTCTAAAGAGGCGGAGCCGTTTACAAAACGACTCCGTCCTTAAAGATGGATATTTCTCTGTAACCCCTCTTTTCCGTCTGCGTCTTTTCTCCGCTCGCCACAGATAACACATAGTCAAGAAGTCTCAATCCTGCGTCATTTAAAGGCTCTCCTTCCGCTACCGTTCCGGCGTTGAAATCGATCCATCCGGATTTCTTTCCGGCAAGCGCCGTATTTGTGGCAATCTTCACCGTCGGCGCTGGCGCCCCGAAAGGTGTGCCTCGTCCGGTCGTAAAAAGGATCATATGCGCGCCCGAAGCCGTTAAGTTAGTCGCACTGACCAGATCATTGCCGGGGCCCGACAGCAGATTTAAGCCCCTTTGGGTCACCGGCTCGGCATAACGGAGCACATCCACGATCTGCGCATGTCCGCCCTTCTGTACACAGCCGCAGGACTTATCCTCCAGTGTCGTGATCCCGCCCGCCTTGTTGCCGGGGCTTGGATTCTCATATACCACCTGTCCATGCTCCACAAAGTACGTTTTAAAATCATTTACCATAGAGACAGCCTTGTCAAACACCTCTCTGCTCTGACAGCGGTTGAACAAAATACTCTCTGCACCGAACATTTCCGGCACTTCGGTCAACACCGTAGACCCGCCGATGGATACCATATAATCGGAAAACCTTCCCACCGTCGGATTTGCCGTGATTCCGGACAGGCCGTCCGAACCGCCGCACTTCATGCCGATTACAAGCTTACTTGCGGAAATCTCTTCTCTCCGAAAGGCTCCGGCATACGCCGCCAGCTCGGCGAGCAGCCTGCTGCCCTCTTTAAGCTCATCCTCCACATTCTGACAAACCAGGAATTTCACCCTGGCGGGATCCCAGGAACCAAGCTCTTCCTGAAACTGGGACATCGTCAGATTCTCACAGCCAAGGCCGAGAACCAGCACGCCCCCCGCATTCGGATGCCTGACCAGCGCAGCGAGCAGTTTTTTGGTCTGCTCATGATCCTCACCAAGCTGACTGCAGCCAAAGGGATGGGGAAAAGAATACAGGCCCTCAATGCTGCCGCTCACCAGATGCTGGTTCTGTTTCGCCAGCTCCCCGGCTACGGAATTGACACAGCCCACCGTGGGAATGATCCAAAGCTCATTTCGGATTGCGGCCCTGCCGTCCTGCCGCAGATATCCCTGAAAGGTTCTCTCCGGAATCTCGGGAAGGCTGCTCTCCACATGTTCATACGTGTAAGTATCGCTCTCGGATAGATTAGTCCGCACATTATGCGTGTGCACCCAGTCTCCCGCCTTGATGTTCTTCGTAGCAACCGCAATCACATTGCCGTACTTGACCACCGGGTCTCCCTCTGCGATATCCCGCAGGGCAATTTTGTGCCCCCGCATAATCGGTTCATTTGAAACCACCTCGCCGCCCTCAACGGAAACCTTCTCGCCCTGTGCAATATCGTCAAGCATTACCGCCACATTGTCATTCGGATGAATTTGTATATATTTCATGATTACCCCCATGTCGGAGCATTTTTGCGACGACACGCGAGCAAAATCTCAAATATTGCTCTGCGATTCCGAGTTTGTGGCTCCGACACAAACTCGCGATTGAAAAATAAGGTCATCAGACTTATTTTTCAATCTTTTCTCCATGCAAAAACTTTTTACTATTTTTGAATCTCCCGAAGCGCCTCATACATGCCCTTTTCTCGAATAAGCGCCAGATCCTTCACAACCTCTTCTTCAAAGCCGGAAAGCTTCTTTAAGTCCGCTCCCCAGAACTCCTCGTTTGCAATCACCGCCTTTGCAAGCGCTTCGTCGCTGTCGTCCTTATGTTCGAAGAAGAAATCGAGAACAAACGCATCGTCCTTGATCTCGTAGGTATCTTCTCCCCGCTGTGCCAAAAGACAGCCCTCGCCCCGCTTTGTTCCCGCATGATAAAAGCAAAGGTAGGCAGCGAAGGAGAACGTCATGCACTTTGCAAGCTTTCCGTCGTTTCGCTTCGCGTACTCCAGCAGGGACGGCATGCAGCGCGCCTTCCACTTGGAGGTGGAGTTTAAGGAAATGGATAACAGCTGGTGATCCACAAAGGGATTCGCGAAACGCTCCGTCACATCCGCCGCAAACTGCATCAGATTATCCTTTGGCAAATCCAATGTGGGAATCACTTCGTCGTAAATCGTCTTATTCATAAAGCCATGGATGACTTCGTCCTTCATACAATCCCTGACAATATCCTGCCCCGCAAGATAAGCCGCCATGATAAAGGACGTGTGTGCGCCGTTTAAGATACGCACCTTTCTCTGCTTGTAGGGTGTCACATCATCCACCACGATGATCGGCAGCCCCGTCTTCTCAATGGGTAACTCCTCCTTGATGGACTGCGGACCTTCAATCACCCAGAAGCCGAACACCTCGCCGGTGTCGATCAGGTTATCCTTGTATCCCAGTTCCGCGCAGATCTGCTCCGCCTCGTTTCTCGGATAACCGGGCACGATACGGTCTACCAGCGTAGAACAGAAAATATTTTCCGCATCCACCCACGCCGCAAACGCTTCGCCCAGCTGCCACTGCTCGATATACTGATGCACACACTTTTTCAGGGCCGCACCGTTATTGTCAATCAGTTCGCAGGAGAGAATGATGAAGCCGGGCAATTTGTTCTCATATCTGTGATACAAAAAATCGGTGAGTTTCGCCGGGAAACTTGCCGGAGGCGTATCCTCCTTTTTGCAGGAAGGATCGTATACAATACCGGCCTCCGTCGTGTTGGATACGATAAACCGCAGATCCGGATTTTTCGCGCAGTTTAACAGTTCCTGATAATCCTGATACGGATTTAAGCATCTGGAAAGCGCGGAAATCACCCTCTTGTTATTTACCTTCTGCCCGTTCTCGGAACCGCGCAAAAACAATGTGTACAGGCAGTCCTGTTCATTCATCATATCGCCCAGCCCTTGTCCGATCGGCTGTGTCACGCAGACTTTGCCGTTAAAGTCTGCCTCTTCGTTCATCCTGTCAAAAAAGTAATCCACAAAAGCTCTCAAAAAATTCCCTTCTCCAAACTGAAGTACCTTCTCCGGGGCCTCCTTCAGAAGATAGCCGTCGAACTTTTGTTCCTCCAATGTCTTGTAACTAAGCAGCTCCATAACCCACACCCTCCTTCTCTATTTGATTCCAAAATACCGTTCCGCGTTGTAATAGCTGATGCCTTCTACCAGTTTCTTTAATGACGCCGGGTTTGCCGGATACTCGCCTTCCTCCACCCATTTCCCGATCAGGTTGCACATGATCCGCCTGAAATAGTCATGCCTGGTGTAGGACAAAAACGACCTGGAATCGGTCAGCATCCCCACAAAGTTGCCAAGCAGACTTAAGTTTGCCAAAGATTTCATCTGCTCTTCCATGCCGTCTCTGGTATCGAGGAACCACCACGCCGCACCCATCTGCATCTTTCCGGGAATTTCATCCGACTGGAAAGCGCCGATACAGGTCGCGATCTGGTTAAAATCGCTCGCGTCCAGAGAATATATGATCGTCTTCGGAAGCTCATCCGTTTTATCAAGTTCCGAGAAAAGCGCCGCCATTTCATTGGCACAGTTACTCTTTGCAATCATGTCAAAGCCGGTGTCCGGCCCTTCGATCCAGAACATTTTTTCATTGACATTCCTCGTACAGGAATAATGAATCTCCATGACAATGTTCTCTTTTTTATATTTCCTCGCCAGAGAGAGCAGGATGGCTGTCTGATATTTGTCGATTTCCGGCTTGGTAAGTTTTTCACCCTGCAATCCCTTTTGCAGGATCCGGTCAAGCTCCTCCTCTCCCGCAAGTGTGAAGGGAACATAATCGATACCGTGGTCGGACGCCCTGCAGCCATGCTTCTTGAAGAAATCTATCCTCTCATTCAAGGCATCCTGTACCTCTTTTACCGTCTCAAGTTTTTCCTTCCCGACAGAAGCGGCCAGTGCCTTGATATAATCCGCGAAACCTTCCTTCTGGATATTGATTGCCTTATCCGGCCTGTAAGACGGACAGACCATAAAGGAAATGCTTTTGTCCGCCGCAATCTTTTCATGCCATTCCAGCGTATCTATCGGATCGTCCGTGGTGCCGATGTATTTTACGTTGGACTGCTCGATGATCCCTCTCACCGTAAGTTTGTCGGATGTCTGCAAAAGCTCGGTGGTCTTCTTCCAGATCGTCTCCGCATTCTCCGGCGTCAGCGGCTCGTCTATGCCGAAATATTTTTTCAATTCCAGATTGCACCAATGGTACATCGGATTGCCAATCGCCATCTCCAGACTTTCCGCAAACTTTAAAAATTTCTCGTAAGGGTCTTTGTCCCCGGTAATGTATTCCTCGGGCACGCCGTTGGAACGCATGACCCTCCATTTATAGTGATCGCCAAAGTATGTGCCGTCCGCATTCTTTCCACCAAGCCACACCTCCGCAATATTCTGATACCTTCTGTTCTCATAGATTTCCTTCGGAGAAATATGACAATGATAGTCTATCAAAGGCAGCTTCTGCGCATGATCATGAAACAGCCTCTTTGCCGTCTCGTTTTTTAACATAAAATCTTCGTTTAAAAATCTTTCCATACTTACCTCCGTCGCATTCCAAACCTGGTTTTTTGTTCCTTCGCTACCCCGCCCGCATCGTATGTAAGCGTTTACATAAAGTAAACAATATTTTTACGATTTTGTCAAGTGTAACCACTTACTTTTTTTCGTGATCCGTATGTAAAAGCATGTGGGCTTTATGTGATAACGGCTTTTCAAAAAATACCTCATAAAGCGTTACGATATCGGGATTTTCATGGGAAAACCGACGTTGTGCCTGCCTGTCCAAATTTCGCAGCGTCTCGCTCCTTGTATCGGCAAGCTCCATCCCGTCTTTGATGGGCTGCCCGCCGCCTCCGACGCATCCTCCCGGACAGGCCATGACCTCCACAAAATCGTAATGCACCTCTCCTCTTTCCAGGGCCTCTATGAGCTTCGCGGTATTTCCAAGCCCGTTTACGACTGCCGTGCGGATCGTAACGTCTTTGATCTGAAACTCCGCCTCTTTCCACAACTTTTGTTCTCTGCTGCTGCGAACCTCACGAAAAGCATCCTCTCCCGGATTGCTGCCGGTCATCAGATAGTACGCGGAACGGAGAGCCGCCTCCATCACGCCGCCGGTCGTTCCGAAGATGACACCCGCCCCGGTGCCTTCCTCCATGGGTCTGTCGCAGGGCTTCTCCGTGAGCGTGTGGGGATCGATATGCGCCATCTTGATCATGCGGTTCAACTCCCTGGTCGTCAGCACCACATCCACGTCGTTTCCCACATACTCCTCATAAAACAGCTCCATTTCACGCTCCGCTTTTTTTGCCATGCAGGGCATGATGGAAACGGTCACGATGTTTTCCGGCGCCACGCCTATTTTCTTTGCAAAATAAGTTTTCATCACCGCGCCGAACATCTGCTGCGGCGATTTTGCGGTGGATAGTCTGCCCGTAAGGTGTGGATAGCGGGCCTTCACGAACCGCACCCAGCCGGGACAGCAGGAGGTAAACATGGGCATCTGCCTTGTGTCTCCCTTTTTGAAGCGCTCCACAAATTCGCTGCCCTCCTCCATGATGGTAAGATCCGCCGAAAAAACGGTGTCAAACACATAGTCGAAACCCATACGCTTCAAGGCGTCCACGATCTTGCCCATGGGCGTTTCCTCTGGCGTCATACCAAACGCTTCGCCCCATGCCGTTCTTACTGCGGGAGCCACCTGTACCACCGTCACCTTGTCCTTGTTGTCGATTGCCCACCATGCCTTTTCGGTGTCATCCCGCGCCCGAAGCGCGCCGACCGGACAGTGGGTAACGCACTGGCCGCACAGGGTACAGTCGGACTCTTCTATTTTGCGGTTGCCCGCCACATACACATCCGTTCTGGAGCCGGTTCCCTCAATGTCCCAAACCTTCACATTCTGTATCTTGTCGCACACCTGAATACAGCGCATACATTTGATACATTTATCATTGTCCCGAATCAGCGGGAAATTTTTGTTCCAGGGCAGGGGCCGCAGTTCCTTTTCATAGGGTACGTCCAGAATATTCAAATCTCTGGCGATCGTCTGCAGGGAACAGTTCCGGTTGCGGGCGCAGGTCACGCAGTCCGTATTGTGCTGAGACAGGATCATTTCAATGGTTTTTCTTCGGTTCCTGCGCACCTTTGCGCTGTTGGTATAGACCACCATCCCCTCCTCCACCTGATTATTGCAGGAGGTCACCAGTTTTTCTTTTCCCTCGATCTCCACCACGCACACGCGGCAGGCGCCGATCTCGTTGATATCTTTCAGATAGCAGAGCTTGGGAATGGGTATGCCCGCTTTGTTTGCGGCGTCCATAATGGTACTGCCGTTTTCCACTTCTATTTCCCGGTCGTCTATTGTCACTTTTACCATAATGTACTGCGCCCTCCTTTCAAAGCTCCAAAGCCAAAATGATCACAGCGCAGACATCTGGATGCTTCCTGCCTGCACTCGGCCTCCGTCATGGGAAGCTCCACGCCCTCGAAGTCGCAGATTCTCTCGCACGCTTCTCTCTCGGTCATATTCACACGACCGCAGGGATTTCTATCCGCAATGTTGGGCTGAGGCACCTCCACCTCGCTTGAGATACTGTGGTGATAGCCCAGATATTCATCGATATTGGCAGCCAGCACCTTTGCCGCCCCAATCGCGCGGACGACCGTGGCTGGGCCGGTCGCGCAATCGCCTCCCGCAAACACGCCTGGGAGCAGATCGAATCCCCCATATCTCTGCGTCTGGATTACGCCCCTGTTTACGGGTACGCCGGCATCCGCAAAGTGCTGATATTCAATGTCCTGTCCGATGGCAACGATAATGGTCTGACAGGGAATCGTAACGTTTTCCTCACCTGTTGCTCTCACGCTTGCCCTGCCGTTTTTGATACTGCTGATCATCTGCGGCTGCACCTCAAGTCCTGTCACCTTACCGTCTGTGTCTTTGCATATCTTAACGGGAGCCTTCAAAACCTGTACTTCCACTCCCTCCGCAATGGCACCGTCTATCTCGTCCCGCAGCGCCGTCATATCCGCGATCCTTCTCCGATATACGATACGCACCTTCTTCGCCCCAAGACGCACCGCCGTCCGCACGGCGTCCATGGATACGTTGCCGCCTCCAATGACGCAGACTTCTTTCCCTTTCAAATCAATCGCCTGATTTTTTCCGACATCCCGCAAAAACTGCACGGCGGAGATCACACCGTCCGCATCCTCTCCCTCGATGCCAAGTTTTTTATCCGTGCCTGCCCCAATCGTAATCAGCACCGCGTCATACTTTTCCCGCAGCTCATCTATGGTGATATCGATGCCGATCCTGTGCCCGTATTCCACCTGAACGCCCGTCTCCAAAATAGCATTGATATCCTCATCCAGTTTCTCCTTGGGCAGCCGGTAATTCGGGATCCCGTAGCGAAGCATACCCCCAAGCTTTGGAAGCATCTCATAAACCACGACCTGATGGCCCATCAGCTGTAAATAGTACGCGGTGCTAAGGCCGCCCGGGCCGCCGCCGACGATCGCCACCTTTTTCCCGGTAGACGCGCTGCATGCAGGCGGCGCCACCTTCCCCGCAAACTCCGTGGCCATCCGCTTGAGCCCCCGGATATTAACGGAGTCATCCACCATATTTCTGCGGCATCTCGCCTCACAGGGATGCTCACAGATAAATCCGCAGGTCACCGGGAACGGATTGTCTTTGCGGATCAGACGCACCGCATCCTCATACCGTCCCTCGTACACCAGCGCGATGTATCCCGGAATATCCACTCCTGCCGGACACAGGGAGACGCAGGGCACCGGCTGCTGATAGGTACAGGTACAGCGTCCCTGTTCAATATGCGCCTCATATTCCTCGCGGAACCCCTGCAGACCCTTGTACACCATATTGGCTGCCTCATAGCCGATCGCGCAGTCCGCCGACTCCATGATACATTCCGCCGTCTCCTTGATTTCATCCAAAATAGCAAGCGTTGCCCGGCCTTCCAGCACATCCGTTATCATGGCTTTTAACTGAGAAAGCCCCACTCTGCATGGCACGCACTTGCCGCAGGACTGCGCATGGCACAATTCCAGAAATGCCTTTGACATGTCGATTGGGCACAGCCCCGACGGACTTGACTCGATCCTTCTCTCCAAATCCCTGTAAAGCTCCTCCACCACGAGCTGCGCTCTGTTTGGTATCGGAATTTCCAGTCTGCTCATGTAAACCCTCCCCATCTTTTTTCTTTTGGAATAAAATGTAAGCGCTTACATTTAGGGTAACACAAAGCGCCCGGTTTTGCAAGCATCAATTGTAACATGTTACAAAATCGGGCGCTGCTGCTGCAATTTATCACTGGCTCATCTGGTCAAGAAGCGCAATCTTCACGTCATACAGCCTGCTCGACAAGTCTACATGTACTCTGTGCGGATTCACCAGACGCCTGGTCTCCTCCCACAAAGTGTTTTGCTCGGCCTGGCAATATGATCGAATGTCCATCACTTTCGGCGATTCATAACAGCATTTTCCTCCCTGAAAAACAGGCGTCATCAACTCGCGCAGCCTGTAGCTGCCCGGACGAAGCATAGTCTTTTTCCAGGGTTCCAACGGATCAAACAGGAGCAGGGGATCGCCCTCATCAAACGTTTCATCCGAAAGACAAATCAAATCGGCGCGAATCTTTCCGCTCTCCTTATCGTAAATCCTGTAGATGGATTTATTGCCCGGGTTCGTCACCTTCTCGCTGTTTTCGGAAAGCTTGATCTTGGGGATAAACTTTCCGTCTTCTCCCATAACAGCCGCCAGCTTGTACACGCCGCCAAAAGAAGGGCAGTCTTTGGATGTGATCAGGTGTGTGCCAACGCCCCAGGACGTGATCTTTGCACCCTGATCTTTCAGACTTTGAATCAAAAATTCATCCAGATCGTTGGAAGCGGAGATCACCGCATTGAAAAAGCCCGCTTCGTCTAACATCCTCCTCGCCTCCTTGGAGAGGTAAGCCAAATCACCACTGTCCAGACGAATGCCATAAAAATCAAGGGGAATGCCTGCTGCCCGCATTTCCTGAAACACACGGATTGCATTTGGCACCCCGGATTTTAAGGTATCATAGGTGTCCACCAGCAGAATGCAGGCGGAAGGATATAAGTCCGCATAAGTCTTAAAAGCCGTGTATTCATCGGGAAAGCTCATGATCCAGCTGTGCGCGTGGGTGCCCTTGACAGGCACATCAAAAAGCTGCCCGCAAAGTACGTTGGAAGTGCCCACACAGCCACCAATAACGGCTGCTCTGGCCCCGTAAGTGCCCGCATCCGGCCCTTGCGCACGGCGCAGACCAAACTCCATCACCCCGTCTCCCTGTGCGGCGTAACACACCCGCGCTGCCTTTGTGGCAATCAGGCTCTGGTGGTTGATGATATTTAAGATGGCCGTCTCCACAAGCTGGGCCTGCATAATAGGCGCAATCACCTTAACAAGAGGTTCCCTTGGAAAGACCACTGTGCCCTCCGGAATCGCGTAAATGTCCCCGGTAAACTGAAACTCCGCCAGATAATCCAGAAAATCCTCATCAAAGATACCGAGTCCCGCCAGATAGTCAATATCCTCTTTTTCAAAATGAAGCTCCTCTATGTAACGGATCAGTTGCTCTACACCCGCCATAATGGCAAATCCGCCATCGCAGGGATTGTTGCGATAAAAGGCGTCAAAAACGACCGTCTCGTTTCGATCCTTGTTCTTAAAATATCCCTGCATCATGGTCAACTCGTAGAGGTCAGTCAGCAGTGTCAGGTTTTGTCTGTCCATAGGTATTCTCCTCTTATGATATCCCGTTTTTCTACCGCATATATTTTCGAAGCAGTTCCGATATTCTATTCACATCAATCGGTTTGGAAGTATGATCGTCCATCCCGCAGTCGATGCACTTTTGTATATCATCCGAAAAAGCATCGGCACTAATGGCTATGATTGGAATCTGCTGCGCATCGTCACGATCTAAGGCCCGTATTGCAGCTGCCGCTTCCAGTCCGTTCATCACAGGCATCCGGATATCCATCAGAATCGCCTGATAAAACCCCTCCGGAGACTGCGTGAATAAATCCACGCAAACCTTGCCGTTCTCCGCATGTTCGGGAACCAATCCAATGCCGGAAAGCAGCGTACTCGCAATTTCCCAGTTCAGATCATTATCCTCAGCCACCAGAATACGTTCCCCGTCAAAAGGAATGGGGCCTTCCTCAGTAGGTTCCGCCGCTTCCTTTAATTTGTTCAAATTGTAGTAAAGTGTAGACTTAAATAACGGCTTGACAATAAAAGCGTCAACGCCCGCCTGACTGGCCCGTTCCTCGATATCACTGTTATCGGCAGCTGAAATCATCAAAATATGAGGCATCTCGCCGTATCTGCTTCGAATTTCACGAGTCACTTCCACACCGTCCATCCCCGGAAGTTTCCAGTCTGTCAAAATGACCTCATAATCATTTCCTTTTTGATGCTGCTCCTCAAGCATTTCCAATGCGCTCTGTCCGTTCAAAGCACACTGTGCATGAATGCCGATGGATTCCAGCGTGGCCAGCGTGCAGTCGCAAAACACCTCATCATCATCAATCACCAGCGTTCTCCAGGAAGGAATGTCCGGTTTTTCCTCCGCAAGAAGAGCCGCCTCCATATCCAGCGACACATGGAAGCTGCTGCCCTTTCCCTGCTCGCTTTCCACCTGAATCGTTCCTTCCATCGCATCAACAATCTGCTTCGTAATACTTAATCCCAGACCTGCACCCTGAATCTGCTGGACGCGCGCGTTATCTTCGCGCGCAAAGGCCTCGAAAATCCTGTTTTGAAACTCCTCGCTCATACCGATTCCGTTATCACAGACAATCAAATGAACTTTGACATAAGCTTCTCCCTTATCCGACGGTGTCTGGTAAACATTTAGCTTGATATTTCCGCCCTCCGGCGTAAATCTGACTGCGTTTTCCAACAAATTATGCAGCGTCTGATTCAACCGCACGCTGTCCCCCCATACGCTTTCCGCAATAATATCGTGCACATGGAGATCAAAACGCTGTTTTTTCTCCTGCGTGCTTGGAAGTATGATATTGACCACACCGTGAATCAACTCCGGCAGCAAAATCTGTTCCACGTTTAAAATCAGTTTGCCGCTTTCCATTTTGGACATATCAAGCACATTGTTGATCAGGCCAAGAAGATGTTTCCCGGAAGCTGAAATCTTCTGCAGACAGGATCTCACCTTTCTTGGATTGTCAATATTTGCGACAGCGATTTCCGTCATGCCAATGATCCCGTTCATAGGCGTGCGGATGTCGTGGCTCATATTGGAAAGAAACTCACTCTTCGCCCTGCTTGCACGCTCGGCGACATCCCTCGCTTCGTTAATTTCCTTAAGCTGCCGCCGCGTCATCTGAATATAGCAGATAAATACGATGATAAACAGGGAAAGAATGAAAATACCGTTTTTGATTGCGTTGACAGCCCACTCATCTCCGAAGCTGTCAATCGTCTTGTCCAGTTCATTGTACGGCATAGAGAGAATCAGATACCACTCCGAATGAGGCAGACTCCTGCCGTATACCTGTCGTCTGCCATCTTTTAAATATATTTCTTTTGCGTAATCCGCGCCATCCGCCATGGCGGCTTTTAATCCCTCTTTATATTCCGCCAGATCACGCCTTGTCTTCTCACTTTCTTCTTCGCTGTCAGAATACTTTTCGATTTTAGCGAAATAATTGCTGTCATTCTCCGCATCACTATGAATAACAATCAGGCCGTCTCTGCGGATAACAAAATATAGCACGGAATCAGATAACTCCGAAGCAAGCGTTTGTCCTATGTAAGCTATTGGAAATCCCGCCACAAGAGAGATGCTTTTCCTGCCGTCCGGCAGTTCGTATGTCATAGGAACACTCAGCAGAATCACATTGTCACCCGTTGCATTCGTCCCCATCACCATACGTTCTTCGCCGCTTTGAATCGCATCCATAAAGGCATTGGAATCAACTGCCGAAATGTCTTCTCCATACAAAAGATTAAAAGTATGATCCTCCATGCAAAAGGCCAGCCTGTCAAACCCCCTTGCTCTCGCATTGTTGGATAAGCTTTCCCGCACCGCCTCATATCCGCTTTCCCGATTAGGCGCAATATCATGAACAAGCGCTTCTACCTGCGATAGCCTCAGCTCCATGACGGTTCCGAAATGCTGAGTCGTCTGCACGCTCATTCCGGCCATATAGATCTCTCCGACCTCGTTCATGATCTTCGCGCTCTTTTCGTTCATATCCTTCACCTGTAAAGCAAAGGCGCCGCTGCATAATACGATTACAACAATGAGACTGACAGCCAGAAAACGGATTGTTTTATGACGCATAATGCCAAATACCCTCCCCGCACAAATATGTATAACGGATAGGGAGCCACGCGGTAAATCACAGGCACGGGTGGTTCGAAAACCGTTTATCTATATACTTATTTATTGTACTACTTAATATCGTATAAAGCAATCCTATTTCATTGTATTTGCCATTCATTCAATCGATCCGCCTATATTGTTCCGGCTCCCTGCTGCCGCAAAAATGCTATTGCAACCACCGGGTCAAAATGCGTGCCGCTCTCCTCACGAATGATCGCGTATGCCTTTTCAACCGGCATAGCATCCTTATAACAGCGCTTCGATGTCAATGCGTCAAACACATCGGCCACTGCCATGATTCTGGCGCAAAGCGGTATTTCCTCGCCGCTGATACCGTAGGGATACCCTCGGCCGTTCCACCATTCATGATGATAGGCTGCCATTTCCACCGCCGTATTCAAATATCCCGACTCCCCAAGCTCCTCCCTGGCATGTTTCAGCAATTCCTCCCCCGCCGTGGTATGGGTCTTCATGACTGCAAACTCATCATCACTCAGACGCCCCGGCTTGTTCAAAACCGCGTCCGGAATATGGATCTTCCCGATATCGTGAAGGGGTGCGGCCACGATCATATCCTTCATATAGCGTTCGGACAAAATATCCGGGTAAGCGCCCTGCCTTTTTAACTCTTTGGCAATCTGTTCCACATAATCGGCCGTGCGTCTGATATGACCGCCCGTATTGTCGTCCCTGTTCTCAACGACTTCCGCCATGAAAGTGATCATGCCGGACTGCATACCGGAAACCCGCTCGTGGTAAAAGGTTCGCATATTGCCCTGCATAATGAGCACGATGATCGTCACCGTCATGACAAAGGCACAAACGCTGGTGATCCCGATAAAAGGAGCCAGCCCCCGCCCATACAGACTGTCCGCCGTCCTCACGTTCCCGTGATCCAATGTAATCTGCATTGCTGTGTGATTGGCAAAGAGCAGCATCAAAATCCCGATCGCCCAGAGCAGATATTTCTCCGATCTCCGCAGACTCCTGCGCTGCATATTTTCCTGAAACCAGCCGCGCCAGTTTTTCCCTTTCACCAAAAACAGGGCAAACGCCACGGCCAATCCCCCGTATATCACAAACTGATAAACAGATGTTTCCCGTTTTGACATGGCAAGCAGATACGGCGGCACCAATAACAGGGGAACCATAAGCCCGTTGATAATGCCCGGAAACGGTATCATCAAAAACAGCCCCCGCAGTCTGTGCTCCTTTCTGCCAAGACAAATATTCAGCCCGATCATGAAAAGCGCCGCAAGCGATGCCGCGTCTTTTCCCAGGATTGGAAACACGATGCCGATCACCAAAAAACTGAGCAGATAAAACATGCGCTGTCTCTTTTCATCCATATCCGGCTCTAAGAATACATATTTTTTGATCAGAAAACCGCTGACCGCGATTGCCGCCGTCTCCAGTATTTCTAAAAGTGTTGTCTCCATGATCTATCAATCCGCCCCTTTCAATTCTTTCCTTCCGCCATCATCTCACGAAGCATCTGCAAGGCCTTATCCTCGTCAAATTCATCTTCTATTGCAATCAGTACCTTTTGTATGCGGTCGCGCATGGACGGCTCTAAAGGAGCGGCCATCCATGTTTTCAGCCGGTCTACAGCCTGCCCTCTTTCAAAATCATCTAGAAACGCCACAACCTCAAAAAGATCACTTTCTGTCAGATGCAGCACTGCGCCGTCCGTTGTCGCTTGGTCGTGATCCGGGCATTCCTTATCGTATGCGGTTACAAACTTCTGAAAGCCTTCCAGCGTTTTTTCCCAGACCGAAAGCAGCTCCTCCCAATGGTCGGCGGCATACTGCATATTTCCGGCTTTACTCTGCTGCTCATGCGCAAATGCCATATCCGCCAGCTGATCCGCACCGAGGATTCTTGCATTCCCTTTCAGGCCATGCACCCATGTCGCATAATCTTTTCCGTTTTGCTCTGCGATAAACTTTCGCATCTCTTCCTGTTTCCTGCGATCTCTAAGAAAGATTTTCACAAGTTCCAGATACATTTCCCGATCATTTTTCGCATGGGAAAGTCCGTTCTCTATGGAAATGCCATAGGAAAGCCAGCTTTCATAATCGGTTTGGGCAGCGTCATGATCCGTTCCCGTTTCGTCCGCGTTTGCTTCCCTGATCAGATCCTGCGGGAGATATTTTTGAACAGTCATCTCCAGCATCTCGCTGTCAATCGGCTTGGTTAGAAAGTCAGCGAAGCCCTCCTTCAGATAACCTTCCCTGGCGCCTGACAATGCGTTTGCCGTAAGCGCTATGACCGGCGTGTCCTGATTCGGAGAATCCTTCAGTTTGCGAATCTCATGAAGCGTTTCAATCCCATCCATTTCCGGCATCATATGATCCATAAAGATCATGTGATACCGCTCCTTTTCCACAAGCGCAAGACACTTCCTGCCGGAATCCGCCGTCGTAATCTTCATCCTGGTGCGTTTCAAAAGAGAGGTAAATACGGTGAGATTCATGCTGTTGTCATCCACTACAAGCACGCTTGCCTCCGGCGCCTCAAAGCTTTGTGATTTCTTAGAAAGGCTCTGCTTATGCCTTTCTTTTATTGTCTCAAAATCTCCTGTCGGTTCGTCGCATATGATTTTTTGCGGTATCGTGACGGTAAACTCAGAACCCTTTCCATACTCGCTTGCTACTTCCATTTTGCCGTCCATCAGCTTTAGCAGAGACATGGTAATATTCATGCCAAGACCGGTGCCCTCGATGTTGCGGTTTTTTTCTTCATCAAGCCTTTGAAAACTTTCAAACAGCTTTCCCATGTCCTCCTGCCGAATCCCCATCCCGGTATCCTTGACGGATATGATCAGATTAAGTTCTCCTTCGTCCCGCTTCTCATACGCCACTTTCATCTCAATACCGCCCTGCGGCGTGTATTTGACCGCATTCGTCAGTAAATTGGTGACAATCTGCTTAATCCTCACATCGTCACCATATAAGATTCTTGGCAGCGTCTCATCAAGCGAAAAGCAAATACTGAGTCCCTTTTCCTGCGCCCGTAAAAAGATAACATTCCACAAATCCATGATCAGGTTTTCCGGCGCATATTCTACCTTGACGATTTCCATCTTCCCGGACTCGATTTTTGACATATCCAGAATATCGTTGATCAAAAAAAGCAGCGTCTTCCCGGCGCTTTGAATATTCGCTGCGTAAGAAAGCATCTGTTTGTCCGAGCATTCTCTGAGGATCATCTCATTCATCCCAAGGATTGCATTGATCGGCGTTCTTATCTCATGTGACATATTGGAAAGGAAAAGACTCTTCGCCTCATTCGCCCTAACCGCTTTATCTTTTGCCTCATGGTAAAAGGAACGCATATTACCCTGCATGATCAGCACGATGATCGTAATCGTCATGACGAATGCCGAAATGCTGGTGATCCCGATAAAAAGAGCCAGCCCCCGCCCATACAGACTGTCCGCCGTCCGCACGCTCCCACCGTCCAACGTGATCTGCTCAGCCGTTTGGCTGGAAAAAAGCAGCATCAAAATCCCGATCACCCAAAGCAGATACTTCTCCGATCTTCGCAGGCTCCTGTGCTGCATATTATCATGAAACCAGCTGCGCCAGCTTTTCCCTTTCTCATAAAAAAGAATAAGCAATAGGATCAGTACCCCATATAATACGAGCTGATAAACTTGCGTTTCCCGCGCCTGCAAGGCAAACAGATATGGCGGCACAAGCAGGACCGGCACCAAAAGTCCGTTGATAATGCCCGGAAACGGTATCATCAAAAACAGCCCCCGCAGTCTGTGCTCTTTCCTGCCAAGGCAGATATTCAGCCCGATCATGAAAAGCGCCGCAAACGACGCCGCATCTTTTCCAAGTATCAGAAATACAAGGCCGATTACAAAAAAACTGAGCAGATAAAACATACGCTGCTTTTTCGCTTCCATATCCGGCTCTAAAAATACATATTTTTTGATCAAAAAACCGCTGACCGCGATTGCCGCCGTTTCCAGTATTTCTAATACTTCTGTTTCCATAATCCGTCCGCCTCTCAAAGACTTTCCATTTTATTTTTCGACCGACTGTCTGTCTGTCGGTTTTGTCAGAAAATTTCCTGCATTCCTTCTAACGTTTTACGACGGCGCCTCATCCTGAAACAGCGGCAAAACAGTCTCCAGCATACTTCCCTGCTCCATCTCTAGGAGCCGTTCCAGATTGTAGATAAACGCCATCATCTTCCTCCTTTTTTCAGCCTCGCTCTGTACCACGAGCGTATCAAAAGCGGTATTGGCATATAGAAATGTCATCTCCGCCACCTCCGCCGGATAGTCGGTGTGACAGATTCCTTCCGCCATGCCCTCCTCGATCAGCGCCGTAAGCAGGGGATTCATCTGTGAAAGCAGCCTCTCCTGTATCTTCTGATGCATCAGGGCATTCTGGGGCTTATGAATCTGCTCCAATAACGCATCACCCCGGTCATCACGAATCTGCAAAGCGCGTATCATCAGCGTCAGGCGCTGCAAGACAGGAAGTTCTTTCTGCTTTGCCAATCCTTTGGCCCCGGCAAGCATCTGCCTGATCATTCGCTCGATGACCGCGTCCAAAATCTCCTCCTTGGATTGGAAGTGATAATAGAGCGTACCTCTCGCGATCCCCACTTCTGACAAAATATCGCCGGTGCTGGTTCGGTCGAAGCCCTTTGTGACAAATAGGCGCTCCGCCGCATCCAGTATTTCATTTTTCCGCTCGTTTGCTTCCTTTACGACCCGCATTTGCCCGTAATCTCCCATCACGCATTACCGACTGGTTGTCGGTTTGATTCTAACATGCCTGAAGATGCACTGTCAATTCCATTTTCAAACTGCGTAATCTTCCAGTTCTGTCTTCAGACCTACATCCTTCTTTTTCCCGCAGCTTGACAATGTGAAAACGCTGACCACTAACAGAATTGGAAATGATTTTGCAGAATTGGAAAAGAGCTTACAGAAAAAGCTTACGTAGGAACAGCTTGCCAATCAAAAGAATCGCGCCGTTTCGGATGAAAGGGTTTGTATAAAACAGCTTTATCGCTTACAATAGGGTTGCGGTTACCAGAATCATGAGATGTGCAAAATAATGTACATTTACTCTGTTATACTTTGTTGTAAGAAAAGTATACTCTCAGAGGGATGGTAATAAAGTGATGGAGAAAGATTTGATGACAGTTGTAACGAAGTTTGCAGAAAGGAACGATTATACAGACGGTTTTTTAATTGAGACAGATATTGATGAAGAAACCGTAGGGTATTACACAAGTAATTATGATTATCCGGTATGTAATCATAGGTATGGCGTGACAGATAAAAATATTGGGTATGCAAAAGGAATTACGGCAAGTGGCGTACCATTTGAAATCGAATTATTTGAAAAAAGTGGTACTTTGATGATGTCCGTCGTGTTTCCGGCAATTTTTAACGAATTTTATGAGGGTGAAGAGAATGATACATCGGCTGATGAAAATATAATGGCGATGTGCCGCGAAACAGAATTTTTTGATTATTCTGTACTCGACATTGGGATGCTCGAGGGTACAATAGAAAAAAATACACATACGGTCAGAGATTATGTGGGTTTTCTGGTAAATAATGGAATTGTTTCGTTTACAACAGATTTGATCAATGGTATTGTACTATATCGTGTAGACAAGCTGGGGAATGATTTGGTAAAAGTATTAATCACAATGCAAAAAGACAAGAAAGTTTTGGCGTATACAGATATTGACTTTGTTGATTTTCCAAACTTATAAAAGTGTGCGGTGTATACGATTTTGGGAGTAAAATAGATATGTATGCTACTGGAAATAAGAAAATGCTCAATATGCTGATTCTGGAAATTTTAAGGGAGTATTCAGACCATGAGCATAGATTAACACAACAGGAAATTATAAGATTATTGAAATCTGATTACGATATGGATTGTGACCGCAGGTCTGTAAAAAATAATATAGTGTATCTGAAAGAACTTGGGTATGAAATCTCTATGGAGCATGGCTACTGTCTTTTAGAAAGAGAGTTTGATGATGCTGAACTACGTATGCTGATAGACAGCGTACTATTTTCTAAAAATCTCACGCGAAAGCAGGCTGAGACGTTGATCAAAAAATTGAAAAGTATGGGGAACAAGTATTTTTCTGCGAAAGTAAATCATATCAGTAATTTGCCGAACCTGCATCATGGGGATAACAAACAGCTTATGTATACTGTTGATACGATAAGCGAAGCTATATCAAAGTATAAGAAAATTAGTTTTGTTTACAACTTATATGCTTCCGATTTAAAGCTTCATCCCAAAACAGAAGAGAGATATGTGGTAAATCCCTATCAAATAGTAGCTAATAATGGATTTTATTACCTGATTGGGAATTATGATAAGTATAATGATATTTCGCATTATCGGCTGGATAGAATGACCTGTGTGAAAATGCTGCCGGAGCAAAGGAAGCCGCAGAATCAAGTGATCGGTCTGGAGCAAGGCTTGAACCTTCCAAAACATATGGCAGAGCATATTTATATGTTTAGTGGGCAAAGCGTTACGATCAAAATGCGTGTTGATGAAACTATTATAAGTGAACTTGTAGATTGGTTCGGAAAAGATTTTCATATACAAAAAGAAGAAGGAAGTAATCATGTTTTGGTTCGATTGAAATGTAATGAAAAGGCCTTCTTTTATTGGGCATTGCAATATGGAGCATATGTTGAAGTTTTAGAACCGGCTGTCCTGCGTAGTAAGATTGCTGAAACTGTCAGTAAAATGAATGAAAAATATCATAAGAACGGAGGATGAAAATGTTTGAATTTACATCGATGAGCAAGAAAAAAAGGGAACTGTATGAATGTATGTGGGGAAGTCCGAAATTTGATTTCCCGGTAGAGAAAACTCTTTATAGAGAAAGCAGAACACCAAATTCCTATACGTTTTCAAAAACATCAGCGAAAAACAAGGATATTTGCAGAGAAAGATTAGCAGATTTATTTACAATTGCTGATAAAGACTTATTTAGGCAGAAATTTAAGCAGAGTATTAGCGGGAATGGGCAGGAACTGAAAAGAATTGCTACCGTTCATTCATCATCATTGTGCGCGCTCCTGTTTTTCTATAATGTATCAACAGAAAATCCCTATACAATGGAAATCGAGGGAGAGGAATATATCTTTACATATTCACGCTTTGAGTATCAGAACAGGGTCATAGAAGGCAGGAATCCTTCCAATATAGACGTCGTTCTAGTGGGATCGAGTAGGAGGAAATTTCTCT